>NZ_JBLWZP010000002.1:0-612782 GCF_048266365.1 Galbibacter sp. | reverse complement strand
TGTAAACGCATCGATCAATATCGCTACCCTTGGACGCGCCGTAAACCGCGATGAAAAATCGAATGCTATGTGTTGCGCTATTGCTCATCTAGCTTCAGGTTTAAAACCCAATCCATCGCTATGCGTGGTTGGGTAGTTTATTAATCATTTTCGGTTTATCGTTGTAGTTCCATAGTTTTAGAAAAACATAAAATATCAGCCATGGGCAAAAAAAAAATAATTTTTGATTTTTACCTTCCAAATTATCAGGTCTTCCTTTAAGGTTTAGTATCCTTGATAAAAACTGAAAAACTTTAACAAGAACTTATCAAAGTCTTTTGAGATTTGTATTATTGATAGCACTTTCTTATACAATCGCGGTAAAAATAAAAAAAAATAAATTCTGCATAGTATATTATACGTTAAAAAATCATCAATTATTCAACTCTTCTAGAGTAATTATACTGTTGACAGATTTTTATCTATTGCTACCTTGGAGTAGAAACAAAAGTTTCTATGATCAAAACTTCGCTCATTTTTAGTCCGTAAGCCGATTATTTGGTAAATTACTATCGGTATCAAAGAATATAAAATAATAATTAATACATATGGTTTTTATAGATAATGAAGGTGTTAATGATCCACGGATCAATCTGGCTTTGGAGGAATATGCACTGAGGAATTTTAATCCGAAAAATGATTACTTGCTTTTTTACATCAATGACCCTTCCATCATCATTGGGAGGAACCAAAATACTCTTGAAGAGATAAATTTCAAATATGTACAACAGAAAGGTATACATGTGGTTCGCAGAATGTCTGGTGGTGGTGCGGTGTATCATGATTTTGGTAATTTAAATTTTAGTTTTATCACAGATCACGATGTCAAGAGTTTGAATAACTTTAGAAAATTCACCCTTCCGGTGACAAATCTGTTAAACGATATGGGGGTTCCAGCTGAGCTCAAAGGACGAAATGATGTTCTAGTTCAAGACAAGAAAATATCTGGTAATGCCCAATTTTCTACAGGGAAAAGAATGTTCCATCATGGAACCTTATTATTTGATAGTGACCTGTCTGAAGTGGCAAGAGCGCTAAATGTGAAAATGAGTAAAATCGAATCCAAAGGTCATAAATCTGTCCGTAGCAGAATTGCCAATATTTCTGAATTTCTAGACCATGAACTAGATATTGAAAGCTTCAGAAAATTAATCTTAAAAGGGTTGTATAAAGAAGAAAAGAACTTTGAGACCTATAGGTTAACAACAGAACAGTGGCAGGATGTTTATAAACTTCGAGATCAGAAGTATGGAACTTGGGATTGGAATTATGGGAGCTCACCAAAATTCAATATCAAACGTGCTAAACGTTTTCCAATAGGGGAGATCGATCTTCGGATTTTTGTGGAAAAAGGAAGAATCACCAATTTTAAAATTTATGGTGATTTCTTCGGAAAGGAACCAGTTGAAACGCTTGAAGAATTATTAATAGGTACCCGTTATGAGATAAATGAAATTGCCGAGTTGTTGGAACCTATTGTTATTGAGGACTTTTTTGGTGCATTGCCCAAAGAGGATTATCTGGAGTTGATTTTTGGCGAGGATGACAAGCCAACTGTTTTAAAGCCCATACACAAGTAAAAACCTATAGAAGGTGAGTTAGAAAGCGTATAGCAATTGCTGGAAAAGTAGGTGCTCTATGACTTTTTTTGGTTTAATTCAGCGAACTATTTCTGGTTATGCAGGATGGTAGAGGATGACCCTTTAGCTTATAAACTATTATATTTAGGTCGTTAATCAAACCAAAGAAGTTTATCTATGCAAACTAGTCGTTTAAATCACTGGTATATTTTATTTTTCTTTTTAGGTATTGGACCACTTAGTTTGTTGGCTCAGGATGTCTTTCCTGATGGCACTCCTATACCAGATTGGTTCCGAGAAACGACTCAAATTCCACTTTCTGAATTAGGGAAACAATATTCCATCACAGATTTCGGGGTAGAGCGAGATAGTAGTTTGGTTCAAACCAAGGCTATACAATCAGTAATTGACTTGGCGGCGGAGAAAGGTGGCGGCGTCATAGTGATTCCTAAAGGTGTATTTTTAACCGGCGCCTTATTTTTTAAACAGAACACTCATCTGTATTTGAACCAAGGAGCGATCATTAAAGGCAGCGACGATATCAGTAATTTTCCAGTTTTGATGACCCGAATAGAAGGGGAGTCGGTGAAGTATTTTCCTGCGATCATTAATGTGGATGGAATTGATGGGTTTACCTTAACTGGAAAGGGTACCATTAATGGTAATGGTTTACGCTATTGGAAAGCCTTTTGGCTGCGTAGAGCATGGAATCCGGACTGTACTAACAAGGATGAAATGAGGCCCCGTTTATTATATGTTTCCAATAGTAAAAATATTCAAATCTCAGGAGTGCATTTAATGGATTCTCCTTTTTGGACTACACATTTTTATAAATGTGAAAACGTAAAACTTTTAAATCTAAAAATCACCTCTCCTTCTGCGCCTGTGAAGGCACCAAGTACTGATGCAGTGGATATTGATGTGTGCACCAATTTTCTGATTAAGAATTGTTATATGTCAGTAAATGATGATGCTGTAGCATTAAAAGGAGGGAAGGGCCCCTTCGCTCATCAAGACACGAATAATGGAGAGAACAGAAACATCCTAATTGAAGACAACACCTATGGGTTTTGTCACAGCACTTTGACATGTGGAAGTGAATCTATTCATAATTACAATGTGCTTTTTAGACGAAGTACCGTGGAGGATGCCACACGTATTTTATGGCTTAAAATGCGGCCGGACACCAAACAGAACTATGAGTACATACAGGTGGAAGATATTAGCGGAACTGCCAAAAGTATGATCTTCATCAAGCCTTGGACACAGTTTTTTAACCTCAAAGGGGAGGATGATATTCGAAAATCAAAAGCTTCTAATATCACCATGAAAAATATAAACTTGAATTGCGATGTAGTGTTTAACATTCAAGAGTCTGATCAATATGATTTATCAAATTTTGTTTTTGAAAATTTAAAACTCACTACAAAGAACAGCAATAAGCAGCGGACTGAATTTATAACAGGGGTACAGCTTAAGAACGTAGCGATAAAAGAAAAAGATCAATAAACTATCCAACCACGCATAGCGATGGATTGGGTTTTAAACCTGAATCTACATGAGCGATAGCGCCAAGTAGTTTGAATTTGCGTTTTGTTTTCTTGTCCAAGGCGTATGCATCAGCCACCTTGGCAATAGATCGTATCAGTATTTGAGAAGAAAGCTCATAAAAGTTGCTACATGATTACGAGTCAAGAAAAATAGTTATTAACAAAAAGGGGAGTACTGCTTTGTTCCCATCCATTAAAGATCAATGAGTTTACGCAGTAAGTTTATGAAATTAAGAAATTATAATGTGATTTTGTTGCTCCTTATTGGGAGTACTGCATTTGGACAACAAATTGACCATTGGCCGGAAATCTCAGAATCACAAAAAGTTTGGACTCGCTGGTGGTGGATGGGAAGTGCTGTGGATAGCGCTGGGATCCGTCACAATCTGATATCCCTGAGTAAGGCAGGTATTGGTGGGGTAGAAATTACGCCTATTTACGGCGTTAAGGGGGAGGAAGAAAATACTGTAGAATATCTTTCTCCACAATGGATGGCCCTACTGGATTTTACCGTAAGAACCGCAGATAGCCTCGGTATGGGAGTTGACATGTCTTTGGGTACCGGTTGGCCCTATGGAGGCCCTCAAGTCGAGCAGCAATATGCAGCCAAAAAGATTGTGAGTCATAAAATAGTAGTACAGAAAAAAGAAGTTATCGAGCAAAAAGTTGGCGATTCCATCATAAAAGGAAATCCTATGAAATTCCTTGGGGTCTATGCTTATGGTAGTGATGATACTTTTGTTGATTTACACGATCACATCAAAAAAGGAAAACTACTATGGAAGGCCAAAAAAGATGACTACACGGTATATTTTGTGTATCAGGGTCTCACCGGGCAGCAAGTTAAAAGGGCTGCTCCTGGAGGTAAGGGCTATACGCTTGATCATTATTCAAAAGAGGCCTTTGAGGATTATACGCAGCCTTTTAATCAGGCATTTTTAAAAGATCAATCAAAGCTAAGAGCTGTTTTTAATGATAGTTATGAGGTATATGGAACGGATTTCACACCCAACTTTTTCACTTCCTTTCAACAGAAAAAAGGCTATGATGTTCGTCCCTACCTTAACCGCTTGTTTGAAAAAAGAGATGATGCAGTCTCTAATAGAATTCGATCAGATTACCGGGAGACGATCTCAGAACTATTACTTGAAGAATTTGTAAGACCTTGGACTCAATGGGCACATCAAAAGGGTTTCTTAAGCCGATTACAAGCTCATGGATCCCCGGGGAATCTTATAGATCTCTATGCTGCAGCGGACATCCCTGAATGTGAAACCTTCGGCTCAATGCCTTATGATATCCCTGGCTTTCGAAGACTGACTGAGAATATTCGCCCAGGCGATGCGGATCCTGCCATGTTGAAATTTGCGGCATCCGCAGCTCATATTTCAGGAAAGCCTCTGGTTTCTTCTGAGACTTTTACATGGCTCAGAGAGCATTTTAAAACGGCCTTGTCTCAGTGTAAACCTGAAGTTGAAGATTTATTGTTAAGTGGTATTAACCATACCGTACTCCACGGTTCGACTTATTCACCCCAGCGTGCCTCCTGGCCGGGTTGGAAGTTTTACGCCTCGGTGAACTTTAACGAAAATAACAGCATCTGGGAAGATGCCTCTGGTTTATTCTCATACATCTCTAGGTGCCAATCCTTTTTACAGAAGGGGGTAGCTGATAATGAAACCTTGTTGTATTTTCCAATTCACGATCTTTGGGATCGGTATTTGGATGGGACACTTTTTTTTCAGTTTAAGATTCATTCTCTTGATCAGTGGTTGTTAGATACTCCTTTTTACAAGACTCATAAAAAGTTAACCGAAAATGGTTTTGGAAGTGATTATATCTCAGATGATTTCGTAGGTCAAATAGCATTTAATCATGGAGAATTACAACTTCCCGGAGGTCGGTATAAAGCATTGGTTGTGCCCGATTGCAGTATCATTCCACTGGCTACTCTGGAAAAACTTCTTGACCTAAAAAGCCAAGGTGCAAACATTGTATTTCTAGGGGTCCCTGATGCGGTACCTGGTTTTAATAAATATGCTGAACGCATCTCAAAGCTTGAAGAATTAAACCAAAAAGTGGTGCAAACGGAAGATTTGTTGGGAGAATTAATGAATGTTGGTGTCAAAAATGAAGCCCTGGTTAAAGAGGGACTAAAGTATATTCGAAGAGAAATTAATGGAGAAAAAATTTATTATATCGTCAACCATGGTGATCAGACTATAAGTGAAATTCCTTTAAATATTTTGACTTCTCAAATTACTGTGTTTAACCCTCTAAACGGGGAGGTAGGTAAGGCTAAAATCAAGAGCAACAACGGTAAAACCATGGTTCAGCTAGTTATGGAGCCCGGAACTGCATTTATCTTGCAATCCGGAGAATTAAAAAATGTTTCTGATTTGGTATATACCACGGCCATAGGACAACCAATGGAAATTACATCAGATTGGAACCTAAGCTATTTAAAGGGTGGCCCAGAATTACCATCCTCAACGACCCTTTCAGAATTGGTCAGTTGGACTTCTTTAAGTGACCCTAAAGCCAAAGCATTCTCAGGAACGGCAGTTTATGAAACACAGTTTATGCTCGATCAGTCGGCTGCGGAGTATTGGAAAGTTGAACTCGGTGATCTTAGGGAGAGTGCCAAAGTCTGGATTAATGGTCAATATGCAGGTATGGTTTGGGCATTGCCATTTGAATTGAAAACTAATTTATTTAAAAATGGAATGAACAGCCTGAAAATTCAGGTGACCAACCTATCAGCCAATCGTATTAAACATTTAGAGGAGTCTGGAAAAGAATGGAAGATATTTCACGAGATCAATATGGTTGATAAAGATTACAAGAAATTCGATGCCACCAAATGGGATTACACCCCTTCGGGTCTATTAGGTCCTGTACGGCTTATTCCACTTGAGAAACACAATCCCCTATAAGGGAATGTGGGGTAAATCATCATCATCATAATAATAACAAAAAGAAAAACCAAACTTTAATTCGTAAACCAATGCTTAAGACCAATTTAATGTTGCTTTTTGCTGTACTATTTACAGTGTATAGCTATACGCAGAATAACTTTGATAAGAAGGAGCTTTTAGAAGATATGACCTTGGCTAACGCCTATTTTATGGAAAAATGGCCAGATACTGGAAAGACCATCATCACCAATAAAGAAAGACCTAGTAATATTTGGACAAGAGCGGTATATTACGAAGGTTTAATGGCACTACATGAGATCTATCCAAAGGAAGAATTTTATCAGTACGCCTTAGATTGGGCAGAAAGCCATAAATGGGGTTTTAATGGTGGGAACACCACCAGAAATGCCGATAATTATTGTGCGGCACAGACCTATATCGATTTGTACCAACTTGAGCCAGAGTCTTCAAAGCTTAAAAATACTAGGGCTCAATCGAAGATGCTACTTTCAACGCCTCAGTTAGGAGATTGGGATTGGATTGATGCCATTCAAATGGGGATGCCTGTGTTGGCTAAGATGGGGGTATTGGAAGACAATCCCTTGTATTTCGAAAAAATGTATGACATGTATATGTATACAAGAAACGTCGAAGGAGAGAATGGTCTCTTTAATCCGGAGGATGGACTTTGGTGGAGGGATGCGGATTTCGACCCGCCCTATACTGAACCCAACGGAGAGGACTCTTATTGGAGCCGTGGGAATGGTTGGGTGATTGCTGCATTGGCAAGAGTATTGTCTATTATCCCTGAGGATGCACCACATCGCAAACAGTATGTGGAGGATCTACAGGCCATGGCTAAAGCTTTGGTGCCTATTCAAAGAAAAGATGGCTTTTGGAATGTGAGTTTGCATGATGAAAATCATTATGGAGGGAAGGAGGCCTCCGGCACATCACTTTTTATTTATGCGCTGGCCTATGGGGTAAATAACGATATTCTTGATAAAGAAACCTATATTCCGGTAATCAAAAAAGGATGGAAAGCACTTGTTGAAGATAGCTTGCACAAAAATGGATTTTTGGGTTATATGCAATCTACCGGTAAGGAGCCTGCAGCTGGTCAGCCACTATCCTATACAAAAATGCCTGATTTTGAAGATTACGGACTTGGTTGTTTTTTATTGGCAGGAACCGAGATCTATCGAATGGACTTATAATTTTTAGTAATTATGAAATACCGTGTACTTGTACTGACAATCTCGCTCTGCTTTATTGCTGTTTTCGCAAAAGCTCAAGAGGGTAATACCTATAACATTTGGAAAGAGATTCCAGGGACTTTAAAAATCGACAATGGCAAAGAGCAACAAGAATTAAATGACAATGGAGAAGTACAGCGCGTTTCAAAAGTTGCTCAGCCGACGCTTCGTGTTTATCTTCCCGATCGAATTTTTGGAACTCCCACTGCCGCAGTGTTGATTTGTCCTGGTGGCGGCTATTCTCATTTGGCCATTGATAAGGAAGGGTATAAGGTAGCCAAATGGTTAAACTCCATTGGCGTAGCAGCCATGGTGCTCAAGTATAGAATGCCGAACGACCAAGTCATGGACGATAAAAAAATTGGACCTTTACAGGATGCACAGCAGGCGATTCGGTTTATTCGTACTCATGCACAGCAGTGGAATATTGATGCGAAAAAAGTAGGAGTCATGGGATTTTCTGCGGGAGGGCATTTGGCGTCGACTTTGTCGACTATGTATGACAAACCCACCTATACTAACGAGCTTTCAACAATAAGTGCAAGACCGGATTTTTCCATATTGATGTATCCCGTAATTTCAATGCTGGACCAACATACCCATAAGGGTTCCCAAGAAAATCTACTAGGTAAAAGAGCCTCAAAATCTTTAAAGAAATCTTTTTCCACCAATACATTGGTGGACTCCAATACACCTCCGGCATTTTTGGTTCATGCTTCTGATGATAAGGCCGTTCCTGTGACTAACAGCCTATTGTACTACCAGGGGTTAATCGATGCTGAGGTACCCGCAGAACTTCACATTTATAAAGGAGGTGGCCATGGATTTGGTATGGGGAATACCCAGTCGAATATGGAGTGGCCAAAGACACTAAAACTTTGGCTGGAGGCTACCGGAGTATTGTCTAACCCAAAAGTGTATCTGTTTTCGTATTTTAAATCTAATGGAGAGGATGGACTTCACTATGCTTATAGTACTGATGGCTTTACATGGAAGGCCTTAAAGGATGACGCTTCTTTTTTAACACCACATATAGGGGAGCAAAAACTGATGAGGGATCCTTGTATTATAAAGGGAGGTGACGGTAATTATCATATGGTATGGACTTGTGGATGGACAGAGAAGGGTATTGGTTATTCCAGCTCATCCGATCTTATTCACTGGTCCGATCAGAAGTACATTCCAGTGATGGAATATGAAATAAATGCGAGAAACACCTGGGCTCCTGAGGTCACCTATGACAAGCAATCCGGTCTGTACATGATCTACTGGGCTACCACTGTAAAAGGGGCATTTCCCGAAACACAATCCACCGAAGAGAATGGATACAACCATCGTATTTATTATTGTACCACCAAGGATTTTAAGACCTTTTCAAAAACGGCCTTGTTGTATGAGCCAGGTTTTAATGTTATCGATGCCAGTATTGTTGCCCGGGATGGGCGCTTTATCATGTTTTTAAAAGATGAAACTAGGGTTCCGGCGGCTAAAAACATCCGAATAGCCTATAGTGAAAACTTAACAGGTCCTTATAGTAATGCTTCAACCCCTATAACTGGAGATTATTGGGCCGAAGGCCCCACCTCTCTGAAGTTAGGTGCTTCAACAGTGGTGTATTTCGATAAGTATATCGACAAGCATTATGGAGGGGTTCAGTCTTCTGATCTTAAGCAATGGAAGGATATTTCAACGCAGTTGAGTTTTCCGAAAGGCATGCGCCACGGTAGTGTAATTGAGCTATCCGCTGAGGAATTTCTGCAGCATTTCAAGCCCTTTGTAAAGGCTTCTACCGCACCATAGTTTTAATTGAGGAAGTAAAGATATTAGAGGCTGCTGGCTATTGCCTGAAGTAACTCTCGGACCTCTTGAGTGTTTTTGATATAGTATCTTGCTTTGGATTTTTTAAAGCCTACTTTTATGGAATAGGAGTCTTCAGGGACTTCTTCAAACATATATTCATCGGTCCAATCATCGCCAATGGCAAGGACAAAGTCGTAGTCCTTTCGTGACAATAAATAGGTAGCAGCTCGTCCTTTATTGACTCTACTACTCTTGATTTCAATGACCTTATTGCCATTGAGTACCGTCAATTCATTGTTTGATATCAAACTCGTAACAACGGTATTGAGCTCATTGGTTCTTATTTGAGCCAATTCTGGATCAGCTTTTCTATAATGCCAAGCCAGAGAATATTTCTTTTCCTCAATAAAGGTACCCGGGGTGCGATCCACAAAGGTTTCTAAAACCGGCCGGATGTTTTCCATCCAATCGGTGCGCAAACGCTCCAAGGGTTTCCATGATTGTTTTTTTTCTTTTGCCCATACACCGTGATCTGTGATCATCGAGTAGTTTTTTTCCTTAAACCAATGCTCTAGGGTTTTTCTGTCCCGTCCACTAATGATGACCATATTGGTTTGATTTAAGGCATCTACCTTATCGAGTAATGACAGGAGTTCTTCATCTGGGGCTGCACTTTGAGGATTGTCCTGAAATCCAGTAAGTGTGCCGTCGTAATCCAGTAGAAGAAGTCTGCTCTTGGCTGCTTTAAATTTCTGTAACATTAGAACCTGCTCTTGCTTATCCAAAGGCTGTGAGACGATGACCTTTTCGATTTCTTTTGACGCCTTTAAGGATTTCATAAACTCATGCGACCATTTCTCTACACTGTAGCGCTTGAGCCGTTTTTGTAGCTGATCATTTCTGGAAATTTGTTGCTCAAGTGGCATCTCTATAGCAGTTTTTATAGCGTCTGCAAATTGCTCGAAGTTGTTGGGATTTATCAGGATGGCCTCGTTCATTTCCTTGGAGGCGCCTGCCATTTCACTTAAAATCAGAACACCATCCTTTTTGGTTCTTGTAGCCACATATTCTTTGGCGACCAGGTTCATTCCATCTCTAATAGGCGTGATCAGAGCAATGTCCGCTGAGCTGTACAAATCGATCAAATTGTCAAAGGGCAGCGAACGATAGAAGTACCAAATAGGAGTCCAGTTGATTGTGGCAAACTCTCCATTTATTCTACCTACCAGCTCGTCGGTTTCTTTTTTTAGCAATTGATATTGCGGAACATCAGATCTCGAAGGAACGGAAAGCATGATTAATCTGACCTTTTCTTTAAATTCGGGGTATTTGTTTAAAAAGTATTCAAATGCCCTTATACGGTTTGGAATACCCTTGGTGTAGTCTAACCGATCTATCGAAAGAATCAGTTTGGCATCTTTTGAGGACTGAAAATGCTCGTCTAGCTTTTGTTGCAGTTCAGATCGATCTTCGGTATTTAATTTCCTATGTGACTTGGCGGCATTGTGAAATTTCTTGTAATCAATACCCATAGGAAAGGAATCTACCTTTACAATACGTTCGTGATAGGTTATTTCATTGAAATTTACCTCTAATCGCAAAATTCTTTTGATCGAACTTAAAAAGTGACGTTCGTAATCATAGGTGTGAAACCCAATTAGATTCGCCCCTAAAATACCTTGAAGGAGTTCCTCCCTCCAGGGGAAACACCTAAAAATTTCATAGGAGGGAAAGGGGATATGTAAAAAGAATCCGATAGTAACCTCGGGTTTGTGTTGTCTAATCAGTGCAGGGAGTAATAGCAGCTGATAATCGTGGATCCAAATCTGATCCCCATCTTCTACATGCTCCAAAACAGCGTCTGCAAATTTTTGGTTAACGACTTTGTAAGATTCCCAATATTGATGCTCGAACTCTGTGTATTCCATAAAGTAATGAAATAATGGCCATAGGGCTCTGTTGCTTAATCCGTAATAGAAATTATCAACATCGTATTGGGTTAGACTTACTGTAGCGCAATTTTCTTCGGCTACTAACTTGTCTATTTTTTTACTAAGGTCTTTGTCGAGTTCTTCCTCGGTGAGTCCTGACCATCCAATCCAAATACCCTTTCCGTCCTTATGCACTGATTTCATTCCCGTGGCCAAACCTCCTATGCTTGGGGTCATCTCCAATTCTCCATCGTTGAGGTGGAGTTGCAGCGGTAATCGATTAGAAACGATTATTGTTTTCGTGTCCATGAATTCTTGAATTTAGATGTATTTAAATCAATAGCTTCAGTTGTTTAAGGGAAGGTTTGTAATTACTTTTCGGTCAATTATGGTTTAGATTTCTTCTCTATTGCTTGAAAAAGCAGCAATATTTTCGTTAATTTAAGGAAATTAAAAAATATTAACGTTAGAAAAAACTTAATAAATGGACAATTTAGATTATGGAATCATTGGAAATTGCCGAAGTGCAGCGTTAATTTCCAATCAGGGGTCTATAGATTGGTGTTGTTTACCTGAATTTGACTCGCCTTCCGTATTTGCTAAGCTCCTAGACGATAAGATTGGTGGACACTTTGCCATCAATGTAAGCGACGACTATCATATTGATCAACAATACTATAAGAATACCGGGATACTACTTACCATATTTGACAATGGCTCAGATGCGTTTACGATTTGGGACTTTATGCCGAGGTATCGTATGGATACACAACAGTTTCATACCCCTCCTGAAGTTATACGATACATTGAACATATCAAGGGTAAACCAAAGATCAAAATTGACTACCAGCCCAAGTTGGAATACGCAGAGGGTATTACCAATACATATGTCAAAGACGATTTTATTGTCTCTTTGACCTATCACGAAAAATTTGACACCGTATTTCTCTATACAAGTTTTGATCAACAGAAGGTGGTTAGCGGTGATGAAATTGTCCTAGAAGCAAATGGTTTTTTTCAACTGTGTTACAACGAAAAAATATTTGCCCCTAGTGTTGAAAAGGCTTTTTTAGAGCTTACACGAACCCAGGTCTATTGGCTGAACTGGAATGAGAAAACCCCTGAATACAAAAAATACAATGTGCAAATCAGACGGAGTTCGGTTGTCTTAAAAATGTTGTGCTATGAAAAGACCGGCGCTGTCTTAGCCGCTGTTACCACATCACTTCCAGAAACCATAGGGGAGATGAGGAACTGGGATTATCGATTTTGTTGGATCCGAGACGCCTCCATGGTTATTAAAGTAATCTCAGAATTAGGCCATAAAAATATGGCGAAACAATTTTTGAAATTTATCATAGATCTCATTCCTGATAAGGATGAAAAACTCCAAATCATGTATGGGATTAACAAGGAGAAAAAACTCACCGAACACACTCTTGATCACCTAAGTGGTTATATGGGAAGTAAACCGGTACGTATCGGCAATGCCGCTTATATCCAACGACAAAATGATATCTATGGGATCTTAATGGATGTGATTTACGAGCAGTTCATGAAGTTTAAAACTGAGATTGAGAACATCGAAGATCTATGGACGATTACTAAAGGTATCGTATGGGTGGTTAACAAGCACTGGGAGGAACCCGATAAGGGCATCTGGGAATTTCGAACAGATGAAATGCATTTCACCTTCTCGAAAGTGCTGTGTTGGGTGGCTGTGGAGCGTGCATTACGAGTTGCCAAGTTATTAAACAAAAATCGAAAAATAGAGAAATGGTCAGCTTTAGAAGAGCAAATTCGACAAGACATTCATGACAATGCATGGAACGAAGAGAAACAAAGCTTTACTCAATCCTATGGTTCAAAACATTTGGATGCCTCTGTATTGCTAATGGAAAGCTACGGCTTCATTGATGCAAGGGATCCTAAATACGTTGCTACAGTACATGCTACCGGAAGAGAGTTATCCCATGACGGATTGATGTACCGCTACAAGAATCAGGATGATTTTGGATTGCCATCTTCATCTTTTACCATTTGTAGCTTTTGGTATATCAATGCTTTGAATAAAATTGGAGAGCACCGTAAGGCAACAGCTCATTTTGATAAACTCTTGTCCTATAGCAATCACTTAGGACTTTTTAGTGAAGATTTAGACTTTAAAACCAAAAGACTGCTGGGTAATTTTCCACAGGCTTATTCGCATTTGGGCTTGATAGAAACCGCAATAAATCTTTCCAATTTTATAACTAAGGATGAGCAGGTTAAGGAAAATGTCGGTTAGTAACCGATGTTTAATTTTCATTCACCTCTATCCAATACCCATTGGGATCTTTAAGGTATATTTGACGAACGCCATCTGGACGATCATTGGTGGTGTTTTCTATGCCGGGCCAATTCTCAAAATAGATTTTATTCTCGCGTAAGTGGGTGATAAAAGCATCCAAATTATCGGTATACAACGCAAGATGTACTCCTTTGACATCGGCTACCTCGTGCTTTTTGTCTTCAATGACGTGTAACGCTGCCTTTGTACCCATGGAAAACCAACGGATGTGAGGCTGCTCAGTTTTGTTTTCAATTTCTTCTAAGCCCATAATGTTGTGATAGAAATTGGAACTCTCTTCGAGATCTTGAACTAAAATTGCGAAGTGATCGAAACCCAATTTAAAATTTTGGGCCTTGGTTTGTATACTCATGAGTGTAACTAAAATAACTAAAATGAAACAAAGGTTTTTTTTCATTGGTGCTTGTTGTGTTTGTCTTGGTTTAATGTTTAAGTGTTTCTAACAGTTCTCTGCCAAGCTCTGCAAGGAAAGGAATTCCGACGGTATCATACTGGTAATCACCTGTATTAAAAATACCACTTTCATTGACCAACAAATTCGCCGTTACTATAAATTCTGTACTACTTTCTTTATCATAAATATAGGCGCAGTCTGTAAGGTAACCATAAGCATAACCCACTTTGTTATAAATTTTGATGGATTCTGGGATCCTTTCATGAGTGTCCCCGTAGATAAGGAACTTTCCATAACTGTCGTAATACTCCTGCTCTTCGAAACCTAATGCTCGCGGTACAGAGGACATGGCATGTAATACAAACTCGCGATCACTTGGACTCAGATGAAACTGCTCTTTTTTGCTAAAGGCATCAGGGAAAATTATCCTCTTCATTATACCATGTAGACTGCTAATTGGGAGGTAGTTCTTCGTTGCAAAATTAAAGGGCTCTAGAACCAAAGAATCATTACTATCTATATAACCTTTACCTTTGTACACTGATTTTAAATTCAACCTTTCTACGGCCTTACTCGTCTTGGATTGTATTTGGCTTAGTGTACTGTCGTTTTGGTGAAAGATAATGGCCTTTGACATTGGGTTATGGGCATCTGGCGTTGAAAGTCTGTGGCTGATGCGCAGTGGACTGATACCTTTATCCTTTAGGGCCTTGTTGATATAATCCTTGCCTAGGTATTCAAACAAGCGATTGTAGGCCTCGTTGTCGCTAATGGCAAATATTTTGGTAATCTCCTTGGCAAAGGTGGTTTCCAAGGTATCTCCATCCACATAAAAGAGGGAGTTTCTATCGAAACGTGGATCTTGGTCCAATTTTTCTAAAGCGAGCAAGCTAATTGGGAGCTTAACGGTACTTGCAGGATAAAAATAATTGGAGTCATCTACCCTAAACTGATAATCGGTAAAGGTTACGGTGTCATTTTGCCGATCTATGGTACTCAGCATGACCTGAAGCTCATAATGATCCGCACTATCGATGATCTTTTTGATCTTGGGATGCTGGGATAGTGTTACTTTATTTAGGACATCATTGTTACTACTTTGCTTTGGCCCACAGCCTATCGCAATGGCAATGAGGATATAAAAAAGACTAAGTTTAATGGTTGGCATAAGAAATGATTTTTTTGGTGAAAAGAATTAGCTTTTAGGCGGATCATACTCTTCCCAGCTCTTGTCTTTAAAAATATCATCCCCAAAGTATTTGGCGATTTTTATAAAATCATCCGGTCCCTGATATCCGGGAACAGGGGATAAGATTTCTTGATTTGAATTAAGGAAAATAGTTGTTGGAAAACTCAATTTTCCTTGTAATAATGCTGCTGCTAACTCGTGATAACCGCTTCTCCCTTGTGCAATAAATTTAAAAGTCTTCCCTTTGTAAAGGATGTCTTCTTTTTGCTCGGCATCTAGTTTAACCATATAAAACTTGTCTTTCATATAGTTCAGAACCTTTGGGTTATTAAAGGTGTTCTTGTCCATTTTCTTACACCAGCCGCACCAATCAGTGTACACATCGACAAAGATTTTTTTTGGGGAGTCTTCTGAATTAGCCTTTTCAACAGCTTCCGTCCAGCTGAGCCACTGTATTTCCTGTGAATTGACGCTTGCAATGCTGCAAATAATAAATAAACTTAGGAGGTAGGTTCTCATAGATCTTTGATTTTTAATTTCGTATTCATTCGCCTACGAATTGGGGCAATTATGTCAAGTTGTTTACTGAATTAACTTCAAAGATAATTTCTTTTTATCAAAACAGCTCTAAGGCCTAAAGATAATAATTTCATTTTTAATTGTGGCATTGCACGATTTTCATCACTGCTGGGTTCACACACAAAAAAATCCTGAAACGAACAAAATTGCTCTTTTCAGGATTTCATAAAGATAATTGATCTTTAAATCAGGCTTCTTTTACCAATTCTTTTGTTGCAAAATCTTCGATGTTTGGATCTACTAGATTTGCTACAATATCATCTATGGTTTCTCTTTTGCGAATTAAATGTGCTTTTCCGTTATGCCATAAAACCTCTGCAGGTCTATATCTTGAATTATAGTTACTAGACATTGAAAAACAGTAGGCACCTGCATTTCTAAAGCAAAGAATATCACCTTCAGAAATTTCAGTTATACGCCTATTACTGGCAAAGGTGTCTGTTTCACAGATGTATCCAACGACCGAGTAGAAACGCTCTTTACCTTTAGAATTCGATATATTCTCGATATAATGGTATGAGTTGTAAAACATAGGACGAATCAGGTGGTTGAAACCAGAGTCAATACCGGCAAACACTGTTGAGGTTGTTTGTTTAACTACATTTACCTTGGCTAGGAAACATCCAGCCTCACTGACTAAGAATTTACCCGGCTCAAAGGCAAGGGTTAAATCTTTATCGACTTCTTTGCAGAAGCTATTGAATCGTTTGGATAACTTTTTACCAAGTTCTTCAACGTTGGTTTCAATGTCACCTTCTTTATAAGGTACTTTAAAACCACTGCCAAAGTCCATAAACTCTAGGTCATTGAAATGTTTAGCAGTTTCAAATAGGATTTCGGAAGCATATAAAAACACTTCAACATCCAAAATATCGCTACCTGTATGCATGTGAATTCCATTGACACGCATACCTGTATTATCTATGATGCGGAGTATATGTGGAATTTGATGGATGCTTATCCCAAATTTGGAATCGATGTGACCTACCGAAATTTTTGAATTTCCCCCTGCCATTACATGTGGGTTGATTCGGATGCAAACAGGTACATCAGGATTGCGAGCACCAAATTGCTCTAAAATCGAGAGGTTGTCAATATTTATTTGAACTCCTAATTTGGCAACATCCTCTATCTCTTCCAGAGAAACACCATTGGGTGTAAAGATGATGTCCTCCGGATTAAATCCAGCCATCAATCCAAGCTGTACCTCCTGAATAGAGACGGTATCTAAGCCGCTTCCTAAAGAATTAAATAGTTTTAAGATCGCAACGTTCGACAAAGCCTTTACTGCATAATTAAGTCTCAAGTGCTTTACATTCTTAAAAGCAGTTGTTAGCCTATTGTACTGCGAAATTATTTTTTCCGAGTCATATACGTAGACTGGACCACCATATTCTTTGGTTATTGAAATTAAGTCGCTATGGTTCATTTTTCAATATATTAGACTACAAAGCTAAATAATCTTCGAATACAATTCAGATAATTGGCATATTAATATAAATATAAAACATATTGTTATAATTCTAACATTTAAACAAGATGATTCCAGAACTTATCCCTAGTTTTATTTTAGAATTTTAATACTTAGGACGCGACTTCAGCCAGCATATTTGAATTCCTTAAAATTCTTATTCTTAATTGGGTTTATTAATCTCCATTTGTTACTTTTGTTCCGCTTAAATTATACAACGCATCGTTATGAATTTACACGAATATCAAGGAAAAGAAATACTTGCAAGCTTTGGAGTACGCATACAGCGTGGAATTGTAGCTCAAACTGCGGCGGAAGCTGTGGCTGCTGCCAAGCGATTAACCGAGGAAACTGGTACCGGATGGCATGTTATCAAAGCTCAGGTACACGCAGGTGGTCGCGGTAAAGGTGGTGGTGTTAAACTTGCCAAAAACCTTCAAGAGGTAGAACAAATCGCTGATACTATCATCGGTATGAATTTGGTAACACCTCAAACCAGTAAGGAAGGGAAAAAAGTTCATCAGGTATTGGTGGCAGAAGATGTTTATTATCCAGGTGATAGTGAGACTTCTGAATTCTATATGTCTGTATTGTTAAATAGAAGTACAGGTAGAAATATGATTATGTATTCTACCGAAGGAGGAATGGATATCGAAGAGGTTGCCGAGAAGACTCCTCATTTGATCTTTAATGAAGAGATTGATCCGGCTACAGGATTGCTTCCATTTCAGGCTCGTCAGATCGCCTTTAACTTAGGATTGAGCGGACAAGCTTTTAAAGAAATGGTGAAATTTGTAAGTGCTTTATATAAAGCTTATGAATCTTCAGATTCTTCTTTATTTGAAATCAACCCTGTTCTTAAAACTTCGGATGATAAGATCATGGCAGTGGATGCTAAGGTAACCATCGATGACAACGCTTTATATCGTCATAAAGATTATGAAGCAATGCGTGATATTAGAGAAGAAGATCCCATTGAAGTAGAGGCTAGAGCTGCTGGGTTGAACTATGTAAACTTGGACGGTAATGTTGGATGTATGGTAAACGGCGCTGGTTTGGCAATGGCAACCATGGATTTAATTAAAATGGCTGGTGGAGAACCTGCTAACTTCCTGGACGTAGGTGGAACTGCAGATGCACAACGTGTTGAAACGGCTTTTAGAATCATCCTGAAAGATCCTAACGTAAAAGCTATCTTGGTTAACATATTCGGTGGAATTGTTCGTGGTGATCGTGTAGCTCAAGGAATTGTAGACGCTTATAGAAGTATGGGTGATGCTATTAAAGTTCCAATTATTGTTAGACTACAAGGAACTAATGCGGAACTAGCTAAAGAATTAATTGATAATTCAGGATTAGCGGTACAATCAGCTATTGAATTCAAAGAAGCTGCGGATAAAGTACAAGAGGCATTACAATAATATAGTGTAAAAAACTATTTGCGTTATGCATTTTAATATTATAAAAAAAGAACCTCGGCTAGTCCGGGGTTTTTTGTATCCAATTTTTAGGGGTGTGTTATCATAATAATTTTGAAGCTAAAGTGCAGTAGCTTTATGTAACTATACGGTTAACAGCAGTACCTAAATATTTATATTCAGATTCTATCAAACTCTTGTTTCAACTCTTGCGAATATAAAGGAGTATGACGACGATTAGCAAAGGTTTGATCGAATATTATTCTCCACAATACGGAATTATCAAAACTCACTTTTGGAATCGCAATCCTCACCAATCTCCTCCCATCCTTTACTGCTCGGACACTAGGGTGATTTATGTTTAAAAATTCACAATGACGCTTAGGATTAGAGAATTGTTAAGTATTTTAATTTTTCATTAACTCATTATATATCAGTGTTGTAAATCTAAAATTCGTCATAGATTTGTACTGTTTAACAATCAAAAAACAATAGTTATGAAACGTTCAAAATTAATTTTAGTGCTAGCCATCCTTTCGATGACATTCGGGATGGCCAATGTGGATCCAAATCCAACTGCTAAAGAAATTTCAAAGCAATTATCTGCGATTTTAGGCAAACCAGACTTTAGGTTAACTGAGAACGTCTTGGTGGCCAAGGTTCGCTTTAAGGTTAATGCTGAATCTGAGCTGGTAGTGCTTACTGTAAAATCGGAAAACGAGCTTGTGGAGGCTTATATCAAATCCCGAATGAATTATCGTAAGGTAGATGTGCCTGGCCTAGTGAAGGGAATGGAATACAATGTGAGTGTTCGGATCCTGGCTCATTAAGTTTGTGAGGTTTGGAAAATGAATTGTGCCTGGAAAAATAAAGGGTTGTCTATAGTAGGCAACCCTTTGTTAACCGTTTTATCTCGTTTTGTTATTACAAGTGTAAGCCGCACTCTGTCTTAGGACTGTTGTTCCAACGTCCGCTCCTATCTTCTCCCGGTACAGTACAGTGTTTACAACCAATGGAGTTGTAACCTTGAAACACCAAGGGGTGGAAGGGAAGTTTGTGCTTTTCTATGAAGGCGTCTCTTTGTTCTTTACTAACGTCGAGTAATGGGTAAAATTTTATGATATTACCTCTTTCTTCAAATATATTTAAAGAGGATCGGTGGTCACTTTGCCATTCCATGAGTCCGGAAACCCAGACTGAATATTTCTTTTTGATCAGATCCAGAGGTTTTACTTTGTTTATCGTACAGCAAAACTCTGGATTTTTACGATAAGTTTCGTCTTGTACGGTAAATTCGTGTTCCTCTTTGATGGCGCTTATGGACTCCACGTTTAAACCATATAGGTCGGTAAGCTTCTTTTTATAGTCCAAAGTTTCTGGAAAGTGAAATCCTGTATCTATAAAATACACTCTTTGATCTTTGTTTACTGTTGAAAAAAGATGAAGTAGAAAAGCTGAAGTAGCCGCAAATGAACTTGTCAACATGATTTCATCTGTTGAAAAATCTTCGTACAACATTGCAATACGCTCTTCTATGGATAGCGGCATGTACTTGATATTTAGTTTCTGAAGTTCTTTATCCGTATAGGTTCTCTTTGCAACAAGTTCTTTTTCCAGCATATTAATCTATTTATTCTATAGGGAATTGGTTTTAAAGGTGCTAAGATAGTTTTTTTTTCAAAATATTTTAAAACTCAAGGACTTTCTTATTGAAAAATAAGAGATTTTTAACCTATTGAGTCTGTATTGTTAGATGTGTATATGGTCCTGTATTGTTGTAAATACTAGTGGTTTTTACATAAATCAGACAAAATGTCTGTATTGTTTTCTTAATAGCAGTCATAATGTCAGTATTTATAAATTGGAACTGAATTTGACTATAGGTAGGTGTACAATAAAAAAATTGATCATTAATCTTAAAATTATAGTTATGAGTTTAGTAAGAAGAAATCAAAGTTTGTTTCCAAGTTTTTTAGACGATATGGCCCGACCAGATTGGTTTGGTGGTTTAGAGCGCCTAAGTGATACCGTTCCTGCTGTGAATATAAAAGAGCAAGACAAGGCATTTGCTTTAGAGTTGGCCGTTCCTGGAATGAAGAAAGAAGATTTTAAAATTGAGCTTGACAAGGACGTATTAACAGTATCTGCCGAAGTTTCAAGTGAATCTAAATCTGAAGAGGATGCTGTTTACAGCCGAAGAGAATTTAAGTATGCGTCATTTAAACGTGTATTTACACTTCCAAAGGCTATTGATAAGGATCAAATTAATGCCAGTTATACTGATGGCGTGTTAAATTTAACGCTTCCTAAATTGGAAGCTGCGATTCCTGCTCCTAAAAGATTGGTTGAGATCGCTTAAATTAAAAAAGATAGTTTTTTCATAAGTAAGTAGAGTTAGTTAGTTAAAGAGCGCTCCTTCTTGTTGCAGAGAAGGAGCGCCTTTTCTTTAAGCAAGTGCTTTACAGAAAATCTTTTGACTTAATAGTGTCTGTTCTACCTCTTCAGCTGTAATGCCTTTAGAAACTACCCTAAGTACCTTATCAATGTCTTCGAGGTCGAAGTTGGCTTGTTTTACTCCTGGATGTAATAGGAGGTTTACTAAAACGTCATTCATTTGATCAATGGTGATTACATTGGTCGCGAATACTAAAATTTCAGTGGTTGTTAGATTATTCATAATTGGTCGTTTTTTGATGTTCACATTTTTGTTGTAATCTTTCTTTGAGGCTGGATTTCCAATGTACTTTAGATCGAGCAGAGCGTTTGCCTTTGCCTTTGTCTTTGCATTTACCACCTCCTGAGAATAGGAGTTTGCACAGCAGTACAATACCTCCTGCTTCCCAAAAGCTGATGGTGGATAAATCAAACAGCTTTGGCATTAGCCAATTCCATAGCTGCATAACAGCAAACACATAGAGGGCAATGGCTAAGACGATGAAAATACCAATTCCGATTCCTTTTAAAACTTTCATATTTTTTAATTTTCTTTTAATTCTTGATATAAATTTTCTAGTGCGCATTTTAATTTAGTTACGGCATAGCGTTTTCTAGAGAGTATGGTGTTAACCGATACCTCCTTTAGTGCTGCTATTTCTAAAATTGATTTACCCTCCAATTCATGGAGTACAAATGCATCACGTTGCTCTTTTGGCATTTGAGCCAAACTTTGATTCAAAACCAGGTAAACTTCATCCTTCCACATTTCATTGATCTGATGATCTTGTTCACAACTCTCAATCCAATCAAAAAAGCTTTGATCGTCCTGCTTAGCGTGTTTTAATTCTGAAACCGCGGTAGACTTTTTTTTCCTGATAAAATCTATGGCCTTATACCTTGCAGTGGTGTAGAGCCATGAGGTGACTTTTTCAAGATCTTTAATGTCTTCGAATCCAACGATCAAACTGTAAAATACCTCTTGAACAATATCTCTTGCATCTTCACGACTTATCATCCATTGCTTGAGAAAGGAGATTAATTTTCCTTGCTCATTAACAGAGAGTTGTTTTATTAATGTATTTTTTTCCTTTTGATTCATTGGCCATGGCTAGGGACTATTATATAGTCGAATGAGAAAGAATTATATTTTAAAATAAATTAAAAAAATCAATAAAATTTCAGGTTCACAACACGAATTTGAATGTAATACACTGTAAATCAATATATTTAGTGTTCTGTTTATTTTGGGTAACTTTTTCTGAAGAGTGGTGTTTTTTTAAGGTTTTTTGTGGTTGGTTTTTGGTTTAAGCGGGAATGAAATTTATCGACGGGTGGCTCTCGATGATTTCCAAGATGATTTCAAAATAGGTTTGTCCAGTGCCTTGTTCAAGGGCAAGTAGTTTGGATTTTGCAAATTCTCTATTGTAAATCTCGGGTTTGGATAGCTTGTCTTGGTAAAATTCTATAGTGGTCTCTAGACCGAGGACTCGTTTACTCTTGGTTACATTGGTCCAAATCAGGTTAAATGTAGCCATGGATTTATGGGTTCCAAACCCTCCGTGAAAAAGGTCGTTTAAAGCATCGAGGCTTTGTCCGATTTTCCAATCCTCACCTTGCATAAATAGTTGGTTGATTTGCTCGTAAAAATCCCCAATACTGTTAATGTGGTCTCCGACTATAGTGAAAGAATGGATTTTTTCCATCTTAAATATGTTGTTTAAGGGAAGCTATTTCATCTCTCAATTGTGCCGCTTCCAGGAAATCAAGTGCCTTGGCCGCCTTTTCCATGGCTTTGCGTTTATCACGAATGAGCTTTTCTATTTTTTCTTTGGGCATAAATTCTAGTTCAGGCTCTGAGGCTTTTCTGGCAGCTTCCTTTTCCAATTGATTGGTAGAAATGGAGTTCTTAGCCAGTACACTGTCAAGGCTCTTATTAAGTGCCTTTGGAGTGATGTTGTGCTTGGTGTTGTAGTTTATTTGTTTTTCTCTTCTGTAGTTGGTCTGATCAATAGTACGCTGCATACTCGCGGTAATTTTGTCTGCATACATGATTGCCTTGCCGTTTAGGTTCCTGGCGGCCCTACCTACGGTTTGCGTAAGTGAACGTGTTGATCTTAGAAAGCCTTCCTTATCGGCGTCTAGAATAGCCACTAATGAGACCTCGGGGAGGTCTAATCCTTCTCGAAGTAGATTCACACCAATGAGTACATCAAATAATCCTTTTCTAAGGTCTTGCATGATTTCTACGCGTTCAAGAGTGTCGACATCACTGTGGATGTAGCGACATCGAATTTGTATCCGGCTTAGGTATTTGGTGAGTTCCTCGGCCATTCGCTTAGTAAGTGTGGTTACCAAAATTCTTTCGTCACACTCGATACGTTGGTGGATTTCCTCTACCAAATCATCAATTTGATTTTCACTGGGTCTTACCTCAATAACAGGGTCTAAAAGTCCTGTTGGACGAATGACTTGTTCTACATAGGTTCCTTCACTGAGCTGGAGCTCGTAGTCTGCAGGTGTAGCACTGACAAAAATGACTTGATTTTGTAAGGCTTCAAATTCTTCAAATTTTAAAGGTCGGTTATCCATTGCTGCCGGTAGACGGAAACCGTATTCTACGAGGTTCTCCTTTCTGCTTCGGTCACCACCGTACATGGCGTGTACTTGTGGAATGGTAACGTGACTCTCATCGACAACCATCAAATAATCATCTGGAAAATAGTCCAGAAGGCAGAATGGCCGAGTCCCGGGTTCTCTACCATCGAGGTATCTGGAGTAGTTTTCAATCCCGCTACAATAGCCTAGTTCACGGATCATTTCCAAATCAAAATTGGTGCGTTCTTCCAAGCGTTTCGCCTCTAGGTGTTTTCCAGTTTCTTTGAAGAAATCCAATTGTTTTACCAGATCGTCTTGTATGTATTTAATAGCGTTCTGAAGGACATCCGGTGAGGTCACAAACATATTGGCGGGGTATATGGTTAAGCGCTCATGCTTCTGAATGACCCTATTGGTATTGGGATCAAAGGCTTCGATTTCCTCAACCTCGTCTCCGAAAAAGTGAATTCTATAAGCATCATCTGCATAACTTGGGAATATGTCGATCACATCACCCTTGACTCTAAAGTTACCATGAGTAAAATCAGCCGTAGTTCGAGAGTATAAACTTTGAACTAAACGATGTAAAAATTTAGTCCTTGATATCACTTGGTCCCTTTCAATAGCAATGACATTTTTTTGAAATTCGACTGGATTCCCAATACCGTATAAACAAGAAACCGAAGCGACAACCAGTACATCTCTTCGACCTGAGAGTAGGGAAGAGGTGGTGCTTAATCGCAGTTTTTCAATTTCTTCGTTAATGGATAAGTCCTTTTCAATATAAGTACCCGTTACCGGTATATAGGCCTCTGGCTGGTAGTAATCATAATACGATACAAAGTATTCTACCGCATTATCCGGAAAGAATTGTTTGAACTCAGAATACAATTGAGCGGCCAGTGTTTTGTTGTGTGCTAGTACTAATGTCGGACGTTGTACACTTTCAATGACATTTGCAACCGTAAAGGTTTTCCCTGATCCAGTGACTCCTAAAAGTGTCTGGAACCGCTCATCGGCAGTAATGCCTTCACTGAGTTGGGTGATTGCTGCTGGTTGATCTCCGGTGGGTTTGTATTCTGATTGTATCTTAAATTGCATCTCACAAAAATAAGCTATTAAAGTTAAAGTTCTAACCTTAATGGTCTACTATTCAGGGAAAAGATTCGTCTAGATTTTTAATTTTAAAAGTATTACAAATCTCGCTTCTTCAACAGGGCATAAGACCCGTAAATAAACAAAAATGTCCATATCAAAACTAGGAGAACATCGTACCAATGTACACCGTAATCCTTCTCAAAGGCCTGGCCAACTTGATTGGCAACTGATTGTACCGCATTAAGTCTACTAAAGGGTTCTTTGATAAGATTGCTCATGCTGGTTAGTGGAAAAAACTGCATGACTTTGGTGGCGGTTTCGTAATTAAACTTCCAAGAAAAAACACCTAATAATATCCCTTCTATGATTTGCCAAAGGATTAAAAATCCCAAGGCAAAGGCTGATCTTTTGACCAGTATCCCAAGAAACAGACAGAATGAAAAGAAACCTAAGAGTTTGACAAAAAAGGCCAATAAAAATTCCAGGTCGGAAAAGATTATACTGAGTTCGTTATAATCGGAATAAATCAACCCTAGGATCAAGGCGACAACAAAAATGAATAGGGTTGAGATTACCGAGAAGCTAATAACGGTATAAAACTTTGAAAGTATGAATTCCTTTTTACTCAGCCCATCAATCAGATTTTGCTTAAGTGTCTTATTGCTGTATTCATTGGACATCATCGAAACGATGACAATGGCAAGGAATAGCTTGAAAAATGCAACCAAATAGGTAGTGAAATGCCATATGTACGGGAAGTTAAAGATTCCCTGTTCAGCTAAATTGAAATGGAACTCTCCAATATCGAACTGTACCGCAGCACATAGGGCAATAAAGGTCAGTAGGATGAAGTAAGAAAGTATTAAAAACTTACTGCTTTTATTATTCCATAGTTTAATAAGCTCAATAGATAGTAATCGCTTCATAATTAGTTAGCTGAATTATTGGTTAGAGAAAGGAATTGTTCTTCAAGGCTTTCTTTTCGCCAGATAAGATGGGACAGTACAATATTTTGATCAAACATTATTTGGTTAAATGATGCAGGGTCCATTGGTTCACTTAAAAAGGCGGTGATTAAGCCATTGTCTTGCTTAATACTGCTAAAGTGATCGTTGTTTTGTAGGTAGGACAGCAAGGTATCCATATCCTTAGTTTTTAATTCAAAGTAACCATGGCTAGCAATCATTTGATCCACTCTTCCGCAATAAATCATATGTCCTTTTCTCAATATGATGGCATGGGTACAGACTTTTTCAACCTCGTCTAGCAGGTGAGAGGCCAATAGTATGGTGGTGCCAGTGGAAGCAATCTTTTTTATAATGCTTCGTATTTGATGAATACCCTGCGGATCTAGGCCGTTGGTCGGCTCATCTAGTATTAAAATTTCCGGATCATTGAGTAGTGCAGAGGCAATAGCCAAACGTTGTTTCATTCCCAGAGAATACGTTCTGAACTTACTGTCCTTACGATCTAAAAGCCCTACGAGTTCTAATTTCTCATTAATCTTATCCGGTGAAACCTCCTTTATTTTACATACCAGTTTGAGGTTTTGTTCAGCACTCATGTAAGGATAAAAGTTAGGCCTCTCAATAATGGCCCCTACTTTTTTTAAGGCTTCGTGCGTGGTGGTGCTTCCCCCAAACCACGAAAATGAACCTGAGGTCTCATTGACTACATTGAGTACCATGCCTAGGGTGGTGGACTTCCCGCTTCCGTTCGGTCCAAGAATCCCATAGACGTTGCCTTTTTTTATTTCAAAGGAAACATCGTTGACTGCGGTAAGGAAATTAAATTTCTTTGTGAGGTTATTGACGTTGAGTATGGTCTCCAAAATTGTTGTTTTTTTTAAAATTGGTAGCTAGTTACTTGACGAAGTTAAGTATATTTTGTTACAGTCTTAGGTGCAGTTTTTTGTGAAATGTGTTTTGAATGACTGTTTTTGGACTTAAAATAGTGATTTGAGTAGCATCTGATCGTAGTTTGGGTGATGCTATTTTAGAATTTAATGTATTTTTGAGTATATTCCTTAAAAAAAGTAGCTAATGAGTGAACGATTAATGTCCAGAAAGAAGCCTTCTTTTCCGATTTACCCGCGATTGCATGAATATTTGGAGCGGTATAGTAGAAATACGGAAATAGCAATTTCATATGATGATTTGCTTCGGTTTTCAGGTTCAGTGGTGGTCTATGACGAGAATGACAATGACACTTTATGGATTCGCGTGTACTACTCGGAGTTTGAACGTCCGGAGATAGACTATCAATTAAAAAGGGTCTATACTATGATTTTCTCGGATGGTAATGAGGATATCTTTCAGTATTTAAATGTGGATGCCATTGACTTTTGCACCTTTGGAAACTCCAGGCCATTTCGAATAAAGGTTAGGAACATCCTCAATGATAACTACACCTACCTCTATGTGAAAAAAGCAGATGCCTCTAGGGTATACGGCTTAGAGTTGGAGCATATTTTATCTCCGAATAGGATAAACTTTGCGGTCTTTGATGACACCTTAATAGAGGAACATATCTCTGGAATTCCAGGGGATGAATTCATTAAAAATTCACTCTCACAATGTACCGATATTCAAAAGAATCAAATCGCTAAAGAATTTGTGAAGTTCAACGAGCGCTGCATGATCCGACTATTGGGGGATATGCGTTCCTATAATTATGTAATCATTCCGGTTCATGATTTTGATAATGTCATCTATAAAATTAGGGCGATTGATTTTGATCAGCAATCCTATGAAGGGAACTTTAAGGTATATAAGCCACAGTCTTTTAAGGAAAACTATAAAATGGTTCGAATGGTGGAAAAGCGCTTAAAGCCTGCTTCGATAGAGCAGTATAAAAAGGAAGAACGTTCTTTGCTCGCCAAGCGAATACTGACTTCTAGGAAAAGATTAAAGGCACTACTTCGTTGTATGGTTAATGATCATATTACAACTAAGGAGAATTTAGAAGAATTAAAAAAGGAGCTTTATAATTACACCTTGGATATGAAGTTTAAACGCTGTAGGTCCATGGGTCAGGTACTTAGAGTTGCCTTGGAGTTCGTGCGAAGGAATTATGAAGATGTAAGTATGAAAAGGCTCCTACAGAATAGTAAGAACTATTAATTGCAACACCGCCTTCCAATAAGCAACTACTTAGGATCTCAAAATTTTATCTATAGCTTTTCCTCGTGCAAGCTCATCGATGAGCTTGTCCAGATAGCGTATCTTTTGCATCAGTGGTTCCTCGATACTCTCTACGCGAATTCCACAAACTACGCCTGTGATCTTTTGTGCATTAGGATTTAGATTGGCCTTCTCAAAGAAGGTTCTAAAGTCAACCTTTTGATCAATTAACTTATATAGCTCATTGGAATTAAAACCTGTTAACCAGCAAATGATGTTATCCACCTCCTGTTTTGTTCTGTTTTTTCTTTCAGCCTTTTGTACATAATGTGGATAGACACTAGAAAAAGCCATGTTGTAAATCTTGTGTTCCTTCATCGCTAAAGTTTAATCCCTTACCATAGTTTCGGGTCTGTTGAGATATATAAGTTAACCAATCTTAGATTAGCCTGATTAATTCTTTTCTTCTTTGTTAAAATATACCAGGTAGTAATACATTTGTTTTTCTTCATCCCATCCTTTTTCTACAAATTTTTCTGCGGATTCAGGATTGATGAAATCCATTTTTATTTGGATGTTAGTGTCCAAATTGATCACGTTTTTAATCTTTTTTCGAGCATCCGATACGGCTTTGTTCGCAATAGGAAAGGTGGATACATCTTCGATGCTGTACTTGGGCCCCTTTTCGGTTTTATAATGCTTGAATTCTGGAATTAAATCCGGATTGTCCATAACTTCATTAAGGAAGTTAGTTTCTTCGAACTCATCGTTTTTTGCAAAGTGGTTTACCGCTCGGTTCATAAACATAACCTCTTGCTTTTTGTCCTCAGCGGGAAGTACCACATCTTTGGCGAAATCCTGGCAGAATTTCAAGTATTTCTTAGTGAAAAAAGTTTCGTCTGTTAGGGCATCTACCGACAAGAAATTTTCTAACCAATACTTGGTGTCATAACGGTTGCTATCGATGGAAAGGATTTTAAAACCTTCTTCCTTATTGGTGTTGATGATAAGGCAACCTTTGTCTAATTTATTGATGTTGATACCGTGTCTTATAAGAATTTCTAAATTGTTATCCTTTTCTTCAAATTCTAAAAAATCGTGTTTGAGCTCCGATTTGAAGACTCCAATGGCGTTCATTTTTTCGTTATCCACAACCACATCACTCAAATAGGCAACATAAACTTCACCACTTTTGATATGTGGGTGGTTAGATTGTTCGTACAAATGCTTGGTGATACGTTGTGATAGTTGGTGAATATTGTTTGGATTTTCAAACACTTCAGTTGAGACGTTGTAGAGTTCGTTGTACTCTAAATCTACTTCGTGATCAAAACGAAAATAGTTTTCTTCTTTCTCTCTGAATGGTCTGAAGAAGAATTCTTTTAAAAGCTCATTCAACTCATCGTTCAACTGATAAGGTTGTTCAGAGAAGAATGTGCCTTCGTTCTTGCTTTTGTTTCCAACGCGGTGAATGGAAAGGCTCTCAATTTGAGTAAGATACAGATTGATCATATGTTTTTCGTTAATCGTGTTTGTTATTCAATGTTAGGTTTAACGCATTGGGTACAGCCTTCTTGTGGAAAACGAAGGAATATAATGCATTTTTAAATGAAATGGAGTGTTAATTCCAATTTTCGTTAAAATCGAAGTCGTCGTAACTATCCAAGTCGAAATCATCGGAATCTTCCAAGTCTTCATCTAATTCTTCTGCTTCAAATTGCTTTTGTGGCGGCGAATCGGGAAGTTGACCATGGATATATAAGAGGCTAGGGTAGTTCACTCCTTCTTCTCTTTCGTGAGTCGTGTCAGCGAGTTCGACATAAAAAGTCCACATGCTGAAAAAGTCGTATACATAAATTAAATTCCGATTGTCTTCATCGATCTGGTCCTCGATGATGGTATCATTCATCAATCGAACATTATTGCCATCCTCGCTCATGTCAAATAAGGCAATCTCCTCTCCCTGACTCCATTCCGGATCACTCACATAAAAGGAGGCCATTTCTGTTCCGTCAAAACCAAACGCCTGCGCAATAGTATTGTGAAGGTCTTCCATGGAATTATTTGATTCTATCGCGATATCTCTAAAGACATCCTCTTGCGCGTCAAGTATAATTCTTAGTTTGTATATCATCTCATTAGGTTTTACAGCTATTGCAAGTTACAAAGTTTTTGTCTTATTGAATTTGTTTCCAGTCTCCAAAATCAGGTAGAATTGAACACCGAATAAGAAGGTGGCCAACACCAAATGTATGGCTTGTGTTCCAAATGGAAAATCAATATAATACATGGCCATTCCGGAGATTATCTCTACAATAATGATGTAGAAAACCCAACGAACCTTATCAAAGCCTAGCTTGTTTTTCCAGTTTAAGTACAGTATCCAGGTATTGGTTATAAATACCAATGAGGAGAGTGAACGGTGGATGTAGAATGTTAACTCGGGTTTTGCTAACCATAAATTCCTTGCAGTGTCGCCCAGAAGGCTGACTTGTTCATCCACAAATTGACGTACCTGAGTTCCAAAAATCACTTGGACGGTAGTTAAACCGACTGCAAATACAAGTAGCGCTTTAAAGGTCTTGTTTGGTTTGGTTATTGGGGTGTGTTCTCTGGTTCTATAAATGATCACCAAGATGATGGCCACAATTACAAAGGCCATTAACATATGAATGGTGATTCGAGCTGGTGCAAGCACAGAATACACTACTGTGGCGCCAAGCCAGCCTTGAAAGCCCATTCCAAATACGGCCAACCAAGATAATATGGGGACCCAAATATCTTCTTTGCGGTAATATAATGATGCGATAGCCATGATAAAGGTTGCAAGTCCAGCTAAGGCTCCGCACAAACGGTTGATGTACTCCGTCCAGGTATGGGTAGGGTTAAAAATTGCATAGTCGTGTTTGGTATAGGTCTCCCAGTGAGCTTCGTTATAGCTGTCACCGGTGGTAAAATCTTCTATGGCAACTTTTAAGGTATTGTCAACGATGATAACCTGTCCCTTTTCAAAGGCCCTGTCTGGTTGCCATTCAAGTTGAGATATCTCAGTAGGAGGGATGTAATAACCAAAACACTTTGGCCAGTCCGGGCAACCCATTCCACTTCCTGTCATTCGTACAATAGCACCAGCAATAATAACCAAATAGACAAGTACTAAGGTGACCTTGGCGATACTTCTAAATCTTTTTTTCACTTTTTATCATTGACGGGGGTTAGACCTAATTTTTCACCACGCTTCAGCATATAATCATATGCGTCTTGGTATTGATTGGGGATTTCTCCTTCCAAAATAGCTTCCTTAATGGCTTCTTTGATTAAACCAATTTCCCGAGAAGGCTTAATGTTAAAAGTTTCCATGATTTGTTCACCTGAAATAGGGGGCTGAAAGTTTCTGACCTGATCGCGTTGTTCCACTTCAGAAATCTTTTGACGTACAATTTTAAAATTGTTACTGTATTTTTTATAACGCCTAGGGTTTTTGGTGGTAATATCAGCCTCACATAGGATCATTAAATCTTCGATGTCGTTACCAGCGTCAAAAATAAGTCTTCTTACCGCTGAGTCTGTGACGATGTCTTGAGCAAGTACGATAGGGCGAGAGCTCATCATAACAAGCTTTTGAACGTATTTCATTTTATCATTCAAAGGCATGCGTAGCCGCTTGAATAAGGTATACACCATTTTAGATCCAACAAATTCATGGGTATGGAAGGTCCAGCCTATTTTTTTATCAAATCGTTTTGTTGGGGCTTTTCCAATATCATGTAGAAGAGCCGCCCAGCGTAACCATAAATTATCAGTGTTCTTCGCGATGTTGTCTACAACCTCCAGGGTGTGCCAGAAATTGTCTTTATGGGTTTGTCCTTCCTTTTCCTCAATACCTTGAAGGTTGGTGAGTTCTGGAAGTATTTTGGATAATAAACCTGTCTCGTAAAGCAATTTAAATCCTTCAGAGGGTACGTCGCTTAGGATGATTTTGTGCAGCTCATCAATGATTCGCTCATTAGAAATGATCTCAATTCTATGGACATTCCTTTTGATGGCCTCAAAAGATTCTTCTTCAATTTTAAAGTTTAGTTGAGAGGCAAATCGAATGGCTCGCATCATTCTAAGCGGATCATCCGAGTAGGTGATATCTGGATCTAACGGTGTTCGTATGAGTTTTCGCTCTAGATCTGAAATGCCATAAAAGGGATCGAGTAAACTACCATAATCATCTTCGTTTAAGGAAATTGCCAAGGCGTTAATGGTGAAATCTCTTCGATTTTGGTCGTCTTCCAAACTACCATCTTCAACCACAGGCTTTCTACTATCTGCAGCATAACTTTCTTTTCTGGCACCAACAAACTCTACCTCCAAATCTTGGTGGCGGATCATGGCAGTTCCAAAATTTTTAAATACAGAGATCTTGGTTTGTCCAGGGATTAATTTGGCCACCTCTTTAGCGAGATTAATACCGCTTCCAAGAGCAACAACGTCGATGTCTTTTGGCACATTTCGCTCTAAGATATAGTCCCTAACAAAACCTCCAATGACATAAGACCTAATGCCTAGTTTGACAGATGCTTTAGTAATAAGTTCAAATACCGGGTGTTGTACGGCCTGTATGTATTGTTTTGACATTGTATTTGGATCAGCTTGATGGTCGAATTACTTTCGAATAATCTTCACAACGGCATCATTACCAATTTTAATTATCGATGAAGGTTGTGAATTTGTTTTTTCGAGCTGCAAATTTACCACATAGTCTACACCTTTTAAAATTTCCGAGCCAATTTCTCTAAAGCTTTTTGGTGTGGGACTCCCACTTATATTGGCGGAAGTGGAAACCAAGGGTCTCTTAAATTTTCTGATGAGCTTTTGGCAGAACTCATCGGAGGCGACACGAATCCCGACGGTATTGTCTTCGGCGACAAGGTTTTTAGCCAAATTAATGGGCTGGTCGTAGATGATGGTTGTTGGCTTGGTACTGAATTCTATGACATCGTAGGCTGCCTCTGGAATTTCGTAGACATAGCGCTGTAACATTCGCAGATCAGAAACCAGACAAATCAGTGCTTTATTGTCTTGGCGTCTTTTGAGTTCGAACACTTTTTTAACGGCCGCCTCATTGGTGGCGTCGCAACCAATACCCCAAACCGTATCGGTAGGGTAAAGTATAAGTCCCCCTTTGATGAGGATGTCTATGGTTTGTTGAATCTCGTTATGCATACTGTGTTACGTTAACTTTGGGATGTAATATATTTTTGTCCTTGTTTTAGTTTAGGAAGGATTAAGTAGTCTCCTGATATTTTATTGAAGTCATCAGGGTAAAATTCAAGAACACCATTTCCTGGATAAAAGGTCAATTCACCAAACACTATTTTTCCCTTGGTCGAATATAAATCCACTCTTACTAGAGGGAAGTCCTTGGATAATTGTTCAGAGACTTTTAGCATCTCTGCTAAGGAATCTGGTTTTTCTACATTAGCGTCATTAGGGAGGTAATGTTTATAGGGTAATTTATTCCACTCTATGTCGTAAAACAGCCGTTGGTGGTCACCAAAACGATCTACATCAATGTGAATGAATTTGGGAACACCATTAAAACAAAAGAATTTATAATCATGTAATATACCCCGATCGATATCTTCAAGATACTCCTCAGCAATAATTCTAGGCTTTACATCTTTATAAGCCCATTCCAATCCCGCTTTGTAGTAAAAATTATGGAATAACCATTTTCGCATTTTTAGCCGAGCGGTAATCTTGTTCAATTTAGCCTTGTCTTTTACAATCAAATTAAACCCGCTTCCATGTACACCTTTAAGTACAAATTGATCTGGCAGCGCGTCAAAATCAACCTCATTTACATGATCGTAAACACCGTAGCATTTATTTAAATATTGCTCTCCAATGGTGTCAATAACGTATTGTCTTACTGCGTATTTGTCGACGAGTTGGTTTAAAATCTTTGGACGATAAAAAACTTTTAACCATTGAATTTTCTCGTTTAATTCCTGTGGATTTTCGAGAGACAATTTCTTCTTAGTATAATACCTATAATAGATGCGAACATAGGTTTTTTGAGGAAGAAATTTTAATTTCTTGAGAAGCCCCAGAAATAATTTGTACATAAGGGATTGTTTAAGGTTTAAATAAAATTAATTATCCTTGCATAAAACAAAGATATATAAATTGTAGTTATTATTTTTGTGCGGAATTTAGATTTAATGTTTATGGATAACCTCAAAATCACAGTAATAATAAGCACTTATAATTCAGAAGCTTGGCTTGAGAAAGTGTTGCTGGGTTATAAGTGCCAAAGCTATAAGAATTTTGAGGTCATTATCGCCGATGATGGTTCTCGTTCTACTACAAAGGAGCTTATTGATGCCTATCGTAAGGATTATCCAGTTGAATTAATTCACCTTTGGCATGAAGACAAAGGGTATCGAAGGCAAGAAATTCTCAATATCGCCATTACCAAGTCTAATTATGAATACATCCTGATGACCGATGGTGATTGTATCCCAAGAGCTGATTTTGTTGAGGTGCACGCTAAAAATGCTAAAAAAGGCAGCTTTTTATCTGGTGGTTATTGTAAATTAAGCATGAAATTGAGTGAGCGTATTGACCAATCCGATATCGAAACGGCACGCTGTTTTGATGTAAGTTGGCTCAAATCCATAGATAAGCTCGGTTTTTCTCAAACCTTAAAATTAAAAAGTGGCCCTTTCTTATCCTCAGTATTGGACTTTATAACACCTACCAACGCATCGTTTAATAATTGCAATTCCTCTGGTTGGAAGGCCGACATGATCGCTATCAATGGTTATGATGAACGTATGAAATACGGTGGGCCAGATCGGGAGCTTGGTGAACGGCTGGAAAATTACGGAGTTAAGGGGGTTCAAATTAGACATCAAGCCGTATGCCTTCACCTTGATCATCCTAGGGGATATAAAACTCCTGAATCCTTAAAGCGCAATCTGGAAATTAGAGAGCAGGTAAGAAAACAGAAGACCATCTGGACACCCTTTGGTATAAAGAAAGAAGAAAAAGTAGAGGCTTAACAAAATCAGAGACATGAAAATATTGGTTACCGGAGCAGCCGGATTTATAGGATCACATACCGCGGAATATTTTGCAAAACAAGGACACCAGGTGTATGGTCTGGATAATTTTGATGCCTATTATGATTTAGCGTTGAAAAAGATAAATCAGAAGGACATAGTGGATGCAGGAGTACACTTTGTTGAGCTGGATTTGTTGGATGATCTTAAGGCTAAACTTCCAGGTGATTTTGATTATATATTTCATTACGCGGCACAACCTGGTATCTCTGCAACTACGCCATTAAATGAATATGTGCGCAACAATATATTTGCCACTCAAAATTTGTTAGAATGGGTATACGCAACTTGCCCAAATCTCAAGCTTTTTGTGAACATAGCGACTTCTTCTATTTACGGTAAGTTTGCTACACTTCCAGAAACCGCAGTTCCTGAACCTATTTCTTTTTACGGGACTACAAAGTTGGCAGCTGAACAATTAGTTCTTGGTGCACACCGCAGTGGGAAACTTACAGCTTGTTCGCTTCGCCTATATTCAGTTTATGGACCTAGGGAGCGTCCTGAGAAATTATACACCAAACTAATCAAGTCAATTTTCGAACAGATAGAATTCCCTCTTTTCGAAGGCAGTGAAAAGCATTCTCGTAGCTTTACCTATGTAGGGGATATCGTGGATGCTATGGCTTCGGTTATTGGAAAAGAGGACCGTATTAAAGGAGAAATCATTAATATCGGTACTGATGTTACCTATACCACCGGTCAAGGTATTGAACTAATAGAACAAATTATAGGCCTAAAGGCTAAACTTCAAACTCAGCCTCCTAGACCTGGAGATCAATTGCGAACTACAGCGCTTATCGATAAAGCACGAAAACTACTTGATTACAATCCTCAAACCAGCTTTGAAGAAGGTTTGAAGGCTCAAGTACAATGGTACGAAGATAAATTTCTTTAGTTGTTTGATTTTAACTCTAAGGCTCTTTGCTCTCGAAAGCGTTCATATACCCCTAGTGCATTTAAATAACAAATAATAAGGCCTTTTTTGCCATCTAGAATTCCGAGTCGCAAAAGGAAATGATTGACAAACTTCCAAGTAGGTCTTAGATACTGCTTGAGAATCGACCATTTTTTACCTTTTAAATGTGCTTGTTTGGCTTTTAATTGGCCGTATCGTATCATTTTACCCTTGTAATCTTCGTAGTTTTTATAAGAATAGTGAATCAGCTTTTCTTTTAATTTGCCTTCAGTTCCGTTGACCTTTAGTGTTTCGTGTACAATGCGATTGTTTATAAATTCACAGCGACTTTTACGAAAAAGGCGATAGACCTTATCTGTCTGCCATCCGCTAAAATACAAGCGCTCGTTTTTAAACATAAAGCTACGGTAATTCCAATAGGCATCAAAACTGTTAGGGTTGTTGATGGTTTGAATAATTTCTTTTTGCAGCGCTGGAGTTACCCTCTCGTCTGCATCAAAGAAATATACCCAATCGTTAGTGGCTTGGCTTAAGGCAAAGGATTTTTGTTTGGTAAAGTTTTCAAAGGGGTGTTGTAGTGCTGTTACCTCTGGTTTGTTTTTTAAGAATTCCCAAGTGCCATCCTTACTGTAAGAGTCTACGACTATAATTTCATCCGCGAATATTACACTATCTATGCATTCTTCAATATATTCAATTTCATTATAGGTAATAACTACCACGGATAATTTAGTGCTTTTACTCAACTTGGTGCTTTTTGCAAATATATTGGGTAGGACAGCAATAAAAAAATAAAACCTAGTCAAATGACTAGGTTTTAAGTAATATCATAGGTGTGGCAATCTAGACTGCTACATTGTATTCTCTTAAGGCATCGTTTAAAGAGGTTTTCTTGTTTGTGCTCTCCTTACGACGACCTATAATAAGTGCACATGGAACTTGGAATTCTCCAGCTGGGAACTTTTTGGTGTAACTACCAGGAATTACCACAGATCTTGCAGGTACGAGGCCTTTCATTTCTAAAGGTTCCTCACCGGTAACGTCAATGATTTTCGTGGATGCTGTCAAGACTACATTAGCTCCTAAAACGGCTTCTGTTTCTACTCTAACTCCTTCTACTACTATACTTCGAGAACCTAAAAAGGCGTTGTTTTCAATGATAACCGGTGCAGCTTGTAAGGGTTCAAGAACTCCTCCAATTCCTACCCCGCCACTTAAATGTACATTTTTACCGATTTGGGCACAGCTTCCTACTGTTGCCCAGGTGTCAACCATTGTTCCTTCATCGACGTAAGCACCAATGTTTACGTAACTAGGCATAAGGATGGTTCCTGGAGAGATGTACGCACCGTGTCTCGCTACGGCATGTGGAACTACACGGATTCCCTTTTCAGCATAGTTTCTTTTCAAAGGAATTTTGTCATGGAATTCCAATGGGCCAGCTTCAAAAGTTTCCATTTTCTGTATTGGGAAATAAAGAACCACGGCTTTTTTTATCCATTCATTAACTTGCCAGCCACCTTCTGAGGGTTGTGCTACTCTAAGACTTCCTTTGTCTAATAAGTCAATCACTTTTCTAATGGAATCTTGTGTGTCGCTATTCTTTAACAATTCCCTGTCTTCCCAGGCTGCTTCTATGATCGTACGTAGTGCATTCATAAATATCAAATTTTGTTACAAATATAAGCTTGTTGTTTGTAATTCTAAAGGGATTTGACAGCTGTAACATTTAAAGGTGTTTTGTTTAAAAAAAAAACATACCGAATAGGTGTTTGTCTTGGGAAAGGCTTTTTTAACATATTCCAACACAGTCACGTAAATCACTAGCACGTAGGACTATTGGTCTGCTATTAGAGGCTATTGTGAATAACTTCATGGATAAGTTCTCTCAGGACAAAATCCAAGACTTGTTTTTAGACGTATTTTTGTTGTAAAGCATTTAAACAATGGCAAGGATACTCGGAATTGATTTTGGGGTGAAAAGAACAGGGATTGCCGTGACTGATCCTTTACAAATGATAGCCTCTGGACTTACCACGGTAAGCACCCCAGAACTCATGGCGTATTTAAAGGATTATATAGGTAAAGAAGATGTGGAGCTCATCGTAATAGGTCAGCCAAAACGAATGAATAACGAGTTTTCTGATGTTGAGCAAAATATTCAATACTTTATCGATGCTTTGAAGGTGGAAATTCCAGAGATTTCTGTAGTTCGAGTCGATGAACGATTTACCTCTAAGATTGCATTTCAAAGTATGCTGGATACCGGGGTAAAGAAGAAAGATAGAAGGAAAAAAGAATTGTTAGACCAGGTGAGTGCGACGGTAATTTTACAATCGTATCTGTATAACCGTTAAATTATAAGCGGTTGAATCATAAAACGTTAAATTCAACCAAAAAAAGCTACATCTTGTAGATATACGGACGAGAAGTAGGAATTTTTATTAAATTTGTTAAGTACCCTAAACTGCAAAAAATGTATTTTAAAATAAGTCTAATCCAAAAATAAAGTGAATGAGATGAGAATTACCCTACTTATATTTTTATTTATTCAACTAGCCTTCCCCACTAATGTAGGGAAAGGCGCTGAGATGGTGCCCCAAACAGCAGCTCATGAACAAACTGATTTTAAAACTGCGAATTCAACTGCCCTGAATCTGGAATCAATGTTAGCGTTTTACGCATCCCCACTAGAAAATTCTTTGAAAGTATTTCCAAATCCTGTAAAACGGAAGGATATGCTACACATCACTACTAGTGATGCGGGTAAAAAGAAACTGGCGTTTTACGACATTACAGGTAAGGTGGTGAAAATCCTAGAAACCAATAGGACGGCTTTTGCATTTAGTGTTTCCGACTTAGATAGTGGTGTCTACATTTTAAATGTTTCTACTGCAAATTATCAATCGGCTAAAAAGGTGATTGTTCAATAGTACTGTTGTTTAGTATTTTCCAGAGCATGAAAATTGTGAAGTATATTCATAGTTTTTTGTGATTCAGTGTGCCAATAAGTGTAAGGGTTTAACGTTTCTTTTAATCCTAAGCACTATATTTTTCGTATTTACTTTGTATTTTTGCACTCTTAATCCAGAAGATTATTATGATATTACCAATTACTGCATATGGCGATCCTGTTCTTAGAAAGGTTGGAAAAGACATTACTCAGGATTATCCGGACCTAGATGTGCTTATTGAAAATATGTATGATACCATGTACAATGCATATGGGGTAGGACTAGCTGCTCCACAGATTGGCTTGGCAATACGACTTTTTGTTATTGATGCATCTCCCTTTGCTGATGATGAAGATCTCACAGAACAAGAGCAAGAGTTTTTAGGAGGACTGAAAAAAGTATTCATCAATCCTAAGATTGTTGAGCATACAGGTGAGGAGTGGAGTTTTAATGAAGGCTGCTTGAGTATTCCTGATATCCGTGAGGATATTTCGCGTTGTGATCGCATAAAGATCGAATACTTGGACCAGCAGTTTAACAAGGTTGTGGAAGAATACGATGGATTAGCTGCCCGTGTGATTCAACATGAGTACGACCATATTGAAGGAATACTGTTTACCGATAAGTTATCAAGCCTTAAGAAAAGACTGCTTAAGAGTAAATTGGGTAATATTTCTAAAGGAAAAATTAAAGTTGATTATAGGATGAAATTTCCTGATGCTAAAAAAGGGAGATAATCATTTTGTTTATTAGCGCAAAGCATAGATATTTGCGCACTCAAAAATTAATAGAGATATATGGGCTTAGAAAAAATATTATCGATTTCCGGGAAACCAGGGCTATATGAGCTAAAGACACAAACACGTAGTGGATTTGTGGCGGAATCTTTAATTGATGGAAAGAAATTAAGTGTAGGACTTAAAAACAATGTGAGTTTACTCTCTGAAATCGCAATTTATACCTTGACCGAAGAAGTACCTTTGAAAGAGGTCTTTAATAAAATTAAAGAAAAAGAGAACGGCGGTAAACCTGAGGTTAGCCACAAGGATCCTAAGATTAAATTGGAAGAGTACTTCTTTGAAATTCTACCAGATTACGATGAGGACCGTGTGTATGCTAGTGATATCAAAAAAGTAATCCAGTGGTATAACCTTTTACATGATAAAGGTATTACTGAATTTGATACTGATCCGGCAGAAGCTGAAGAAAAACAAGAGGAAAAAAATGAAAAGGAAGCCCAATAAGGCAAACCTTTTTTGCAACGTATTATAAATGGAGCTGTCTTACTTTTTTGTAGGATGGCTTTTTTATTTTTTATTAATTTAATTCAAAGACTGTAACTTGCGGTCTGTACAATACTAATTCTTAAGTATAGAACTATGACGAATTCCAGAGAAGAGCAGCTTAAAGCCTTTGATAGACTTTTAACCATTATGGATGAGCTGCGTGCACAGTGTCCATGGGATAAAAAACAAACGCTGCAATCCTTGCGACATCTCACCATTGAGGAGACCTATGAATTGGGTGATGCCATTTTGGATAATGATTTAGCGGAGGTCAAAAAGGAATTGGGGGATGTACTTCTTCATATTGTCTTTTATGCTAAAATCGGTAGTGAGACAGGTGATTTTGATATCGCTGATGTCGCCAATGAAATCTGTGAAAAGTTGATCAACAGACATCCGCATATTTATGGTGATGTCAAAGTTGAAAATGAGCAGGATGTTAAACGGAATTGGGAAAGCTTAAAACTCAAAGAAGGCAATAAAAGTGTTTTAGGCGGAGTCCCTAAAAGCTTACCGGCCCTAGTAAAAGCAAACCGCATACAGGATAAAGTGGCTGGAGTAGGATTTGATTGGGAAGAGCCACAGCAGGTCTTTGAGAAAGTGCAGGAGGAATTAGCCGAATTGCAAGTTGAGGTACAGAGGGCTGATCAAGATAAAATGGAGTCTGAATTTGGAGATGTACTCTTCTCTATGATTAATTACGCCCGTTTTCTAAATGTCAATCCGGAAAATGCTTTGGAGAGAACCAATAAGAAGTTTATTAAAAGATTTCAGTACCTAGAACAAAAAGCCGAGGAATTGAATAAATCTATCTCCGAAATGACCTTAAGCGAAATGGACATCTATTGGGAAGAGGCTAAAGGTCTTTAGTGTTGAAAGGCTTAGAATTTTGCTGCTTTGTAAGTGGAAGGCTTCTAGGGTGGTGGGGCTTGCTGAAGATAATATTTACAATATGATAATGAGCGGATAACCCTCAGGATCTTTACATTTTTTTAACTTGGGAAAGGCCTTGCTATATTAGGTCATGGACTGGCTAAACTGTATCTTTGCCGTCTTAAAATTTTGGGATGGTTTTATCGCAGTACACAAAAGAATTTTCATATAACTTAAAACTAGCTTTTCCGGTTATACTCGGGATGCTCGGGCATACATTTGTGGCCTTCGCTGATAATGTGATGGTAGGCCAACTGGGGACAACTGAATTAGCAGCAGTTTCACTTGGGAATAGCTTTGTTTTTGTTGCCATGTCTCTAGGAATAGGATTCTCCACTGCAATTACCCCTTTAGTAGCGGAGGCTGATGGTGCACAGGATATAGAGGCAGGCCGATCCTCATTTAAGCATGGTTTGATTTTATGTACTCTTTTCGGTTTGATTTTGTTTGGGCTACTTATATTGGCAAAGCCACTAATGTATGCGATGGATCAACCTATAGACGTGGTGGATATGGCCATGCCTTACCTGGATTTAGTAGCCTTCTCCTTGGTGCCACTTGTGGTCTTCCAGGCCATGAAACAATTCTCTGACGGGCTTTCACAAACCAAATACCCCATGTATGCCGCTGTGGTTTCTAATGTGGTAAATATTGGACTTAATTATGTATTGATTTATGGTAAATTCGGATTTCCAGAATTGGGAATTATCGGGGCAGCGATTGGGACGCTGGTATCTAGGTTTGCTATGGTTGCCTACCTTTGGTTGTTACTTTACTCTAATAAAAAAATAAAGCCGTATTTGGTTAACTTTAAGTGGAGGACCATTGATAAATCCATGATCAAAAAAGTAGCTAGTTTGGGATTACCCTCTTCGTTACAAATGTTTTTTGAAGCTGCCATCTTTACTTCTGCCGTATGGCTTAGTGGGGTGCTTGGGACAAATCCACAGGCAGCCAATCAAATCGCACTTAACTTGTCTAGTATGACTTATATGGTCGGTGTTGGATTAAGTGTGGCGGCGATGATTCGCGTAGGGAATCAAAAGGGACTCAAAAGCTATAAGGAGCTTCGGAGAATTGCCATCTCGGTATTCTGTCTTACCTTTTTAATTGAAGTCGTATTTGCCTTGTGCCTAATTATTTTTAGGCATTGGTTGCCTACGGTGTATTTGGATCAGAATGATTTGACCAATTTGGCTGATAATAATGAAGTGATTATGATTGCCTCACAATTACTGTTTATCGCGGCAGTTTTTCAAATTTCGGATGGTTTGCAGATCGCCTTTCTCGGTGCACTTAGAGGATTACAGGACGTGAAAATTCCAACGGCGATTACCTTTGTGGCCTATTGGATTGTAGGTTTTCCAATTTCGTACTATCTGGGACTTAAAACAGATCTAGGGAATATGGGAATTTGGATAGGTTTACTGTCCGGACTCACCATTGCCGCAATATTTTTGTACTTTAGATTTAATTATTTAAGTCGAAAACTCATAATGACCAATCCATAGGTACGTACCTTGGATATCAAATGTTTAAATTAAACTATAAAATGGAATTACCAAAGTTTATATTGGGCGATAATACCGACTACCCAACGGCTATATTTATCATACATACGGACTATCCTAGATTTATCATTAATCTTGAAGATGACCAAGTCGAATGGTTAGAGGACTTCGCTCCTGAGGATGAGACTGAGTTGTCTAGTGAGGCGGAAAATTTAATTCAAGCGGCTAACGATTTTTATGATCGTGAAGTGAATCGCTATAGTGAAAACTAGATTATGGAAAAAATAATCAACCTCGATCAAGAACTATTTCTTTATTTAAACGGCTTGGGAAATTCTTCCTGGGATGGGTTTTGGATGTTTATGACCGATAAATGGTCGTCTATTCCACTCTATTTAGTACTGCTGATCCTTTGTTTTCTACGGCTGAAATGGAGAAAAACAGTTCTGATTTTGGTTATAGTGGCCTTGATGGTTACCGTTTCCGATCAAGTGTCTAATTTGTTCAAATATGGTTTGGAACGTTTGCGGCCATGTCATGATGCCCTCATTGAGGAGCAAATGCGATTGGTTAAATCTTATTGCGGTGGGAAATTTGGCTATTTCTCAGCACATGCTTCTAATTCATTTGTAGTGGTTACTTTTTTCTCCCTGATTTTTAAAGGGATTTACAAATGGCTACCATTTGTTTTGATCATTTGGGGAATGGTTGTGGCTTATAGCCGTATCTACATTGGCGTTCATTATCCACTGGATGTGGTCACTGGAATAACCATTGGAATGTTGATTGGTGTACTATTTTATGCCGTGTACCGATGGGTTACCAGACGCTATGTTCTTGATTAAATCTAGCTGAGACTTAACCTAGCTAAATAATCGAAGTGATCGCCCTCTAAGATAAGATCACACTGAAATCCAGCAGCTTCGCTAAGTCTGCTCAGGATGTTGAAATCCAAATAGAGCCACGATGTAGTTTCAGATTCACCCTGGTATGTTAAAGTGTATTCTACTTCTCCGTAGTATTCATTTTCTGTAGATACCCAATGTCCTCCGTCTTGGTCTTGGTCGAACATGTATATGATATCGGAAGAGTCAATTAAGATTTGTCCACCAGGTTTTAAAAGGCTTTTGAGTCGTTCTAATTTTTTGGTCACATCCTGATATCTACCAAATATACCACTACCATTCATAAGCATTAGTAGGGTGTCAAAAGAAACGGATTCTAATTCGAAAACATCCGCGTGAATGGTACTTAATACACCTCTCTTTTGGCAGCATTGGATACCTCCTTTGGAGATATCAAGAGCGGTGACATCCATCTTTCGAACTTCTTGGAGATAAATCGAGTGACTTCCACTGCCCGCACCAACATCCAAAATTGTTCCTTTACATAGCGCTAAGGCTTTTCGCTCTATAGGAGGCATTTGATCATAGCTCCTGAATAAATAGGAGATTGGTAAAGTGTCTTGTTCAGATATAGAGGTCTCTGTTAGTAAATCCTCTTTTGAAACTCCTGTAACGTAATTGAATAATGCTTTGCCGAAAAGATCTTTCATTAAAAAACGGATATGGTTTTAGCCTTGTGCTATGATACTCAAATGTTGTGTTGTACTTTTGTCTTACAAATTAAGCTGTGGATTCAGGGGTCAAGAGCTTGAATTTAAATTGCAATTTGATTAGGCAAATATGGTGAACTTTTAGGTTCTACGGAAAAATATTTACAAACATGGGGTATAGCTACTTGCCCGCCCATATATGGAGCTTTATGGGTTTTGTGTGGCACATTTATGGAGAACGAAGATATTCAAAAACAATTAGAGCAACTTCCAGTACTTGCAAAGCAGAGGCAGGCGGAAAACAAAAAGTATTTTGCCAAATTAAAAAAGAAACCGCCTAAGAATTTAGATTACCTCATGCAGGAGTTGCACGAGCAGACTTTTGCACATACAAATTGTCTGGAATGTGCCAATTGCTGTAAAACAACAGGTCCTTTGTTTACCAATGCTGATATTACTCGCATTGCCAAACACCTTAGGATGAAGGAGCAGCAATTTATTGAAATCTATTTACAAGTTGACCAGGATAATGATCATGTTCTAAAAGAACTTCCATGTAGCTTTTTAGGTTCGGACAACTACTGCACGATCTACGAGGTTCGTCCTAAGGCTTGTCGAGAGTATCCACATACCGATCGGAAAAAGTTTCATCAAATTGCCTCACTTACTATTAAAAATACTACGATTTGTCCGGCGGCCTACGAGATCGTCGAAAAGATGAAAAAGAGTTTACCGATGTAGACGGATTAATACCTTTTACTGCTTTTTTCTTTTAGAAATCCAGAGGTGCATGAGCACTGTATTTAATTCGGAAAAAATAGTATATTGTGGTATGCAACAGTTGATTGACTATTTTGAGACCATTCCTTCCTGGGTCAGGAGTTTGATTCTTGTCGGGGGTATTACTTTATTTTGGCTTTTGGAATATGGGGTTCCACTTTTTCATTTCAACTACAAAAAATTCAGCCATGCGATTCCCAATATATTCTTTACCCTGACCACTGTGCTGGTGAACTTCTTACTTGCTTTTTTACTGTTGAGTATTAGTGACTGGGTGACTTTAGTTGAATTTGGAATTATCCATTGGTTAAGTCTTCCGCTTTGGGCAGAAGTTCTCTTAGGCTTGTTAGTTTTGGATTTTATAGGCGCATGGCTTCCACATTGGTTAGAGCATAAGATTAAACCGCTGTGGATGTTTCACCTGATTCATCACACAGATAATTATGTGGATACCACAACGGCCAATAGACATCATCCAGGAGAAAGCGTGATTCGTTTTGTGTTCACCCTTTTAGGAGTGCTGGTCGGTGGTTTACCCATAGGGATAGTCTTGTTGTACCAATCCTTATCGGTTGTATTTGCACAGCTTACGCACGCTAATATTCGTTTACCTAAAAAATTAGATACCATCATAAGCTGGGTGCTGGTCTCACCAGATATGCATAAGGTGCACCATCATTATATGTTGCCCTATACCGATACCAATTACGGCAATATCTTTTCGATATGGGATCGTATGTTGGGCACCTTCTCAGTCATGAATAATGAGGACTTAGTATATGGCATCGATACCTATCCTGATGTTGATTCCAATACAAACATCACAAAGCTATTAAAAATTCCTTTCGAAAAATACAGAGCACCTGAAGGCTCAAAATTTGAACGATAGGTGTAGTTTATGTAATTAATCGTACATCAGGTATTTTTTTCTAATTTCTTTAAAGTCATCTAAGCCTTGTTTCCAAGTGGCACTAATCTCATCTGCACTCATCCCTTGTTCAATTTGCTTTTGAAGCTTTGCAGTACCGGCATGTTTGGTAAAGGATGAGGTTCTGAAAAACTGGGATTTATCAGTGCTGTGTTGATAGGCTTCTATGATCCAGGTGAGATCCACTTTTTTTGGAGGTGTGATTTTACTTAAGTCTTTACCGTAACACAAAACACCCTTATGCTTAGGATCTTTTGAGCCAAAATTGGGCTGTGGGGTATAGGTGAAGGTAAAGTAGTTGTGATCTAAAAATGCTGCACCAAAGCGTTGAAACTGAAATTCTGTACCTCTACCCGCATTGACGTGGGTACCTTCGAATAGTCCTAAACTCGGATAAAGTTCTATAGACTGATCATTAGGTAAATTCGGGGAAGGACGGATTGGGAGGCTATAGCTAGAGTCATGGGTGTAATTTTTTAAAGGAATCACGGTTAACTCACATTGCACTCCTTCCTTAAGCCACTTTTGTCCGTTGAGCATCTTACCGTATTCTCCTATAGTAAGACCGTATACTAATGGAATGGGTATCAACCCTATAAAACTACTATTCTCTGATTCCAATATTGGTCCATCGACGAAGGATCCATTGGGATTTGGACGATCCAATACAATCACAGGAATATTGTTCTCGGCGCAGGCTTCCATCACTAGGTGAAGGGTAGAAGTATAGGTGTAGAAACGTACCCCTACATCCTGAATATCAAAGATCATTACCTCGATGCCCTTTAGTTGCTCAGGGCTGGGTTTTCTTGAGTCGCCATATAGCGAGACAATGGGAAGACCGGTTTTGGTGTCTTTATTTCCAACTACGTGTTCTCCTGCGTCTGCTTTTCCTCTAAATCCATGTTCAGGTGAAAATATCTTTTCAATCTTTACATTCAGTGCAACAAGGGAGTCTACCAAATGCGTATTGGTTCCGTCATTCTTGAAAATTACAGAGGTATTATTGGCAACAACACCTACTTTCTTATTTTGAATTAAGGGGAGATAGGTCGTTGTTCGGTTTGCTCCAACAACAATTTCGTTCTTCGCAATAGCACTGTTTTTGTCTGTCTTCGTTTTTTCTTTTTGGGCACCATTTGCACACGAAATGATGAGTAAAAACGATAATAATAATGTACTTTTGAAAATCTTAAAGTTTTGCATAGTTTGAATTTAGAATATTTTATTGCTAAACGCCTCATTAAAGGAGGGGGACATAAAAATAGTATATCAGCACCAATAATAAAAATTGCAATTGCTGCAATTGCACTTGGTTTGGTGATGATGCTTATCGCTATTGCCACCGGTGTGGGTCTACAGCATAAAATTAGAGAAAAAATCGCTGCCTTTAACGGACATGTGCAAATTTACAACTACGATAACAATAATTCTGAGGTTTCTGTAAACCCCATATCCATACATCAGAACTTCTACCCTGAATTTAAGACCGTTGACGGGATCAGTCACGTCCAGGCAGTTGCGACCAAAGGGGGGATTATACGAACAGAAAACACCTTCGAAGGAATTATAGCAAAAGGTGTAGGAGAAGATTTCAACTGGAAACCTTTTGAGGAATTCCTGGTTCAGGGTAGATTACCGAATTATTTGGGAAAGCGAAATGAAGAGGTACTGATTTCAGCCTATTTGGCCAATAGGTTACAATTTGAAGTAGGAACGGAATTTTGGGCTTTTTTCCTTAAAGATGATGTTGATGACATCCCAAATCAGGTGAAGTTTACTATCGTTGGGATTTATGATAGCGGCTTTCAAGATTTTGATGCAAATTATCTGTTTGTCGATCTCAGACATATTCAGCGCATGAATGGGTGGTCTGAAGATCAGGTAGGATCTTTTGAGGTTTTTATAGACGATTTTGATAAGATTAAGGAAAAGGGTAGGGCAATTTATGGCGTCACTTTATCCACCTTGGATTCACAAACCATTGCCGATAAGTATTATACCATTTTCGAATGGGTTTCTTTGTTTGATTTTAATATTGCCATTATCATAGGTATTATGATCATCGTTGGTGGTATCAATATGATAACAGCCTTGCTAGTCCTGATCTTAGAGAGAACCCAAATGATTGGGATTCTAAAAGCGTTGGGATCAAGTAATTGGAGTATACGAAAACTCTTCCTCTACAATGCAGTTTACCTCATAGCTATAGGGCTCTTTTGGGGTAACCTCATAGGTCTAGGATTTCTTTGGTTGCAGGACACCTTTGGTTTTATAGCATTAGATCCAACCTCTTATTATGTTTCAGAGGCCCCTGTTTATATTCATCCCATGCATGTCTTGTTTTTAAATATAGGAGTGCTGGCTCTTTGTTCTTTAATGCTATTATTACCTTCTTATATTATCACCAAAATTTCTCCTGCAAAATCTATTAAGTTTGAATAGGTAAGTCAATGTTGTTTTGTGATCTTTAAAGGTATTTTTCTTGATTATTTAGTAACTTCGACATAAATCAATCAAATACCATGAAAAGAAGAAAATTTATTCAATCCTCAGGGATGATTGCTGCTACAGCTTTTTTGGCATCTCCCGGCTATCTATTTGCTAAGAAGAAAGAAAAATTAGGCGTTGCACTAGTGGGTTTGGGCTATTACAGTACTGATCTGTTGGCACCGGCCCTACAACTTACAAAGTATTGTGAGTTAAAAGCCATTGTGACAGGAAGTCCTGAAAAAATTCCTATATGGCAAACCAAATACGGTATCGAGGACAAGAATATATACAATTATGAAAATATGCACACCATTGCGGATAATGATGCAATTGATGTGGTTTATATTGTCCTCCCACCCGCATTACACGCCAAGTACAGTATCATAGCAGCAAATGCAGGTAAAAATGTTTGGTGCGAAAAACCCATGGAAGTAACCTCTAAAAAATGCCGATCCATCATAGAGGCCTGCGCAAAGAACAAGGTAAAATTATCCATAGGTTACCGCATGCATCACGAGCCCAACACACAGTTATTGATGCAATGGGCGAAAACCACACCATACGGTAAAATCAATCATATATACGCTGAAGCAGGATATTATGAGAGTAGAATAACGCACTGGAAACAAATTAAAGCTTTGGGTGGTGGAGCCATGTATGATATGGGAGTATATCCACTCAATGCCATTCGCTATACTAAAGGTATGGAACCCATTGCGGTCAGTGCCCGACACCAAACCAAGCGGCCTGAAATCTATCACGAAGTTGATGAGGCTACCTTGTTTGATTTTAAATTCCAAGATGGTTCCACGGCAAGCGGTAAGACGAGTTTTGGTGAAAACATCAATAATTTGAAAGTCGATTGTGAGGCTGGAGATTATTATTTAAGCCCATTTCAGTCTTATAGCGGAGTTTCCGGAGCTGCTAGTGACGGGACTGAGCTTAAACCATTTAAAGGGAACCAACAAGCCAAGCAAATGGACTTTGATGCTCTAGCCATTATAGAGGACAAAGCGGTGCTTGTCCCCGGCACTGAAGGCTTAAAGGATATTGCCATTGTTGAACAGATCTACAAATCTGCAAGAAATAATGGGACTTGGATAGACCTGTAAAAGTGAACTTGTTGATTTTGAGTTAAATAATGCTTGAATTAATTGGTATTTATTTTGTAATTGATTATCTTCGGAATTCAATTAAACAGCCCCAAATAGCATTTTAGTAATCTTTTAAATAAATTATTATGGGGCAAGAATTACATCACGATTCACCTGTTTTAATCTATGCACTAAAAGCAATCGTATTTTTTCTGATTGCGGTATTGTCAGGGGTAGTTATCTCTGCAGTGCTTGCCTTTTTAGGTATTTTGAATTAGATTATTACACGGTTTGAATTCAGAAAAAGTCTTTAATCTATTTTTAGGTTAAGGACTTTTTTTGTTTTATCTATGGTTTTATTCCTAGTATTGTTTTGAAGCTAAAAAAAATATTTTCAAATTTGCTAGAACTACAGGGATGATTTCTCTCCAATAAGAAGGAATAGTAAAGTATCACATTTAAATTAGAATTTCACAATGTCAGTATTGGAAAAATTAAGTTCTCAAAGTGCAATTGCACTAGAAGAAAAGTATGGTGCACATAACTATCACCCTTTACCAGTTGTATTAAATAGAGGAGAGGGCGCATACATGTGGGATGTAGAGGGAAAGCAATATTTTGACTTTCTTTCTGCTTACTCTGCAGTAAACCAGGGACACTGTCATCCGCGTATTGTTAATGCGATGATCGAGCAAGCAAAAACACTCACCCTTACTTCAAGAGCGTTTCACAACGATATGCTAGGAAGGTTTGAAGCCTATATCACCTCATATTTTGGATATGATAAGGTGTTGCCCATGAATACAGGGGCAGAAGCTGTGGAGACCGCTATTAAAATATGCAGAAAGTGGGCTTATGAGAAAAAGAACATTCCCGAGCAGCAGGCTAAGATTATAGTTTGCGAAAATAACTTCCACGGTCGGACAACGACAATCATATCATTTTCGAATGATCCAGATGCTCGAAAGAATTTTGGCCCCTATACCCCTGGATTTATCAAGATTCCTTATGACGATGTAGGGGCCCTTGAGAAGGTACTAATTGAAGAGGAACATATTGCCGGATTTTTAGTAGAACCAATTCAGGGAGAGGCAGGAGTTTACGTGCCAACTGATGGTTATTTGGAAAAAGCTAAGGCGCTATGTGAACAGCATAATGTATTGTTTATAGCGGATGAAATCCAAACGGGAATTGCACGTACCGGCCAGATTCTAGCCGTGGATCACGAAGGGGTGAAACCTGATATGTTGATTCTAGGTAAGGCTATTAGTGGTGGAGTGTATCCTGTTAGTGCTGTATTGGCTAATGACCAGGTCATGGAAGTCATTAAACCGGGACAGCATGGAAGTACCTTTGGTGGTAATCCAATTGCTGCGGCGGTAGCCATGGAAGCCTTACAGGTGGTAAAAGATGAAGAATTGGCGGATAATGCCCATAGACTCGGGACGGTTTTTAGAGAAAAACTAGGTGAATATATTAAAGGCAGTACCATAGTGAATAAAGTCCGAGGTAAGGGCTTGCTAAATGCTATTGTGATCAACGATACGGATCAGAGTGATACCGCTTGGAATATATGTTTAAAGCTTAAAGAGAATGGTCTGTTAGCCAAGCCTACTCATGGTAATATAATTCGATTTGCACCACCACTAGTGATGACAGAGGAGCAATTACTTGAGTGCGTTTCTATAATTACAACGACACTAAAGGAATTTGAGGTATAACATTAAAATAGACCTCAATTAATACGTTATAATTTCCCGACTCATTTGAGCCGGGATTTTTTATGTCTCATTTTTAATGAACCTTTTAAAATTAGTAGCTGAAGTAGTTAAATTCTAACATACTATTAAGAGTTTTTGGTTTTATTATCTGAGATATTCTTGCTAATTTCGCTATTTAGAATTAGTATAAATAAATTGAAGGTATATACACTCTTAATACTGCTTTTTTTATTGATAGTAATTTCAATTTTTGTTGGAGTAACTGACATTTCCGTCCTTGAGATTCTCCAGTGGAATCAACAACAAAAATTAGTAATGGTGATCAGTAGAATCCCAAGAACAGCGGCTCTAATTTTGGCAGGTGTAGGAATGAGCGTCTGTGGACTGATCATGCAACAAATGACACAGAACCGATTTGTGTCTCCTACAACCGCTGGATCTTTGGATGCCGCAAAAATGGGTGTTTTGGCGTCTTTAGTGTTTATCCCTCAATCAGATGTTTGGCTCAAATCATTGTTCGCTTTCGGATTTACGTTTTTAGCCAGTATTGTGTTCTTAAAAATAGCAGACCGCATCCGATATAGAAATGTCATTTTTATTCCAATTGTCGGTTTGATGTTTGGAGGTATTTTAAATTCCATTACCACCTTCTTTGCGTATAAGAATGATATTGTTCAAAATGTGAATGCTTGGATGATGGGGGATTTTTCAGGAGTTCTCCAAGGGCAGTATGAGTTGCTATATTTTAGTATACCCGCGGTTGTGATAACCTATTTGTACGCCAATAAATTTACCCTTGTGGGGATGGGGGAGGACTTTTCTAAAAACTTAGGATTGAATTATAGAGCGGTCATGAATATTGGACTGTTTTGTGTTTCTCTAACGGTAAGTGTGGTGGTTCTTACCATTGGTACCATTCCTTTTTTAGGGTTGGTTGTTCCCAATATCGTAAGTGTACTTTATGGAGATAATCTAAAAAACACCCTGCCAATCACCGCAATTTTTGGAGCCATTTTCCTGTTGATCTGTGATATCATTGGGAGGTTAATCATCTTTCCTTTCGAAATCCCTATAGGTATGACCGTAGGGCTTATTGGAGGTGTGATTTTCTTAATTCTTTTAATGAGACAAAGACAATGAGTACGACATCAAAAATACTGGTCTTGGTTTTTTTAACCCTTTCTCTGAGCGGTTTATTTTTGTTCTACAACCTCCCGAATAGTTGGGAGTATGCCTTGGAAAGAAGGGGATATAAGGTTGCTTCCATGATTATTGTAGGTTGTTGTATAGCGTATTCATCAGTGGTCTTCCAAACCTTGACCAATAACAAAATCCTAACCCCATCTATAATGGGATTCGAGGCAGTTTATTTGTTGTTTCAGACCTTGATTGTCTTTGTGTACGGAGACCAAACATTTCAGGTGATTAAAAATTCTGAAAACTTTTTTGTTTCGATTGGACTTATGTTGGTTTTTGCTTTTTTACTATTTGTTCTAATTTTTAAAAGAGGCAAAAGCAATATGTACTTCCTGCTGCTGATAGGATTGGTTTTAGGAACCATATTTACTACAGTGAGTTCCTTCTTGCAGTTGGTAATAGACCCCAACGAATTTATGATCGTTGAACAAAAGATGTTTGCTTCCTTTAACAGGATGAACTTGGATATCTTCTGGTATGCTTTAGGATTTATGTTATTGTGTTTTATTATAGGGTTTAGAAAAGTTCACAACCTAGACCTGATTTCTTTGGGTCGGGAAAATGCCATCAATCTCGGATTGGATTACAATAGGACGGTTAGATTTTACCTGTTTATTATTTCAGTGTTAGTTGCGGTTTCTACTGCGCTTGTTGGTCCACTTACTTTTTTGGGAATCCTAGTGACCAATCTAACCTATGAGCTCTTTAAAACCTATAAGCACAATATCCTTATCCCATGTTGTTGTTTGGTGAGTGTCGTGGCTATTTTGGGTGGACAGTTTTTCGTAGAACAGGTATTTAATTTCAATACAACCATTAGCATCATTATTAATTTCATAGGAGGATTATACTTTATGTTCCTTCTACTAAAAGTTAGAAAGGTATGATTAGCGTAGATAGTGTTACTAAAACATATTCGGATCACACCGTTGTGGACCGTGTTTCCATGCAGATTCCAGAGGGTAAAATCACCTCCCTTATCGGTGCTAATGGCGCTGGGAAGAGCACGTTGTTATCAATAGTTTCCAGGCTTCTGAAGCAGAACAATGGAGATGTCATGATCAATGATAAAAACCTGGATTCCTATAAGAGTAGGGCATTGGCCAAAGAGCTTTCCATACTTAAACAATCTAATCATTTAGAGTTGAAATTGACGGTGAGAGAGTTGATAGGATTTGGTCGCTTTCCATATTCTCAAGGGAAATTGACCCAGCAAGATAAGCTTAAAATTGATGAGGCTATCGAGTTTTTAGATCTAAGGGACATCCAACACAAGTATGTTGATGAACTCAGTGGAGGGCAGAAACAAAGAGCCTTTTTGGCACTAGTTGTTGCCCAGGATACGGATTATATCTTACTGGATGAACCTTTGAACAATCTTGACATGAAACATTCTGTTCAAATCATGAAGCGCTTGGAACAATTGTGTAGAGAAAAAGGGAAGACCATCATTATAGTGATACACGAAATAAATTTTGCATCTCATTATTCCGATTATATCGTAGCCATGAAAAATGGAAAAATTCTCCACTCTGGAGCTACGCAGGATATTATGAATCCTAAAATTCTGGGTGAGGTGTTTGACATTGATTTCGAAATCATTCACAAATCTGGAAAACAGATTTGTAATTATTTTTATTAATAGCCTCGAGGCATTATTATACAAGAAATTATAAAAATTGAGAATTGAAAAAATTAAAAATTAACTTCATGAAAAGTAACTTTAAAATAGCGGTATTGCTTTTGTCTATAGTTTTTGTTGGATGTAAGGAAAACAAAAACACTCCGGTTGATCAGTCTGATCAAACTATGGATACTGTAACGATAACCCATGAATTGGGAACTGTTGAAATTGTCAAAAATCCGAAACGAGTAGTTGCGCTTGATTTTGCTTCCCTGGAAATGTTGGATTTGTTAGGTGTTAAAGTTGTGGGTGTTCCAAAAGCATCAATTCCACTGCAGTTGTCTAAATACAAGGATGATGCTTCGGTAGTGGATTTGGGGAATCTTAAAGAAATAAACTTTGAGCTCCTCAATGAAGTGCAACCGGATGTGATTTTTATGTCAGGAAGGATGTTGAATTCTTATGATGAAATTTCAAAAATAGCACCGGCGGTTTATACAGAAATTGATTATACCGATTATTTAAATTCCTTTAAAAAGATTACCCAAATGTACGCCACTATATTCGATGCTTCTGAGTCAACGCAAAAAGCTGAGCAGGAAGTAGAGAACGCTGTAGAAGACTTAAAGAATAAAGTGAAAGCATCGGATAAACGCGCCTTAATAGTGATTCACAATAAAGGTAGGTTTAGCGCCTATGGTAAAGGTTCTCGTTTTGGTATAATACATGATGTTTTTGGTGTAAAGGAGGTTGTTGAAGATTTAGAGGCGGGTCGCCACGGTCAACGAATTTCCAATGAATTTATCCAAAATGCTAATCCGGATTATCTCTACATCATTGACAGAAGTGCCGTAGTGGATAAGGATGCCACTAATAAAGATGAAATTGAAAACCAACTTATCCAGCAGACCAATGCGTATAAGAAAGGTAAAATTATTTATCTTGATCCTGAAGTTTGGTATTTGTCCGGAGGTGGTATTTATGCATTACAGAAAATGATTGAAGAGGTAAGTGTAAACTTGTAAAATAAAACAAATGGCACAAACAAAAGCAACAATAGCCCGAAAGGTCTTAACATTAAAATCCAAAGAATTTCTAACACCTCACTATATCAGAATTACACTGAGTGGGGATGTGACTGAATTTCAGCATTCGACTGTGGGAGATAATAATAAGATATATATACCTCCTGTGGGCGTGGATCAGGTGCACTTTCCTGTACTGGATCCACAAACTGGAAAATGGTTGCATGAAGATAACAAAGTGGCTCCTTCGGTGAGAACCTATACACATAAAGGAGTTGACCTATCTAAAAATGAACTTTATATAGATTTTGCGAACCACGGGGATAATGGTCCAGCTTCTACTTGGGCTGTAAATGCTGAAATAGGTGATAAACTTGGTGTTGCCATGCGTACAACGCCAAAGGTATTATACCCAAGTCATGCGGATTGGTTTTTACTTGTTGGTGATGTCACGGCAATTCCTGTATTGGGTGCTATTCTAGAGGGTCTTGCAGCATCAGCAACAGGGATTTGTGTGATCAAGGTAAACTCGCCTGAGGACATACAGGATTTGACGACCAAGGCGGCTATTGAATTTCAATGGATCGTTGAGCAGGAAACTCAAAATGAGTCTGGGTTAGTAGCAGCTGTAAAAAACCTCAAGATACCTTCGAGATCCAAATTTGGATATGTTGCATCCGAGTTTTCAGATGTCAAACAAATTAGAACCTACCTGCGAAAACAGCTAGAGTGGAGTGCCTCCGAGCTCTATGCCTATTCTTACTGGAAGAAAGGGGTGGCGGAGGATAAATCTGTGGTAGACCGACAAGCAGAAAAAAAATCCATTGCATAAACGTCATTTTCTAAGCTCTTTATCACATCTGTTTAATAACAAAACAGTTGAAAGCTAGGCTCGCAACTGTTTTGTTATTATAAATCCTTGTGGGTTTTAATACCTCTGAAATATTAGGCTCCTTCTAAGCCCCACTGCTCCATAATTTGTTGCTGTTGCTCTTGTAACTCATCCCATCCTATTGTCGAAATAGTGTAAATGGTATACGCTAAGTATAGAAGATTCAAAATTAAGACAACTAAAGCCACTATTTTAACGGTATTCATGGACTTTACACCAGAATCAGTGTAGCCGTCCGGATCTCTAAGTGCTTCATTTATCTTTTTGTTAGCGGTGTAATAGGCAATTCCAGCTGGAATAAATCCAAGTCCACCTATGCAGCAGCATAGAAAACCAAGAATCGATAGTACGTATTGGATCGTTGGGCTCAGGTTTTGTTGTTCTCTTTCCATATTGATTGTTATAAAGGTTAAATTAGTTTATTGATATAACTGATTATGATAGTGGCAATAGTTAGCAGTGCCAAATACATTTTTATTTTATTGGAATACTTAAAACTCCTAAAAGTTGAAAGCCCTATGAATATTAAAAAGATAAGTAATGGATAAATAGCGGGATACATCTTGAAAGCGGCTACAAATTCTCCTTGTCCTAACAAGAACAAAGATCGCTGTAATCCACAACCTGGGCATTCCATTCCTAACAATGTTTTGTTTAAACACGGAATCATGTAGTCTTCAATACTGCTATTCAAAATTTGCATCATTTAACTGCGGTGCCAAGATATCTTGTGTAAACTTATTAAAAAGTTGTGAATCTAACCCATTTCAAAGTGCTATTTTTGCATACAACAAATAAAAAATGTTTGCTTTATGAGAGTGTTTGCAATTGTTTGTATTGTTCTAGGTGCGGGAATTATATTTCTAAGTGACGAGGCATCAACTTATGATGGGTACTTAAAGATTGTAGGCTTTATTTTACTGATGTTTGGACTTTACAAGTGTACTAAGTTCTGGGTTAAGGATAATAAAGAAGTGGAAAATGAAGTCGATGACTCTGATGATCATCAGGACATAGTAAGTAAAAACTAAAGCTTCAAGAAAACAAGGTAGCTATATGAGTAAGTTTGAAGTAGGAGTTAGGGTGGAGGTTTTGGATGATGCTATAAAAGGGTACATCCTTAAGCTTGGCGATCGATCTGCCACAGTGCGTACTACTGATGGTTTCGATATGGAATTCATGTTTGATGAATTGGTGGTAATCAATGATGATTCTTCCCTTAAGGTGAGTAATATTGATGTGTACCATGCTTTGTCTGAAAAGGAATCTAAAATAAAAAAGCGTTCCTTTGTCAAAAAGAAAAAGGAGAAACAAGTTCCTGCAATGGAGGTGGATCTGCATATTGAAAAACTCACTGCCAAATCCAAATCCATGACCAATTTTGATATACTGAACCTTCAACTCAATACGGCAAGAGGTCAACTTGAATTTGCAATTTCCAAAAGAATTCAACGGGTGGTTTTTATTCATGGAATGGGTGAGGGGGTACTGAAGTCTGAACTACATTTCCTCTTTTCTCGATATGATTGCATCAGCTACTATGATGCCAATTATCGCGAATATGGACTCGGTGCTACCGAGGTCTACATTCATCAGAGTGCATTGTAAACCGAGATCTTATAAGTGTTGTTATGGATTGGCTTCTGCTTCCAAATTTAGTTGTGCCTGTTCCCAACCGATGATAGCCGATTTCCTGGGAGTTTCCCATTTGTAACCTCCTATGGCTCCCGTAGATTGAATTACGCGATGACAGGGGATCAAAACGGCAACACAATTGCTCCCGATGGCAGTTCCTACAGCTCTTGACGCTTTTGGGTTTCCGATTTGTTTGGCAAGTTTACCATAGGTGGAAAGTTCTCCAAAAGGGATCTTCAACAGTGCTTCCCATACTTTTAATTGAAAATTGGTTGCCTTAAGATGTAATTTAATATCTTCTATATCACTAAGGTCATGATTAAAAACCCGAAGTGCATTTTGTTGATGGTTATCTGTTTTACGGTAATAAATCGCCTTAGGAAATTTATTTACTAATGCCGAAAATTCTTTGTCTTGATCTGTATAAAAGGCCATATGGCAGATGCCCTTAGATGTGCTGGCAACAAGTAAATTACCAAATGGGCTTGAATGGAAGTTGTACATTATCTGTAGGTTGACGCCACCATTTTTAAATTCTGCCGGTGTCATTCCTTCAATGTTTACAAACAAATCATGGAGACGTGCAGTTCCAGATAAGCCAGTATCATATGAGGTATCAAAAAGGGTAGCCTGTCGGTCCTTCAATAAATTTTTGGCATGGTTTAGACTGATATACTGGAGAAATTTCTTAGGGCTGGTACCAGCCCATTGTTTAAAGAGTCGTTGAAAATGGTATGGACTTAGGTGTACTTGCTCAGCGAGTTCCTCAAGACTTGGTTGTTGTCTGAAATTGGCATTGATGTAGCGTATAACCTTTGCTATGCGGTTGTAATCTATTTCTTGTTGTGTATTCATTTCCCTGAATTTAACACTGTAAAGATCCCATTTCTAAATGGCCCGACAAATACGATTCTTGCGCTCTTTTAAAATTACCCCACTACTTATTCGTTAATGGAGTTTTCAATAGTATAGGTTCCAAAAATGTACTCATCCACATCATATTTAATCTCTTCGCTTCCGTTTTCCAATTGGAACCCGTCAACAAAGCTGATCACACTAGTGTAGATTTGTTTGTAGTTGTTTTTGAGTTTTATGGTTTCATTTGTACTTGCCACAGCTGTTACGCTGGTCAAATAATTCGGAACGGCAACTCCATCGATTATTGTAGTGTCATTTGCCGGGTTTCCGTCTCCATTCAAATCTTCATTAATAGTCAAAATACCATCATTGTCATCATCTGGATCTAGGTGATTTGGAATTCCATCACCATCAGTATCCCTAAATACGGCTACGCCGTCAACAATGTCTATTTCTTCGATAGTAGGTACATTGTCTCCATCGTCATCGATGTCAAGGTAATCTGGATATGCATCGCCATCTGTGTTCTGAGAATTCGCCTTATCTATAGTTCCATTTTCTAATACCACTGCTCCTTCATTGGTAAATGGAATTTCATCCTCGTCATCTTCAAGTAAGCTTGTAACCACTTGAATGGTACCACTACGAGCATACCACTCTTCGGTTACTAATGGTGTTGTAGGTGGAATGTTTTGACAAAAGTAATCACCACTTACTTTGGCATCAAAGATTCTATAGAGTACCTTTACAGAAGAGTTGTTGATAGTAAATGTAGTAGTGTCAACTTGATTTTCAAGGGTGTTTAAAAAGCTTCCATCATTTCCATTTATTTCTAAGATCAATGCCTCAGTACCTGTCTCTGAGATCTTGTATAGTGTAAGTTGACCACAGGCATTGTCGATTTCAGTACTGTCGAAGCTGAGTTCTTCAATTATAATATCACCGTCATCACAGCTAAAGATAAGCAGCCCTAGAACCAAAAATAAAATTTTCTTCATCACCTGAATTTTAAGCTTTAGCAAATGTAACACAACTCAGTTTATAACGAAATTTATTGTGAATAATTTTAATTAAAAGTAATTTTGCTAACATGCAAAAAGTGTATTTAGATAGTGCTGCGACAACACAGCCTAGACCAGAAGTAATCGCCGATATGCAAGATGCGTTGGCGAATTTTTACGGAAACCCTTCTTCCACCCATAGTTTTGGTAGAGCGGCAAAAACTCAAATTGAGAAAGCTCGTAAAACCATTGCAAAGCAATTAAATGCAAGTCCCTCTGAAATCATTTTCACCTCTGGAGGTACAGAGGCTGATAATATGATTTTGACAAGCGCCGTTATAGATTTGGGCGTGAAACATATTGTGACTTCGAAAATTGAACATCATGCAGTTTTACATACTGTAGAGGCTCTGCAACACACTCATGGAATACAGGTTTCTTATGTGAACTTAGATGAATTTGGATCCCCGGATTTGGAGGATCTAAAATCCATTTTACAAGCCACCACTGAAAAAACCTTGGTGAGTTTGATGCATATAAATAACGAAATCGGAAATATGATAGACATTGATGCCTTTGCAGCAGTATGTAAGGAGTATCAGGTATATTTTCATTCGGATACAGTACAGTCGGTCGGACACTGGGAGTGGGATTTAGCCAAAACTCCAGTCGACTTTTTAACTGCAGCAGCCCATAAGTTTCATGGACCCAAAGGCGTTGGATTCGCGTTTATCAGAAAGAATATTCCTTTAAAACCTATGATCCACGGAGGAGAGCAGGAGCGAGGATTTAGAGCTGGTACGGAGCCCTTCCATAATATTGTAGGTTTAGAAACGGCTTTTGTGTTGGCCTACGAAAATCTTGAGCAAGAGCGTAGTCAAGTACGAGCATTAAAAACATATTTTATCGAGCGCTTACAGCAGGAAATACCTGGTGTTAAGTTAAATGGGAACAGCGGAGATGATTCAAAAAGCACCTATACACTGGTTAATGTGTGTTTACCTTTAAGTTCAGAAAAGGGAGCTTTGCTTTTATTTCAATTGGATCTCAAAGGAATTAGTTGTTCTAAGGGTTCTGCTTGTCAAAGCGGTAGTGATACAGGTTCTCATGTCCTAAATGAGATCTTAAGTCAAGAAGATCTAGAAAAGCCTTCGATACGATTTTCCTTCTCAAAATTCAATACTAAAGAAGAATTGGATTATGTCATAGAATGTTTGAAAGAGTACATTGTAAACTAACAGAAATTCAGTAGCTGTACAAACTTTTTCAAAACCTATAGTAATAAATATAAATTCTTGTTCGCCTTGAAGTACTACCAATGCATGGTTATTCTTAGGGAGAACAAGAATTTTTTATTTCCAATCCTCAACCCATTAATCTCTATGGGTTCCTGCTAAATTAAAAAGAAAATAAGTATCTTTTTATCAAGTGCTACAATTACAAATTAACAGTAGGATAATAGAATTTTTGTAATAGTAGCTTTAATAAGTGTATTATTTTACTATCTTTAAAACATCATTTTAAAGTGATACTCTATTTATTAAGCTTTGGAATGAAACCTAAATCGTTTTAGCAACTTTAAATACAAGCATTAATTCTAATCAAATTATGAAGCAAAAGAAAACTGATTCGTCAAGTTCAAGGCGAAATTTCATTAAAACTACAGCCCTTGCTTCTTCCTTTATGATCGTGCCTAGGCATGTTCTTGGTGGAGTGGGTTTTGTAGCGCCTAGCGACAGACTAAACATCGCGGCCATCGGTGCGGGAGGTAAAGGACACTCTGACATTACTAATGCCTCCGTAGGAGGAAGAGAACGCGTTGTTGCCTTGTGTGATGTTGATTTTTCCGGATCGGCTGCCAAAACTGTTGAAAAATTCCCTAAGGCCAAGTTATACGCTGACTTTAGAGAAATGTTAGATAAGGAAAAGGATCTAGATGCCGTGACTATTTCTACACCTGATCACGTACACGGACCTGCAGCTAAATACGCTATGGAACGTGGAAAGCATGTCTATGTTCAAAAGCCAATGACGCATAATATTCGAGAGGCAAGGATGCTTACTGAGATGGCGAGATCTGAAAAGATCGTCACTCAAATGGGAAATCAGGGCGCTTCGAATCCATTACATAAATTAGTTCAAGGTTGGATAGACTCAGGTAAACTAGGTAAGATATCCAAAGTTGAGGTGTGGACCAATAGGCCAGTATGGCCACAAGGAGGCGCCATGCCTTCAGCAGATCCCAGTAAGAAGCCGGAGGCCTTGAATTGGGACTTATGGTTAGGTCCGGCAAAACAAACTCCGTACATTCCAAACATCCATCCATTTAATTGGCGTGGTTGGTGGGATTATGGAACTGGAGCACTAGGTGATGTAGGATGTCATTTAATTGACATTCCATTTAGATCTCTTGGACTGATGTATCCAACTGCTGCCGAATGTAGTGTAAGTTCGGTTTATTCACAAATGTGGACACCGGATTATCATCCTGAAGGATGTCCACCTTCATCGTTTATTACGTTAAATTTTGATGCCACAGAAAAATCGAATTCTCCGATTGTGATGACCTGGAGTGATGGCGGAATTCGTCCTTCACATCCGGATATTATTCCTGCGGACAGTGATATCGGAGGGCAAAACAGTGCTAATGGTGTTTTAATCCATGGAGAAAATGGTATTATTTCAACTAACATCAACGATAGTTCTCCAATGATGCCTAAGTTATATTTAAACGATGGTACCACTGAGTTTGGTCCTGAAGGTGATGTTATGGAAGAAGCTGAATATGGGCACCAACGCAAATGGGTCGAAGCGTGTAAGGCTGGATTTAACAGTAAAGAGCACAAAGCATTAACGTCATCTTTTGACTATGCCGGTCCAATGACCGAAACCGTACTTATGGGTAATTTAGCTATACGTAGCTATATGCTTAGAAAAGAAAGCGGCAATAACGTACAGTACTACGGTCGTAAAAAACTACTTTGGGATGGTAATAATATGAAGATTACCAATCTCGAAGAAGCCAATCAATATGTAACCCGAGAATATCGTCAGGGTTGGGAAATGTAATCCATTTAAATTTTTAAACATATAGCGGAACCCTTTTTAGGTTCCGCTTTTTTTTTTCGCAATGCTCGTTTAATCTACCGAGTTACTAACCTTACAACTTGGCCTATGGATCACCTTAAAATTAACTGAATTTGCTATAAAACATTTCTCGTTAGCCTCTTTATGCAAGGCCATAGCTTTTTCGATCATGCCTTGCTCTTCAACGATTACTTTTGGATGTAGAATGACTTCGATGAATTTTCCACCTCCATCAGTATTCTCTTCCATCGTAGCTGTGGCTTGGTCCGTATAATCAACAACCCTAACCTCATTGACAGCACATAGGTGTAGATACCAAAGCATATGACAGCTGGATAGAGAGGAAAGGAATAGCTCTTCAGGATTGTATTTGGTCTTATCACCCCGAAACGATGGATCAGAGGAACCTTGAATTTCAGGTTTGCCTGAAACTTTGATACTATGACTTCGCTGAAAATCCTTGTAATTGCTGGTGCCCGTTCCCTGATTACCCGTCCACCGTAGACCAGTAGTGTAATGGTGTTGTTTGCTCATTTTATCTATAGTGTTTTTTTGTTTTAAATACTATAATCTTGGTTTCCCCACCATGTTTCCATCCAATGGTCAACAATTTTCTTTCCTTCAATTGGCTTATCAACCACTATGATAAGCTGGTTGTCGTGGTCACTGTATTGATTTAGTATGTTCACTTGACCATCGGCTAGTTTGGAGCAGAAGTTTCCAAGTTGTCCTGGAATGTCTTGTCGAAGTTTCAATATTAAAACGTCATGCACTCCAACTACTTTAATGCCATTGTTTTCCAGTGCAAATTTAGCGGCTTCTGGTTCTTTTACCAAAAAATGGGCAATGCAAAATTCCTCATTCTGAAAAGTACCACCTCCTTCCAAGCTAATGTTATTTTCTCCTAGAATTTTTCCTAGTCGAGCTAGTTCGCCGAGCTTGTTTTCAAGTAAAATCTCTAAATCTTTCATCTTTTATTGTTTTTGTTTCTTCAAAACTAAATTACTTTTTACTTTTATAATTCATTTAATAATGAATTATGGGTGAATCTAATTTTGTGAACATTGCGGCACTAATTTGTGAGCCCGCTCGTGCTAAAATTTTGTGGAAATTACTAGATGGTAGAGCCTATACCGCCACTGAGTTAGCACATGCTGTTTCTGTTTCACCAACTTCACTAAGTAACCATCTTAATAAGCTACTAAAGGGAGGGGTTCTTAAAGTGGTGCCCCAGGGAAGGCATCGTTATTATAGTTTTGCCAATGCTGAGGTGGCATATGCTGTTGAGTCACTAGCTAACCTGATGCAATACAATACATGTGAGGTTCAAAAAAAGAGGGATCTGAATGAAGGCGTAACGTACTGTAGAAGTTGTTATGACCATCTTGCCGGATTTGTGGGTGTTTCCATAACCAATGCCATGGTTAAAAGAGGATACTTAATGCCGAGAGACAAGGACTTTTTAGTCAGTACCAAGGGATGGGAATGGTTAGCTTCTATTCGTATTTTTGAAGGGGACTTGCTAAAGAGCCGTCGTCCTTTAGCAAGACAATGTCTCGATTGGTCTGAGCGTCGTCCACATATTGCAGGACACCTAGGCGCTGTTTTGTTGGAAAAGGGTCTTGAGAACCACTGGTTCAAACGCGTACAATTCTCACGCGAACTCGTTTTGACTTCAAAAGGGAGACAAAATTTGTATAAGTTACTAGATCTGGATTTCGTATGATTTCATTGCTTTAAGGCTTGCGAAGTATCAACTTAATATCGAGTTTTCTTTTAATTTCTGTATATTTAACGTTTTAAACCCTATAGAGATGAAAAAGATTGGACTTACTATTTTAGGAGTATTGGTGCTTGGAATAGGCGGATATTTCCTGCTTAATGAAAAAACAACTTGGGCTGATAGTGAAACCCTTGACGGTTATGATAGCAAAGAAGCTGCAGATCAAATGCCAGTAGAGAGTTTTACTCCTCCACCTCCACCCCCAGTGCAACAACCTATTCAAAATACCGCCGGTTTAAACCCGCCACATGGTCAACCGGGACATCGATGTGATATTGCCGTTGGTGCACCATTAGGCGGAAACAGCATGCTCAATAGTGATGCTTCAGTTACGCTTAATCCTCCTCATGGCCAAGCGGGACATAGATGTGATATCGCAGTAGGAGCACCACTACCTACGAGCTAAGTGATATTATGAGCTCAGATTTGGGCTGTATATATAAATAGTAAAACCCCGATTTTGGTCGGGGTTTGTTATTTATAATAATGACTGTTGAATATTAAATGATGGTCGATTGACCGTAATCGATATTCTCTTGATTGTAATTTGTGATTTCCTCAGCATTAGCAATATAGTCAGCAATAAAGTCACCAACCTTTGTGGTGGTATACTTACTCTGTGGATCTAGGTCCGTGGTAACTACTTTTAATTCTAAGGCTTTTTCTACTGCATTATGAATGGCCTTGGCTTCTTCGTATAGCTTGAAGTGTTCTAAGAGCATAGCAGCCGATAGAATAGAAGCTATTGGGTTTGCGATGTCTTTTCCTTTAGCCTGTGGGAAGGAACCATGGATAGGTTCAAACATCGAATGTTCTTCACCAACTGAAGCAGAAGCTAATAAACCAATAGAACCTCCGATAACACTACCTTCGTCAGATATGATGTCTCCAAACATGTTTTCAGTTAAGATGACATCAAACTGATTTGGATTTAAGATCATTTGCATTGCTGCATTATCTACAAATAGAAAATCTAAGGTAATATCCGGATAGCTTTTTCCAATTTTGGTCACCACCTTTCTCCATAAACGTGATGTTTCAAGAACATTGGCCTTATCGACAAGGGTAAGCTTTTTCTTTCTTGCACGGGCAGCTTTAAATGCCAAGTGTGCTATTCTTTCGATTTCAAAATCTGAATACTCACATAAGTCTGAAGCAACCGTACCTTCTTCATTTAATTTTTTCTCACCGAAATAAATACCTCCGGTAAGCTCTCTGTATATGGTAAGGTCTGTTCCTTGGATACGCTCTTCTTTCAAAGGTGATTTATCGATAAGAGTAGGGTAGGCCTTAATAGGTCTAATATTTGTAAAAAGACCTAAAGACTTTCTGAGTTTTAGAAGCCCTTGCTCCGGACGAACCTTAGCAGAAGGGTCATTATCGTATTTAGGGTCACCAATAGCGCCAAAAAGTACGGCGTCAGTTTGTAGACATACCTCAAGGGTTTTCTCCGGTAAAGGATCCCCGGTTTGATCGATGGCAGCAGCTCCTACTACTGCTTCCTTAAATGTGAAGTTATGATTGTAAACCTCACCAATAGCGTTTAATGTTTTAATCGCTTGTTGCGTAACCTCAGGCCCAATACCATCACCAGCAAGTACTGCAATATTTAAATCCATAAATCTTATTTATTATATAGTTCTTGAAGCTTCGAAAGCTTCAATTTTATCCTTGTTGCTCACTAAAAAGTCAATATCATCATATCCATTGATCAGACACATTTTTTTGTAGGCATCTATTTCAAATGATTCTTTGATGTCAGTGTTCTTAAGTGCGATGTATTGCTCTTCTAGATTGACAACGATTTCAGCGAACGGATCGTTTTGTATGCCTGTTAAAATACGTTGTAATACCTCTGGGCTTACCTGGATCGGTACTAAACCGTTATTGAGTGCATTACCTTTAAAAATATCCGCAAAGTAACTAGATACAATAACCTTGAAGCCATAATCAGCAAGTGCCCAAGCAGCGTGTTCACGGCTACTTCCGCAACCGAAGTTATCGCCAGCTACCAGGACCTGACCACCATAGGTTGGGTTGTTTAAGACAAAATCTTCATTTGGTTTTCCGTCATTACTATAACGCCAGTCTCTGAATAGGTTTTCACCAAACCCAAGTTTACTTGTGGCTTTTAAAAAACGAGCCGGAATGATCTGATCCGTATCTATATTTTCTATTGGCAATGGTACTGCCGTTGTGGTTAGTGTTGTAAATTTCTCCATTATTTTACCTAATATACGGTACTTTTTTCGGGTTATACCAATTCCAATTCTTCTATATCTTGTGTCACATCAACTATTTTACCCGCAATTGCAGTAGCAACGGCGACAAGTGGGCTTGCTAAAATAGTTCGTGCTCCCTGGCCTTGTCTACCTTCAAAATTTCGATTGGAGGTGGAGACGCAGTATTCACCGGCTGGTATTTTATCTTCATTCATCCCCAAACAAGCGGAACATCCACTTTGTCTGATTTCAAATCCTGCAGCTTCAAATACATCCTGAATTCCTTCGGTCTTAATTTGTTCAGCTACTTGTTGAGAACCAGGAACAATTAGGGCATTGACATTCGCTGCCTTTTGTTTTCCTTTAATGTATTCTGCGGCTAAACGAAAATCTTCAATCCTAGAGTTCGTGCAGCTTCCAATGAAGACGTAATTAATAGGTTTACCTAGTAATTTTTCTCCTTTTTTAAAGCCCATATATTCCAATGATTTTTCAAAAGAAACATCATTTTTTTCTGGGATAGATTCTGTGATTTTCATTCCCATACCTGGGTTGGTACCGTAGGTCACCATCGGTTCTATGTCCGAAGCATCAAAATTGTATTCTTTGTCAAAGCGTGCATCAGGGTCCGTTGGAAGTGTTCTCCAATAGGCTACTTTTTTATCAAACTCTTCTCCTTTTGGTGCGAACTCGCGACCTTTTACATACTCATAGGTTGTATCATCCGGAGCAATCATTCCTCCACGAGCACCCATCTCAATACTCATATTACAAACCGTCATACGGCCTTCCATGCTCATGTTCTCAAATACATCCCCGGCGTATTCAACAAAATAACCAGTTCCTGAATTCGTGCCTAATTTGGCGATGATATAAAGGATTACATCCTTAGGAAGCACTCCTTTTTTAAGTTTTCCATTTACACTGATACGCATGCTTTTTGGTTTTGACATCAAAAGGCATTGGCTCGCAAACACCTGAGCCACTTGACTGGTACCAATACCAAAGGCAATAGTTCCAAAAGCACCGTGAGTGGAGGTGTGGCTATCACCACAAACCATGGTCATTCCAGGTTGTGTAATTCCTAATTCAGGGGCGATAACGTGAACGATTCCTTGATAAGGATGTCCAAGTCCATATAATGTAACATCGTGTTTTTCGCAATTATGAGAGAGCATTTCCACCTGTTTTTTGGACAACAAATCTTGTATTGGTAAATGCTGATCCTTTGTTGGCACGTTATGATCTGCTGTTGCAACAATCTGGTCCCTTCTGAAAAGAGGAATATTGCGTTGCTCTAACTCATCAAATGCCTGAGGACTAGTGACCTCGTGTATTAAATGTTTGTCGATATATAATATCTGTGGACCGTTATCCACTTGATGGACCACATGTTGATCCCAAACCTTATCGAATAATGTTTTTCCCATTACGTTCCCTAAGCTATTGCTTTAATATCAATTTTACTAATTTCAATGATCTGATGGATATCTTGATCAATGACTTCTTTTTTGGTATCTGCAAAGGTTAAAAATTCTTCGTAGACTTTATCTAACTGAAGCTTGGTTAATTCATAACCGACTTTTTTAGCTCTGTAGGCTAATGCGGCTCTACCACTTCTAGCAGTTAGCACAATTGATGATTCGGTAACACCTACATCTGCAGGGTCAATGATCTCATAAGTCTCTCTGTTTTTAATTACACCATCTTGATGGATTCCTGAACTGTGAGCAAAGGCATTAGCACCAACAATTGCTTTGTTAGGCTGTACCATCATTCCCATGCGTTCTGATACCATTTTACTGGTGTCGTATAAAAGTTTTGAATTAATTCCTGTATCTAGACCTAGATTTGGATGCTGTCTCATGATCATTACTACTTCCTCTAAAGAAGTGTTTCCTGCTCTCTCTCCAATACCATTGATGGTACATTCGATCTGACGGGCACCGTTAATCACACCCGCGATGGAATTTGCTGTGGCGAGTCCAAGGTCATTATGGCAATGACAAGACAAAATCGCTCTATCAATACCGGTAACATTTTCTTTTAAATATTTTATTTTCGCACCGTATTCTTCTGGCAGACAATACCCTGTAGTGTCAGGGATGTTTAAAACAGTTGCTCCTGCTTTTATCACTGCTTCACATACACGTGCTAAGAATTCGTTGTCTGTACGACCTGCATCCTCTGCGTAAAACTCAACATCTTCCACAAAACTTTTGGCGTATTTAACAGCAGCAACTGCACGCTGAATTATATCCTCTTGTGTGGTTTTAAATTTGTATTTAATGTGTGATTCAGAAGTACCGATACCCGTGTGAATACGTGGTCTAACAGCTCCTTTAATCGCCTCTGCAGCAACTTCAATGTCCTTGCGAACAGAACGTGTTAACCCGCAAACTGTGGCGTTTTTAACAACTTTTGAAATCTCAACCACTGACTTAAAATCACCCGGACTAGAAATCGGAAAACCGGCCTCTATCACATCGACTCCCAACTCATCAAGACGCTTGGCAATGATAAGCTTTTGTTCTGTGTTCAACTTACATCCAGGGACTTGTTCTCCGTCTCTTAATGTGGTGTCAAAGATTTGGACTTTTTCTTTACTCATCTTGATTTTTTAATGTAATTTCAGATTTTGAATTACGAATGTATATCTTGTTCCCGTAATTTATTGTTCCCTTAACCATTTCTTTACAATGTTTAAGGTAACTTTTATAGGGTAAATTATCTGATTATCAATTAATTGAATTTTTATTATTACAATGACAAGTCATCAAAAAGACACTTTATTTATACTCATTAAATCCTTGTCAAAGTCCGAAAAGAGACAATTTAAGTTATACGTAAATAGATTAGGGGTTAATGCGGATGCCAAATTTCTTGCACTGTTTAATTTATTAGATAAAATGCAAGATTATAAGGAGGGTGAGATTCTAAAAAGCGGCATCGTTAAGAAGCAGCAGTTATCCAATCTCAAGGCTCACCTTTACAAGCAAATTTTGGTGAGTTTGCGTCTTAACCCTGTGAATCAAAATATCCGATTGCAAATTCGTGAGCAACTTGATTTTGCTACCATTCTTTATCACAAAGGATTGTATAAACAAAGTTTAAAAATTTTAGATAAAGCCAAGGCTCAAGCCATAGCGTACCAAGAAAAAGTTGTGGCCTATGAAATTGTTGAATTGGAGAAAGTAATTGAGACCCAGTACATCACAAGAAGTATTAGTGGTAGGGCAGATGAACTTGCCGTTCAGGCCAAAGAATTGAGTTTGCAAAATGTATTGACTAGCAAACTTTCAAACCTGTCGCTTCAGTTGTATGGTATAATGCTGCGATTTGGTTACGTAAAGACCGATGAAGAATATCAGTGGGTTACTGATTATTATAAAAAACATATGCCTAAGTTTAAACTCTCTGATTTGGATTTTAGGGAAAAACTTTGGTTGTATAAGGCGCAGTTGTGGTATAGTTTTTTAACCCAAGATTTTTTATCCTGTTATAAATACGCATCCCGATGGGTGTCCCTCTTTTACGATAATGAAAGCATGATTTATCTAAATCCTGTATTCTATCTCAAAGGGGTCAATTACCTGCTGGACTCGATGTTTTACATCAAATATCGTTCTGAGTTTGAGGAATCATTGAATCGATTGCAACATACTCTAGACGATCCTAAATTTCCTCGAAATGATAATTTAGAAGTACTTTCCTTCTTTTGTATTAACGGCAATAAACTCAACCTTTATTTTATGAGCGGCGAATTTGAAGAGGCTCAGTATTTAGAAAAGGTGATTTTGGATGGCGTTAAGCGTTATGAGGACAAAATTGATGAACATCATGTCATGGTATTGTATTATAAATTAGCCTGTATGTATTTTGGTATGGGTGATAATAAAAAGTGTATTCAATACCTGAAGAAGATCATCAACAACAAACAACTTACCATGCGGGAAGATTTGATGTGTTTTTCTAGAGTCCTAAGTCTAGTGGCACATTATGAGGCAGGAATGGACTATCATTTAGAGGTTCAACTCAAAAGCACCTATAAGTTCCTGCTCAAGATGAATGATCTGCACGAAGTTCAGAAGGAAATGATTAAATTCTTAAGGAATCTTGGGGAGATTTATCCTCACGAGTTAAAAGATGAATTTAAAAAATTGCATACTCGGTTAAAGAAGTTTGAGGATCATCCTTATGAAAAAAGAGCCTTTTTATATCTGGACATCATATCATGGCTGGAGAGCAAAATCGAAAATCGTCCGGTTGGTGACATTATAAAAGAGAAGGCCAAAAAGTTAAACCGTTAGGGTGTCTACACAGCAAAATCACCTTAGGCAAGTTACCCAGCTAAATTTTGCAATCGTCTGCATTAGCACCTCTGGGGTATGGGGGCGCTATATAAGCCTTCCGCCAGAACAAATCATATTTTTCAGATCTTTTTTTGCCTTGTTTTTTGTGTACCTCGTTTGTTGATTTAACAATTACAGTTTGAAAATTGAAAAGGGAAGAGATACCTATACTGTTTTGTGGTGTGGGCTTTGTTTTGGAATTCACTGGGTTACCTATTTTTATGCCCTACATCTTTCTAGTGTAGCCATTGGAATGCTAGCCATTTACACCTATCCTGTTATCACTTCTTTTTTAGAGCCGATAGTGCTTAAGACTTCCTTTCAGAAATCCCATCTTATCTTGGGGATCTTAGTGATTACAGGAGTGTATTTTCTGGTCCCTGATATTGATTTTTCGAACCGGCAATTTATTGCTGTTTGTTTTGGTATGGTATCTGCTTTTTTTTATGCCATTCGAAACATTATGATAAAACCCAAGGTTGAGCAGTATAACGGCTCTGTTCTTATGATGTATCAATTGCTGGTCATTAGTGTATTACTAGCCCCACTATCGTATTTTACGGATTTTAAAATGGTTTATATTGCCCTGCCGGGAATTGTGTTTTTAGCTTTAATTACCACCACCGTTGGTCATACCTTGTTATTGAAAAGTTTCAAGTATTTCAGTGCTACCACCGTAAGTATTATGAGTAGTATCCAACCCATATACGGTATCCTTATGGGAATGTTGTTTTTGGGTGAATTTCCAGCCTGGCATACCATTATAGGAGGAGCCTTAATTCTAACCGCAGTAGCCATAGAAAATATAAGGGTATTCAGAGGTGTAAAACCGAAATCTACTTGAAATACCCAATCGCTTATCCGAAGGATTGCATGCTTACCAATTTATGGTATACTCCATTTTTGTCCATGAGTTCTTGATGTGATCCTTGTTCAACGATGACACCTTTTTGCATCACTGCTATAAGATCCGCATTTTGTATGGTCGAAAGACGGTGCGCAATGACTATAGAAGTTCTGTTTCTCATCATTTTTTCCAGGGCATCCTGAACAAGTTTTTCGCTCTCAGTGTCTAAAGCAGATGTAGCTTCATCTAGAATCATGATGGGAGGGTTTTTAAGAACTGCCCTGGCAATTGATAATCGCTGTTTTTGCCCGCCACTTAATTTACCACCGGAATCTCCGATGGAAGTTTGGAATCCGTGTGGTAATTCGTTGATGAATTCCAGGGCATTGGCAATCTTAGCGGCGTGTTCTATCTCTTCGGCAGTTGCATTTAATTTACCGATGCGAATGTTGTTTTCAATGGTGTCATTAAAGAGGATGGAGTCTTGGGTAACGATTCCCATTAGACCACGCAGACTCTTTAAAGAAAGTTCTTTTATGTTATTTCCATCGATTTCAATACTACCGTTATTAACGTCGTAAAAACGAGTGACCAAATTGGCGATGGTACTTTTTCCGCTTCCAGATTGTCCAACCAAGGCAACTGTTTTGCCTTTAGGGATGCTTAAATTGAAGTCCTTCAATACAAAGTCTTCTTCGTATTTAAAAGAAATGTGGTTCAAGACTATTTGATTTTCAAAATCATTCTTTTCAATGGCGTTTGGAGCATCCTTAATGTTGTTCTCTGTTTCCAGTACCTCCAGGACTCGTTCTGCTGCCGCATTTCCTTTTTTAACACCGTAAGAGGCTTTGCTGATCGCTTTTGCCGGGGTTAATATATTATAGGCAAGTCCCATATAAGCAATAAAGGATGAGGGATCCAAAGTTTCGGTTATAAGTACCATACGGCCTCCAAACCATAACAAAATACCGATGACTAATATCCCTAAAAATTCACTGGTAGGGGAGGCAAGATTCTGCCGATTCAACAGGCTGTTGGAGAAATTATAGAAGCGACCTGTAGATTTTTTAAAGTGAGTTATAAATCTGTTCTCTGCATTAAAGGCTTTGATAACTCGTAATCCACCAAGAGTTTCTTCAATGAGGGATAGAAAGTATCCCTGCTCTTTTTGAACATTGTCTGATTGTTTCTTTAATGATTTACCGATTCTAGAAATAAGCAATCCAGCTATGGGAATGAAAATAAACACGAATAGCGTTAGCTCCACGCTAATTCCAAACATAACTATAATAGTAAATACAATGGTAAGAGGTTCTCTTACAATTAGTTCTAATACGGATAAGAAAGAGTGCTGTATCTCCAAAACATCGGAGGTGATTCTCGCGATGACATCTCCTTTTCTTTTTTCTGTATAATAGGATACCGGAAGTTGTACAACTTTAGTATAAAGGCTGTTTCGAATGTCTTTTAATACACCATTTCTCAAAAAGGTGATAAAGTACATAGCCATATAATTGAAAATATTTTTGAGAAGGAACAAGGAGATTACAAGAGAGATCACAAGCACTAGGGCTTTCATTTTATCTTCTCCGGCATACTGGGTAATCCAATAATTTAAATAGTCAAAAATATAATCTTTGAAGTTGCCAATCTTATCCAGGACAGGTTTGTCCGTTACAGGTTTTGTTTGCCCGAATAAAACATTCAACATTGGAATAAGCGCTAAAAATGACAATGAACTAAATAAGGCGTAGAGTATATTAAAAAAGATGTTGAGAAAACCATAACTTTTATAAGGTGCCGCAAAGCGCAATATTTTTTTGAAGTAATTCATATAATCAGAGCAATTGAATTAATTAGCAATATCCTGTTGTTGAAATAAGACTGCAAATTTACATTTTATTATACAATAGCCCGTTGGTTAGAACGGGCTATTTGTAAAGTTTAAAAGTATAATAGATTCAAGCGCCCTAGTCTAATGGGAGCTCTTGAATGATACGATCAATTTTTTGATTCAATTCACCAACCGCTTTTTCGTATAGGGCTGCGTTATTAAGCTCTCCTTTGACACTGAAGTAAAACTTGATTTTAGGCTCTGTACCACTTGGTCTCGCCGCAATTTTGCTCCCGTCTTCGGTATAATAAATCAGCACATTGGATTTTGGAATATTCATAGTCTCTGTAGTGGAGCTTTCTATATTTAAGCGTGTGGAGTTCGCGTAATCTTCAATGCGAACCACCTTTGAGCCGTCAAGAGATTTTAATGGATTCTCTCTTAATTGGATCATCATTTTCTTGATTTGATCAGCACCACTGATTCCTTTTTTAGTCAGGGAAATTAGTTTTTCATGATACATTCCCATCTCCAAGTAGCAATCGATGAGGTCTTGGTAGAAGGAGCTGCCTTCAGATTTTGCGTTAGCGGCAATTTCACAGGCCAATAAGGCAGCTGTGATGGCATCCTTGTCCCGTACAAATTCTCCCACCATAAATCCGAAGCTTTCTTCACCACCTCCGATAAATTGTTCTTTTGGGAAATCTACAATCATTTTTGCAATCCATTTAAATCCTGTCAGCGCCTCTCTATAGGAAACCTTATAGGTGTCCGCGAGAACTTTCATCATTGGAGTGGAAACAATGGTAGAGGCAATAAATTGATTGCCATTTATTTTTCCTTCTTTTTTCCAGTTCTCCAAAAGAAAACGCGTCATCAGAATCATGGTTTGGTTCCCGTTGAGCAGAATCATCTCACCATCGTTGTCCCGAACAGCAATTCCAAGACGATCCCCATCCGGGTCGGTTCCAATTACCATGTCCGCGTTTAGCTCGTTGGCCGATTCTATAGCTATGGCTAATGCTTCAGGTTCTTCTGGATTTGGAGATTTTACAGTTGGAAAATCGCCATCTGGTTTGGCTTGGCTTTCTACAATGTGGACATTGTTATAACCAGCACGTTTTAAAACCTCGGGTAGAACAGTGATTGATGTCCCGTGTAAAGAGGTGAACACTACGGAAAAATCATCTTTATTCTTAGTGTCGAAACTCGCATTGGCTACACTTGCAGTAATGAAGGCTTCATCAATTTCTTTGTCTATGTATTCTATAAGAGTTTCATTACTATTAAAATTGATATCTTCAAAGGACAGCTTTTCAATTTCATCAATGATTTCGTGATCTTGAGGCGGAACGATTTGGCCACCATCTTGCCAATATACCTTATAACCGTTGTATTCTGGTGGATTATGTGAGGCGGTAAGAACAATTCCGCAATGACAGTTCAAGTGTTTTAAAGCAAAAGAAAGTTCAGGAGTGGGGCGTAGCTCAGAAAATAAATACACTTTGATCCCATTGGCGGAAAACACATCAGCAACCACCTTGGCTAAGGTATCACTATTGTGACGACAATCGTAAGCTATGGCTACCTTTAATGCTTGATCAGGGAACTGTTGCTTTAAATAGTTGCTAATGCCTTGGGTGTTTTTACCTAGGGTATATTTGTTGATTTTATTTGTTCCTGCTCCCATGGTACCGCGCATTCCACCGGTTCCAAATTCCAAATTCTTGTAAAAGCGCTCTCTTAATTCTTCAGGATCGTTGTCGATGAGCTGTTGAACTTCTTTTCTAGTCTGAGGATCAAAAGTGTCAGCCAACCAAGCTGATGCATTTTTGATTATTTCTTCTGTTTCCATTTACTGTACTTATATTTAAATTCCTTGGCGTTTGAAATACCCCGAGGGTTAAAAATTCGTAGTTTCTGCAATTTTGTATCGCTTTTCTTGTTTTTTGGATCTTAGGATGAGTTCTCCTAGAAATCCTGCAATAAATAATTGAGTACCAATTACCATGGCGATCAGGGATATGTAGAACTGGGGACGCAAGGCGATTAAACGGCCATAAGGATTGATAAATAATTTGTCAATTCCCAAATAGGCTGCAAATCCAAAACCTATGATAAACATTACCACTCCCCAAGCTCCGAATAGGTGCATGGGTTGTTTTCCAAATTTAGACACAAACCAAATGGTGATTAAATCTAAAAATCCATTGATAAAACGTTCCATCCCAAATTTAGTACTTCCGTATTTTCTCGCTTGGTGTTTGACCACCTGTTCTTCAATTTTTGTAAAACCGGCATTTTTGACTAAAACCGGAATGTATCGGTGCATTTCACCGTGGACATCGATAGATTTTACTACCTCCTTGCGATAAGCTTTTAAACCGCAGTTAAAATCATGTAAATAAACACCAGAGGTTTTTCGGGCTGCCCAATTAAATAACTTGGAAGGAAGGTTTTTAGCCAAAACTGAATCGTACCTCACTTTTTTCCATCCGGAAATAAGATCTAGGTTTTCGCTTTTAAGTCGCTGAATGAGTTGAGGAATTTCTTCTGGGTTGTCTTGAAGGTCTGCATCCATAGTAATGACGACATCACCTTTAGATTCAAGAAAACCAGCGTGTAGCGCCTGAGACTTTCCAAAGTTTTTTAGAAAACGTATGCCTTTAACGCTCGAGTTGTCGACAGATAGTGTCTGTATAATTTCCCAGGATTGATCACTGCTTCCATCGTCTATAAATATAATTTCATAAGAAAAACGATTGGCTTGCATGATTTTTGCAATCCAATCGTATAATTCTTTTAAAGACTCTTGTTCATTGAGTAGTGGTATTACTACTGATATATCCATGAAACTGAATTAACACTATAACTGTGATCAAAGATATAAATTAGAATTCATTTTTCGCTTTTTTTACGATAAGTCCTGTGATTAATGATATCACAAAGCCGATGAAAATATTAAAAATTAAAATAAAAGGATAAGTCACCCAGAAGAACTTTTGTTGCATCTCTATAGCTGTATCCATTTGTTCCTGGGTCATCTCGGGATTATTCTTCATCATTCCAGCTCTGCTTAGTTCAGCAATTTGTTCATGAAAATTAGGATCGATGAAATTTACGTAAATCATAGTATATACGACGGCGATCAACCCTCCAATCAATGCGGTTCCCACGCCTACTTTTAAGGCTTCGGAAACTGATATATAACTATCATTTAATTTCTTAAACTGGATGATTGCCAATAGGATGATACCAAAAAGGATAACAATGGAGATGATGTTTTTCGCCATCCCTTGGTCGTATTGCATATCCATAAAGTGGAGCATTAAACTAAACACTACGGTAACCGCTCCAAGCAATAATCCGTATCTTAAGGCAAACTGCCCGGTTGTAGGTTGTGTACTTTCCATTTCTTATAGTTGATTTTGTTTCTATAAAGTTAGTATCAAATCGTGTATATTTGTTACACAAAAGTAGAAATTTATGTAGTGACATAAATTTTGGATCAAAAGTGTTGGGGATTCAAAATAATTATATAAATTTGCAGCTCGAAAAATCGAACTGAATAAGATAGTTAAAAATATATAAGGCGATGAAAAAAGGTATACATCCAGAAAATTATAGATTAGTAGCATTTAAGGATATGTCCAATGATGATGTTTTTCTTACAAAGTCTACTGCAGATACTAAAGAGACTATTGAAGTAGACGGTGTCGAATATCCTGTTGTTAAACTGGAGATTTCAAGATCATCGCACCCTTATTACACCGGAAAATCTAAACTTGTGGATACTGCTGGTCGTATTGATAAATTCAAAAACAAATACGCCAAGTTCAAAAAATAATAAATTTTTATATTTATTTTAAAACCTCTGACATAATAATTTCAGAGGTTTTTTGTTTTTAGATGGAAAAGATTACCGCTTGACCGTAAAACAATTTTTTGGTCGGATTTCTTTTTCAGTATCGATACTTTAATTTTAATTTTACCTCAAAAAACCAATCATGAACTATATTCTTTTTGACGGTCCATCACGAAATGCACTACTGCCGTTTACCTTTACGCGCCCTGTAGCTGAAATTCGTATTGGGATCCTAACAATTAGAGAGAAATGGGAGAAATTCCTGGGAAACACCACCACAACAATTACAGAAGACTATTTATCGGGTCGTTATCCGATGGTTGAAATGGAAGAGAATGTTCTTATCAACGCTTCTTATTTACCAAATATTGAACTGGTACAGATTATTAAAGGGCTTGAGCACAATCAAGCAGTCTTTCACGGAGAAGAAGTAATTGCATTTCACACTACTGATGCTCAAGAAGACATAGACTTTGATGCATATCAGGCTGTTGAGTACCATGGAGAGTGTGTTCAGATACAGCAAACTTGGGATATCTTTTCCAAAAATGGCCTTGCTTTACAAGCTGATTTTGATTTGTTGACTCACGGTCGAAAAAGTCAACCTATACCTAGTAATAATAGAGTAATCGATCCTGAAAATATTTTTATTGAAGAGGGTGCAGTAGTAGAGTGTGCTACCTTAAACGCATCACCCGGGCCTATTTATTTAGCAAAGGATAGTTTGGTTATGGAAGGCAGTATGATTCGAGGAGGTTTTTTCTTAGGGGAGAGTTCGGTTGCTAAAATGGGAACTAGAATTTACGGACCTACCACTATAGGGCCTGGATGTAAAGTGGGTGGAGAAATCACCAACACTGTAATCTTCGGAAATTCTAATAAGGGCCATGAAGGCTATCTCGGTAATTCAGTGCTTGGAGAATGGTGTAACATAGGGGCTGACACCAATAGTTCCAATCTTAAAAATGATTATTCTACAGTAAAGCTTTGGAGTTATGAAACAGAAAGTTTTGCCAAAACACAATTACAGTTTTGCGGACTTATGATGGGTGACCACAGTAAGTGTGGTATCAATACGATGTTTAACACGGGAACCGTTGTAGGGGTAAGCTCTAACATCTACGGATGTGGCTATCCGCGTAACTTTATTCCGAGCTTTAGCTGGGGTGGTGCTGCAGGTTTTACAACATACAAGCCGGAAAAAGCATTTCAGACCGCCAAAGCAATGATGGAACGACGAGGTATTTGTTTTACCTCAGAGGATGAGAAAATTTTGAACCATATCTTTGATGAGTCTGCCAAGTGGCGTAAAAATTAATACGCCGTTGCCATTGATGCTGTTATAGGTTTAAGCCACTGAAATCTCAGTATATTCTTTTATTACTCTAAATTAGTTGGTATATTTGTGCGCTTTTTTAAAAAGGCATAATTAACTGTTTTTCAAGGTTTAAATTTATTCAAATGGAAGCTAAAAAGGTGGCATTTTATACCTTAGGGTGTAAACTTAATTTTTCGGAGACTTCAACTATTGCTCGCGGGTTTACCGATGAAGGGTTTGATAGAGTTGATTTCTCACAAAAAGCAGATATATATGTGATCAACACCTGTTCAGTTACCGAGAATGCGGATAAGAAGTTTAAAACTATAGTCAAGCAGGCGCAAAAGATCAATCCTGAGGCTTTTGTTGCAGCCATTGGTTGCTATGCTCAGTTAAAACCGGAGGAGTTAGCTGATGTTGATGGTGTGGATTTGGTTTTGGGAGCCACCGAGAAGTTTAAAATTAAAGATTATATCAACGACCTTTCTAAAAATGATTTTGGAGAAGTTCACAGTTGTGAAATTGAAGAGGCCGATTTTTATGTGGGGAGCTATTCAATAGGGGATAGAACTCGTGCCTTTTTGAAAGTTCAGGATGGCTGTGATTATAAATGTACCTACTGTACAATTCCATTAGCACGAGGAATTTCCAGGAGTGACAGTTTGGATAATGTCCTTCAGAATGCTGAAGAGATTTCCAAGCAAGGTATTAAAGAAATTGTACTCACCGGGGTTAATATTGGAGATTACGGAAAAGGGGAATTTGGAAATAAAAAACATGAACACACCTTTTTTGAACTCGTTAAAGCCTTGGATGAGGTACCGGGAATTGAGCGATTGAGAATATCATCAATCGAGCCAAACCTTCTGAAAAATGAAACCATTGATTTTGTGGCTTCAAGTAGAACTTTCGTACCGCATTTTCACATACCACTACAGAGTGGGAGCAATGAGATCTTAGCCAAGATGAAGCGTCGCTACAAAAGAGAGCTTTATGTGGATAGGGTTGCAAAAATTAAAACAGTGATGCCTGATGCTTGTATAGGAGTAGATGTGATCGTAGGATTCCCGGGAGAGACTGATGAGCACTTCTTAGAAACCTATCACTTCTTAAACAACCTTGACATCTCTTATCTGCACGTATTTACCTATTCTGAGCGTGATAATACGGAAGCAGTGGATATGGAGGGTGTCGTGCCTCAAAAAGTGCGTAATAAGCGTAGTAAGATGCTTAGAGGGCTTTCAGTTAAAAAGCGTCGTGCCTTTTATGAAAGTCAAGTAGGGTCAGAACAAACCGTTTTATTCGAAGGGGAAAACAAACAAGGATATATTCACGGGTTTACTCAAAACTACGTCAAGGTAAAGTTGCCTTGGAATCCAGAATTGGTCAACACTCTTCACAGGGTAAAACTTACCGGTATTGCTGAGGATGGTATCCTAAATATTGAATTCTTAGAAGAGGTTAGGGCTGTAGTATAAGAACAAACAAAAACATCGCCGTAAAAGACGATGTAGATGCCAAATTTGCGTTTTAAACGGATGTACTTAAAAGCGGTTTTAGTGCTGTTGTAGCATATCTTGTTCGAATACCAGCTCCCAATGATCCTTTATTTTTGTGTAAAATGCTGTTGCATAGATGTTTTGTGGCTCTTTGTTTGTTATTTTCAGCTTTTTCAGAAAGGTCATTATAGCCGTATTATTGTCGGCCTTAACGATTCTGAAATCTTCAGCTGAAACCGTTTCTATTTTTGTTTTTGGACTTGTAATTCGCTGTTGAATAAAGTCGGTTTTTGCAAACTGCTGTCCATAAGGGGTGATGATGTTAAAGTTTTTTGAGAGCAAGGTGTTTGCGACATCACTGTCGCCATGTTCAATTTCTTTAAGTAAACTTGCTTGAAGTTTTGATAATTCTTTTAATATGGGTTTTTCATTGATATATTTAGAGAGTCCAGCTGTGGTAACAGGACCAAAATGGGTCGGGTAAATGTTTGTTACGTTATTCGCCTTAGCTATTTTCTCAATCACTTCTAGTACCTGGTCTGCTACCGTGGTATTCTCATGATAGAAATGTTCTCTGACATGATGATCATCGGGCACCAAGCTTGCTCCATCAAGTGCAAAGGTACCGATAAAGGCATCCCCAATAAAGAATTGATTTCCAATTAAGACCGTTAAGCCGCCCGGAGTGTGGCCTCCTTTTAATGGAATAATTTTACCATCAATGCCAAATTTCTTTAGATCGACTTCAGTTGTGCCTACTAGAATATCTGGTGTAAATGCAGGATAATCCATATCCATATTTGGTCGTAATCGCGTTCCCCAAATACTTACATCTTTACTTTTAGCAAGCTCAGTTTTACCGCTTGTGAATTTTTCAAAATCGAATTGGCTACCAACAATGGGGATGTCAAATGTTTCTTGCAGGTAGTGTGCGTTTCCGGCATGATCACCGTGGCCATGGGTAACTATGGCTAATGCAATATGCTCTGTTTTAAAACCTAAATCCTCAATAGATTGTGCTAAGGAGTCGGCATAACCTTCTACTGGAACTCCGGTTTCTATTAGAACCAATTTGTTGTTGTTTTCTACTAAGTACACCTCCGAAAAGTAATTCTGGATATGGAATACGCGGGTAGAGGATTGTGCCTTTACAGGGTATGCATACGAATTAAGCACTAATAAAAGCAGTATTAAAATGCGGTAATGTAATCCAGCTGTTTTTGTTTTGATTGTTCTCATTTTTCAATATTTTTCAATTAATTCATCATTATTGACACTGCAAAGTTGCGGATGAATTGAATAAAGAAAAATGAACTAGCTTAGGAAAAATACTTGAACTATTTCAACTTTTGGAAGTTCGCTTATTGCGAATTTTACTTAAGTATTCAGTGCTGAATCCAAGGTAAGAAGCCAGCATATATTGAGGAACTCTGTTGGCTATTGCCGCATATTTTTGCATGTACTCTTGGTAGCGTTCTTCAGCGGTCTGAGTGAAATTGGATAATAATCTCTTTTGCTGAAAGGCCAATGAACGTTGGGTGATGATACGTTCAAATTTCTCTAATTTGGGGATCTCTTTTAAGAAAGTTTGTTCGTCGTCGTATTCAATTTGTACCAGGACAGCATCTTCTAAGGCCTCTACAAAAAGTGTCGCTGGTTCTTGATAAATCAAACTACTGTAATCAGAGACCCACCAATCCTCTACAGCGAAAGCTAGAGTGTGCTCTTTGCCCTTATGATCCACTAGGTAGGTTCGGAAAGCCCCCTTTAATACATAACTCTTGTGTTTGCATATAAATCCGGGTTGTACTATAAACTGTCTTCGTTTAACTCTTTTAATTTTTAAAAAAGTTCGAAAGAGGGCAGTCTCTTCGTCTGTAAGTTGAACATACCTTGAAACATAATCTATTATGGGAGCGAATGTATCCATTGGTTAAAGATAGTCTAAAAGGGTAAGAAAGTCTTCGATCTCAATGTGTTTTAAAACCGAGTAATAGACTTGGGCTTGATTAAATGAATGGCAGCTGGGTATCTAAAATTAAAAAGGCTGTTTTTAAATAAACAGCCTTTTTAATTTTAGATTCTGATCCCGACTGGGAGCAGACACTTAAATTCTTTGTGTTTTCTAAGAAAACCGGCAATTTGGGGGCTAGTGGGTACTACACTTAGGTTTCTCTCTTCAATACTTTTAAGTACAGTTCTAATGAATTCATCTTTGAATTCAGGGTCGGTAACCTCCTCTGGGATTACCAGTTTGGTTAAAAAAACTTTACGCTCTTGTGACGCATACTCGATTTTAGCTAATTTTCCAGCAATCTTCGTTTCGTACTGACGCAAGAACTCATTGTTGTTAATTACTACTTCATTCATTATTGTGAATTTTACTTTTTTGTCAAATTTTGTCAACCTTAACACACATTCTTCACATCTTTTTAATTCGTGTTTAGAAACGGCTCTTAGTGAGTTAATTTAATAAGGTCGTTTTGCGTTATTGATGAAGAAATACATAACTTTAGCACAGCAAAGATACTATAAAAATGGCTAATTATCTATTTTTCAGTGTATAAACTAAACGAAGAGCAATGACCCATGTGTATTTCATGCCTGGAATGGCGGCGAATCCAATTATATTTGAACATATTAAACTTCCTGAGAATCAATATAGAATGCATTATTTGGAGTGGATAATTCCAGAGAAAAAAGAAAGCTTAAAAGATTATGTTAAACGTCTGATTTTAGGTATTAAACACGAAAATCCAATTGTGGTTGGTGTATCCTTTGGTGGAATTATCGTACAAGAAATTGCTAAGATTATCAAAGTGAAAAAAATTGTGGTGATCTCAAGTGTGAAAACTAAGTATGAATTACCTCGACGAATGGTTCTGGCAAAGTATACAGGTTTACATCGATTAATACCAACTTCTTTGGTGTATAAACTGGATGTAATCGTCAAGTACGCCTATGGTGATACTGTTGTAAAAAGATTAAATTTGTATGACAAATATCTCTCGGTAAGGGATAAGTATTATTTGGATTGGGCTATAGATAAAGTTATTCGTTGGGATCAACAACAAGCTCTGCCGAATACCGTTCATATTCATGGCGAAAACGATATGGTTTTTCCATTTGCTCATATCAAGGGATGTGTGTCTGTAAAAGGCGGAACGCATGTTATGATTATAAATAAGTATAAGTGGTTTAACGAAAATCTACCGGGGTTGTTTGAAGATTAAATTTGTATATTATAGAATTAGTTAACGTTAAAGTTTGGGGAAAATGAATCGAATTAAGAAAGTAGTAGTTGTAATTGCAGTGATTGGGGTTGCAGCAATTTTTATCAATGCAGTAAAGAGTACTGGGGTACCACAAACTGCTGCCAATGCTAAAGAAGCAAAAGTTGATAGTTTAAGTTTGGTAGAGGATTATAATGTCTATGCACTGGAAATCCCTGCTGGAATTAATTTTGCTGGTGAACGTGTGCCTGTTGAAGACCCTGATGTAAGAGAGCGTATGGATAGAGAATTACTGGTCAATACGTATTGGCAATCTAATGGTCTTTTACTCATAAAAAGAGCCCATAAATATTTTCCTATTATTGAACCGATCCTTAAATTCCACGGCGTACCGGATGATTTTAAATATCTAGCTGTTATAGAAAGTGGACTTACTCAGGCGGTATCTCCAGCTGGAGCAACTGGTTTCTGGCAATTGATGAAGGCTACAGCCAAGGAACGCGGTATGGAGGTCAATGATAATGTAGATGAGCGTTATCACATTCAGAAGTCTACTGAGGCAGCCTGTGTGTACTTGAAGAAAGCTAAAGAAAGATTTGGTACATGGACCATGGCTGCTGCTGCATATAATGCTGGTAATTATGGTATGGCAAAACAGTTGGAGCGTCAAGAAATTGAAGGGTATTACAATGTGCTTCTAGGTGAGGAAACGAGCCGATATGTCTTTAGAATTTTAGCGATTAAAGAAATTCTTTCGAACCCAAAAGCCTATGGCTTTAATTTTGACCAGGATGACTTGTATACAAATATTCCCGTAAACGAAGTAACTGTAGATACCGCAGTGAGCAATTTTCCGAAGTTCGCCAAGAAATTTGGAATCTCATACAAAACCTTAAAGATTCACAACCCATGGTTACGAGATGATTATTTAAATAATGCCTCTAGAAAGGAGTACATCATCAAAATTCCTAAAGAAGGGTATTACCCGCCATTGAAATAATGTGGAACTTTATTAAAGATCACACATGGGAGATCTTAGTTGGAGTCCACTATATTTTGGCATTAGTGGCTATAATTATGATACTCCTGAAAAACATTAATCCAACTAAAACACTTTCGTATATTATTGTTTTAGCTGTGTTTCCTGGTTTAGGGTTAATTGTGTATTACTTTTTCGGTCAGGATTACCGCATGTTTAGAATGTTTAAAAAACGTGCGCTACTGAATCAAACCAATGTACAGAAATGGACAAAAAAATTGGAGTTACTTGAGGATAAAGCTTATGATATATCCTCAAAGATTCTTGATGGAAATACCAAAATAATTAGATTGATTGACGAGCAGCGCTATTCACCTGTAACCCTTTATAATCATGCCGAAATACTTGTTAATGGTGAGGCGAAGTTTAAACGTCTTTTTGATGATATTCAAAATGCGACCTCTTCCATTCATATGGAGTACTACATCATTCAGGATGATGAAATCGGATCTGAGCTTATTGGGCATCTATGTACTAAAAGCAAACAAGGGGTGGAGGTGAAGGTGAATTACGATTCAGTGGGAAGTTCTCTAAGTAGGGGAAGCCTGAATAAGCTAAAGGAAGCAGGAGTGGAAATCTACCCATTTATGCCGATATACTTCCCGCGGTTTGCTTCTAAATTTAACTATAGGAACCATCGAAAAATAATAGTCATTGATGGGGTAATAGGCTATGTCGGGGGAATTAATATCGCAGATGAATATGTCAACGCTCCTGATCGTGGTTATTGGAGGGATACACATCTTAGAATTCATGGGCAGGCTGCCGGAATGCTTCAATTGTATTTTTTGCTGGATTGGAACTTTGTTGCCGATCAGAGTGTAGAAGTAAAGGAGAAGTGGTTTCCTAAATCTGGACAAACCAACCAATTGCCAATACAAATCATCAGTAGTGGTCCAGATATGAAATGGTCGAATATCATGGAAGCAATGTTTACTGCAATCAACTCAGCTAGGCGCTATGTGTATTTGACAACACCGTATTTTATCCCTAATGAAGAAATTAGTTTAGCTATGATTACAGCTGCCAAAAGTGGGGTAGATGTGCGTTTACTTATACCGAAAACTTGTGACTCTCGTATTGCTAAATATGCGACCTATTCGTATTTAGCGATACTTTTAAAAGCAGGAGTTAAGATATATTTCTACGAGAAAGGTAATATACACGCCAAAACCATTGTCGCAGATGATGTGTTTTCAACCATTGGAACAGCTAATATGGATAACAGGAGTTTTCACCTGAATTTTGAAGTAAACGCCATGTTGTACGATGGTGATACCGCAGTTCAGATGCGAGGCTTGTTTATGAAAGATTTAAAGGACAGTTCTCTAATCGATGTCAATCGCTGGGAAAGGCGAGGTGTAATGCAACGCCTGCTCGAATCTTTATTTAGGCTTTTAGCGCCTTTATTGTAATCTAGATTTTTTTGAGCTGATCCTGCATCATTTTGATCTGATCCTTGAGCATGTTTTGTTTGTCAATCTTTTTGGCCTCATTTAAAAGCAAGGTTGCTTCACGCTTACGACGTTTTTGCATAGAAATACCGGCTAAGCTCAATTTAGTCATGGCCACATCATAATCCATCGACAAGCCTAATTTTAAAGCCTTTTTAAAATATTTTTCTGCCTGGGTTAGATTGGTCTGTGAAGTCATGATCCCTTTGATGTAGTTGTAATACCCATGCTGTTTTGTGGTAAGCGCAGTTTGTGGGTTTTTGATTTTATTCAACCATTTGTCAGTTCCAGCAAAGTCTTGTTTACGCATTCTTAGGAAGGCCAGTAAAATAAACTCATTTCTAAAATAAAGAAAGACGAATATACCGGCGAGTAGAATCAAAAAAATACCGTTACCGATAAATCCTTCTACAAATTGATAAATGGCATAAACTAATATTAGCCCGGCAATAACTAATTTTATATTTTTGTTGAACATTTTCTGGTCATTTAATTGAATAGCCAAAGGTAATAAAAACAAGAGCTAATTAACAACCTGTAGGTCCATTAAAGTTCCAGTGCTAATTATTTAGTGTTTTTTGTAATTAAACAACAGAATTTTATTACGTATTTGATTTTTTTAAACGCTTGAAACCCACTGAAATTGCTGATGATGAAGGGTTTTGATTTTCAATTTCACAATTGAGTGAAAATATTTTTAGAAAGGGGTTTGTCTAAGAGAAAACTCTTCGTATATTTGCGCCGCGCTTTTGTGAAGATACATTGCAAGCCGTTAATCCATAGAATTACAAAGTAGATAAAGATATTTAATAATGAAAAGAACGTTTCAACCCTCGAAGAGAAAAAGAAAAAATAAGCACGGTTTCAGAGAAAGAATGGCTTCTGTAAACGGTAGAAAAGTGCTTTCTAGCAGAAGAGCAAAAGGTAGAAAAAAATTGTCGGTTTCATCTGAAGTTAGACACAAAAAATAATGATCTTTTTGATTCTTAAAATATTCAGGTGTTGCTTTTTATAAGTAACACCTTTTTTTATATCTAATGACTTCATCTTACACTATTTATCAATAAAAAATGCCAAAAAGAAAAGACCTTAAAAGTATACTGTTAATAGGCTCAGGGCCTATAATCATTGGACAAGCCTGTGAATTTGATTATGCTGGATCACAAGCTTTACGTTCCCTAAGAGAAGATGGTATTGAGACCGTTTTAATCAATAGCAATCCTGCCACCATCATGACTGATCCGACAATGGCGGATCATGTGTACTTGAAACCATTAACCACAAAATCCATCATTGAGATATTAGAAAAACATCCTAATATTGATGCTGTTCTACCGACTATGGGTGGACAGACTGCACTTAACTTATGTATAGAGGCAGATGAGAAAGGTATTTGGGAGGAATTTGGCATCGAAATTATCGGTGTTGATATTGATGCGATCAACATTACTGAAGATAGAGAACAGTTTAGAGAGTTAATGTTGAAGATTGGAATTCCAATGGCGCCACAGGCCACTGCAACTTCTTTCTTAAAAGGTAAAGAAATAGCTCAGGAGTTTGGTTTTCCATTAGTGATCCGAGCTTCTTACACCCTTGGAGGTGCCGGAGCCTCTATAGTATATAAGCCAGAAAACTTTGACGACCACCTCAGTAGAGGTTTAGAGATCTCACCTATACACGAGGTGATGATTGACAAAGCCCTTATGGGATGGAAGGAATATGAACTCGAATTGTTGAGAGATGATAATGACAATGTCGTCATTATCTGTACCATTGAGAATATGGATCCTATGGGGATTCACACTGGAGACTCTATCACTGTAGCTCCTGCGATGACCTTATCTGATAGAACCTATCAGAAAATGCGGGATATGGCCATTAAAATGATGCGTAGTATAGGTGAGTTTGCCGGAGGATGTAACGTGCAATTTGCCGTAAGTCCAGATGAAAAAGAAGATATTATTGCTATTGAAATTAACCCACGTGTATCTAGGTCTTCTGCGCTTGCTTCGAAAGCTACCGGATATCCTATTGCAAAAATAGCAAGTAAGTTAGCCATCGGATATACTTTGGATGAACTTCAAAACCAAATCACAAAATCTACCTCTGCACTTTTTGAGCCAACATTGGATTATGTTATTGTGAAGATCCCTAGATGGAACTTTGACAAATTTGAGGGATCCAATAGAGAGCTTGGACTTCAAATGAAGAGTGTTGGAGAGGTTATGGGAATAGGTCGTTCTTTCCAAGAAGCGTTACACAAGGCAACACAGTCTTTAGAAATTAAAAGAAATGGCTTAGGTGCCGATGGTAAGGGACATACAGATTACGATGTTATTATTGAAAAGTTGACCTACCCAAGTTGGGATCGTGTCTTTGTGATTTATGATGCCATTCAAATGGGGATACCACTTAGCCGTATTCACGAGATTACCAAAATTGATATGTGGTTCTTAAAACAATATGAAGAACTGTATCAACTGGAAAAAGAAATTAGTACTCACACCATAGAAACCCTTCCAAAAAGCTTGCTGCTGGAAGCAAAACAAAAAGGTTTTGCTGATCGTCAGATAGCACATATGCTTGAATGTTGGGAGAGCGAAGTTCACAAAAAACGTGAAGAACTGAGCATCAATAGGATTTACAAGTTAGTGGATACCTGTGCAGCTGAATTCGAAGCTATCACACCTTATTATTACTCTACCTTCGAGGAAGAGGTAGAAAGGGCTGATGGTACGAGCTTCACCGAAAACGAGAGTGTGGTTACAGCGAAAAAGAAAATTGTAGTTCTTGGATCTGGTCCTAACAGAATTGGACAGGGAATTGAATTTGATTACTGCTGTGTACACGGAGTGCTTGCAGCTGCTGAGTGTGGCTATGAGACCATTATGATCAACTGTAACCCTGAGACGGTTTCAACTGATTTTGACACAGCTGACAAACTATACTTTGAACCTGTATTCTGGGAGCATATTTATGACATTATTTGTCATGAGAAACCTGAAGGCGTTATTGTACAGTTGGGAGGGCAGACAGCTTTAAAATTGGCTGAGAAGCTCGATAAATACGGTATTAAAATAATTGGAACAAGTTTTGAATCACTTGACTTAGCAGAGGATAGAGGTAGTTTCTCTACCTTATTGAAGGAAAATAATATTCCTTATCCTGATTTCGGAGTGGCAGAAACGGCTGAGCAAGCACTTCAGTTAGCCGATGATTTGGATTTCCCAATCTTGGTACGTCCTTCATATGTACTTGGTGGTCAAGGAATGAAAATTGTAATCAACAAAAAGGAATTGGAAGAGCATGTTGTTGATTTGCTCAGAAAGATACCAAACAACAAACTGCTGCTTGACCATTACTTAGATGGAGCAATAGAGGCTGAAGCTGATGCGATCTGTGACGGAGAAGATGTATATATCATCGGAATCATGGAACACATTGAACCATGCGGAATCCACTCAGGAGATTCCAATGGAACACTTCCACCGTTCAATATAGGGGACTTAGTGTTACAACAGATTAAGGATCACACTAAAAAGATAGCACTAGCGCTAAACACTGTAGGATTGATCAACATTCAGTTTGCGATCAAAGATGATATGGTGTATATCATAGAGGCTAATCCACGTGCTTCGAGAACTGTACCCTTTATCGCTAAAGCATACAAGGAGCCTTATGTGAATTATGCTACCAAGGTAATGCTTGGAGAAAAAAAACTGTCAGACTTTACCTTTAACCCTCAATTAGAAGGTTATGCGATTAAGCAACCAGTGTTCTCCTTCAACAAGTTCCCTAATGTGAATAAAAATCTGGGACCTGAAATGAAGAGTACGGGGGAAAGTATTTTATTCATTGATAGCTTAAAAGATGACCAATTCTACGAATTGTATCAAAGACGAAAAATGTATCTGAGTAAATAGAATGTAGATCTTTTCGATCTCACAAATTATAAAAAGCTGCAGGGGAAACTCTGCAGTTTTTTTTATCCCTGAATATGAGTGATTTATTGATGAAATAAAAATAAATGTATCAAATACACCAATTAATTGAATTCTAGCATTTATATTTGAAGTTGTTCGGCTCGACGCCTGAATGGTATAACGATTTTAATGTATAAAGATATGTATCGGTCATTTTTTTTACTTCTTATAGGTTTGACAATTAGTGTTGCCACTTTTGGACAGTCCAAAGCAAAAAACCCCATCATTCATGCAGATGTTCCGGATGTCTCAATGATCCGAGTAGGTGATAACTATTACATGAGTAGTACGACCATGCATATGAGTCCAGGGGTTCCAATCATGAAATCTACAGATTTGGTGAATTGGGAGCTGGTGTCTTATGCATACGATCGCTTGGAAGAGAATGATGCCTTAAATATGGAAAATGGTAAGAATGCTTATGGTAAAGGGTCATGGGCAAGTAGCCTTCGTTATCACGACGGGATGTTTTACGTTTCTACATTCTCTTCTACCACTGGTAAAACACATATTTATTATACCAAGGATATAGAGTCAGATCAATGGAGTGAAAAATCATTTAGTCCTAGTTTACATGATAACAGTCTAGTTTTCGATAAGGGAAAGGTCTATATGATTTATGGCAATGGAAGACTTAATATCGTAGAGCTTAAAACAGATCTCACAGGAATTATACCAGGTACAGACCGCGTATTAATTGAAAATGCATCTGCGCCGGCTGGACCAAATATTATGCTTGGCGCCGAAGGATCTCAGCTCTTTAAGGTTCATGGGAAGTATTACCTATTTGACATTACTTGGCCTAGAGGCGGTATGCGAACTGTAGTTGTTCATAGAGCTGACAATATTACCGGTCCATATGAAGGCCGTTTAAGCTTTCAGGATCGAGGTGTCGCTCAAGGAGGTCTAGTAGATACCCCAGAAGGTGATTGGTATGCCTTTTTGTTCAAAGACAATGGTGCTGTTGGTAGAATTCCGTATTTGGTACCTGTGACCTGGGAAGATGGTTGGCCAATTATAGGTGTAGATGGTAAAGTACCACAGTCACTTGACCTTCCACAGCGTAAAGGTTTGATTCCTGGAGTGGTTGGTAGTGATGACTTCAAGCGTGCTGCAGCAGAGGCAGCTTTACCTCTAGTTTGGCAGTGGAACCATAACCCTGTTAATTCCAATTGGTCACTTACAGAACGTCCTGGCTATTTAAGACTTAAAACAATCCGACTCGATAGTAGTGTTGTAGCTGCACGAAATACCCTTACGCAAAGAACTTTTGGCCCTACAAGTCAGGGAGAAACCTCCATTACTTTTTCTAATATGAAAAGCGGAGACCTAGCCGGATTGGTTTTACTTGCGGAGTACTTTGGATATGTAGGTGTTAAAAAAGAAAAAAACAAGACTTACATCGTTTATGCTGTTAATGAAGGTGGCAAAGAGACCATTAAAGAAAAAATTCCACTTCAGAAAGGATCCCAAGTGTACTTGAAAGCGGTATGCGATTATACAGGGATGAAAGATCAGGCCAAGTTTTATTACAGCCTCGATGGAAATTCATGGGAAGCCATTGGCGAGCTTCTTAAAATGAGATATACGCTCACTCACTTTATGGGATATCGCTTTGGGTTGTTTAATTATGCCACCCGGCATGTAGGTGGAACTGTAGATTTCGATTACTTCAAAATAAAGAATTAACTACCGAAGTACAGTAGCAGTAATAGCTGCTTTACTTTTCACTAGGACATACTATTGTATGGTCTATCCTTATAACAGTTTGTCTTATAGTGTATGCCCAATAGGATTCCATATCTTATGGATCTCATCGGCGCCGGCCTTACATATCTCCTTTTAAGAATTTTTGTCTGCTTTACAATCCACTATTATTTTGGTATTACCAAGTTGACCGTATCGAAATACTAGTTCAGTCAGGTAATAGTTCTTGATTTTAATACCTTGACTATAGGTCGTAGTAATTTCTAGGTAATAAGATGATGTTAGTAATAGAAAACACAAAAAAAGACTGCCCTTGTGAGGCAGTCTTTCAATCAAACTAGCTAATAATTTACTAGATTCAAACTAACAAACTCCAGTAAAAATTTTAATGCTTCAAAAGTATTGGTTGGATTATTTTATTAATCTCTTTGTTTAAATCTTATAATTCAAAAGTAGCCAAAGTTTCAATGTTTAAAGGGTTTTTACGTTACCATCCTTTACTGTTATGATACACAACATGGTTTTTTTACCATTAAAGTGCTAATCACCTTTATAAAAGTATTAATAATGTAGTTTTGTTGTCTTAACATCAACAATAATAGGGGCGAGACTGCGAATTTTGTTATTTTTTGATAATTTATTGTGAATTATAAATTTTAAAGATTACCTTGTAGTCAAATTAACTATTAGAAATTAGTGTTAATTGCCTAAAGTACATTTGTTAGTCGTGGGTTATATATTTTTTTAATGTTGATTGAACCCCGCAAACGATTGAAATGGCCATTTCCGCTGATTTTGTAACAAACTAACAACCATGAACGCTTTCATTATACTTAAATTAGATCGCATTTTGTGGTCTGGCTTTAATTTGGGGGCTAACACCCGAATTTTCCGACCTAACCTCAAAAAATTCCATCTTACTCTTTTTACAATTCTTTTGGGAAGTACCCTTGTCAATGGGTATGCTCAAACAGCGCGATTTTTCTCTACAGACAATAAATTATCGAGTACACTGATCAATCAAGTGTTCGAGGATGATAGGGGGCTTATATGGGTGGCAACAGAAGATGGACTTAATCGCTTGGATGGTGCTAAGGTTGAAAAATTCAATCATAAGGCTGAAGATTCTACATCCATTTTGCACAATTATGTAAGGGATATGTATCAACTAGCTGACCAGACCCTTTTAATTGGTTATTTTAATGGACTGCAGTATTACGATTATACTACCCAGCGTTTCCATGAAATTCCGATGTATGATTCGCAAGGAAAGCAGATGCAACCGCACGTGACCACAATGGTAGAGCGCAATAATGGTGACATACTTATAGGGACTTCAGGAAGTGGAATTTACCGATTGGTAAAAGATAAGCAAAACATGTATGTGGGTAAGATAGAGGAGGTCATCTATTCTGAGTTTATACAAGAGATATTTGAAGACCGACAACAACGCTTATGGGTGATGACTCAGGATAATGGACTGTATTGCAAACCAAGCGATTCTAATCCTTACGCCTTGCATTTTCTCTACGAAAATGAATCAGAGTCTAATTTATCTAGTATTGTTCAGGCTGAAAATGGAAATATTTATATCGGAAAACTCAATGAGGGCTTATTCCGATTCGTATCTCAGGAGAAAGGCTTCGAGAAGATCCCTTATACGAGCTGTCACTTGGCTATAAAGGACTTATATGTTGTAGACTCAAATAGGATTTACGTAGGTACTGACAACAATGGAATGAAGGTATTTAATCCTAAAACTGAAACTTTTACAGATTTGTCCTTAGGGATTAACAAATTTGATTTTGCCAAATCTAAGGTGCACTCCATCATCATGGATAACTCTGAGAATCTCTGGCTGGGTATCTATCAAAAAGGTATCGCGCTGATTCCATTTAAACCGAATAACTTCAAATATATTGGCTATCAGTCTATCAATAAAAACACCATCGGATCCAATAGTATTACTGCACTACAGAAAGAAAGAGATAGTTCTGGGGTGATGTGGGTTGGTACTGATGGAGATGGGATCTATAAATTGGATGCAGATCATAATTTAATCAAGCATTATTTAACCAAAGAGTCCACGAGCATTATGTGTGTCTACGAGGATTCCGAAGGAGGTATCTGGACGGGTACATATTTAAGCGGGCTAGGATCTTATCAGAAACAGTCCGATACCTTTAAATTTGACAACCCTATTTCGGATAGTAAGGGCAACAAGGTCGATCGTATCTTTACCTTGACCGAAGACGGCGATAAGAACTTATGGATAGGATCCATGGGTTCCGGGCTTTTTTCCATGGATCTCAAGAGTGGTGAGGTTGTCGAGCGCAACATTGGTGAAGCCTTTGGTTTGGCCAATAACCCTGAGGACTATATGCAAAATAATTGGATAAATACCTTGCTTTATACCCCGGATAATAAATTGTATATAGGAACCTACAACGGTCTTAGTTGCTTGGATTTAAATACGAACAGTTTTATTTTTGATGAAGGAATCAATCATGTGTTGGGCCGTAAAATTGTATATGCGCTGCACCAAGACGATCACGGCAATGTTTGGATTGGAACCTCAGAAGGATTGTACTTTAAACCTAAAGATAGTTGGGATCTTCAAAATTTCTCAACAGATGATGGGTTGCCTAGTAATGTGGTATGCGCCATACAGGAAGTGGACAATGGGAACCTTTGGTTAAGCACACATCGCGGTATTTCTAAATTCAACACCAAGGATCTGAATTTCACAAATTTTTACTTTAATGATGGGCTGCAAGGAAATGAATTTAATAAGAGTGCGGTAACCATTGACAACCACAAATCCGTTTATTTTGGAGGTATTAATGGCATATCCTTTTTTGATCCAAATCAAATTACTGAACAGGGGATGGTTCCAGAGATTCGTATGACCGCCCTTTATATTGATAATAAACAAATCAATGCAACAACACGCTCTAACGGTAAACCCATTTTGGATTCAGGTATTTTAATGGCCGATATGCTTTCCTTGGGAAATAATGACAATACCTTTACTATGGAGTTTGCCCCTAGTAATTTTATGGATCCACAACGACTTACTTATTATTATGCGATAAATGATTCCCCTTGGGTAAGTCTTCAACAGGGTACCAATACCATACGTTTTACAGATATGGTTCCTGATCAGTATACCATTAGAGTAAAGGCTAAGGAATTGGGGGCATTTTCTGATGTAAAAGCCTTCACTGTGATCGTTCGTCCACCATGGTATGGAACAATTGCTGCTAAGACAATCTATTTCCTTTTGTTATTAGGTATCGGTTGGGTTGTTATAAGCCAGTTGCGACAACGCCATAGAATTAGTGAGAAAGTACGCGCGCAACACTATGAAAATCAAATTAAAGAAGCGAAAATACAGTTCTTTACTAATATTTCTCATGAAATAAAAACACCTATATCTCTGATATTAAACCCTTTAAAAACTCTTATGAACTCAGACGACGATCAAGATCGACAAGGAGTATATGGGGTGATGCACCGAAATTCAGAGCGAATACTTCATTTGATCAACCAACTTATGGAAATGCGGAAAATTGATCAAGGTCAAATACAGCTGACACACCGTATGGTGGATATGGTAAGTTTCATTGAAGATATCTGTTCACTTTTTGAAGATCAAAAAAGCACTAAAAATGTCAATCTAAATTTTCATAGCAAGGTCCCTAAGTTAAACGTGATACTTGACCAAAATTATTTTGATAAGACATTGCTAAACTTACTTTCTAATGCGTTCAAGTTTACCCCAGAGGGTGGAACCATAGACGTTGTTTTAGAACCTTTTACAGCTAGTAACGGTGTTGAAAGTTTCCGTATAGGAGTAAAAGATAATGGTATTGGGGTTGCGGAGCATGACTTGAACAAGATATTTGATCGCTTTTATCGCTCTAACAAAGTTGAATTACATCCCAAGGAGGGTACAGGTATTGGTTTGCACTTAACGCGTTCCATCGTCAATCTTCACAAGGGCCAGATTTACGCCATCAATAATACAGATCAAGCTGGATGCACTATGATCATGGAATTGCCGATAGATTGCGAGTCTGCAGAGCAGCCTAAAAAAGAAGTGGTTCACAAAATAACCACCATGGATTTACCTGAATCGATAACCGAAATTGAAATCGAAGAGGAAACAGCAGATGTTGTAGCAGAACCCGGTAGAGAAAATGAAACTTATAAGGGTAGGGGTAAGAGTCGAATTTTGGTCATAGATGATGATGCGGAAATCCGAGATTATCTCTCTAGCGAGCTCAGCGATGACTACCACGTCATGGTTGCCTGTAATGGTAAATTAGGATACTCGATGATTCTGGCTCAAACACCTGATCTTATTATTAGTGATGTATCCATGCCGGAGATGGATGGGGTGAGTTTGTGTAGAAAAATTAAGAAAAACATCAATGTCAACCATATTCCTGTGATATTGTTGACTGCGAGATCTAGAGAACAAGACAATATTCTCGGATTGAATATTGGTGCAGATGCTTATTTGCCGAAACCATTCAATCTCACAATTTTAAAAACGACCGTTAAAAATATCATTAACAACAGGGAGATGCTTAAAAACACCTACTCAGGTAAACAGATGCCTGAGGGGCAATTGCCTCCTATTCAAATGAAATCTGCGGATGAGAAATTGATGGAGCGGGTCACCAAATATATTAATGACAATTTGGATAATCCTGAGTTGAATGTTGCAAAAATCGCAAAAGAAATAGGTATTAGCAGGGTTCACCTGTATAGAAAATTAAAGGAATTAACCAATCAATCTACACGTGACTTTGTACGTAATATTCGTCTCAAACAGGCGGCTGACTTATTGGCAAGTAAAAACCTAAGTGTGACAGAGGTAACTTATGCCACCGGCTTCTCACACGTATCTAAGTTCTCTTCGAGTTTTAAAGAGTTTTATGGTTGTTCCCCTAAGGAATACAAAAGTATACATTTAAAGACTCCTGTACCAAAGGATTATGTTGACTCTATGGCGAGTTAAGATATTTAGCTTTAAGGGCTAAATAGGCTTTAAATACTCGAGTATATTACAACTGGGATACCTTGAAACAATCCTCAACCAATGACCTTGGTGAATCCTTATGAATTGCCTGGGTTTTTGCTTTTGGTGAATTGCGAATGCTTAGCGTGGTGTATACGGATTGCTTATGTTACGCGTATTAAGCTGCGTATTTGAGTATGTAGCTTAGGAGTAAGGTTTGGTTTTTTGTGAATAGGTACGTTAGTATTTTCTTTTTGGGTGTACAATTTTGTGAAAATGAATAATTTTTAGAACAAAATTGAAACATCTCTGTTTGTCTTAAGGTTTTTAAATAGCTAGCCAGCGAACCTTTGTTTGGATTATTTTTCTCGTTGTAAATCAGTTCAAGCAAAGCGTGTTCTATATAATTTTGGGAGATATCCGTGGTGTATTCCTTATCAGTTAGATTAAATTTCCTATATAGTTTTGTTCTGCCATTAAATTGAGTAACATACCGTTCTAGTAGTTGTTTGCGATACTTGGTTTGAGTTAACGAATCTGGATTGTATACATAACAGTACAGCACATCATTTATACTATAAACATGCTTGGTATGGAATAGGCATTTTATATTAAAATCCGAATCATTACCCAGAAGGACTGATTCATCAAATAGCAGCTCATTGTCTTTTATAAAAGATGTTCTGAAACAATATGACCAACTAAACCATAGAAATTTATTGTGTAAAGTGTTCTTTTTAAGAAGTTCTAGAATTTGCTCGTGACCAAGTATTTTATTTTTTGGAAATGAGGGAATGTTTACTGTTGCTTCACCGTTTTTAACATAGTTGTACGCAAAATTAAGGAGATCTAAATTATACTTTTCCGCTGTTTCATAGCATATTTCACAGGTTTTTGGGACGAAATAATCATCACTGTCAAGAAATAAAATATATGTGCCTTGAGCGCGTCTAATGCCATTATTTCTAGCAGAAGATGCACCACTATTCGGTTGGTGCCAGTATTTAAAACGGCTATCATTATTTTGATAGTGCAAACAGATCTCTTTCGAGTTATCTGTAGAACCATCATCGATCATCAGAATTTCAATATCGTGGAATGTTTGGTCGAGTATAGAATCTAAACACCTTTTTAATAATGATGAAGTGTTATAAATCGGTATAATTATGGATATTTTAATTTTCATGCTATGTGCTTGATATAAAACAAACCTGTCTTGGTGTTGGTCAGTGGATTTTATAGTTAAAGATCAAGAGAATCCTTTATACTGACCTGAAATCAATTTGAAATGCAGAATACTTCGATGAAGTGATTCCTTTTTGATCCTCTAAAGTACTAGATAGGAACTCAGCGTAGAAATTTGATTTTGTAAAGGTAGATTTGCCTTCCGTAGTTTGATTGGTCAATATGAGATTAAGAATAAGTATAAAATAAGAATTCACCCTTAGCGCGAGCGCCTTGGATGAATTCTAAACTTAAACTTAATTCTAAAATTTATTAATAACCAGAATTCTGATCCTCTGGGTTTATTGCTGAGTTAGAGTTTATCTCTGCTTCAGGTATTGGAAGAAGTTCATGAGTTCCGGCTTGGAAACCAAACTGACCTAACTCCTGGGCTGCCATCCCCCAACGTTTTAAATCTGCAAAACGAACTTGTTCTCCAGCGAGTTCAACCATTCTTTCGTGTACAATAGCATCGAACACTTGTGCTTTGGTTAAACCGTAACTTAACAATGGCATATTCACACGATCTCTGACTTCATTGATGTAATCAATGGCGGTGTCTTGATCTACGGTTTCATTTGCTGCCTCTGCCATCATAAGCAAGACATCTGCAAAACGGATAATACCAAAGTTAATTCCTGACTGTAGGTCCTCATTGGCGTCTTTGTAATAGTTTTGGTATTTTCTCCATACCGCTTTTCTACCTAAACTGATTTCAGAAATGGTAAGTTCTCCCCCGGCATAGGTGTCTCCAACAACATAGAAACTTTCCTTAAATCTAGGATCGTTAGCTTCAAATTCATCCAATAAGACATCAGATGGATAACAATTAAACCAATCGACAAACCCATAAGATTGTCCTCTTAAACTAGCTTCATTTGGACCTTCACCACTCACTGCGTTGTTCCAAAAAGCATTATTGCCCATATCATCATCAAATTCTACTCCAAATATGGTTTCAGAATTATGTTCGGTTTCTTCCATGAAATTATCGAAATAATTATCGGTAAGCTCGTATACACCATAAATCTTGTCAAATGCGGCCATAGCCTCTGAGTATTTTCCTCTGTATAGTTGAACCTTTCCAAGTAGGGCATAGGCAGCACCTCTGGTCGCTCTTCCTTTTTCCTCTGTAGTTTTAGGTAGAAGGGTTTGGGAAGCATCAGTAAGGTCGCTTATTATTTGTGCATAAACTTCTTCAACTGTATTCCTTGGAAATCCTTCCCTACTCTCAGGTACCGTTGTTATCAATGGAACCCCGCCGTAAAGTGTCACTAAGTTAAAATAGTATAAGGCTCTAAGAAATTTGGCTTCGCCTATGTACTTATCTTTTGATTCTTGACTCATTAAAGCATTCGGAATCAGATCTATTTTTTCCTTATTAGTGATAACAAAATTGGCTTTATTGATTCCTCTAAAGGAACTATCCCAAAATTGGTTTACCAATTCTGAACTGGCATCAAAAGAAAAATCTAAAAATAGTCTTTTGTTGGCTTCTAATTGTGGATTCCCCTCGTTTTCATGCGCCATATTATCCATCATAAAGTAGTAGTTTCTACTATATGTACCAATTGTCTGTAGATTGGCGTAAACAGCGTTTACTGCTGATCTGACCTGAATCTCATTTTCAAAATAAGTTTCAGGGGATAATTGCGATGGGTTGCTTAATTCCAAACCATCGGTGTCACAGGATTGCAATGCAAACACCAGACTAAGGATGGTGAAAATATATTTAAATTTTTTCATAATTTTTTTGATTTAAAATTCAAGTTGTAATCCAAAAACTACCGACTTCGGTTGAGGATAATTTCCACGATCTATTCCAATCTCGAACTGGTTTCTAGTGGCCTGATTGTTTAAAGAGACCCGACCAATTTCAGGGTCTAAACCGCTGTAATCTGTTATGGTGATTAGATTTTGACCACTAACATAGATTCTGAATTTTGAAATCGCATCGTTGAAAAATGTAGTAGGAATTGTATATCCTAATGTTAGGTTTTTCAACTTCGTATAGGATCCATCTTCAATAAAACGGTCTGAGGCGCTGGTGTTCTGAACAGCACCCAAGGCTCTTGGAATAGTATTAGAAGTTCCTGGGCCTGTCCAACGATCTAATACTGCAACTCCAGAATTGAACAATCGAGTCATCCCTTGAAGGTCATATATATTAGTATTGTAGACATCGTTTCCATAACTACCCGCGAAAAATGCATTAAAATCGAAGTTCTTATAGTTGGCAGTTAAATTAAGTCCTAGGACCATATCAGGATATGGATTTCCAATTTTTGTTTTGTCCTCGGAAGTAATCATACCATCATCGTTTAAGTCCTTATAGCGAACATCTCCAGGAAAAACAACTACTTGATCAGGGTTTGCACTTAGTACTGCATCAACTTCCGCCTCAGTTTGATAAATACCATCACTTAAGTAACCATAAAAATAGAATAAGGGCTCATTAATGCTTATAGCTGAAAGGTTTTCTCCTTCGAAACCTCCACCGTATATAGGGCTACTGTTTCCACTTGAATTAAGCGTCAAAACCTCGTTTTTACTGTGGCTAATGTTCATATTCGCTGACCAGGTGAAATCACCTTCGAAATCATTATATCCGATATTGAATTCAAAACCTTTGGTTTTAACGGATGCCACATTTGAAGTCAAATTCGGATTGTTGTATCCGTGCGAAAGTGGTAGTGGAAGGTTAACTAACAAATCTTCACTTTTGTTGTTGTAATATTCTGCGGTAAAGGTGAGTTTGTTGTCAAAAAGACCAACATCAAGTCCTATATTACGCATTGTTGTTTCCTCCCATTTGAGATCTGGGTTTGCCAAACCGTTTGCCGTAGTTCCTTGTACCGCAGAACCTCCGATCGGATAAATGAAGTTCGTCAACAAGGTTGAGCTATAAAGGTAGTCACCTATATTGTCATTCCCTGTTATACCCCAGCTTCCCCTTAGTTTTAAATTATTGAATACGGTGTTTTCCATAAAGGATTCTTTACTGATGTTCCAACCTGCAGAAACGGATGGGAACCATCCCCAACGATTGTTAGCACCGAATCTGGAAGAAGCATCTCTTCGAATAGAAGCTGCAATCAGGTAACGTTTGTCGTAGTTATAGTTTAACCGCCCTAAATAACCGATTCTGAGATACTCTGAAGAATTGGAACTAAGGTCAACACCGTTTATAGAAAGTTGATCCACACTATCTGAAATGTCATTTATACTTCTGGCATTAACACTCTCAAATTTGATTTTTTGTTGTTCTGCCAGTGCCAATATTTCAACATTATGATAATCTGCAAAGGTTTTTTTGAAGGTTAAGCTATTTGTGTAAGTAAGTGATTGATAAATACTGGTATTCTTGATGATCTGCGCGTAAGCAGTACTGTTTGTTGCAGTTTCATCATCACTGTATGAAGGAATAAAAGCGGTATTTTTACCGTTACTATAATCAAGACCGACTTGAGTTTTAAAAGTCAAGGCATCAAAGAGTTCATACGATGCAAAAATTCCACCGTTAATATCTACTGATTTGTTTACCACTTCGCCCAATGTCTGTGCACGAACTGGATTTTCTGCATCCTGAAGATCAAAAGAGCTACTAGGACCCTGGAATCCCCCTAAATTATCAGAATTGTATATCGGCAGATAAGGCGCAATCTTAATGGCGTGTTCAAGAATTGAACGTCCTCCACTGTCTCGCTCCGGGTTCTGTTTATCAAATGAAATTCCTAAACTTTCTCCAATTGTTAAATTTCCGAAATTGAAATTACTATTAGCACGGAAGTTAAAACGCTCGTACTTCGTTTCAATCATAGCACCTTCTTGTCCTAGGTATCCTCCAGAGAAACGGAAATTACTATTTTCGTTACCTCCAGCTAGTGCTAGATTATAGCTTTGCATAAAACCTGTTCTAAAAATAGCGTCTTGCCAGTCGGTATCATGTGATGATAAAGAAGCATATGCTGGATTAGTAATTCTATCCGGGGTTGGACCAATCTCAGAGGCATATTGTTTATACTGCTCAGCATTTAGAAGGTCATAGCGATCACTTATAAAGTTCACTCCCGTATAGGAATCAAAACTTAAGGTGGCTTTTTCACTTGGAGTTCCGCTTTTAGTAGTGATGATAATAACACCATTGGAGCCTTTAGATCCATAAACTGCAGTTGTTGCAGCATCCTTGAGTACCTGAATGGATTTAATGTCATTTGGATTTAAGTTACCCATCCCAGAGGAAATGGTTCCATCAATAACATAAAGTGGATCGTTGGCGTTGGGAGTACCTAACCCGCGAATTCGAACTACAGGCGCACTACCTGGTGCACCACTGTTTACAACGTTTACCCCCGGAGCACGACCTTGAAGGGCTTGATCTGCTGTAGTCACTGGTACACTTGTAATATCCTCAGCTTCAATTGTTGCAATAGCTCCAGTTACCTCACTTCTACTCTGAGTACCGTAACCTACCACAACGATTTCATCTAGGGATTGGGCGTCCAATTCCAGTGTGACGTTGATTGTAGTTCTGTTGTTTACCGGAATTTCTACAGTTTTGAATCCAACATAGCTAAAAACTATAGTGGACTTCGGGTCTATACCGCTTAAGGTAAAGTTACCATCAAAATCAGTTGAAGTTCCCTTTGAATTGTCAAGAAGCACTACGTTTACTCCTGGTAATGGACCAGAGCCATCTTGAACGGTTCCGGAGACGGTGATTTCTCCTTGTGCTTGAACCAACCCGAAACTAAACAAGCTCAGTAGGAACAAAAATCGTTTAAAATTAGAATGTTTCATAAATTAGATGTGTTAGAAAGTTAACTAGCTTGTTATCCTTTTGCGAATACCTTTTTTTAGCTAGGAATGCGCTTTTCTAAAGGAATTCCTTTTTTAATTTCAAGGCATCAGCCTCAAAGCCAGGTGTTATACTTAGCCCTTAGCAACTCCAATAGGTTTGGATTAAGCTTTAACCGCATAGCGGTATCTGGAGTATTGCAGAAGATAAGTTCGCTAGTGAAGCAAAGCTAATAGGAAGTCTTATAGTCATTATGACGATATGTTACACATCCTTAACTCCAGGTTACATTATGTGTCAAATACAAGGATATCATCACTTTAAGTACATTATAATTGGGAAAATGTTATGATTTTCTTAAATAAGAAACACCTCTCTCAATCGTTATAAATAATGAATAAACAAGATGTCATGGTCATGTGGTGGTTCAAATATTATATGGAAAACAAAGCAACCAATATTAATTTTAACATCTAATAGTTAAAGAACTCAATAAAGTAGATAATGATGAAAACTAGAATGACCTACGTGCTCGTACTCACCCTATTAATGTTTTCTTGCGGAAATCAAGAGAAAACCAGCAGTGTAAAACCTGTATCGTTTTCCACAATTAGTCAGGGTGCCTTAAAAGGTGATGGGCAGGAGGGTATTGAAAAATCAAAACTCATTATTAGTGATAGTAAGGCATTTATGGTATTGTTGGGAAAAGTTAATACCGTTAATGACCAAATCGATCCTGTACCTTCTATTGATTTTGATCAAAGTATTGTGTTAGCTGTATTTGATGACATCAAGTCCCATGGAGGCCATTCCATTGATATTACAAAGGTTAGTGAACATGAGGATAGGTTTGTTGTTGAAATCGAACGTCTGAAAAAAGGTGGCATGTTAACTATAATAACCCAACCTTATCATTTGGTTAAAATTCCGAAAACGGCGAAGCCTATTATTTTTAAAGAAATTTAAAAGAAATATTGAAATAAATGAAGATAGGAGGTGGGCTTAAACTGTTCACCTTTTTCTTTTAGTTACTTGCTGGCTTTTTTTTTGAATAGCTTTTTAATTGGTACCAACACTAGCATTACTATAATTCCAACAACAAGTCCCGTTAAAAAGTCTTTAATTAAAGAAGGGACTCCAGGTAGCAGGTGATGTAAGTACTCAATATTATGATTAAAAATACCTCCTGATACGAGCAGTAGGGCAATGGTTCCTATAACAGATAGGCTTTTGATAACCCATGGAAGGGAAAAGACCAATGCTTTTCCTATTTTATCAGAAATACTGTCGTGATCGTCATTAAAATTAATCAGACGATACCCATAGTCATCCATTCTTACAATTAAAGCTACTATCCCGTACACACCTACAGTGGCTATAATGGCAATAGTGGACACTACCAATATTTGATTTAGTAATGGAGCGCCAATAACTGAACCCAAAGCAATTATAATGATTTCAATGGAAAGAATGAAGTCCGTTACAACTGCTCCTTTTATTCTCTTCTTTTCAAACTCCGCGATATCTTCTTCTTCAATTTCTTGGGTTTCTGAATGCTCTTCATTTTGGTGACGATGAAATAGAAATTCATATATTTTTTCAGCACCTTCATAAGCCAAATACATACCTCCAATTAGGAGTATAATTACGATGGCTTTTGGTAAAAAAGCACTGAGAACGAAGGCTATGGGTAGAATGATAAGTTTATTTAAAAAGGAGCCTTTGGTAATCGCCCATAGGATCGGGAGCTCTCGGTTCGCTACAAAACCTGTAGCCTTTTCGGCATTCACTGCCAAATCGTCTCCTAGTATACCAGCGGTCTTTTTAGCGGCAATCTTTGTCATTGATGCAACGTCATCCATTAAAGCTGAAATATCGTCAAGTACTGCAAAAATTCCTGATGCCATAATTTTATTTTTTAGTGGACCCCCTATAGAGAATCGAAGGTTTTTACGTGTTAACAAATTAAGTGATTAATTTTTTGACACACAATATGATTTAGAAAATTAGACAAGCACTTTTGTATTGTACCTATATTCTGATTTGCGAAAATGGTTTAATTGATAATTGGGCGATAGGGGAGAGATGACCCTTCCAAGTCCCCAACGGCATCCTCGATTTGTTTTTCGATATACTGAAGATGTGCCCTTACAATGTTGTCCGATACCCTTGGTAAAACACGATTGATTTTTCCGTGTAATTGTATCAAATGATTCAGCGCCAGAGACCGTATATCGGTATTGCTGGTTTTGGTTTCTGAGAGTTTGGCCATCAGTAGTTTTAAAGGATCATTCGCCTTATCGGGTCTAAAGAGTGCAATCATATTGGATACATAATTTTTCTGGACCTCTCTTTGGTAGGCGCTGGGATCGAAAAACACATCCAGGTTTTTCCAGATGTAATTGGTAATATCCTCAAGATATTCTTGCGGTCTATATGGATTATCTCTGTTGTAGCGTTCAGCGATGAAGGAGATTCTACTAATTCTACTACCTCCAAGTAGGGTCGTCATCATGCCTTCCATCATTTGGGTAACAGCATTTTTACTTTTTGGCTCTTCAATAATATTTAAAACAGTGTCATTTAAGAGCCAGGTGGGCTGTGTAAAGAGGTAGCTATTTAAGAACATTAGCGCTTGCTTTTGTTTTCCTTTTGGTACACCTTGGTAGACGGGGCCGTCTTCGTCTCTGGATTTTTTGGTAACATGAATACCGCCAATGTTCTTGGCTACATGATACATATAATCTTTGTATTGAGAAACAATGGTTTGGTAGACTTGATCAAGATTCCTGTAGTTGTCGTTCTCCTTGGAGTCAGTCCACTGTATAATATGCGGAAGTATGCGTTGGAGGTTTTTAATGCCGTAATAGGAAGCCGTCATGGAGTTGTCTCCAAGATCTTCCGTTTGAGATCGGGGATCAAAATCTCTTCCTTCTCCGGAAAACCAGAGTCTGGGATTTCTGGCGACACTGTCAGTGATCACCTGACTTAGGTAGTTTTGTTTTTCTCCTATGGATAAGGAGTCAGCTAATTTGGAATATCCCCATTGAATAGCCCATTTATCGTAATCACCTATTCTAGGTATCAGATTTTCAACGGCAATACTGTCTTCGGGTTGTGCAACATAATTGAACCGAGCGTAGTCCATAATGGAACTGGTATGACCGTTTTTGGAAAGCCAGTCATTGTCTCTTAGACGTTCTACAGGAGTTGCAAAGCTGGCTCCCATATTGTGCCGCAGTCCAAGCGTATGTCCAACCTCGTGTGAGGCTACAAAACGGATGAGTTCTCCCATCAGGTCATCTTCGAAGATCATCTCACGAGCCCTAGGATCTACCGCACCAGCCTGTACCATATACCAATTGTGCAATAGGTCCATTAGGTTATGATACCATCCCAGGTGGCTTTCAAGGATTTCTCCACTTCTTGGATCTACAATATTAGGCCCATATGCGTTTCTTTGAGCGGAAGCAAAATAGCGCAGTACAGAGTATCGTGCATCCTCCAAACTCATACTATCATTGTCTACCGGCCATGGTTTCCCAACGATGGCATTTTTAAAGCCTGCTTGTTCAAAGGCCTCTTGCCAGTCGTTGATGCCCTGTATTAAATAGGGTCGCCACTTTTTAGGGGTAGCAGGATCAATATAATATACAATTTGCTTCTTAGGCTCTACCAATTCTCCGTTTTTCCACTTTTGGAGGTCCTCTTCCTTGGGTTCTAGCCGCCAACGGTGGATGTAGACATCCTGGGCTACCTTTTGTTGGTCATCACCATAACGGAGATAGGAGCTTGCAAAATAGCCAACTCTTGGATCATAAAACCTTTTCTCCATGGGGGTCTTAGGTAAAAGTATAAAGGAGTTGTTGAGCTCCATAGTAATCACCCCAGAGAGTACTGCAGCTGGGATGAGGTCCTTGGACTTTGAAGAGACGGTTACCTTATAGGTTTTAACGGTCTTTACTTCAATGTTAATAGGGAAGGGGCTGATTTTGTTGATATAGGATTTGTCCTTTTCCAAGCTACCGATATTGTATTTCTTTTTCTGTTCATCGCTCAGTGCTAGAAGGTTGTTTTCACTATTGATGAAATCTGTGACATCAATCACCGAGCTAGTGTTTTTGTCATTTCTAGCTTTGACATCAAAGGCTTCTAAGATAGGTGTGATGTTGGAGTTTTGTACTGCCTTGGCAATTGCGTCAGTTTCATCGGCCTTGCTTACAAAAGTAGCAATGCGTAGAAAGATTTTGTTGGCGGGTCCCTTCTCAAAGTAAATTGTTTTTTCACCGATTTCTTCACCACCGTAATTACCAGCACCTGCAGGAGTTTTGATAAAACGAGTCACCACAAGGATATCTCTTCCTAACAGACTATCCGGAATCTCGAAATAGTAATGATCCTTAACCTTGTGGACATCGAAGAGTCCTTTTTTGGTATGGGCATCATCAGTGATGACTTTGTCGTAATCAACTGTAGTTGTGAAATTGAATGACTTTTGGTCAGAATTTATCAATACTTTTGGGCCGCACCCAACTACTAAAAAGGCAATACTTACCACTCTTAAAAACCACTTCATCAGGGATAATTTTTGTGTTACACAACATTTTTTGGTTGGGTTGTGCTCCTGTCTATAGTTTTAAGTATCGTTTAGAGTTTAATTATAACTTTTTTTCTTGGGATATCCAAATGTTTTAACACCTTGAAGAACCCTCTATACAACTCCTTCAGTTTTTTAGTGTGATTTAAACTATGCTGTGATTTATTACGTAATTGGTGAAGATTCGGCTATTTAATGAACACTAGTTTTCGTTTTCTTCAATATATTCTAGAATATCGGAAGGTTGACAGTCAAGTGCTTTACAGATGGCCTCTAAAGTATTAAAGCGAACGGCTTTTGCTTTACCTGTTTTTAATATCGAGAGATTAGATAGACCTAATCCGACTTTTTCAGAGAGCTCGTTAAGCGAGGTTTTCTCTCAATTTTTAATTTTTGTCGTGTACTAAACTTTACGCTATATGCTTTCTGTTATATTTATAGCGGTATTGCACGGGAGTAAGTCCCGTATATTTTCTGAAAATGTTTCGGAATGCTTTTGTATCCAAATAACCTACCTCATACATCACTTCAGAAATATTGTCCCTACTACTTTCAAAACTTCGTTTGGCAGCCTCGACCTTTACACGTTGCAAATACTCCAATACTGTATTTTCGGTGGCTTGTTTAAAACGTCTTTCAAAGCTCCTTCGGCTTATAGCTACCATGTTCGCCAATTCATCCACAGTTATTTTTTTATGATAATTTTTTTCAATGTATTGTTGAGCTCTTTTTACTTCTTCATCCTGGTGAGTTTTTTGACCCTTAAATATCATAAAGACATTTTGACTATTTCTGTCAATATCTACACTGAAGTATTTGGCTGTCATAATGGCCATCTCTCTATTGGTGTATTTTTCAACCAAGTATAATAGTAGGTTCCAGATTGATACAGCACCACCACTGGAATAGATACCATCATCTTCTGTGATAACGGCACCATCCACAACTTCGATTTGTGGATATGTTGACTTAAACTCAGTATAATAGGCCCAATGTGTGGAGCATTTCTTGCCGTTAAGTAAGCCGGTTTCCGCAAGTAAAAAGGCACCTACGCATAGGGAGGCAATTTCAGCTCCCTTATCATGCTGCTCTTTTATCCATGGGATTGTTTGCTTATTAATTTCAATAGTTGCTTTCATATCACCGAATAGGGGAGGAATGATGACCAAATCCACATCAATCGGTTGCTGAATGTTTATATCTGTTTTAATAAAAGTTATACCATCCTGTAGGGGTACCTGATCTTGACAACCCACGAGTTGGATGTCAAAACGGGGGTCTTTGCCACTAGAGGTTAAAAATTTATTAACTGTATTGAATACATACCGGGTGCTTGTAACGGCAGCAGCAACTGCAGATTCCGGGATTAAAAGGGCTATTTTTATCATGGTCTAAATATACCTAAATCGTGGCGTAATTGGCTTTTTTGGTATGTGTTTTAACATTTTTCATTGCAATAACATTGTAAATTCAACGCTTTCACGTAAGATTTTACTTGCGCAGAAATTGAAATTAAATTAAATTTACAACCTTAAAAATTGTGTTCAAACACAACTTTTTAAGAAAGAGTATTGATAATTAATCAATTTAACGTAATCAAAATTTGATGAAGACAAAACTTCTAATTCTTTGTAGTATAGTGTTGCTAACCACAACAACAGTTCAAGCCCAGTTTTGGAAAAAAATTAAGGAGAAAGTTGAAGATAAGGCTACCGAAAAAGTGGATGATGTCTTAAGCGGGTCAGAGGAAACCGCTGAAAACACCTCAGAATCCTCCTCAAGACGTGATATTCCTTACATAGAAGAAGTGTTCTCCTTTAAACCAGGTGGAACCTTACTATTTGAAGATCATTTTATAGATGATCAGAAAGGTTTAATGCCCAAATATTGGAAAACTTCCGGTAATGGGAGTATAGTTGAACTCGACAACTATCAAGGAAAATGGTTGATGATGGCTGAAAATTCCACTTATAAATTGGACACTTTAATAAATCTGCCAGAAAATTTTACTATTGAGTTTGAGTTGATCACCAGTAGTGATAAAGCCGAAGATTTGAGTACAATGAATTTTGGATTTGCTAAGGATAATAGTGTTAGAGCTACCTTGTTGGATGCCTATAATGATGGTGCTGTAACATCCACTGAGTTCCAATTCCACAATGAGGATATCGTTCACTCTAGTAATGATATGGATGCTTATCATAGTTTGAGTTTTCCGTTCAAAGGGTATTCCAATGCTAAAATCAAAGTTTCTATTGTAGTACAGGGTAGGGAAATGCGTGTGTATATAGACAAGTCTAAGGTGTTAGACCGTACCATGTTTGCTACAGGAACAACTAGATTCTTCTATATCACCGCACCATTGCATTACGACAAGGAAGCAAAACTGTTTTTTGGAAACTTCAAAATGGCTGCTATGTAAAAGCAATATTTAATGGTGTTCCATTTCTTTGGTCGCAGGATCACGATATAAACAACAGGGAGGTAGGTTTTGATAACTTGCCTCTTTTGCTTTGTAAAGATCTGTGTCATGTCCAGCCTCTGCAATGGCTAAATGAATCGTTTTGATATCACATTTTTTTTCATTGTACACCAAGCTTAACTGATTGGTGGGTATATCCCAAGAGGCATATTTTACACCTTTAACTTTTATAGCGGCATTTTGGATGCGTTTTTGACACATTTGACAATTTCCATCCACCAGGATAGTTTGATTCTTGTTTTTATCCTGTGCAGTGATAGTAAAGCTGATCAAGAGAAACACAAGGACTAGTCTTAATTTCATGGTTATGTATTTTAAAGGTTTGACAATTTCATGGTTAATTTATTTTATATCGGAATCCGACATAATAAACTCCAGATAAAACAGGAGCATAGCTCATACTTGCGTCGAAATTGGGTCCAAAAGGATCATCCGAAGCGATTACAGGGGTGCTTTGAGTGTAATTTGTAATGTTTTCCCCGCCTAGATAAAGTTCTAATTTGTTGCTAAAGGCACGGGTAATTTGCGTGTTGACTAAGGTATAAGATGGACTATAGCTACCATGGGTGTTCATAGTTGGATCTAAACCATTACGGGGTAACCGTTGTTTACCTTGCCAGTGAACGGTTGTGTCAAAGCGCCATTGTTTACCGATGGGACTTCTTACAGTTTGGTAACTTAAATTGGCAAAAAAACGTTGTTTTGGTTGTAGGGGTTTATCTAATTTGGCAGTTTTGTAATCTGTTTTGACCTCGTAGTTTTTATAGGTGGCTCTGAGTTCTAAATTTTGGAGTAATTCATAACTTAAATCTATTTGAAAACTGTTGGAGTAACTATCTCCCTGTAAATTGTAAAAAGAAATTTCACCAGGGGTTTCCCAATCGACAACAACCTGATTTTCAAATTGTGTTCTATAGTAGTCCGCGGAAAACACCAATAATCGCTTGTTTACGAATAATTTTTGGGTAAAACTCACCCCGTAGTTCCAGGCGATTTCTGGTTCTAAGCCATAGGTGCTTGCATTGCTGTTTTCTATTTGTATTTGACGGGAGGAATTAAAAAGCTTTTGATTTTCTGCTAGTATATTGGCGTTTCGTTTTCCTCTGCCTATAGAGGCTCTAATAGCTGCTTTGTCCCATACGGAATAGCGCAAATGTAAGCGAGGGCTTAGAAATTCACCTAGTCGATTGTGAACATCAAAACGTAGTCCGGCAACCATACTGAACTTATCCAGGTCAGTATAACTGTATTCAAAAAAGGCTCCCATTGCATTATCTACACGATTTAGTGGGGTTGTGTTTAAGCGTTCTCTATAATTGTCAACCATAACGCTTATTCCAGTTTTGTACTTGTGCATGGTACTCCCTATAATACTACTAAAAATGAGGTTGCCATATAGGGAGTTTTGTTGAATGTCATAGGTTCTCAGGCCGTAATAGGCATCTTGGTTGTGGTAGGTGTAGGCCAATTGTAATCCAATGCTTTGAAAGGGTAAATCCGGAAATACGTAACCTAATTTGGAGGAGACGTCAAGGCGATCTGAATGATGTTCACTTCCCCAATACGTACTTGATAATTTATGACGGTTTTTATCAAAATGTATTTCTCCGGTCTGTTTGTGGTCCTTTAGGTATTGCCAGGTTAAAAAGCTTATCCAACCACTATTGGGATCACCAAATTGCCATCGATTCATCAGATTAATTTGCTCCGATAGTGGCGTGTCTAAAAAACCATCACCATTGTCGTCTATCTTTGCGGTACGTGTATTGGCATGCAGGAAGATTCCCGTAGCTAATTTATCAGAAAGTGGTGTATTCCATCGACTGTTTAATTCAAATCTGGCAAAATTGTTGGCATAGATATTTAGGAAAAGGGGTTGGTCTGTTTGGGGTTTTCTGAGCGTGGTGTTGATTTGTCCGGAAATGCTTTCATACCCATTTACAACACTACCCATTCCTTTGGTGATTTGAATGCTTTCAATCCAAGACCCAGGAATAAAGGACAAACCTTGGGAGGAGGATGCTCCTCGAGTACTGGGAATGTTTTCTTGTGTAATTAAAAGATATGGACTGTTTAGCCCTAGAATTTGAATCTGTTTAGTACCGGTGATGGCATCTGCAATATTGACATCTACAGCGGGATTGGTTTCAAAGCTCTCAGAAAGATTACAACACGCGGCTTTTAGCATTTCTCTACTATCGACTGTGACCACATTTTGAACATCGAATAAGGAACGCTGTACGGAGGAAATTTGTTGAGAAAGAACCACAGCTTCCAGCTCAATTTCAGGTTTAAGAATCAATAGCCCCAGGTTTGGACGATTGACCAATAAGGTATCGTTTCTGAAATTTGGGTACTGAATGATAAGAGTTCTAGAGGTTGGATTTTTTGAGATTTCAAATTTCCCATCTGTGTCCGTATAAACCGAAGCCTCATCATTCAACCAATTAACTTGTGCATTGCTCAATGGGAATAATGTTTGACCATGATTGTATGCCTTTACGGTTCCTTTTATTTGAATTTGAGCACTAGATGAGATCAAGCCCAGGCTAATGAAAAAAAATAAGAATAGAACCGTTTTCATCTGATTTTACTACATATTGGTTTGGTTTCGCTGTTGAAATTAGACCAATATAAATACAGGTACTATTCCATTCGATGTAAAGAACCATTATACCGACATAAATTGGTAATCGAACTGCTATTTGCTTTATGTGCCACTACCGTGAAAGCCATAAAGATGGAGATGTTGACCTATGGTTTTTGGCCGCCGGAACCCACCTTTAAAATCCAGTGCGATGTGTTCATCCAGCTTTAGGTTTAAATCCCAGTCCATGGCAATGCGTCGTTAGTTAGGTAGGTAGTTTGTAGATGATCTTTGCCATTTATAGAAATTACCAATGCTCATTTCCATTTTGAATTACTTTTAACAAGAGAATAACTCCACCACCTAACAATAATCTGAAAATAAGTGCTTTAGGCGAAGTAGTTAGATTCCAAAAAATAAAGCATTTTAGAAATAGAGGTGATTTTTCACAATGAAGTTTAGTAAAAGACTATGAGTGTAATCAATACAGTTCGACGCCAATCATTTTGGACACTTGATTTCCTGAGAGGATCGAAAATTAAAAAACGAATCAAAGACATTAAGTTTATCCTTGAAAATTATCAGGACCCTAAATCTGTTAAGTTACGTGCAATACGATTGAATGACTTGATCAAGCATGCCAAGGAAAGCGTCCCATTTTACATGGAACTAAACGCTTCAGATGAATTATCTGACTTTCCTATCATCAATAAAAATCTAATCCGTGATAATTTTGATGACTTTAGATCCTCGAAATATCTAGAAGAATCACTTGTTGCAAAGTATACTAGTGGTTCAACCGGAACACCTTTTCGAATCTATCACGATCAAAATAAAAAACTACAGAATACTGCAGACACGCTTTACTTTGCAAAAAAGGCTGGATTTGAATTGGGCCAAAAATTGGTGTACTTAAGGCATTGGGATCAATACAATAGAAAAAATAAATTGGCTGCTTTTTTGCAAAATATTTTGATGCATCCAGTATCCAATATGAAAGATCATGAGATCGCTGATTTAATTCAACAAATAACTACGGATAAAAGTCCTAAAGCTATGCTGAGTTATGCTTCTGCGCTCACAACCATCTGTAATTACCTCACCAAAATTGAGTCTAAACCTTTAGAAGCAAACATGAAATCTATTATCGCCATGTCTGAATATTTAAGCCCGGATATTAAAGATAAACTGAGGTATTACTTTGGTGTCGAAGGACTTTCTAGGTATTCTAATGTAGAAAATGGCATTATTGCCCAACAATTTCCAGGCAGTTCCATTTTTCATATCAACTGGGCAAGCTATAGAGTGGAGATTTTGGAATTAGATTCCAACAAGGATGTAGTCCCCGGAAAACCTGGTCGAATTGTAATTACCGATTTATTCAATTACAGCATGCCGTTAATCAGGTATGATACTGGCGATATAGGTTATATTAAAGATGATGATCCGTATAATGGCGCCCCTTTTTTGGAGCATGTGGAGGGTAGAAAAATGGATATGATCTATAATACCAAAGGTGAACTTATTACCTCATACATTACTTATCACCTTTTAAAGTATGATAGGATTAAACAATTTCAGCTCATTCAGGAGGACCCCGCTACCTATATTATTAAACTTAATGTTTATGATAATTTTGATCAACATAATTATATTATAGAAGAATTCAAAACCCATCTTGGAGAAGATGCAAATATCAGTATAATTTATGTCAATGACATTCCTTTGTTAGACTCTGGAAAACGAAAATTAGTCATCAACAAAATCTCCTCTAAATAATTCATGAGGCGCTTCTCTATAAACTTGTAAGATTTTCCTTTATTACCTTCTTATTTTTCTTCATAAAAATCAATGTAATTTATTGATTTTCATTTCTTTATATGTTAAATATATTTTTTAGTTTATACTTAATACATTGAAAAACAATGAATTGTGTATAAATCACAATTTTTAACAGTTTGTGCGCAGGCTTATACAATCTAAATCAAGCAATTAAGCGTATAATTACTGAATGAAAATGTGGTTTGTCGATGAAATGTGTATTTCGTCTATTTTTTATCAAGCCCTAATGTGTAATAATTTATTAAATTGAACTTAGCCATGTACAAAAGAAGTTGGTTGATGCTGCTATTCGTAAGTTTAGTGTTAATGTTTATTGCCTGTGACGATGATCAGGCTTTAGATGCATTTTTAAATGGAGATAATGAGAACTCCGAAGTGATTGATCCCGATCCGGAAGCGGGATCAGACGACCCCTATAATGTGATTACAGATGCCGTGGATATTCCATGTGATTACAATTTTGCAAGCACGCAAGTGAATGCATCTCTTAATATTAGCTGTGATTACGATCTTCAGGGACAACGTATCAGTTTACCGGATGGTGTGAAGCTTAATTTTGACGGAGGTAAAATTACCAATGGTAGTTTGGTCTTTGCGTCTAAAGGTGTTATTGATGGTCAATTACTAAATATTGATCTTCAAGTTGAAGGTGGGCTGGCTATTGAGCATCCACACTTTATTTTTGAACCTTCTCGTTGGGATATGGTGCAAGGGAAGACTACTGATGATAAAGCATTCCAGAATAAAGAGAATTTGAATAAAGCCATTGCGCTAACTAATGATCTAGGAATGGAAGTTTTTGAAATTGATAAATTGGATGCGTACTTTTTCGGTAAACGACTCACCTCGCACCCTCCTTATTCGTATGCAGACAATTCCATAATGGTGCCTTCTAATACACACTTTTTAATGAGTGACAATACTTTTATTCGTGTGCAACCTACAAACAACCCATTTAGTAGACTACTCATGACATTTAAGGCACAAAATGTAATAATTGAAGGAGGTAATCTAGTAGGTGACCGCTATTTACATGATTATTCGAATGTTACTGATGAGACAGGTGTCTCCAGATCTACGCATGGTTATGGTTCATTAGTGGGTATAGCTGGATCTCAAAATGTTACCGTGGATAATGTCAATATATACGAAGGAGAAGGAGATGGTGTTTTGGTTCAGATCTCTGCTATTAGAAATAGAGATGGTTCTATTAAATCAGGCGAAATGGAGTCTTCCGGTGTAGTGGTTAAAAATAGTTTAATTGACAAGTGTAGAAGAAATAACGTTTCTGTCATTGATGCCAATGGACTAATTATAGAAAATAACGTTATCTCCAATGCTGGTGGTGAAGATGAAAGTGGAGAGGCTTATGCAGGTACCGCACCAGAAGTTGGAATTGATTTGGAGGCCTATAGAGAACGAAAAGACGATGGTAGTTTATACGAATATGAAAGGGTAACCAATGTGACTATTCGAAATAATAAATTTGTTGGAAATGACGTCGCAGATGTCATCGTGTATACCGCAAGCTTTGTTGAGATAAGTGGAAATACATTTGATAATAGATTAGGTATTAACGCCGGTAATGATGTGGAAATCTTAAATAATAATTTTAAAGCGGGAGCTAGAATTACGAACCAAACAGCTATTAGTTTTGACGATTATTTCGTTAACGATACTGAGCGTTTGACTTATAACATTGAAGTCACCGGGAACACCATTTCTGGTTATGACACCTCCATGAGAATTGGATCCAAAAATGTTACGGTCTCTGGAAATAAATTGTACGACTTTATCACAGGTATAAACATATCAGATACTGAAAACGGCCAACTCTTTAACAATTTTATGGAGAGCGATAGAAGTGTTAGTTACGGATATTTCTCTAGGGGAAATGCTGTCGCGAAGGGAGTGACCATCAAAGGTGATAAAATTAGTGTACAACACCGTCCTATTTATTTAAACGATCTAAATAATAGATTGTCAGGCAGTACGGATAGACTCCTTTTTGATAATTGTACTTTCTTATCTGATCGGGAATTGTATATTTTTAATAGTAAAAATATTACAATTCAAAATTCAGAAATGAGTGTGAAAGTTGAACACCGCGAGTCAGAAAATATTATTTTGACAAATAATCAGATACTCTAGAGACACTCTAATCAAATTTCAAAAGATTCCATCTCATTAACTTGGGATGGTTTTTTTGCTTAGCTCTTTCATGTTTATGCATTTTAACCAGTTATTTTGGCATAGGCCTCGAGTGAATGTTTCCATAAAGTTTGTTGTTCATATCTCTGTATTATGGAAGCTCTAGCGTTGGTGCTCAGTTTTTCTAAAAGTTCAGGCTGGGTTCGTAATGACTTCATTGCTAACAATAACATATCTGTTGATTTGGGTGGAATTAAAACGCCACTGTGACCATCAATTATAATTTCGTTACAGCCCGTAATATTTGAACAAATCACAGGTTTTTCCATTGCGGCAGCCTCCATGACTACCATTCCGAACCCTTCTCTATAGGATGGGAACACAAAAACATTCATGAGTTTAAGGTATGGTTTTACATTACTTTGGTAGCCTTGATATAAAATGGCAGGGTGATTTTTAATAAGTGATCTGGTTCTATCAGATACAGGATCTTGAATGTCTTCAAAATCGCCAATTAAGAGCAATCGGATTTCCGGATGACTTTGATGAAGTTGTGTGAATGCATCGATGAGTTCGTTAGTGCCTTTATCGCCCACTAAGCGCCCGACATAGCCATATATAAAACTTCCATCCGGAATGAGATTTTTGTCAATAGCAGGGTTAGAGGTTGCGTCGACATTAAATTGTTTTGTATCAATGCCATTGATACTTCCATTCCAGATGATTTGTATATTTTTTGATGTAATCTTATTTTCTTCGAGAGTTTTCTTAGTTCCATTACTAACTGCAAAGACATGTGTAGCCAGTTTACAACTTAAACTTTCTATCAGCATAAGGAACCTTCTTTTAAATCCACGAGTTCCTTCGTAACGCAAGCCAAGAACAAAATAAATTCGTACTGGAGTTTTGTTTAAAAATGCGGATAGCATTCCTAAGAAACCGGCTTTGGGCGTACTGGCGTGAACCACTTTGGGCTTTGTTTTTTTAATTAATTTGAAGAGTCTGTATAAACTTACCACGTCAGAAAATATCGAAATTTCTCTTTTCATTGGAACCTCGTGAATTGGAACATCTTCAAGTTCACCAAAGGTATCAAGTCTTTGTCCCGGACTAGAGGCAACTTCGATATGGTACTTACTTTTAAGTACTTGTACCTGTCCCTTATAAAAGTTCAAGGATTGTGGTACTGTTGTAATAAGGAGAAATGTATCTTTCATGATCCAATTCGTGTTTTTAATGTGTAGAAATGTTTAAAAATCCAATATTGGTTTGCAAAACTTTTAAATAAATTGCGTTGGTGATTATCTGACATATACTGTACGGGGTATAATTCTGCAGCTCTTAATGCCTTCAAAGTAGCTGTGAACAACTCTTTGTTTTTACTTTTAGAAAAGAGGTTTTTAAGTAATGAAATCACAAGCTCATTTACCTTGGCTCTACTCTTATTATAGGCAATGGAGTTTTCTGTTATTTTGTATTTGCTATAATTGTCAATAAGGAGAACACTTTGTAGTATGTCCTGAATGAGTTTTTGGTTTTTTGAAGTATTACTGCTACGGGTAATTGAATCAGCGGTTTGAACAAAATTGGATATCACCAGTTCCGTTGACATAATCCTTTGGGCCATAAACACGGCTTTAAAATTAAATTCAACATCTTCTATATATACCTTTTCCTTAAACAGAAGATGATGTTGAGTGAGAAATTCAGTGCGATACAACCTGACACATGCAGAATTGTGATGCCCGCAGTTGAAATATTCTGGTCCAGTTACAGGCTCAGGACAATTTTGATGGCGTATGGAGTAGACTATACTGCCATCTTCTCTAACGCCGTTTGCAGCAAAGTCCAAAATATCCAATTCTTTTGGAACAGCGATTTTCATGAGTCTATTTAGAACATTAGATAATAGATAATCATCCGAATCCAAGAAAAGTAAATAGCGGCCTTTTGCATTTTGAATACCAGTGTTTCTCGCACCTCCCAATCCTTTGTTTTTTTGACTGATGACTCTTATGTTTGGAAAGGATTTCATGAATCCATGGACTATTCTAACACTTCCATCTGGTGATTCATCATCAACCACTATAATTTCGTACTCGCTATGTGCCAACTGCTGATCATAGCAGGAGCGGATACATCTTTCAATGTACTTTTCTACATTATAAACGGGTATAATTATACTTAAATTCATGTTTTATATACTAGGTATTAATAGATTCATTGTATAGGTAAATAAAAAATATAGTAGCAGTACTGCTCCAAAGATTTGGTGTTGGTATGCAAAGAAGCGCTTCTTTAAAAAAGGATAAAATATGACTACTGCTAACATGAACCATGAGAGGTATGCAAAACGATTTGAAAAATTAGCCGTAATAATCAAAATCCAAAAAGCATTCGCTATGAGGTAGGTGCCGTATATGCGATTGTAAAAAATGTCTTTAAAGTTTTTCTTATATATGAAATACCAGCCTGCAAAGGTTCCTGTGGCCCCGTAAATTAAGAAGTCCCAACGAAATCCGGTACTGGAGAACTCACTAGCACCGGCCTCAGATAGTAGGTAATCACTTAATCTATCGTCTGCAAGCCCTAATCCTGAGAACAATCCAACGAAAAAGTTTCCAAAAACCAACGATATTGGAATTGCAGCTAGCCATCCTATGAGGTAGATCTTAGGCTTGTTGTGAAAATAGGTAACAAGATATGCGATGGTGGGTAAGTACATTGATTGATGAAATAGACATGATATAACAATGATTATTGCGGATATAATGGGCTTTTTGTGGTATGCAATACCTAAAATGAATAGGGATGTGGCCATTCCGTTTCGAATGCCGTTCACCCCGTAGGCATAGAAAGAGAAAGACGCCACCAGTGCAATAAAACAATAGATCCAATAAGACTTAAATAAGTTTTTACATGCGATGATTAAACTCCCAATATACAGCAATGCGCAAATAAAGAAAAACCCCGTTTCATTAGTGATTTTTGCACTTATTTTTAATAGATAAGCAAAGGCGATGTCACTCCCTATTTCTACTGGACTGCCAACAGTTTCCCGGTAGAACATATATGCGTAGGTGGTCATATCAACAAAAATCCCATTGATTGGACGTAGTCCAATGAACAGTACTATAAACAAGGCATATGGCCACCCGATTATCGCCAAGTATTTATGGGTTGCCTTGTCTCTATAATCAAATAGTTGCGTATGTAGTAGCGTAAGTAGTATCACAACCAATTGAGTGTTGTAATAAATGCTACTATAATCTTCTATGGAAAATAAGTTAAACATTATTCAACCATGGTTTTAAAATTTTTATAAGCTGACATTAAAGAAATTCTATCGGTCTCCGGCAACTGACTCAATTGGTTAATTTTAGTGGCGATATCTCCTACATGATAATTTTTAATCAGTTTTAATCTGGGATTGTGTGCAATCCATTTATAGGACTGTTCAATTTTGTGATTGTTGTTTAAAAACACTAAGGCTGGTGTATTGGTGATATGGCAAAAGATCATTCCATGTAGCCGATCTGTAATCACTAATTCTGTTTTTTTGAAGGTATCCCAAATTTGGAATAGAGCCGCGATTTTCTTTTTCATGGTCAATCCTTGCCCACCAATGTGGGTATCGTAATAGGTATAGTTGTTGAAACGCTCTTTTACATAATTAGTCAATTCTAGTTCCTGTTGTTCACTGAGTTTTCGCTCCTTGTCTTTTCTCAAGCAAATGATGGCGCCACTGCGCTCAAATTCAGGTTGAGAACGATCTAGGGTGGTGACGATATCCGGCAATAACAGCACCTTATTATTAAAGTGCTTTTTGTAGTAATCGTAAGATTTTAACTCTCGAGCAACTAGCGTTAACTTTGGATGTTTTCCATAGATAGCTATTGCTTTTTGCAATCGTTTTCTACCCTTTTCGGTGGTAGAAAAATCGATGGTTTGAGGAAAGGAAATCACAGGATTGTTTGGGAAGTTTTGAATAACCAATTGCCTGAAATGCTCTATCTGGTGATACATATCACCAGTGTTTCCTCCACCTACTGTTGTAACTATGTCCTGATCTTGAATATGCTTTTTAAGCTGAACAATTCCCTTAAGTGTCCTGCTAATTGGGATTTCAATAACCTGGTACTCTGGGTAAGTATAACTCAAAAATAGATGCTGTGCATAGGTAATGGCCACATCGCCTAGATTTCCGTAATCTGCGGCCAAGAATATAAATATTCGTTTCTCTTTAGAGTTGAAATTAAAGTAATTTTGATCATCTGAGGTACACTTCAATTTTTGCAATTGGAACTGTACTTTGGTCTCAAATGGAATTTTCTTTTTTAATTGCGTAATCAAGCTGCTTTTTTCCATGATTTGATATACATTAAGACCGAGCTTAATCGGTATTTGATTAGTTTTTTATACAATTGATCACTTTTGGTTGCGGGTTGGTAGTAATCGATATATTTTTTAGTCTCCTTATGTTGGAGAATTTCATTGATATATTTTTTCTTTTCTGCAGCGGTTAGGTCACTTTTATAGTATAAGAGGTTGTTTACACAATACTGAATACCCATGACCAGGTTATTGGCCATGGTTTGTTTGATCTTAGTTTTACTATAACCCCATTTTGCTAGAAAAGGCTTTATCGCACGGTGTTTTGTCAATATTAGTTCAAAGGCATCTTTGTGATAGCTTTTAATAAGAGTGGGAACCTCTCTACTGATGTAATGGTAGAAACATTCCTCTATCATCACTAAAGCATTTGCTTTTTGGTAGGCTATGGCGTTAAAAAGCATGTCCTCTACTAGTGAGATGCCCTTGTCAAAGCGAAGGTGGTAGTAATCGATAAAGATTTTAGAATAAACTTTGTTCCATGCATACCCTAGAAGTCCCATAAAATGTGAATTCAATTTTGGTGCTTTTTCGCGACCGATATCAAATTTATAATTGTAAGCATGCATAATTTGCCTCTGAAGTAACTTTCCTTGATCATCCTCCTGATCTAGATAATAGCCAAATACATATATGTCTACGGGGTTAATTTGAATTTGATCGTGGATTTTTTCTAAAAGATTACCTTCGATCCAATCATCACTATCCATAAAATACAGATAACTTCCTTTGGCGTGTTTTATACCAAAATTTCTTGCATCGGAAAGCCCTCCATTTTCTTTGTTCAATAGCTTTACTCGAGGATCCAATGAAACATAATCTTTAGCAAGCTCTGCGCTGCTATCAGGGGAACCATCATTGATGACCAAGAGTTCAAAGTTTTCAAAACTTTGATTCAGTACACTTTCGATGGCCTTGGCGATATATTTTTCTACCTTATAGGCAGGCATGATAACCGAGAAAAACGGATTTTCCATAACAGCGTTTAGTTTAAAAGAGTGTCGATGAGCACCTCCACTTTGGTTGCATTATTGTTTTGTTGATAATAGCTGGACTTTTGCTTTGTTTTATCGGCATAGCTGGATAGTAATGAAGGCTGGGATAATAGACTAAACAGACCTTGATATAATCCTTCGCTAGAGTTCTCTACGATCATACCAGTTTCTCCTCTATCGAGGATGTCATCCATCCCGGCACAAGCGGTTGTCAACACAGGAATCCCTAGTATAACAGCTTCTGTAACTGCCGTGCTATACCCTTCATGGAGGGATGAGCAAACAAATAGATCACATTTAGAAACAAATTGATGTGGATTCTTTTGGAATCCTAAAAAGCTAATGTGGGATTCTAATTTAAGCTGTCGAACTAAGCTTTCAAGGGCTATTTTTTCCTCTCCAACACCCAACAGATACAGATGGATTTTTGGAAATTTTGGTGTTATTCTACTAAGAACTTGGATTAAACGATCAAAGCCTTTTATCTTAGTAAGTCTACCAACACTACATATGTTTATACAATCCGTCTTTAGAGCTTGACCGTTTAGGGATTGTTTCCCATTGTTCAAAATGGCATTGGTATCTATTACATTATGAATAATCTCTCCTTTAGTTTTATTAAGAGCACATTGTTCGATACAAGATTCTAAAACTTCTTTGGATACAGCGATTACGCGGTCAAAACGATCATAGGATAATTTCATTTCTTTATTACTCCAGTATACTTTTTCAATACTTCCCAGGTTTAAATCAGTATGTAACCAAGAAATGAGTTTGGTAGGCTGATGTGGACATCCGCTTACCATTCGTGTGGGTACTCCTTCTAGATAGGCGATAATGATATCGTACTTTTCTTTAATAAATAGATTGTAGAGCTGGCCAGGACTGAATAGTTTCTGAAGGACGGACCAGCCCCTAAAGACCTTTTTAAATATATAACGTTGCTTAATTGCTGGGCTGAGGTCCTTGCGATTAACACCTTCTTCAAAATAGGTGAGCAGATGAATGTCGTATTTTTCTGTATCCATGGAATTCAAAAGGTTGACCAGCACCTTCTCGGCGCCACCTCCTCGCAAATCGGGATGTACAAATAATATGCTTGGTTTTTTAATTATCATTGTTTTGGTGGTTAATGGATAGGGTGTTTCTATATACTTCCGTTTTAGGAATTCTTATTATCTTCTTATTTTTAATGAGGCTGGAACCAAGTCCCGAACCAGACGCTTTTCCGTTTTGTTCATCACTTGGAACATACAGCTGCAATACATCAGAGCAAAGAGTGCTACTTTGCAAAAGAGGCCAAACCATCCTGGCATTGTAATCAATCCAAGTAGGGGATAGGAAATCAGCAAAGCAATTAAAAAACAAAGTAATTGTCCGGAGAAATTTTTAAAGTAGTGGACCATATTTATCTGCAACTCTTTATTCATATACCACCACATGACTATACGCTCCAAAAAGATAAACGCAACTACGGAAGCGATCAAACCTGTAGCTCCATATGACAGTGATAAATTCCATCCTACTGCTACTCCGAGTATGGTGGCTGTTAGTATGATGATTCCTCTAAAGCGGTGTTTGTTTTTCGCTTGTAGCAGATCATTTCCAAATGATTGACTAAGGGTAAAGGTGAGTCCGATCATTATAAGTACCGTATACAGGTATGCTTCTGCAAAGGTATCACCCACCCACAAATGAATGAATTGTCTTCCCACGAGTATAAATCCTCCTAAAATAAAAAAAAGGATGTAGGTGGAAATTCGAGATATCTTAACGAAGGTATCTGTCATGACCTGAGGAGATTCACTCCTAACGGTCATCTGCATAGCTTTGGGAAGAAACAATGAAGAAATGGCCGAGGAGAAAGCTCCGTAATAACTTCCTAATGTTATTCCAACTGCATATATCGCAACTACGGTAGTTTCGTAATTAAGCCCAAGAACAAGTTGCCCAAATTGCCATCTTAACTTATTGACTAATGCCAACACAAATACCCATACCGAGTAGTGGAATATGGACATGGCAAGAGATTTTTCAAAAGTGTAGTAGCGAATTTTGACTTTTAATTTATACAGGGCTATATAGGCCATGGTCACTATAAAGATCAAATTCATGATAGTGTCAATAATCACTAGGCTTATGGAGTCACCTCCATAGAATAAAATAACAACTACTAAAAGTGATCTTAACAGGTATTTGACAAGGTTGATTGCCTTTGGGAGTGTGAAGTTTTCATAAGCCATACAAATGGCATTAAAAGCGCCGCCGGGTATGGTTACGGCAATATTGAAAATCAAAATCATAACCATAATTTTTGCCTTGTTTAACTGATCCGCGGTCAGAGTGTCGCCAAAGAGATCATCCAAGTGTAGGTATCCAATACTGCCCAAGACAAGAATACAAAGGGATATTAAAGCGTAAATAATGAATGAGACTGCCAGGAAATTTTCTTCTCCTTTTTTATCCTCTTCAGCACGATACTTAGCAACAAAGCGTATGATGGAGTTGTTGATGCCAAAATCGAGTACCGTTAGATATCCAACAAAGGCTCCAATCATCGTGTACAGCCCGTATTCGGAAGCTCCTAAGGACTTAATAATATATGGGGTCAATACTATCCCTACTATATTTGTTGCAAATATAGTGGCATATGAAAGCAGTGCTCCGCCTTTAATTTCTTTTGATATCATGGTGCTTCCTAAAGTTCAATTTTTTAAATAAATCCTGCTATTAATCTATTTAATGTGTGTTGATTTTGGCTACACTGAGGGTACGAACTGCAAAACAGTAGATTTAAGAACTAAAAATCCTGTATTACGGGTTAAATATCACAAAAAAGCGCTAATTGAAATTGAGAATAATTTAAACTGCTCAATAATCGGGTTGAACGGTATTCTTTTAAAGAATAGGTGGGTGGAGGGGTGAAGGAAGTCGCTTACAGACCCTGTCTTATAAGGTGTTGACAAGAAAGGTTTTAACGCTATATTTTAGGGTTAAAACCTTTCTGATAGTTGGTCGTTAAGGCTCGACTTATGATTCACCGATTCGGCTATATTTAAAGCCGATGGCATTTAATTTTTTGCTGTCTAATATCCTTCTTCCATCAAACACAAAAGAGGGCTTTAACATCTTAGTATAGATGGTTTCCCAGTCCAAGGTTTTAAATTCATCCCATTCCGTAAGTATGGCTATGGCATGTGCGTCATCTACACAAGTTAAAGGGTCTTTAGATACAGTTAACAGGCGACGATTTTCCTCTTCTGAACGTGTATTTAATCGATCTAAATCCGCATATATTTGCTGATCACTAACCTTTGGATCGTATACTACAATCTCAGCTTGTTCCTCTAAAAGAGCATTAGCCACATATATAGCGGCAGATTCCCGGGTATCATTAGTGTCTTTTTTAAAGGCCCATCCATAGAACACTATTTTCTTACCTGAAACAGTATTATAAAGTGTGGAAACTATGGAGTCCGCAAACCGCTGTTTTTGGTAGTCGTTAATCTTTATAACTTGTTCCCAATAATTCGACACTTCTTCTAGTCCGTAACTCTTTGCAATATACACTAAGTTTAGGATGTCTTTTTGAAAACAAGATCCTCCAAAACCTACGGAAGCTTTCAGGAATTTTGGTCCGATCCTACTATCCAATCCGATTGCCTTAGCTACTTCATCCACATCGGCATCAGTTTTCTCACAAAGGGCAGAGATAGAGTTGATCGATGAAATTCGCTGTGCTAGAAAAGCATTTGCGACAAGTTTAGAAAGCTCTGAAGACCATACATTGGTCAATAGAATCCTTTCCTTAGGTAACCAGTTTTCATAAATTGAGCTCAAGGCTTGTTTTGCAGCCTCACCATTTGGGGTAGAATCACCACCAATAAGAACTCTGTCCGCATTTAATAGATCTGTTATAGCTGTCCCTTCGGCCAAAAACTCAGGGTTTGAAAGGATTTCAAAATTTACATGATTACCAGTGTTGTCCAAAATGTTTTTTATAGCCTGAGCTGTACGTACTGGTAGGGTAGACTTTTCAATAACAATTTTGTCATCCTTGGCCACACGTGCAATATTTCTGGCACATAGTTCTATGTATTTTAGATCGGCTGCTTGACCTTTTCCTTTTCCATATGTTTTAGTGGGCGTATTCACCGAAATAAATATCATATCGGCCTGGTCAATGGCTTGGTCGACTTCTGTGGAAAAGAATAAGTTTCTTCCTCGAGCAGTGGCGACAATTTCTTTAAGTCCAGGCTCATACACAGGGAGCTTATCCAAATCTGTGTCATTCCACGCTTTGATCCGCTCTGCATTGATATCCACAACGGTTACTTGAATATCTGGACATTTAAATGCGATGACACTCATTGTAGGTCCCCCCACATAGCCCGCACCTATGCAACATATGTTTTTTATCGTTTTCAACTTCAATAGATTTTATAGTAATACAGTATGAAATTCTCTCCTTGACATAGGAGTCTTCTAAGTTATCTACAAATATATAAGCTTCTGAATAATTCTTCTTAAAAAATCGTATTCGTTTATTTTTTAGGACTTAAATGGTCGTGATAAGTGTATTTGAATCACTTGTAACCCCAGTGTTTTAGCATAATTCCTTTAATATGACCTAGATTCAAAATAAATGCGCCTTACGTACAATTTCACCGTTGAATGGTAATTGGCAATTAACTTTTTTTTTATGATTTCGTCGTTAACCGAAATAAACTTAACATTCACCGAATTACCTCATGACAGATACTTTACTTTGCTACTTTTACCCTACTTCTTCGAAAAGTTAAATTGATTAATAGCAAGGAATTGATTTAATTGGACAGCGGAGAGAATCCAGGATAGTTACCTACTATCATTAAAAAGCTTCCCATTAAGATGATCCTTAATTTGATGTAATACCATTGGTATTACAAAAACATTAACCAGCCCATCTTACATAAAACTTAACTCTTGTCATTAACATAAGAGTTAAAATGATTACAACACAAAGAAAAATCTGGCTTTCATCTCCCCACATGGGTGGTCAGGAACAAAAGTATGTCGATGAAGCTTTTGCAACCAATTGGGTAGCGACTCTAGGACCAAATGTAGACGGATTTGAAGCTTCAATTACCTCATACTTAAAAGAAGGCGTTCACGTCGCGGCTGTATCCTCAGGAACTTCAGCAATCCACTTGGCATTGATAGTACTTGGGGTAGGTATAGGCGACGACGTATTATGTCAGAGCCTAACTTTTTCCGCCACCGCTAATCCTATAGTGTACCAGGGCGCCAATCCGATTTTTATCGACAGTGAAGAAGAGACTTGGAATTTATCTCCAGAATTGTTGGAAGTCGCCATATTGGATCGTATTAAGGAGCATAAAAAGCCCAAAGCAATTGTTGCCGTACATCTTTATGGAATGCCATACAATGCCCTGGCAATTAATCAAATTGCTAGAAAATATGACATTCCCGTAATAGAAGATAGCGCTGAGGCCCTGGGGAGCGAATATTTAGGAATCAAGTGTGGTACCTTAGGGGACCTCTCTATATTATCTTTTAACGGCAACAAAATTATTACTACTTCTGGAGGAGGAGCCTTGATTACCAGAAGCAAATCTCAAAAGGACGCTGCGGTGAAGTTAGCTACCCAGTCCAGAGACCAAGCGGTGCATTACCAGCACTCTCAGATTGGCTATAACTACCGCATGAGTAATGTAGTGGCTGGGATAGGCCGTGGTCAAATGGAGGTTTTAGAGGATCGTGTACTACAAAGAAGAGCAAATTATAACTATTATCATGAAAAATTAGCAGGATTTCCTGAGCTCAATTTTTTAAGCGAGCCAGAGGGTACCTATTCCAATCGCTGGTTAACAGCTGTTCGGACAGACTCCTATCAGACTAGAGAACGCATCCGACTTGCACTGGCTGAGGAGGATATAGAATCCCGCCCATTGTGGAAACCCATGCATATGCAACCTTTCTTTAAAAATTGTAAAGCATACGTTAACGGCTTCTCTGAATCTCTGTTTGACACTGGCCTTTGTTTACCGAGTGGCTCAAACCTTAGTGAGGAAGAATTAGAAAAAACAACCAACCTGATTAAAAACACCCTATTGAGATGATCTATAGATACTTAAGCTCTTTAGCACCGAAATTTGTATCGAAATGGTTTGTATTAGCCTTCGATATAGTCCTTGTATTGTTTACCTTCTTTTTGGTTTACTTCATAAGGTTTCACCTGACCGTAAATTTTAATATTGAAAACTTTTTGATGGATCTTCCCATTGTAGCTGTATTGTCTGCAATAAGCTTTGTAATTATGGGAACCTACAAACGCATCATCCGTTATACAGGGGTGAGAGATCTTTTAAACATTTTTACAGCTTGCATGCTATTAGGATTTTTAGCCATGGGTGCAGTTGCGATTAACAAGACATATGCAATACTACCAGGTATTACGATTCCTAAATCGATTATCATCTTGCATGTGTTTTTGAATTTTGTAACGCTGGCTATCGCTGGTATCGTTTTTAGATCTGTCTATAAATTTGTGAATTGTAAGCTTAAGGCTAGAAAGAACATCTTGATTTACGGTGCTGGAGAATCTGGTATTATGACCCAGTATGCACTGGCTAACAATATGGATAAAAATACTAATATAGTGGCTTTTATCGATGATGATTTAAGAAAGGTTGGCAACAGTATTAACGGAACAAAGGTTATTGAAACAGGAGCGATTGATAAAGAGTATATACAAAAACATCAGATCAATGAAATTATAATTTCCATTCACAATACAGCCTCTTCTAAATTGAGAACAAGGGTGGAAACTTTTATAGACTACGTACCAACAATCAAGGTTGTACCTCCAATTGAACAATGGATCAGTGGCGAATTAAATGTCAATCAGATCAAGCCTATAAAACTGGAAGATCTATTGGATCGCAGTCCTATAAACATCGAGAATAAGAAATTACAACACGAGTTTAAAGGTAAGGTGCTCATGGTTACTGGTGCTGCTGGTTCCATCGGGAGCGAGATTTCAAGACAGTTGAGTAAATTTAATTTCAAAAAATTGATATTGGTCGATATCGCTGAATCTGCCTTATACGATTTGCAACAAGAATTCAAGCAAGAAGGTGTCAAAGAATTTGTAGCCATAGTCGCTGATGTTAGAGACCAGTTTGGTATTGAAAATGTCATTTCCACCTATAGACCTAATATTCTATTTCATGCTGCCGCATATAAGCATGTTCCTCTAATGGAAGAAAATCCTTACGAGGCCGTTAAAATAAATGTTGGAGGTACGAGAATCTTGGCGAGAATGGCCATGAAATATGAGGTAGATAAGTTTGTGATGGTATCTACGGATAAGGCGGTAAATCCAACTAATGTAATGGGTGCTACAAAAAGGACCGCCGAAATCTATATTGGTAGTTTACAAAACAGTCCTGAGAACACCACAAAATTCATAACAACACGTTTTGGAAATGTATTAGGCTCCAATGGCTCTGTAATTCCATTATTCAAAAAACAACTCGAAAAAGGAGGACCACTTACTGTTACTCATGAGAAAATCACGCGCTATTTTATGACCATTCCTGAGGCTTCTCAATTGGTGCTAGAGGCTGGTTCCATGGGTGAGGGAGGAGAAATATTCATCTTTGATATGGGTGAGAGTGTAAAAATCATGGATTTGGCTAAGAATATGATTCGACTTTCAGGGTTTAAATATCCTGAAGAAATAGGGATTAAAATTACTGGTCTTCGACCAGGTGAAAAACTCTATGAAGAATTATTGGCCAATGGTGAGAATACCTTGCCTACCTATCATGAGAAAATCATGATTAGCAAGACTAAGACCTTGGATTATGAGAAGAGAAAGTCTCAGATCGATGCCTTGTGTATGCTCAACCTTTACCACGATACCAATATCATTGTAAAAAAACTAAAAGAAATTGTACCTGAGTTCATTTCACAAAATTCAGATTACGAATTTATGGATGCTCGTGTGTTGGAAACCAAACTGCCGAATTATACGCTGATGCAGTCTTTGAACTACACACCCAATAATTTCAACATCTAAGCTAAGAAAACATATACTATGTATTATAAGTTGATTAAATGCAGTTTGGGAATTGCTATGCTCTTTTTATTTATAGGCTGTGGCTCTAGAAAGAACATTGTGTACGTGCAGAATGCACGTCCCTTTGAAACAGAAGTCGTTACCAATTCCTTCGAACCTAAATTTAAAATTGATGATATTGTCAGCATCTATATCTCTAGCTTTGATATGGCAGCTACAGCGCCATTTAATCTCACTATTGGGGCTGGACAAAATACAAGGGAACTCGATTACGTGATCGATCAAGATGGAAATATTGATTTCCCGGTATTGGGTAAAATAAAGCTTATTGGTTTATCCACAACAGAGGCCAAAGAGCTTCTTAGAAAGCGGCTTATAGAAGGACAATTTCTAAATGATCCTATTGTAAATATCAGGATTAAGAACTTTAGAGTCACAGTATTAGGTCAAGTGAATAAACCGGGGACCTATTTGGTAGATAGCGAACGGATTACCCTGCTTGAGGCCATTGGTTTGGCAGGTGACCTAGACATAAGAGGCAGACGTAAAAACGTATTAGTTATACGCGATTTTGATGGTGTGAAGACCTATACAAGGGTTGATTTAACCACCAAAGAGTTTGTGAATTCTCCGGTCTATTACCTTACACAGAACGACGTGGTGTATGTTGAACCCAATAAATCTGTCGTAAGAACATCCAATTTGGATAGCAGACTTACCATTGGTTTATCTGTGTTTTCCATTATACTAACCACCGTAATTGCACTGATAAGATGAACACCCTAGGAAAAGAAAATAATGACGATTTAAGGGCTCCGAAACTTGTGATTAAAGATATATTAAAACCTTATCTGAAGAACTGGTATTGGTTTATAATTATTCCGCTGATTTGCTTGATTATTGCCTTCTTGTACTTGAGATATACTGTACCCTCTTATGATGCCACTGCAACAATCATGATTGTGCAGGAGAATAGTTTATCACCCGATGCCGCGCTTATGGCAGGACTCTCCGGTCACAGTGCTAGTTTTACAAAGGTCGAAGGGGAAATTGAGATTTTAAAATCGCGAGCCTTGATGCACCAGGTAGTAGAGCGGCTGAATCTTCAATTACAACTATTTACCAAAGGAAGAATTACTAGGGCTGAGGTGTATAATAATCCACCAATTAAATTAAACTTTTTGGCCTCAGATTCGATAATTCAAAATTATTCGGATTCATTTTACATTCATATTACTTCAAAAACATCCTTACAATACAGTGTTGAAGAGGGAACCCCTAAAACCTACCTCTTTGGAGAAACTATTGAAACTAAGGCCGGAAGTCTTATCATTATTCCCAGTGGGACTCAATTTGATGATTTTATAGGTAAAACTCTTCAGGTTGTCGTATCACCACTTCGTAATGTACGAGAGAAATATAAGAATCGCATAGGGGTATCCCCGATTAGTAAAGGATCTAATATTTTAGAGATTTATCTTAAGGATCCCGTGCAAGAAAAAGCTAAAGACATTGTCAATACTTTGGTGCAGGTGTATAACGAAAGTTCGGTGGAAGAAAAAAACCAGGTAGCCAAAGCTACTGCGACTTTTATAGATGAACGGATTGGACTTATTTCGACAGATTTATCCAAAGTGGATTTGTCAAAGGAGCAATTTAAGGTTGGAAATAAGTTGACAGACATACAGTCCGAGGCTGGTATTTTTCTAGAAACCGGCGCGCAAAATGAACAACAACTTATTCAAGTAGGTACGCAATTAAATACAGTGAATTATATGTCTGCCTATGTGGAGGATAAGAATAATTTTGAGCTTTTGCCTAGTAATGTCGGGTTGTCAGATCAAAATGTTACCTCTGTAACGAGTAAGTACAACGAGCTCGTTTTAGAGAGACAACGACTTTTAAAAGCCTCTGGAGAAAACAACCCCGTGGTGGTTCAACTCGATCAGCAGTTAAATGGCCTTAAGGCCACAATGCTTCAGAATTTGAATAATTTGGAGTCTACTTTAAATATACAGTCTAGAAACCTACATGCCAGGGAGCAATTGATCAATGCCAGAATTTCTTCTGTACCTGGTCAAGAACGAAAAAACAGGGATATTCAAAGGCAGCAGGACATTAAAGAGGCGATTTATCTTTATCTGTTACAAAAGAGAGAGGAATCAGCAATTTCAATGGCTGCAACTGCACCAAACTCTAAGGTCATTGAACCAGCCTATAGTAGCTATAACCCAATATCTTCCGGAACGAAAGTTTATTTTGCAGCACTGATGTTAGGATTTATTATTCCATTTGGATTTATCTATTGTAAGGAACTTTTCGATACCAAAATACGCTCTAAGGAGGATGTGACAAGTGAGATACCTTCTGTTAGGCTTTTGGCACAATTACCTCATGTAGAGCGCCAAAAGGAAATGATGATAAAGGATAATGATCGTTCTATGTTAGCAGAGTCCTTCCGTATACTTAGAACAAATATTGATTATTTAAGGCCTAAGAACCCCAATAAGGAAGGAGAGATACTCTTTGTAAGCTCTTCTATTCCTGGAGAAGGTAAATCCTTTGTAGCACAGAACCTCGCGTCAATTTATGCACTGTCGCACAAGCGGGTGTTGTTAATCGGAGCTGATATCAGAAAACCTGGTCTTAATGCCTTTACACGTGTATCTCCGGGTCCTGGACTCTCGGAATATTTAAAAGGAGACATTGAGATTTCAGAATTGATTAAGCCGATCCTATCACAAAAGAACTTGGATTTGGTTCACTCTGGTAAGATACCACCTAATCCTGCAGAATTATTAATGGATGGGCGACTAAAAGTATTGTTTGATACCTTGAAAAAACAATATGACATCATCATCGTAGATACCGCTCCTTCATTGCCTGTAACGGATACCTTATTGATTGGTAAACACGCCGATAGAGTACTCTATATTGTGCGGGCTAATTATTCTGAAAAACCATTGTTGGATTTTATCAAAGAATTGCATCAGGGAAAAAAATTACCAAATTTATCCCTTGTGCTCAATGATGTAAAGTACTCGAATCTAGGATACGGCGCAAAATTGGGATATGGATATAGCGTGGACAGGAAAGCAAAACGATCTTGGTTAAAAAGAACTTAAGTTCAATCAAAAATATTTTTGGTATTTTCAATCAAGGGGGTAATTAGTCTTTCCACATTCTTTTTCACCTTTATTTCTGATAATTTACTTAGGTGTAATTGATTGTGGATGTCCGTTCCCAAAAAGGAATAGAACCCTTCTTCCAGTAGGTGCATAGCGGCTTTATGAATGCTGTTTCCATAATAGGTGCTCAGAGAAAGTGCATTGATTTGGAACTTACACCCTTTTTGTTTTAACAGGGTTAAAAAGTCACCTTGATGATGGAAATAACGGTAGCGTTCAGGGTGAGCTAATACGGGTATATAGTCTAGTGCAAAGAGGCTGTCAATAATAAATTCAATATTCATTGGGATTTGAATAAAAGGGAATTCAATTAGGACATAACGATCACTGAGCAGCAATAAGTTTTTGTTGTTGAGTTGGATCTCAAAATTGTCGTCAACCATGTACTCAGCAGCCACTTTAAAGACCTTTGGAAGACAGTCTTTTTCTTCTAAATGCTGTTTGAGTTCGTCGTATTGGGCACTGATCAGCTGTGGCGTATTTGGATACATATCCGCCATAATATGGGGGGTAGCTATAAAGCCATTAATACCTAATTCCATGGCTCTTTTGATGAGATGGTAGGAGTCGTAAAGTGTTTTGGGACCGTCGTCAATATCGTGTATCAGGTGGCAATGAATATCCACATAATCTTGTAGTAACTCGGGGAGAAGTCGTTTTTTGTGTAGGATGGTTAGCATTTGTATTACTTGTAGATTTTTGATTAGTTCTAACGACCAAAGTAATAATATGTTTTGAATTGTAGGAGGAATTAACAAAAAAATTAAAGTAGGAACGCCTAGGTTGAAACACTTTAAATGACTATCTTTTACCATAGTTTCAAAGGTTTGCAAACAATTAAAATCAACGCAAATGTTCACAAGTTTTTACGTTTTTATTATGAGTTTTCAGGTAGCAGAAGGAATTCCAAAACCGAGCGATAGTGATCCGATTGATTTCAATTACATCTACAACGTTATTATCTTCATTGTTGTCCCTATATTGATAGCTGTATTCTATTATTTGTGGAGGAAAGGAAGATCCAATAAGGAGTAATTTTCCTACCCAGACGCTTCTCAAATGTTAAAATCACCGTTTTCTTCTAAAACTTTGGCTCTGACAGTGTTAAAATCAAAACTCCATAGTCTTAAACCAAGTGCATGTCGTACATAACATAATTATTTACACTTTAATGTACGTTTAATAAATTAAAAAGATTTAAATGAAAAATGTAGTTGGACGCATCAGCTCCTTTGCTGTTTGCTTGATAGTTTTATTCCAGGTTTCCTGTGATGACAAAGATAAATTAGAGGCTTTTTTAGACCATGAAAAGCCAATTGCCGCAACGGACCTTCAGGCAATCGATTTAAGTACTGAAGGTCTAACACTGCAATGGAATCCAGCCACTGATAATGTTGGGGTAACGGGCTATGAAGTATTTCAAGATGGCGTCCTTATTGGTACCAATGAAGGCGATACGAAATATTCGGTAACTGAACTTTCTCCATCTACATCTTATGATTTTTATGTGGTGGCTTTTGACGCTATGGAAAACGTTTCTGATCCAAGCGAAACTCTTACGGTGACAACCCCGGAGCAAGCGGACACTGAGAAGCCAACGGAACCGAGTAATTTGACATCTTCTAACCTTACCCAAACTTCTGTAACCCTAAATTGGGAAGCTGCAACGGATAATGTTGAGGTCACGGATTATGAAGTCTTCCAAGGAGGAACCTCCATCGGTAAAACCAATGGTGAGACTACCTTGGATATTAGCGGTCTTACAGCTAGTACTGACTATGAATATTATGTTGTGGCCATAGATGCTGCAGGTAATACTTCTGATGCTTCTAATACCGAAAATATCACAACTACCACTGATGCGGATACCGAGGCGCCAACGGCACCAACAAATTTAAGCGCATCTGAAGTAACCACAAATTCTTTGGTGTTGACATGGACGGAATCTACCGATAATGAGGCTGTTTCATCTTATGAAATATTTAATGGTAACAATAGTATAGGAACCGCTACAGGCACAACATTTAATGTAACTAACCTCGATGCAGAAACCGCTTATCAATTTAAAGTAAACGCAAGGGACGAATCGGGCAATGTTTCTGAATTTAGTCAGGTACTGGATGTATCAACAGATGCAGCCGCACCTACACAAACCATTGCTGAAATTATCGCTGCCCGAGATGATCTGAGCACATTGAACTCTGCTCTATCTGGATTTGATTTTAATCTTGATGATGAAGAGGCAGGTCCATTCACCGTTTTTGCTCCTAACAACACGGCTTTTGCCAACTATGGTACTTTACCAACCGGTTTAGCACTAAATGTTTTAATAGCAGGGCATGTCGTAGCAGGAAACAATTCTTCCACTGGGCTTGTTGACATTGGAACTGTAACTACTGGCGCATCGACAACTTTAAGCATTACGCAGAGTGGTAGTGATGTTATCATTAATGGTAATGTAAAAATTATCTTAAAAGACATTCAGGCTACTAATGGTGTTATTCATATCATAGACGCTATAATCACCAATTAAATATTCTTTTTACAAGTATTTTTTAATAACACGCGCTTTAATTTTTAAAATAAATTAAGGGGCGTGTTTTAATTTTATCCTCTTTTAAGGTTAAGTGATTGTAAAGTTTAGAGCGCGATTTAAATAAATGGTTAATTGCATAGCTTTTTAGGATTTTATCATACGTGTGAACCTTAACTTCTGGTATATCATAGTATAGTGAGCTATCTATGGACGAGAAGGACTTTAAAAAAATTTTAGAAAGACATCAGGAAGGAGCCTCTAGTGATTCTGAGCGCAATCAGATATCCGATTTTGAGCATTATCTTGAAGCAGAACATAAGAGTAAGGTATTTAAATCCGAATGGCACAAAAACCAAATTCAGAAAAGTATTCTGATTCGAGTAAAGGATAAGATACAACCACAACGGTACACGAATTGGTATTGGATGGTTGCCGGAGTGAGTATTATAATTGCTACGGCACTTTCATTTTGGCTAAACACGAACTTAGTCACTTCATTGGAGCTTGTCAAGATTAGTGGGCAGGAAAATCAAATTAAAACCATTGTGCTACATGATGGCAGTAAGGTCACCTTAAACGAGAATAGTGTATTGGAATTTCCAGGAAAATTCTCAGACACAATTCGCTTCGTTAAACTTCGTGGTGAGGCCTACTTTAACGTAAAACACGATTCTACACGACCCTTTAAGGTATACGCAAATGGTATTGTTACCAAGGTTTTGGGGACAGAGTTTAACATCGATACTAAAGATCAAAAAAGTAGCGTAGCCCTGATAAGTGGTAGTGTCCAAGTCGATGGGCTCGGTGTTTCTGAGGTGTTGCAGGAGCGTCAGAAAATAGAATTTAACTATCAAACGAATAAGGTCGAACGCAAGGGTTTTGACCCACAGCTAGAACTCTTTTGGATACATCAACAACTTGTTTTTAACAATGAGCCACTCGGTCAAATTGCAAAGACTTTGGAGCGTCAATTTGAGGTTTCTATAACTATTGAGGATGAATCCCTGTCGAATTTGGCTGTATCGGGTGCCTTTAAAGGGAAAGGGCTTTCTTCTATATTGTTATCCCTGTCCAAGGCTGCCGGCTTTGAATTTAAAGGACTAAAGAGCCAGGATATTATAATCTATAAATCACAATCATAAATCTAATAAACCTTAAAAACCCAATGCAGATATGATGAAGACTTAATTCAAATTACAACCTCTTGAATCGGGTAAAAAAAAAGGAAGTGCGGCAACACCTCCTTTAGACTTTAACCTCCGAACAATTTAAAATGTATTAGACAAACACAATTCAATTTTGCTTAAATGATTAAAGCGAATCAAAATTATGAAAAATAACGCGGTTAACAATCATAAAATAATTATGCGTATTTCCACTTTCTTTATTGTTATCGTATTGGGATTGCATAGTTTGTTTGCGACCGAAATAAATGGGCAAACACTCAAAAGTTCAACTATAATATTAAACAAAAGCACTTATACTCTAGAGGAGTTATTTAATGAAATTTCCTCTGAGACAATCTATAGTTTTGTCACTTCTAAGGATGTGATTAATCTGGATACTCCAGTAAACCTAATCGAAGGCGAAAAGAATCTTCAAGAACTACTGGAACAACTTTCATTGGAAAATCAACTTCGTTTTTACCGGATTAATGATCTTATAAGTGTCTCCAAAATAAGAAATACTGAATCAAGTTCAAAAGCAGAGGTAGTTGAGCAACTTAGTATAAAGGGTTTGGTTACGGATCAAGAGGGTGTTCCTCTTCCTGGGGCTACTATTCAGGTCAATCAATCAAATACAGGAGTAGTTACTGATTTTAATGGAGAATTTTCTGTTCAAGCCTCAATAGGAGATCAGCTTAGTGTTACATACGTAGGGTTTCAGCCGTATACATTTGCTGTAGCGGATAAGGACTTCTACGAAATCAAATTGGAACAGGATGTGTCTCAACTCGATGAGGTGGTAGTCACTGCTTTGGGTATTAAAAGAGAGGAAAAGAAACTAGGTTTTTCACAAGAGACTGTAAAATCCGAGGATTTGGCTCAGGCCGTTCCAGTGAACTGGTCTTCAGGTTTGAAAGGGAAGGTTGCTGGATTAAATATCGTATCTGCCGGTTCGGGACCTATCAACTCGCAACAAATTATTTTAAGAGGGAATAGCTCCTTTGATCTTAGTGGGAACTATGCCTTGGTTGTAGTTGATGGCGTACCAGTGAATACGGAAATGACAGCTTCGGGTTCTAGCTCGGCATATATGGGAGAGGATTCTCCTATAGATTATGGAAATGGAATATCAGATTTAAACCTAGACGATATCGAAAGTGTTTCGGTATTAAAAGGTCCCGGTGCAGCTGCATTATACGGAAGTAGAGCGGCAAATGGTGTTTTGATGATCACCACAAAGTCAGGGAAAAACACCAAAGGCTTGGGGATTACGGTCAATTCTAGTACTTCATTTGACGTGATTCAACGTTGGCCAGATTTTCAATATAAATATGGGCAAGGTAGTGGTAAATCATTTAATAAAGAAGGGGATCCTTATTATTCATATCACCAGTCTGAAGATGGAAGCAATACAGGTTCCACAAGTAGCGCCTGGGGTCCAGAGTTTAACGGCCAATATTACTTCCAGTACGACCCTTCAGTTCAAGGGCAAGGAGCAGAGCGAACTTTGTGGAAACCCTATAAAGATAACAGAAAAGACTTCTGGCGAACAGGGGTAACCAATATCAATAATATTTCTATTCAAGGTGGTGGCGAGCGCGGCTCTATGCGTGCCTCAATCGGCCATACAAAGAATGAATGGATTATGCCTAACACGGGATTTGAACGAATTTCAGCTTCGATAAATTCTCAGTACAAGGTTTCTGATCATATCGATGTGGGGGCTGTAGTAAACTACACCAACAGATCTAGTGACAACCTACCTAGTACTGGATACAATAATGGTTCTATTGCGTATTTTATGATTTTTCAAAATCCTAACGTGGATCTGGATTGGCTACGCCCAATATGGAAGAAGGGTCAGGAGGATATCGATCAAATAAGGCCATTTAGTTCTTACATAGACAACCCGTATTTGATGGCCTACGAATCTTTAAACACCCTGGAAAGCAATCAAATTGTCGGAAACATCAATGCCAATATTCATCTTGGTAAGCATATGAATCTTATGCTTCGTAGTTCTTTAAATACCTATAATCAAGGCCGAGATATGAAACGTCCCTTTAGCATTAATCGTTATTCCGAGGGGTATTATGGGACACAAGATATATTCAAACAAGAAATCAATAACGACTTTTTACTAAGCTATGATAACTCCATTACGGATGATTTTGAACTAAGCGCTTCTATTGGTGGGAATAATAGAACGGTTAAAAGACGTGCTACCAATGCATCCGTAACCGGATTAGTAGTTCCCGGAGTCTACAAATTAGCCAATGGGAAAAGTAGCCCTTCTATAGCAACCTCTGATTCAGATAGGACTGTAAATAGCTTGTATGGATTGATGACATTGTCCTACAAAGATCAAATATTTGTGGATGTTACAGGTCGAAACGACTGGTCTAGTACACTACCTAAGGATAACTGGTCGTTCTTTTATCCTTCGGTGAATACAAGTTTAATACTCTCTGATATTTTTGCAATAGATAGTGAGGCTATAAACTTCCTTAAGTATCGATTTTCTTTTGCTCAGGTCGGTAATGATACAGATCCTTATCAAACCAGCAAGTACTATAACAACAGTGATTTTGCGTCCTCAGCTACAGTGCCTTCGACGCTTTACAATGCTGATTTGAAACCTGAAATTTCCACAAGTTTCGAAACCGGAATTGAAGCGCGATTGTTTAATAATAGATTGAATATTGATGCTTCCCTTTACCAAATTACTACAGATAATCAGGTCATCGAATTGGCCTTAGATCGTGATACTGGATATAGTTCCATGTTTGTAAACTCAGGATCAGTAAGAAACAGAGGTATAGAATTAACCTTGAAAGGTAAAATTATTGATGCCAATAATTTTACTTGGAATTCCACATTGAACTGGTCTAAAAATGAGGGCCGTGTTTTCGAATTACCTGATGAGGTGGATAATGAGTTTATTATTGATCAAGGTGGAAACGCCTATATGATCGCCAAGGTTGGTGGTTCGCCAACAGCTATCTATGGTTATGGTTTTGTGCGTTCTCCAGAGGGTGAAATTGTTTACGATAGTGCTGGGTTACCAGCGTATCCTGCCTCAGGAGATTTTGAGCACATCGGAGACGCCATGCCTGATTGGAGAATGGGATGGTATAACGAGTTCAGTTTTGGGAATTTCACAGCAGGTTTAACATTCGATGGTCAGTATGGTGGAATAATTTATTCACAGTCACATCATAAAATGACGCAACAAGGGAAATTGAAATCCACCTTCAAAGGAAGAGAGACGGGAGTGATTGTTGGTGACGGAGTTGTTGAGAATAGTGATGGTAGTTACAGTCCGAACACCACCGAAGCAATTACACCTGATTGGTACAATCGCTATTACAGAAGAGCTAATGTTGAATCGAACTCCTTTGATGCGTCTTATATCAAGCTTAGAGAGGTACGTCTTCAGTATTCTCTACCAAGTAAATGGCTCAAAAAAATGTTTTTACAAGGCGTAGATCTTTCTGTATATGGCAGCAACCTATTGACCATTTCAAATTTTCCACTCTACGATCCAGAAACTGCAGCACTTAACGGCAATAGAATTATGCCTGGTATCGAGATGGGGCAAATGCCTTCACCGGCAACATATGGGTTGAACATAAAACTTAAATTATAATTCTGATGAAAAAATTAAGCGCAATATATATGTTATTCATTGTCTTTTTAGGCAGTGGATGTACTAATGATTTTGAACAGATTAACGAGGATCCCAACAGGATTGCAGAGATTAGCCCTGCAACCTTATTGAATCCTATACTTTATGGATTGGCTTCTCATGGAGCCAATAGAAGTGATGCTATTACCTTTAACCTGATGCAGGTGTCTGTACCATTTCCTAGTGTTTCTGGAGGACTGCATCGTTATGATGTGAGCCTGGGAATCGGAAATTCATCCTGGGATAATTATTATAAATGGTTGCAGAACATTAAGGAGATGAAAAAAGCAGCTGAGCTTCGCGAGGATAAGAATTATACAGCCATAGCCCTTACCCTGAATGCTTTTGCATATGCGAATCTAACGGATTTATTTGGGCCTGTTCCAATGGCGGAGGCTGTAAGTGCGGAGGAAGGTATACTGACTCCTAAATTTGATACCCAAGAACAAATATATACTGCAATATTAGCGGATTTGGAGACTGCAAATGCACTATATGATTCAGAACAGCCCATGGTTTATGAAACGGATATTCTTTTTGGCAATGATGTGGAGCGTTGGAGGAAATTCACCAACTCTTTGCAGATGAGGTTGTTGCTTAGGATTTCGAACAGGTCTGAAACCAATGCTTTTGACAAATTGACAAGAATGGTTCAGAACCCAAGTAAGTATCCTGTTTTTGAAAGTACTGAAGAATCTGCTATCTTACAGGTGACTGGAGTCACACCAAATGTATCTCCATGGGGTAGGCCTCAGGATTTTCGTTTGAGTACTAAAATAGCCAGCTTCTTTTTGGATAATTTAAACCAATGGAATGATCCAAGACGCCCTATAATAGCAACTCAAGCAAATATTGAAGAAGAAATTATAGGTTATAAAGGGATTCCAAGTGCTTATGAAGGGAACGAGTCCCAATTTGAATACAATGCTTCCACCTTTGAAATTAAACAGGTAGAAAATCCGATGAAAATTTATATTTTACCGTATTCAGAGATTGCATTTATCAAGGCAGAGTTGGCTCAAAGAGGCTATATTACCAATGGGCAGGAGTATTATGAAAATGGCGTTAGAGCTGCTATGGAACAGTTGAGTGCTGAGTTGCCGGAAGATTATTTTGAGAACACCCTCACGGCATATGACGGGAGTCTAAATCAGCTTATGTTGCAAAAGTACTATGCATTGTACTTTGTGGATTATCAGCAGTGGTTTGAATACAGAAGAACAGGCTTGCCTGAACTTCCGACTACGGCAGCAATGTTTAACGATGCTCTTATGCCTTCGCGCCTATACTATCCAAGCGACTTAGCCATTGGAAATGCACCAGGGTATAAACAAGCCCTTGAAATGATAGGCGGAAAAGATGACATTAATGTGAGAGTTTGGTGGGATACTGTAGATTAATTTAAATAACGATATACATGCAATTCAATTCATTTTTTAGTTTAAGTTTTGCCCTGCTTTCCATTGCAGCGGTTAACGCTCAAGATGTAGCCAAGGGTTATGTTTATGAAGATCTCAATAACAATGGCAAAAAGGACCGCAAAGAAAACGGAATACAAGGCGTATCTGTAACCAACGGTGTAGATGTGGTGCAAACAGACGCTCAAGGGAAGTATGAGCTTACCGTGGGTGATGATGCTATAATTTCGGTGATTAAACCTTCGGGTTATGCCATTAATACGAACGCAGAAAAGCTTGCACAATTTTATTATATTCATAAGCCTGAGGGGTCCCCTGATTTTGATTTTGAAGGGGTGGCTCCAACAGGAAGATTACCAAGACAACTGAATTTTGCCCTTGTCCCAAATGATGAATCCGAAGAATTCACGAGTCTTATTTTTGGGGATCCACAGCCATATAATTTGCAGGAAGTTGATTATTTTGCAAGGGGAATCGTATCTGAATTAAAGGGAGTTCAAAATGTTGCCTTCGGACTTTCGATGGGCGATCTGGTCGGTAATGATTTGTCTTTGTTTAACCCTTATATAGCAGCGGTAAAAGAAGTCGGAGTTCCATGGTATAATTTACTAGGGAATCACGATCTTAATTTCGACGCTCAAGAAGATCATTTAGCTGATGAGACTTTTGAGGCTCATTTTGGACCTGCTAATTACGCCTTTAATTATGGCAAGGTGCACTTTATCGTACTAGATAACATCTTGTACCCTGATCCACGTGATGGAAAGGGATATTGGGGCGGATTTAGAGCGGATCAACTTGAATTTGTCAAGAATGATTTAAAATTTGTTCCAAAGGATCATTTAATCGTATTGGCCTTCCATATTCCTATTAGTGAACCGGAAGGAGACCCTTTTAAAGACGAGAGTCGCGAGACTTTATTTGCTCTTTTAAAGGATTTTCCACATACCTTGTCTCTTTCAGCACATACCCATATTCAAAGGCAGGATTTCCTTGATGAAACTATGGGATGGCAACAGGATAAACCACACCATCACTACAATGTAGGTACAACCTCTGGTGATTGGTATTCAGGAAAATTGGATGAGAATGGAATTCCGACTTCAACCATGAGGGATGGGACACCTAAGGGTTATGCCTTTATTCATTTTGACGGAAACTCTTATAATGTACAATACAAAGTTGCTGGTGAGGATGCTGATTATCAAATGGAAATTTTTGCGCCAAAGGTCCTGGCGAAGGATAAAGGGACTAAGGCAGGAATATATGTCAACTTTTTTATGGGCAGCGAAAATGATACCCTAGAGATCAAAATTGATAATGGTCCTTGGAAGTTGATGAAGTACGTAAAACAGCAAGATCCATCTTACGAGGCATTAGTTTACGAGTGGGATTTGAGTGAGAATCTTATCCCAGGTAAACGTTCATCCGATCCTATCGAAAGTAAGCACCTTTGGAAAGCCAAGATTAATACCAAATTAGAAGTAGGAGAACACCGAATTGAAATTCGAGCTAAGGACATGTATGGTAATATACATACTGGTAGCAGCTCTTATCGCATCGAAACACTAGTTGATTCTAATGCTGTCAACTAGTTGTATTTAAATTATTTTGATTTGACAATAATTTAGTTCCACAAGAGCCCTAGTATATAATGCTAGGGCTCACTTTTTCAACGTTATGGTAAGAAGGTATTCTAGATTTTTTCAATACCCAAGTAAATAAGGATTTGATAGCATTCTGTTTACCTTCATTTAATAGTGTAAGCGTATTTTTGGCCGGATGATTACCAAGGTTGAAATTTCCATTTCCGAATTGATGAGCCGTGTGAAAAAAGACGACTCTCAAGCTTTTGCGGAATTGTTTGATAGACTGTGGGAGGGTTTGTATAGCTATGCAAAATCTATATTGTTGGATGAGGATCTAGCTAAAGATGTGGTCCAAGAGGTTTGGGTGGATTTTTGGCAGCGACGTCCTCAGATTGACAATATCAATATCCAAGGGTATTTACGACAGTCTACCAAATTCAGTGTATATAAAGAATTGCAACGCAACCCCTTGAATGCTGAACATTTGAAGTATTTGGATACTCTGGAGTCCTCAAGTTCTACCGATGATCAGCTGATTTATAGTCAAACTAAAGGTTTGATTTCAAGTTCAGTGGAAGAGTTACCAACGGGGTGTAGAGAAATATTTAAAATGAGTAGGGAGCAGCAGCTTAGCAATGCTGAAATTGCAAGCCAACTCAATATATCCAAAAGAACCGTTGAAACTCAAATTTCAAATGCGCTTAAAAGTCTTAGGATGCGCTTAAACACCTTTGGATACTGAGCATATTTTTCTGAAACCAAATACGTTTAAAAAATATTATTATCTTTGTGCTAGTTTTTAGATTTTATATGCTTAAGAGAATAAACATATTAATGGTTATAGCAGTGTTCGGGTTGTTCTTACTCCCGGAGCAATCTTATGCATGTGCATTACACTCTAATGAAACGGCTAAAAAAGAAATGCCTTGTTGTAGTGTAAAGGATCTACACCAGGACACAGAGCAAAAGCAGCACTCTGAGAAGGGTACTGATATGGATTGTTGTAAGAATAAACACCAGGATGATAAGAAATGCTCTGGGAGTTGTGGAATGCAATCATGTCATTCTACAACCTTTAGTTTTACTGCGACGCCCCCCATTTGTAAACAAGCTCTAAACGATTTTAACTTTAAAAATAAAAAATCGTACCCTCTGTACGTACAAAATACTTACACTTTAAGAGAATTCTCTATTTGGCAGCCGCCTAAAATAAGCTAAATTACTACTGTATAGTCAATGGTATGCGCTCTCGTTACAGCGGTGTCGTATAGCGTATGCAGTTTCTATTAAAAGTCAGTTCTGACTTATAATTCACTTGTATTAAAATAAATTAAGCACTTCGGTGAAATCAATATCTAAACTATGGATGTTAATTACTGTATTATTATCGGTAGTTGGTATGGGTTTAAGTATTGAAATAATGGTCTTTATACCCGATAGAGTATAGACTTTAATAGGGCTCTAGAGTAGGTAAGTGGTTTCGATCCATTTCCTAGTTAAGACTTTTGATCATATGCGGAACTTGCTTTTAAATTTAAGAATCGAATCGTGCGAACTATTTGAAATGAATGTTCAAAGAAGCAACAGGAATCAGCTAGTTCTATACACAAAAGATTGAAGAAAAGTACCATGAATAAAACAATTCGCTTTTTTTTGCACAATAGGCTTATAACTGTGCTTTTACTAGTTGTTGTACTAGTTTGGGGGCTTGTCACTGCACCTTTCAACTGGGATATGGGTGTTTTGCCCAAGGATCCCGTGCCTGTTGATGCCATTCCAGATATTGGAGAGAACCAACAAATTGTATTCACAGAATGGCCAGGTCGCTCTCCCCAGGATATTGAAGACCAAATTACCTATCCGCTTACGTCGTCTCTTTTGGGAACTCCGGGGGTAAAATCAGTTCGAAGTACCTCCATGTTCGGATTTTCGAGTATCAATATTATTTTTGAGGAGGATGTTGAATTTTACTGGTCAAGAACTCGAATCTTGGAAAAGATCAACGCACTACCCACAGGGCTTCTTCCCGAGGGGGTACAACCCACATTGGGGCCAGATGCAACTGCACTTGGTCAGGTGTATTGGTATACCTTGGAAGGTCGTGATTCACAAGGGAATGTGACTGGAGGTTGGGACTTACATGAACTACGAACTGTCCAGGACTATTATGTTAAACTTGGATTGAGTTCGGTTTCAGGTGTTTCAGAAGTAGCTTCCGTTGGTGGTTATGTTCGTGAATATCAAATAGATATCAATCCAGAGGCGCTCAAGTCCTATAATATCGGGATAGACCAGGTGATGCTGGCGGTGAAGAACTCAAATAGGGATATTGGCGCCAAAACCATAGAGATTAATAAGGTGGAGTACCTTGTTCGGGGCCTTGGTTATATAAAATCTATTGAAGATATTGAAAACACAGTTGTTATCGCAACAGAGAACACCCCTGTTTTGATTCGTGATATTGCGGTTGTAACCCTTGGACCAAGCCAAAGAAGGGGCGTTTTAGACAAGGGTGGTGCTGAGGTTGTCGGTGGTGTGGTTGTGGCTCGATATGGCTCAAATCCGATGGAGGTAATCAATAATGTCAAGGATAAAATTGAAGAACTCAAATTAGGACTTCCTACCAAAACTCTTGCCGATGGTACAGTTAGTAAATTAACCGTTGTTCCTTTCTACGATCGATCACAACTGATCGAACAGACCTTAGAAACCCTGGATGTGGCGCTGACTAATGAGGTTTTGATCAGTATTATTGTAGTGGTTTTACTGGTGCTAAATCTTAGGGCATCAATACTTATTTCTAGTCTTTTACCAGTAGCGGTTTTAATGACATTTGTCGGGATGCGATATTTTGGAGTGGATGCTAATGTCGTGGCTCTTTCAGGCATTGCCATTGCTATTGGAGTTATGGTCGATGTTGGAATTATTTTTGTTGAGAATACGATGCGACACTTGGATATGCCTGAAATTAAGAGCTCCAGACGGGAAGATCTATTGAAGGTAATATACAAAGCGACCACTGAGGTAGCCCCGGCAGTTACTACAGCTTTGGCAACGACAATTGTAAGTTTTCTACCCGTGTTTTTTATGGAAAATGCGGAAGGAAAACTCTTTCGCCCTTTAGCCTTCACTAAAAGCTTTGCTCTGGTTGCGGCTTTTGTTTTAGGTGTAATTGTGCTTCCTATGCTATCGTACTGGTTCTTTTCCTTTAGGGTAAAACGTCATCGGATGCAAATGTTCTGGAATATAGCCCTAGTGGTTTCAGGAGTTGTTATTGCCATTTGGACTTGGATGTGGTTGCCACTGGCTCTTTCAGTAATTGGTGGGCTTAAGCTGGTAGAGCATTGGAGACCCGGTATTTTTGGAAAGCATTCTAAGCATATTATACTCTTTATTATTCTCTCGATTACGATGTTATTCCTTGCCCAGCAATGGGTACCGCTTGGGCATCGCAATTCCTTGCTGAGTAACTATATTTTTGTGGTTGTCATTATAGGCCTAACCTTATTGGCCCTGATGGGTATAGTGAAGTATTATGAATCCATTTTAAATTGGTGTTTGGTGAATAAGGGGAAATTCTTATTGCTGCCATTATTTACCATTTTAATAGGTGGATTAATTTGGATGGGCTTTCCAAAAGTCTTTGGATTTATGGCTAGTGGAACCGAAAAATTAGGGTGGAATATTCGTACGACCTCGGTTTGGAGTGGATTAGCCCATACGTTTCCCGGGATAGGTAAAGAGTTTATGCCATCACTTGATGAGGGAAGCTTCTTATTGATGCCTACTTCGATGCCGCATGCCGGTATAGAGGAAAGTAAGCGGGTGCTGGCGCAACTCGATATGGCCGTAACCAACATTCCAGAGGTGGAGATTTCTGTAGGTAAACTGGGTAGAGCAGAAAGTGCCATTGACCCAGCACCGATTTCCATGTATGAAAACATCATTAATTACAAACCACAATACAGCCTCTCTAAGGATGGAGAATTGAATACTTTCAAAGTGGATGATCAAGGCTTATTTATTTTGAGATCAGGCGAACATTTGGATAATGAACAGATCCTAAATCAACGTATTCCACAAGATCAATTGATTCTAGATCAAGATGGTGAATATTTCAGAAACTGGAGATCACATATCAAAAGTCCTGATGATATATGGGATGAGATTGTAAATGTTACTCAAATTCCTGGGGTGACCTCGGCTCCTAAACTACAACCGATCGAAACGCGATTGGTGATGTTACAAACAGGAATGCGTGCTCCAATGGGAATTAAAGTATATGGACCCAATTTGAAAACCATTCAGCAGTTCGGATTCGAATTGGAGGAAATATTAAAACAGGTGCCTTCAGTTAAGAAGGAAGCGGTGTTTGCTGATAGAGTGATTGGGAAACCTTATCTGGAACTCGATATCAATCGCGATGCTATTGCGAGGTACGGATTAAGTATAGAACAGGTACAACAAACCATAGAAACCGCTATAGGTGGTATGCAAATCACCAATACTGTGGAAGGACGTGAGCGTTATCCAGTAAGGGTTCGTTACCCCAGGGAACTTAGAAACAGTCCTAGCGATCTTGAGAAGATTTTAGTTCCTTTACCTAAAGGAGGTCAGATTCCTCTTGGTCAATTGGTAGAGGTAGAGTATACTGCGGGACCACAGATGATAAAGAGTGAGAATACCTTTTTAGTTAGTTATGTACTCTTCGATAAGCGCGATGATTTTGCTGAAGTTAACGTGGTCAACGATGCACAAGATCTTATAATGGCAAAAATTGAAAATGGCGATCTAATCGTTCCTGCTGGCGTTAGTTATGAGTTTTCCGGCAATTATGAAAACCAAGTACGGGCGGTAAAACGCTTGTCGATAGTCGTCCCAATTGCACTGCTTATAATCTTCCTGCTACTATATTTTCAGTTTAGAAACGTCATCGCTTCATTGATCCACTTTTCAGGTGTATTTGTAGCCTTTGCAGGTGGCTTTATAATGCTTTGGTTATATGGGCAAGAGTGGTTTATGAATTTCGATGTTGCCGGGGAGCATATGCGTGATCTGTTTCAAATGGGAACGATTAATCTTAGTGTAGCGGTATGGGTAGGTTTTATTGCCTTATTTGGTATTGCTACCGATGATGGCGTATTGATGGGAACCTATATCCATCAGGTATTTTTAGAGAAGGATCCCAAAACAGTACCTGCAGTTCGTGCTGCGGTAATTGAGGCGGGTAAGAAGCGAGTGCGACCAGCAATGATGACTACGGCGGTAACCATTATTGCATTGTTCCCAGTGCTTACCTCAACAGGGAAAGGATCCGATATCATGGTTCCCATGGCGATACCAATAGTAGGTGGAATGGTAATACAAATCATGACCATTTTTGTGGTTCCGATCCTACAGGCGTATTGGAGGGAGACCGTGGTGATCCGAGAAGCCAATAATCAGTTAATAACAAATACAGCAGAAAACAATCAATCATGAAAACAATGGGGATAAAACATAGAATAAGCGCGTTACTTTTTCTGTTCATAAGCGTGGGGGCAGTCTCTCAGAGTTTAGATGGGTATTTGCAGCTCGCTGTTGAAAATAACCCGAGTTTAAAAGCCGCACATCTAAAGTATGAAACTGCGTTAGAAGTAGCGCCACAAGTGGGAGGCTTACCTGATCCAACCTTGACGGTAAGTGCTTTTGGCACCCCTATGACTACGGATATGGGAGAGGAGCGGGCCAGTTTTGAACTGATGCAAATGTTTCCATGGTTCGGTACTCTTGAGGCACGAAAGGAGGTGGCTAGCTTAACAGCAGAAGCAGCGTATTTTACTTATGTTTCCAAGAAGGAACAGTTGTTCCTTGATATTAAAAAGGCCTATGCTGAATTATACCAGGCCCAAAAGAGTATCCAATTTCAGCAGGAAAATTTGAACATTCTAGATACATATTACGATCTCGCAATGAGTAAGTTTAGAAGCGGTCTTTCGCCTATGGTTAATGTGGTTCGAGTGGAAATTGCACAGGATGCGGCACGGACGCAACTAACGCTACTTGAGGAAAGTACTGCACCTCTTCGCGCGACATTCAATCTTTTGCTCAATCGAGATGTAGCCGCGACGATAAGTTTGCAAGATACTCTCGAGCTTCAAAGTATGGAGCTGTCAGATGCAGAGCCTTCTTTTAGAGACCATCCTAGTTTGCAACAACTTGAAAAACAACAGCAGTCTTATGAGACACAGAAAAAAGTGGTTCAAAAGGAAGGATTGCCAGGTTTTGGGTTGGGTGTTGGATATATGATCAATGCAAAATCTTCGATGGGAATGCCTGACATGAACGGAAATGATGCCATAATGCCTATGCTTTCTGTGAGTTTGCCGATTTTCAGAAAAAAGTATAACGCGAGCAAACACCAAGCAGAACTGATGGTTCAAAGTGTCCAACTTGAGCAACAACAACAGCAAAATCAGTTTCGTTCCCAATTTCATCAGCAGCAATACGAACTTAACAAAGCTAAACAGCTATTGGAGCTTTATCAAAGGCAAATAGAGAGTTCCGATCGGGCACGTACATTATTAGTGTCGTCTTTTAGTAGTAATACGGGGGATTTTGAAGAAATCCTAAGGATGAATCAGGATATTCTAATATTTAGGTTGCAACGATTGGAAGCACTCAAGTCAGGATTTATCGCTCAGGCCACCATAGGGTACCTGTTGACCAGCGAATTTATAGAGAAGCAAAAGAATTAAGGTCTCAAAATATTTACAAATGGAAATAAAATATAAAAATAGTATTCGAGTTATCGCGATCCTTTTAGTAGGTGTATTTTTAGGATGGTTGCTCTTTGGAGGGAATAGCTCCAATCAAACTCAAGGAAATAATGCAGAAGTAGACCATGAAGAACATACGACTTGGACCTGTTCAATGCACCCACAGATTCGTCAGAGTGAATCTGGAGATTGTCCTATTTGTGGCATGGAACTAATTCCTTTAACTCAGGGAGATCAAACCGGAGATCCGGAAGTTGTTATGATGTCAGACTATGCAAAAAAACTGGCTAATGTTCAAACTGTAATCGTTGGCGAGCAAAGTGAGGCTGGTAAAATTCGACTTAATGGTAAAGTAGCGGTGGATGAGCGTCGAGCATATGTGCAATCAAGTCATATTCCAGGGCGGGTAGAACAACTAATGGTAAACTTTACCGGAGAAAATGTGAGTAGAGGCCAAGCCATTGCAAAGTTGTATTCACCAGAATTGATGACCGCTCAAAAAGAACTGTTACAGGCCTACTCCATTCGACAAAGTAATCCAGCTTTATTCGAAGCGGCCAAGGAAAAGCTAAAGCGATGGAAAATATCTGATCGACAAATCAACTCCATCATAGAGCGTCAGCAGGCCAGTGATCAATTTACGGTTTATGCTGATGTAAGCGGTGTCGTTACAGAAAAGTTGGTGGAGTTAGGAGATTATCTTGAGCGAGGAGAGCCTGTCTATGAGATTGCGAACTTGCAGAAATTATGGGTGCAATTTGATGCCTACGAGAGAACGATCGGTTTGATCAAAAAAGGAAGTACAATAGTATTTACAATAGCTTCACTTCCTGGAGAAACCTTTGAAGGAAAGGTGAGTTTTGTGGATCCAATACTTAATAGTCAGACACGAGTGTCCACAGCTAGAGTCGAGGTTGATAATTCAGATGGGCGATTAAAACCAGGAATGTTCGCTACAGGAATTCTTGAGGTTTCAGTGGAAGAGGATCAAGAGCAATTGAGTGTTCCTAAAAGCGCAGTTCTGTGGACTGGTGAACGTTCTATAGTATATGTTAAGAAGCAGGGAGGCTTCAAGTTGCGCAGTGTTGTATTGGGATCTGCACTTGGGGATGCTTATGTAATTAAACAAGGGCTTGAACCTGGTGAAGAAATAGTGGTGAACGGTACCTTTACTGTTGATGCCGCAGCCCAACTGGCAGGGAAATCAAGTATGATGACCCCAAAAGAAAAGGATCCAACCAATATACATGATCATAACCAATTTGGGCTTCCTGATGTAGAGCAATCGTTCAAGGTTTCACAAGAAAATCAAGAGACGTTACATCAAGTTTTGACGGCTTATCTACAATTAAAGGATGCTCTTGTGGAAGATAACTTAGCTCAGGCCAAGAACTTTACAACTGAACTTTGGGATGCTGTTGGAAAGGTTGATTCAAAATCTATGGATTCCCAGGCACAAGAGACTTGGACGGTAGTCGCCTCTAAACTCCAGGAGATAGAAAAAATGGACATAGCTTCGGATATTGATACAATAAGAGCGTATTTTGAAAAGATATCAGAGATGATGATTTACACCTTTAGCACCTATGAGGTGCGTATGGAAACCATCTATGTTCAGCATTGTCCTATGGCTAATAGTGATCTTGGAGCAAATTGGTTGAGCCGCTCTAAGCAAGTTAAGAATCCATATTTTGGAGCCCAGATGCTATTCTGCGGTGAGATTGTAAAAGAGATTAATTAGATTCGTAAATTTTTAATTCATATATATTTAAAACAAAAACAGATGAAGTATTTAAAAGTAAACCTTGGAATATTGTTGTTGCTAATAAGCAGCCTTAGTTTAACCGCTTGCAATACTGAAAGTAAAAAAAGTGAGGCCGTTGCTGCGACCGATAAAGTGAATAGTGAAGTGCCACAACCAAGTCAAGCTACTCAAATAATTGCGCAATATCTAGTATTGAAGGACGCTTTGGTCGGCGATAATACTGATGCCACAAAACAGGCTGGTGAAAAACTAACAGCTGCACTTTCAAACTTTAAATTGGATCAGTTCAAGGGAAATGAAAAATCAAAGTTGACTCAGATACTAGCAGATTCAAAGTTATCAGCAAGGCAAATTTCTGATAGTGACATAGCACAACAACGTGAGCAATTTTTGAGCCTAAGTGCCAATATGATCGAGCTTGTTGCTATTACTGGTGCAACTCAGAAGCTTTATCAGCAGTACTGTCCAATGTACAATAATAACAAAGGCGGTACCTGGTTGAGTGCACATAAGGAGGTGAAGAATCCTTATTTTGGTTCAAGTATGCTAACTTGTGGTGTAGTGCAGCGAGAAATTTAAAAAGTGCTATGGGGTAAGGGATCTTTTTGCAGTCATTTTTAAATAGCGCTATAGAACCCAAATATTCTTTTAATGTCAAGGTCTAAACGAAATGGATTGCTGTAAAATTTTTGTTTTGATATGTAATAGGAATGAAATCAGTATCTTTGTAAGAGAGGTCGTTTTGGGTAATAATTGTATAATGCACTTGACCTAATGAGTTTAATCAGGAGGTTTATTTTTTAGAAACACAAGAGTGTTTGTGTTTTAAGGACTAAAAATGAAGAATTATGGATATAGACTTTATTGAAGATCGGTTACAACAGAAAAAGATACGTCCTACTGCTATGCGACTTTTGGTCTATAATGTCCTAAAGGAAGCTAAGGGGGCAATCTCGCTTACCGATATCGAAACCATTTTTCAAACCAATAGTGCTCTAGAAATACCAGTTGATAGAACAACCATCTACAGGACTGTTAAAACCTTTGAGAAAAAAGGAGTTGCACACGCTATAGATCAGGGAAATGGTGTAATGGCTTACGCCATTTGTCAAAGCAATTGTGAGGAAAATCACCATCGGGATACGCACTTACATTTTTTTTGTGAACGTTGTAAAAAGACAAGTTGCCTTAGAGATCAACAAATCCCTAAAGTAGTACTTCCTACGGGGTATGAAATCCATGATTTAAGTTTTATTGCCAAGGGAATATGTGACCAATGCGCTTAAAGCTGCAATTCCCTTATGAGCGGAAGGGTAATGGTTCTGCACTATCATTAAAATTAAAGAGGTAAAAATAACAACCCCAATACATTCTATCGACTAGAAAGTATTGGGGCATTTGTCCTCCTGTATATCAGTATTAAAATCCTAACAATCTTGAATAGGAGGAGGTTGTTATCTCTGTTTCTAAATAAGTGGCTTGGAATTGTTTTCTTCCATGTATTCTAGTTTCATACGAAACATTTCTGCCATTTTCTGCGCTCTCCAGCTTGCTTGTTCTTTTACCTCTCCTGTAAATTCAGTATCTAAGGTTTCATTAAAAAGCAATAACCACTGATCAAAGTGCTGTTTCTTGATCGGGAGTTTTATATGAGGTAGAAATGGGGAGCCGTAATAGGTGTGTTCCTCTAGTAATACGGTTTGCCAAAACTGATACATTTTGTTTAAATGAGTATCCCAATGATCACCGATGACTTCCTCAAAAATGGGGGATAAGAGGGCGTCTTTACGGACTTTTCCATAAAATACATCAACTAATCGTTTTATATCTTCAAGGCTTATAATTTCAGGCTTACTCATAATTTTGTCTCATTATCATTGTTGCTATACTGCTTGTACAATGATAGTTAAAAAATAATGTTTAAAAGAATAATTGTAGTGCTCACTGCCACACTACCAAGTAATATGTTATAAGTTATTTTGGGTTTTAAATTTGCTAAGACACTAGTGTTGAATCCCATCGCTGCACATGTGATAAGGAATAGTTCAAACATTTCAATTGGTCCACTTCCTTTCATTAGCACCATCATTGCCGCCACACCTCCAATACAACTGGAGACCAAGATTCCGAATGAAATATACAAATAAAAAGACTTCTCAAAAACTTCCAGGTATTTATTATATAGTGACATCTTATTGAATATTTAGTTGTTGTAAAATTAGCGGGCATTTGCCTGCTATTTTATGATCTCAATCATAATAAGACTGTCATAGGGTTTTTCCTGAAAGGAGGGATTTTATTAGCGATAAATTTTCCGTTTTTTAATCAGGATTTCATTCTTCTTTTCGAGAGATTTTGTTGCCCTTATAATAGTTTCTACTCTAAGGCCTGTAAGATCAGCAATTTGTTGTCGGGTCAAATTAACCTTAAAGGAAAACGGTTCGGTTAACTTGTAGACATCCTCTTTAAGATAATCTAAGATACGCAGTATACAATGTTCAGGTTCCTGTGATGAAATCTCAGACGCCATAATGGCCTTATAATATAATCTAGAGGCTATAGCAGTAGTAACTTCGAGGTGTATTTTCGGATTCTCAAGCAAGAGGTCTAAAAAGCGATTTTTGGCAAGGCAAAGTATTTCGGAATCATGAGTGGCTACAGCGTTTGCCGGGTATGTAATTTCTGAAAACAAAGGAGGCTCTCCGAAACTCTGAGATGCAGAGAAAAAGCTTTGTATAAATTCTTTTCCACTTTCTCGTAAATTGTTCATCTTGACCTCTCCTGAGACAATTTGATAATAAAAATGTGCCTTTTGCTCCTGTCGAAAAATAAATTCATTCTTCAAGTATAATTTGTTATGAGCACCGTAGCGTAATAACAATTCTTCTGGTATCATAACAATCTTTATTTTAAGTGTTTTTCTCGCGCTTGTCTTTCCATGGGAAGCAAGCACTCATATAACATTTCATTTACAGGTACAGGGATTCCGTACTGTTTTGCTTGCTTTACGATATAACCATTAAAAGTTTCCAATTCTGAAGGTTTCCCAGCCATTAAGTCCCGTTGGGTCGAAGCGGTACTTAACCCATCTAAATGTGTTATTGTCTCAAAAACTTTTTCAATATCTGAAGGTCGTAAATCGATATCTTTTGCTTGTGCAACGCTTAAAATTTCTTCCGCGGTACTGCGCATTAGTTGGGTAATGTACTCACTTTCTCGTAGATCCCCAATTGGAGCCCTACACAAACCTCCGATAGCACTGATAGTTGTAATGAACATAAACTTTTTCCAGAGCTCTCTATGGATGTCTTCTGGGATGATACTTTTAATATCAGCTTGCTTGAATACCGCGTCAATTTCTTGAATCCTGGAGGATTTTGAGTTGTTGAGTTCTCCAAAAGTCAATGTTGGTGGAAAAGCAAAATGGCAAACCACACCGGGGGTCTCTATAAAACTAATTAGATTACAAAACCCACAGAGTACCTGTTTCTCATCGATATGTTGTATGAGCTTATTAGGGTTATCCACGCCATTTTGTAGTGGTAGTACTAGAGAATTCTCTCCTAGTATTGTAGCTATCTGCGCTGCGCCTTGGGCGAGCTGCCAACTCTTGACTCCCATAATAACCAAGTCAGGTGTAGGTGCCTGTTTTGGATCATCTGTCACCAAGTTAGGCGTGCAATGGAAGTCTCCTAAGATACTTTTCACTTTAAGACCATTCTCTTGAATAGCCCTAAGTTGTTTTCCTCTGGCAATAAAGGTAACATGGTGATTTGTCAGTGCTAATTTTCCACCAAAATAACCGCCAATTCCTCCAATGCCATATATCAGTATATTCATAAATTTAATCCTTGAGGAGTAAAGTTAACAATTCCTTTAATTATAGCCATAGTAAAAAGCTGTAGGCTTTGTAATTACAATTATTGCACTGGTATTACATATAGAAGAAGTGCTATGGGTTTAGTCTAAAATTCAGACTTTTGAAGGTAGGATAGTATTAAATAGAGGCCATGTTCAAAATATTTTTAATATATTTAGAAAAACAAATTATCAATATGGGAAAATTTGAAATAAACGTAGACAAAGGGGGGAAGTACAGATTTAACTTAAAGGCCTCCAATGGACAGGTTATTCTAAGCAGTCAAGGTTATACTACAAAATCTGCGTGCGAAAATGGAATTGAATCTGTAAAGACAAACTCTCAAAAAGACGATGCATTCGAACGTCTTGAAGCAAGTAATGGAAGTCCTTACTTCAACCTAAAAGCAACCAATGGTCAAGTAATTGGTAGCAGTGAAATGTATTCATCCAGCAGTGCAATGGAAAATGGAATAGCTTCTGTTAAAACCAATGCGCCTGATTCAAAGGTTGTGGATAATTCATAAACTGTCTAAAGGTATTTTAAACGCTATTTGAGAATTGTATGTAGTCATATGAGGAATTGGATAGCGTTTATTTTTTCTCGTTTTCCAGCCATGGTCGAGTTAATTATGTTATAGACTTATTTTTACGGTCTTCATCTAAGAATACATTTGTTCCAAAATTTGGATGTAGAAGGGACGATTATTTAGACCATAAACTGCTCCGATAAATGGGCTTAACCCAAGACATTAGAAAGTGATAATATTGTAGTCAGTCCTTTCGACCACGATAACGATGGCATAAATTTTCAGGGGGGTCCAATCTTTAGAAATTAGTTTTCATGACACCCATTTTAGAAGCAAAATGTTAAACCTTTGCAAAAAGATAAATCAATTTATCATTTTAAGAGTTCCGAATGAATTAAAAGAATAATTTTGCAAAAAAATTATCTCAGTGATTCAGGATATAATAATAGCAATGTTGTGGAGCATCTCTCCTTTTGGAGAGGCTAAGGTGGGTATTCCATATGCTATGTTTAATGACGTAAACATATATCTTGCTCTTTTGTTATGTTTTGCTGCAAATGTGCTAGTATACCCTCTTATGCTGATCTTTCTCGATTCCGTGAATCGTTATTTCTTAAGGTGGAGGTTCTACAAAAAATCAGCTCTTTATGTCGCTCGTAGAGCAAAAGGAGGTGCCAAGAAAAACGTGATGAAATACGGATTTTGGGGATTGCTCATCTTTGTCATGTTGCCAGTTCCAGGGACAGGAGTTTATGCGGGTACAATTGCGACATACCTTTTTATGCTTGATAGAAAACAAGCATTTGTTGCCAATACAGTGGGAATTTTTCTTTCCTGTGTAATGGTTTGGGGAATGACTTTGGCTACCATGAAAGGGCTAGAGTATTGACTCCTTAATTAATTATCAACGTTTAACTAAAAATCGCGAAATTCTCCTTCTATAATCTATGATTTAGAGGGAGTAGTTCACTTTCTTTCGCATTACCATAATAATACGATTGCTGGGAGGCCATTGTTCAAGATGTATAGATAGGGAAGTTCAAACTTTAAGATTCTAACAAAATTATACATTAGGGAATAAAACTCCTTTTAACTTGAAGTAAAATGATGTAATGGATTCACATTTACTTCATTATATTTGAAAAAATATTAGTAATTACTATGGAGCTGATCATTATCTTTGTTTTAACCTTACTTAATGGCTTTTTTGCCCTTTCTGAAATCGCTCTGGTTTCTGTCAATAAAAGCCGAATTCAGCACAATGCAGGTCAAGGTAATAAGAATGCACAATTAGTACTAAGGCTTCTGGATAATCCAGAAAACTTTCTTTCCTCGGTGCAGGTAGGTATCACTTTAATTGGGATTGTCGCTGGCGCTTATGGCGGTGCTACTCTAACGGATGATATGGTGGGATTTCTATCGCAGTTCTCCTTTTTAGGTCGTTCTGTGGAATCTATTTCTATGATTATTGTCATTGGAACAATTACTTACTTTACCATCGTTTTGGGTGAGCTGGTTCCGAAAACCATTGCGATGAATAATCCAGAAAATATTGCTCTTTTCTGTGTTCCTATTGTAAATGTTTTTACAAAGATTACCTATCCTTTTGTCAAACTGTTATCCCTTTCGACCAAGCTAATTTTAAAGTTGCTTAACATTAAAGAAAACGATGAAGAAAGAGTCAGTGAAGACGAACTTAGGTTTATCTTAAAAGTAGCGGGCAAACAAGGGGTATTAGAAACAGAAGAAAGCCAGGCTATGCAAAATCTGATTTCTTTTACAGATCAAACAGCCAAATCACTTATGACCCATAGTTTCGAAGTCGAATGGATTGATTACAACTGGACAAAGGAGGAAATTTTTGATAAAATAAAAGAGAGTGCGCATTCACGGTTTCTTGTCGGCGAAGGGAGCTTAGATGTACTAAAAGGCGTGGTCTATGTAAAAGACTTGTTGGATAGCTACAGCGATCCTGAATTTTCTTTGGATAAGATATTGACAGCACCTATGTTTATCATTCAGAACACACCGGCCTTTAAGATTTTAAATCAGTTCAAAGATGAGAAGCAATACTTAGGGGTAGTTGTTGATGAATTCGGAAGTGTTCGCGGTATTATAACACTTCACGACCTCGTTGAGGCTATTATGGGTGATCTACCTGATATTGACGAACCTGATGAAGAAAAACATATCATTCAACGGAAAAACGGTGACTATTTCCTTAATGGACGGACTCCAATATGGGAATTGAATCAATTCTTTTCTAAAAAAGTGATCGAAGACAATACTGGAAGGTACTCTACTATTTCTGGTTTCTTAATCGAACAATTAAAGACAATGCCTACTACTGGGGAAATTGTAGAAACCGCTTCTTATGTCTTTGAAATTGTCGATATGGATGGTGTTCGAATAGATAAGGTGTTGATGAGTTTAAAAGCAGGTTCTTCTGAATCTATCATAGAATAGAGGCTTTAATTCTAAGAAAGGTATTGCAGTATCATTTGAGTTTACATAACCGGTTTTAATGGTTATTTCAGTGATCGATTGCCAATTCTAAAATTAGAAAAATTTATAGTGTTTGATTCCTAGTCTGACCAAAAAGCAGTATTTTTAACCCTGTTTCATGTCATTTGTTATAACCTTGGTGATTCTTGGGTTGGTGTGATAAACCACGTGTGTTCGATTATAATTGTTGGATTTTGAGTTGTTGTGGGTTTGTTGGGCGGCCGAGAATGGCGAAGCAAGAAACCTCATGGGACGTCTGCATTGCAACATCTAAGGCTACTGTTGTAATATGAGCTGTTTTACATTAAAATAGTAGCAGTGGATTTACCAGAACGACATAAGAAAATGCTATCTAATAACCACGTGTACTGAAAAGCATTGGTAATATCTTGATAGCTTTGACGTAGCTTTGCAAGCACAAATTTTCATGGGGGCTGGGTCATTAATCAGCACGTTTTTTTTTTAGATATTTTAAAATTTGAGTATATGAATATATCGGTTGAGATTGTTTTATTTGGAATTTCAATTCTTTTTTTCTTGAGTATACTGGCCGGTAAAGCCGGGTATAAATTTGGTGTTCCCGCCTTACTATTGTTTCTAGGAGTGGGAATGCTTTTTGGTAGTGATGGTTTTGGAATTGTATTTCAAAATATCGAACTCGCCCAGACCATTGGTACAATAGCCTTGTGCATTATACTGTTTTCAGGTGGAATGGATACGAAAATTGATGATATAAAACCCATCGCCATTCAAGGGGTATTGCTTGCCACGGTTGGGGTGTTTTTCACCGCGATTTTCACCGGACTAGCCGTTTGGTATGTGCTTGGAATGACAATCCCTTCCGCAGGTGTAGGCTTTTTAGCCTCACTACTCTTGGCTTCAGTGATGTCCTCAACGGACTCAGCATCAGTGTTCTCTATTCTAAGGTCTAAAGGGTTGCATTTGAAGAACAATCTTCGACCTATGCTTGAGCTGGAGAGTGGGAGTAATGACCCCATGGCTTATGTTTTGACCATTACCTTGATAAGTATCGTAGGTATGGATTCAGAACCTAATTATTTATTAGCCTTTGGAAATCTTATCATACAGTTGGTTGTGGGATGTGTTTCTGGTTACTTTTTAGGAAAACTAGCGGTGTATACTATTAATAAATTGGGTATTGATAACAAGTCTCTTTATCCGATTCTGGTTTTTACTTTTTGTATTTTTATATTTTCCTTCACTTATTTTATACAAGGTAATGGGTTTTTAGCGGTCTATGTCGGGGGGCTAGTGCTTGGAAATTCTCGATTCGTTCACAAACGATCAGCTGTTAACTTTTTTGATGGTATGGCTTGGATGAGCCAGTTGCTCTTATTCCTCACTCTTGGGTTACTGATCAACCCTAGTGAACTAATACCTATAATTATTCCAGGGCTTATTATAAGTTTGGCTATGATTTTATTGACAAGGCCTCTGAGTGTGTTTTTATGTTTATTGCCCTTTCGGAAGATGCCGACAAAGGATAGGGCTTTTATTTCATGGGTTGGACTGCGGGGCGCTGTTCCGATTATATTTGCCATTATGGTGCTAGCTGCTGATATTCCCAATGCCGATTTAATGTTCAATATTGTTTTTCTTTGCACCTTAGTTTCTCTAATTATACAAGGTACGACACTCTCTCCAATGGCAAAGTTCTTAGGTCTTGTGGAGGAGCCTTCTAAGATAAAAGGTTTGAAAAATTTTGATGTTGAATTCTCAGATGAAATCAAGTCCATAACCTCAGAACTTAAAGTGACCAAAGTTGCCTTGGAAAAGGGGAACCACCTTATGGATCTTCGCCTTCCAGAGAAAACCATAGTGGTAATGGTTAAAAGGGGATCACTCTTTTTCGTCCCTAATGGGAAAACCCAACTTATGGAAAATGATAAGCTTTTAGTTATTACTGATGATTATCAGGCCTTAAGTGAAACCTATGAACGTCTAGGAATCGTTTAACAGACCAATTAGAGGTGCTATAGTATTTAATGTTTCACGAGTCTATACAATATTACAGACGTGGTAGCAAATATAGAAATATAAGCCCGACAATAATAGCTAATCCGAAGCTTAGTAGAGTTCCTATTAGGATGTATTCGGTGAGTTTTCTATCCTTGGCCTGGGTAAGGTCACTGAATCGAAATATAGATTTTGCTGCAATTAGAAACCCGACACCTTCCCAGTGACTACTCGCTATAAAAACAAAAACCAGTAAACGCTCTAGAATCCCTATATATTTGCCGGCGTTTTGCAGGGAATCTTCTTCTTCAAGTTCGGTCTTTGGTCTGTACACTGATATCAGTGTTTTGATAATTACCGAAACAGGTTGTGTTAAGAATACCACGGCAACTATTATGAGCAAAAGATGCGGACTTAATGTGATTGGTAATAGATCTGCTCCACTGATCAATAAGCTTGCCCCGCATAATATGATAAGATGAAGTGTTTGATCCATAAAAAAGAGCAGGCGAGCGTTTTTTAGGTTTTGGAAGTATAGTTTGCCTAAGTCAATTACGTAATGAGACAACCCGATTACAAGGGGTACATACCACCATTGTAAATCCCACAACAGTAGATAATAGCATAGTATGTGAAAAAGTATATGGAGGTATAGACGTTTTGAAGCTACTTTTTTGTCTTGTTTCTCGGATACCATCTTATTGGATTGAAATATAAAATCTGCTAAGATATGAGCCAATAAAAGGCGTAGGAAGATTACTATCATTTTAGGTGTTTTATTTTGGACTGGTACATATGGTTTAATTCTATAACTTCATTGAAAAATGCCCTTTTCAAATGTTCGCTCACGGTGTTTTGCTTTATACCACTTAATACTCCTATTTCTTGCTGTGAGTATCCTGGGTTTTCAATACTTAACTTCACAATTTCTGAAGCATTTGTGGTCCAGTGATCCATAGCGATTAAGGCTAGTTTAAAATATAGGTTTAGCTCCGAATCTAGGGTGTTGTTCCCTGTTTTAATAGCCAAGTTAGACTTTTTTGACCTGAGCGTCTCAAAGGCTTCCCCAGAATAGATAAATGCCGGACCGTTCGATTCTGTTACTTTTATGCCTTGATGGGTTTTCTCTCCAACACCAATGGCCATTCTGACATCTAGACCTTTAATCATTTTAACTGTGGCCTTTATTAAAACGGCTACTTCAAAGGCTTTGTTGTGCTGTGTTAATTCAACTTGGAAGCTATCGCCTCTATAGAACTCCCAATCTTGCTCTGATTGACAGACCTTTTTAAAGATGCTTTTCAAAGGCTTAAGCCAAATGTCAGGATCGTTTAGTTGTCTTGAATTTACAATATCTCCAGTGATGACGCTTATCATGTTTAAGTCTTTAGTATATGATCAAATATCGTCTATTTTACCGATATATACAAATATCGTTTAAAAAAGCGATAAATAGAAGTATCGTCTATTTCAGTGCTATTTGAGATCAATTTTAACATTGTGCCCTTCTAACTCATGAATGAGCTGATTTACCGTATAGTCCAATTGATTGGAATAGGCCTCCCGTTCCTTTTTAAGTGAAATTCTTTTAACGCTTTTAAAGAAGCGCTTGAGTTCCTTTTTGGTTTCTAGTATAAGTCCTGGGACTTTGACACTTTTCCCTTTATCATCCTTGGCGACCATCGTGAAATAGGAAGAATTACAGTGCTTAACCCTGCCAGTCTGAATATGCTCGGCTTCAACTCTGATTCCAACTACCATAGAGGTTTTTCCAACGTAGTTGATTGAAGCCTTCATGGTGACTAATTCCCCAATCTCAATAGGGTTTAAGAAATCTACAGTGTCCACCGAGGCGGTGACACAATAGGTGGCTGAATGTTTTGATGCACATGCAAAGGCAATCTGGTCCAAGAGTGAGAGTATAAACCCTCCGTGTATTTTTCCACTGAAATTCGAATGGGATGGGAGCATTAGTTCAGAGAGTTCCACCTTGGAGGATTCTACGGTTTTAAATTTTGGAATCATAATGTTTCTATGGGTTCGGTTTTAAATTTTTTTGATCTATTATTCTTCGTCCAGATGATCGTCTGAAGCTTTGTCAAGCCATTTTTGATCAATTTGTTTACTAGCCTTTGCGCCCAGGGTCTTTAGCCTTTCAACGCGGGTTAGCAAGTTGCCTTTTCCTGTTAATTTTGTCATCGAAGTATTATAGGTGCTCTGTACTGTATTGAGTTGTTTACCGACTCTCTCCAAATCGTCTAAGAGATTTTTAAACTGATCGTAGAGACGTCCGGCTTGTTTTGCAATAGCTATGGCGTTGTTATGTTGACGGTCATTTTGCCACATACTGTCTATGGTGCGAAGTGTTGCTAATAGGGTAGAAGGAGTGACAATGACAATATTTTTCTCAAACGCTAAATTATACAATTGCGGCTCCTGCTGAAGTGCAACCGCAAATGCAGGTTCTAGTGGGATAAAAAGCAGTACGAAGTCTGGGCTTTCCATCTCATATAAGCTATGGTAATTTTTGGCACTGAGTTGGTCGACGTGTTTTTTAATCGAGTTCACATGTTCTTTGATCCAAATTGCCTTTTGATTCTCATCTTCTTCATTGACAAAGCGTTCAAAGGCAATTAGCGAGACCTTGGAATCCACAATCATCTTTTTGTCTCCAGGAAGATGAATAATCACATCGGGTAAGACTCGTTTACCATCCTCAGTGGAGAAGCTGTTTTGGACGGTGTATTCACTATCCTTTTTCAAGCCGGATTTCTCCAGGACGCGTTCTAGCACCAATTCCCCCCAGTTTCCTTGCATTTTGGTGTCTGCCTTTAATGCTTTAGTAAGATTGGAAGCTTCTTTGGTGATTTGAACATTTAATTCCTGCAGGTTTTTGAGCTGCTCCTGCATGGCAGAGTGTCTAGAGATACTTTCTTTATTGCTGTCTTCTACACGCTTTTCGAAGCTCTTGATTTTTTCCTGTAGTGGATTGAGGATGTTTTTGATGTTGAGTTCATTTTGATCGGTAAATTTTTTTGATTTTTCCTCTAGGATCCTATTGGCTAGCAACTGAAACTCTTTGCTGAATTTCTCTTGTAATTTTTCAACTTCATCTTTTTGTTCGTTATTTCGCGCTAAAAGGTTTTCAAAATCAACCTCCTTTTTAGACAAGCGTATTGCATAATTGTCCTTAATTTCCCGAATTTGTTCTTTGGCTAATTTTTCTTGGTTGAGTTCATTTCGTTGTCCCTCGATTTGATCGAGTAACTGCATCTCTCTATCTTCCATAATCCGTTTTATGGAAATGCTTTTTTGCCTTTCAAGGTAGTTCCCGATAAATACTCCAATAGCAATGGCTACCAAGGTAATCAAGATAAAGATTAGAATGTCAGTCATTATATGTATTTTCGTTGTAAATTATGATACCATTAATATTCTTGTAAAGATAAGAGAATCATGCTGATCTTAAAGGTACAATTCGCAAGATTCAAAAGAAGAATTAGGGTTGAAAAAAATAATTCAAATGAGGGTAAGACGCTGTAATCTCATTTTTTTTCTAGCTTTTGTATGGTTATGCGTCGGTGTTGCGATGGGGCAAAATCGACCACCGATTCATAATTTTGACCTCAACGATTACAAAGCTGGTATTCAGAATTGGGGAATTGCCTACGGTGAAAACCATGTCTTTGTAGCTAACAATGAAGGTTTGTTAGAATTTGATGGGGTCCAATGGCGATTTTATCAACTGCCGAATCAAACCATTATCCGATCTGTTGCTTACTTTGATGGTAAGGTGTATACAGGTTCATATGAGGAGTTTGGATATTGGGAAAGACAGCCTACCGGAACCCTGGAGTACCATAGCCTTAGTGCACTTATAGATCCTTTCTCCTACGAAACGGAATCGATTTGGGGAATTTATCAATGGAACGATCATATTGTATTTAAATCTTTCAGCAGTCTCTTTATCTATAAGGATGGAGCTATAAAAATTATAAAGCCTGAAATGACACTTTTAGGGGCTAATGTGATTGAAGATTCGTTCTACATTTTCGCGAGAAATCATGGTATTTATAGGTTAAAAGACACTGAACTCCAGTTGATTAAAGGTACTGAGTTGTTAAAGGACTTTAAGGTTCAGTCCATGGTTGCTTTATCTGACAAACAGCTCCTTATAGGAACCTCACTCAATGGCATGTTTATTTGGGATGGAAGTGACAGGATCGTGAAGTGGCAACATCCACTTAATGAGGTTGCAAAACAACATCAACTCAATAAGGTAAGCATTAATGAGTCCTATATTTTTCTAGGTACCATTAAAAATGGATTGTATGTACTGAATCGAAATACGGGTCAGTATTACAATATAAATGTACATTCGGGACTTCAAAATAATACCATCTTGGGAAGCTTAGTCAATGATCGCGGTATTGTTTGGCTTTCCTTAGACAATGGTATTTCTGCGATCCCTATGCACTTTAATGCTTATTACCTAAACCCTTCAAATTACGATATCGGGGGGGTATATGATATGGTGAACTATAAAGGGGAAACCTATATTGCAACCAATACCGGAATGTATGTTAGCAATAAGCAAGGGATTCATTTTCTGGAGGGTTCACAAGGTCATATTTGGGACCTTACCCTTGTTGATGGTCTCATTATTTGTGGTCATAATTTAGGAACTTACCAAATTAAAGACGGGAGATGGGAACTCATTTCTTCAAACAATGGTGGTTATGATTTTAAACCAGTGGAAAGACTCCAAAATACCTATATCCAAGGAAACTATACAGGTTTAGCACTTTATGCCAAACAAGGGGATACCTGGGAGGTGAATGAAATTGAGGGTCTTGGGTTTCCAGTAAAAAAGATAGTGTTTGAGAAGGATTATATCGCTTGGGTTGCCCATCCTTATAAGGGGATATATAGAATTCATTTTTCTGATGATTATAAAAAGGTTACAAAAATAGAGAAGGATTATAATGAGTTCTTTGAAAACAGCTATGCGATCAAACTCTTTGAAATCGAAGGACAAATCGCATTCTACAATAATCAAAAATGGTTTGTATTTAATTCCTTAGAAGAGAATATTGTAAGCTTTAATTCCCTTACCAAGATTTTAAAGAATGATCAGCATGCTTATCCTATTACTGATTCAAATTCCTCTCCGGTAGTCTTTAAAAAAGAGGATGGAGGCTTGTTTGTTAGAAAGCATTTGACTGATGAGGATTCTCAATTTTATATCCCAAATCGTTATTATGGGGGGCACTTGATCAAAGGAGAAGAAAGGGCTGTAGTGGTTAATGATTCCGTAGTTCAAATTGCGCTTTACAATGACATCCTAGTGGTTAAAAATCAAAAAATTACAGGGGGTAGTTTGTCTTTCATGCCAAAGATCAATCGCATTCTAAAAAATGGCATACCGCAGGTCATAGATTCTCTGATTCGTATAAAACAACGTGATTCACTTAGTATTGAAGTCTCCACGCCATTTTTGTCTAATAATACCATGGTGTATTCCATAGGGACTAACCATTCGAATTATAGAAAAGTGGAAGATGGAAGGATCTTCATTACCAACCAGAATTTTGGACGTATTCCGATAAGCATTCAATCCATTGTTAAGGGAAGACTCTCGAATAAGGCAACTGTTTTAACTGTTGAAGTGGAAAAACCTTGGTTTTTAGGTGTATGGGGTGCAGTATTGTTGATTTTGTTGTTGCTGTTGCTATCCATTTTTATCTTGACAATTAATAAATATGTACTTATTCGGCATAAGAAATATCTAGAGGTACAGTTTGAGCACCAAAATCAACTTAATCGTAAGGAAGAAGCACTTAGACACGAAAAGAAACTCAATGAAATCCAGAAAAACCAGCATCAACAAGCGTTAAAAAACAAGACCAAGGAGCTCGCAAATACGGCTATGGAATTGACCAAGAAAAATGAGATGTTGATGAAGCTCAAAGAGGAATTGAATTATTTCAAATCTGAAATTATCGATAAATCTCGATACAATAAACTATTGGGCAGGATTGATAAGCATTTGAAAGATTCAAAAGACTGGGAACTGTTTGAATCGAACTTTAATGAAATCCATGATTCTTTCTTTAGAGAACTACATAAGCTGCATCCTGAGAAGCTTACTCCTAAAGATTTAAAATTATGTGCTTATTTAAAAATGAATCTCTCGAGTAAAGAGATAGCCCCACTAATGGGTATTTCCATTCGTGGCGTTGAGATTCACAGATATCGTCTGAGAAAGAAATTAGAGCTCAGCACAGATCAAAACATGAACGAATATCTGACAAACATTTAAGTTTCCTAGGATAGTATATTCCTCATTTTCAAAATGTGTTAAACTTCTTCTAAATTACTTCTACATATTGGTGTTTTTAACACTCTAATGCTGCTAAATTGGTAAAATTTTAAGAATTAGTGGCATAAATAACCCCTTTGTATTTTGAGAAACTAGTCATTTTATATAATAATAGCACATCATCACTACATCACATTAAATCTTTGGAGTATCTCATTGTTCTACGGATACCCGTTAATTATGCCTACTTACAGGTGTTCTACAATTTCTCATAAGTTGATGTATTTAAGCTGAGGTACTTTTTTGCTACATCGTTATAGTTTGTGATAATTTTAAGAAGCTAAATTTAAAATAAGAAAGATGAAAAATCATTTATTAACTCTATTATTGTTTTTTTGCCTGACTGCTTTTGGGCAACAGACGATCGCTGGAGTGGTGTCTGACGATCAAAACATGCCACTACCTGGTGCAAGTATTTTGGTTAAAGGTACAACTACAGGAACTCAAACCGACTTCAATGGGAAGTACTCTATAGAGGCTAATCAAGGAGATACTTTAGTGTTCTCTTATGTGGGTATGGAGACTGCTGAGCTCGTGGTAGGAACTAGTTCTACAATAGATGCCGTACTGACAATTAGTACTAATGAACTTGAACAAGTCGTGGTGGTAGGTTATGGTACCCAGAAAAGTAAGGATTTGACCTCAGCAATCACCACAGTGGAAGCAGCGGAAATTGAAAAAACCCCTGCAGCTCAACCGATGCAAGCCTTACAAGGAAAGGTTGCTGGCCTTCAGGTTGTCAATAATGGTACACCTGGTGAGTCTCCAACAGTACGTATTCGTGGGGTTGGGTCTTATAATACTGGAGAATCAGGGCCTTTATATGTTGTTGATGGTGGTTTTTACGATGATATTAATTTCCTAAATCCATCGGATATCAAGACAATTTCTGTTTTAAAGGATGCTTCTGCGGCGGCAATATATGGTGTACGTGCTGCAAATGGGGTTGTTCTAATTGAAACAAAAGGAGGAACTTATAATCAAAAGCCAGAATTTAGATATGATGGATATACTGGTTATCAGATTGCTCAAAATGTTGTTACGATGGCCAATACCCAACAATTTGTACAGTATGTTAAAGAGACAGGACTTGATGCTGATAATCAATTTGTAGCAAATGCCATTCAGCGCTACGGTAGAAGCCGAGTGGATCCTAGTTTACCGGATGTGAATACAGACTGGTATGATAAGATCATGCGCCATGCAGTTATTACCAATCACAATATTGGAATGTCCGGTGGAGGCGAAAATGCGAAGTATTCTATCGGAGTAAATTATTTTAGTCAAGAGGGTTTATTAAAGATGAAAAATGAATATGAACGATTCAATCTTCGAAGTAATATTGATTTTAAGGTTACCGATTGGCTGACAGTTGGGGGGACCATGGTGCTTAGCAATGCTTCTCGATATCGACCTGAAGCTTCTGCATGGCGGAAAGCCTATTATGCGGTTCCTTTATTACCGGTATACGATCCTTTAAATACTGCTGCAGCACCTATAGCTTATGCGAATTCACAGGATCTGGGATATCGAAGTAGCCAAAATCCTTTCTCACTGCTCTCCTACAGTGAAAATAGAGTTAAAATCAGAAATGTTATGGCCAACTTTTATGCAGAAGTTGATATCATTCCTGACAAATTAACATTTCGAACCGCTTACAATCATAATTTTGAAAACGTCGAAACCAGGGAGGTTCGTTTACCGTATACTATGGGAGGAAATGAAGTTCGAGTGAATTCAGAACTGGTAAAACGAAATGCAACGATATCGAACCAAATTTGGGATAATACACTAACCTATGACAATAGTTTTGGAAAGCATAATGTAACGCTTTTAGCAGGTGCTTCTTTTCGTGATGAATCCTATGAAATGCTAGAAGCAAAGGGGATAGGTTTTCCTTATAACAATGGTGAACAAGCATTTTACTTAGATCAAGCTCAAACCATTGATGTCGATGCTGTTGGTGATGACGGAAGAAGAGAATATGGTTTGTCTTACTTTGGTAGGATAGCCTATAATTTTGACAGTCGTTATTTATTGTATGGGACTTTCCGTGCGGATGGGACCAATAAATATCAGGAGAAATGGGGGTATTTTCCAACCGTTGGTGCTGGATGGGTTCTAAGTGAAGAATCCTTTTTTCCAGAAAGTGATGTGGTGAATTTTTTAAAACTTCGAGGAAGCTGGGGGAAATTGGGTAACGACAATGTAGCCTCCAGTGATGGGGCTTTTACATCAAGTGTAGTCACCACCGCTTTTGGAGATGTGATGTATTCGGGTTTACAAACCTCTAGTGCTTTTACATACTTACGTTGGGAGGTTACTGAGGAGTATAACCTTGGTCTTTCGGCAAAGATGTTTAACAGCAACCTATCTGTGGAGCTTGATTACTTTAGAAGAGATACTAAAGATGCTGTAATTCCTGTAGCAAGACCTTTAGTGCCTGAGAGTTTAAGGCAGAATGTAGGTCAAATTCGAAATCAAGGGTTGGAGGTTGCTCTTAATTGGAGTAAAACTGTTTCTGATGACTTTAGCTATAGTGTTGGTGGAAACTTTTCTACTTTAGAGAATGAAATTCTCAATCTTGGTGGACAGCAGTATTTAAACTTTGGAAGTTCAGATTTTCAACGAAGAAGCATTGTCGGTGAAACCTTGTTCGCGTTTTATGGATTGGAGACTGCTGGGGTGTATCAGAATGACGCTGAAATCCAGGCAGATCCTATTGCCGTGGACAATGGTTTAGTTCCCGGGGATTTTAAATTTAAGGATAGAAACCAAGATGGTGTCATAAACGGGGATGACCGTACAGTACTAGGGTCATTTATACCAACCTATAACTATGGGTTTAATGTGAATTTAAACTACAAAAATTGGGACTTTTCTTTGGCTGCCCTAGGACAAGGTGGAAATAAAATACTAAATAGAAAACGAGGGGAATACCGCTACACTCCGGACACGAATATAGACCGGGATTTCTTCGTCCATCGTTGGCATGGTGAGGGCACTAGTAACAGCTACCCTTCATCCCTAGGCTTGCGAAAACCATGGAACTACCAACTTAATAGCTTCTTCATTGAGGATGGTGATTTCTTCAGAATTCAAAATATCACACTAGGGTATACTATTAAAAATGATAAGATACCACAGACCAGAATTTACGTCACGGCAGAAAAGCCACTAACGGTGTTTAAGTATAATGGATTTAATCCAGAGGTAGCGGATGGGTTTGATAACCAGACCTACCCAGTACCGGCTGTATATACATTAGGGGTAAATATTAAATTTTAAGAAATTATGAGACTACAACATAAATTTATAGTAGCGAGTTTATCAGTAATGACACTGTTTTTTAGTAGTTGTGATAAACTTGATGAGCCAGAATTGAACAACAATTTTACAGGTGGTACGGATTACACCAAAACTGAGGATATGTTATTATCCTTGATCGGCGTATATGACGCCTATACAAGTACTGGTTGGGAACTTCCTCTACTTATTGGGGTTCGTGGAGATGATGTAAATGCCGCTGGTGATCAGGCGGTTTATCAAGATACCGACGAATTTAAATACGACACTAATAACTGGATGTACAATAGTGTGTGGAAAGCATATTACGATGATATCGTTGTTTCCAATACCGCTATTGAGAACATAGATAAGTATATAGCCGAGGCTGATGCTGCTGGGAAACAAAATGGTGAGCAGTACAAGGCAGAGATTCAAATTATGCGCGCAATGGATCATTATTTCTTAGCAAAGACTTGGGGTAGTGTTTTTATATTGGATACATCAGATTTATCTACTTTAGCCCATATTGAGAAGCTTCCAACACGTGAAGAAGTCATGCAATTTGTCTCTGATGAGATGGATGAGGCCATTCCAGCTTTACCGAAAATAAGGCCCAACCAACGTATGGATCTTCCTGGGGGCTATACCGCTTATACTGCTTATGCAGTTAAGGCTTTAGCAAACCAAGAATTGGGAAACTATCAAGCGGTTGCCGATGCCACTGGAGCTATTATTAATTCAGGCTTATTTTCTCTTTATCCTGATTTTTACGAATTGTTTAAAACCCCTGGCAAATTAAGTGATGAAAGTTTGATGGAACTGCAATATTCCGATTACGGTCAAGGCTCTGGAGATCGAGAAGGGCACTTGTACGCACCTTATGGTCCGTCTTCATGGACTCCTGTGGTAGCTGACGCTTCTTCAGGTTGGGGGTTTTATGAACCGACTATGAAATACATTCTTTTTATGTTGGATCGTGGAGAGACCACTCGTTTAGAAACTAGTGTGTTGTTTACTGATCAAGGCATAGCGGCCATACAGGCAAATCCCGGATACGAAACACTTCCAGGTTTTGTTTCAAATACAACTCCTGATGGGGATGTGATTAATGACAATGTAAGAGCTTTGTTTTCAAGTGGAAAACATTATTTGCCTTCCAATCAATTAATACCAGGTCGTACCGATTACGGTAGTAATAAAAATTACATCATGATCCGCTATGCAGAGATATTATTGATGTATGCTGAGGCTTTAACCAGGGGTGCCACTGGTGTGGGATTAACGGCTGATCAGGCTGTAAATATGGTGAGAGCAAGAGCTAATATGCCAGCTGTTTCAGGGGTCACCACACAGCAAGTTTTGGATGAGAAATTTGCGGAACTGGCCTTAGAATGGGGAATTCGTTATTACGATATGATTCGTGTTGACAATTACCAGGAATTGAGTTATGACGGTAGATCCTTTAGTGGCGATTTGGAATTATTGCCTTATCCTCAACAACAGCTCGACGAATTACCAGTATTATCGAAGTAAACTAATGTTTTAAAAACTACAACATGAAACGTATTATATTTCTATTGAGCCTTGCTGCAGTTGTGCTATTTTTTAGCTGTGATCAAGGTATCGACTCCATTAAGGAGGTAGCACCGGGGCACGATATGGCCCCACCTGTAGTTGCCATTGATTATCCGGCAGCCGGATTGGAAATTCAGGTCAAAGAAGACGTGGTTCCAATCACCATTAAATTTGAAGTAGAAGATGATATTGAGCTAAACGCCGTGGTGGTAAGTATGGATGGGAGCGTCATTGGTAACTATAGTGATTTTAAGGATTATAGAAAGTTTGCTGTAGATGATCTCGTGTATCCTAATTTGGAAAACGGGGACCATAGCCTATCGGTTAGTGCAACCGACATTGAGGGTAAAGAAACCACGCAAACCATTTCGTTTGTGAAAAAAGAGGCTTATAAGCCCCGCTATGATGGTGAAATTTTTTATATGCCGTTTAATGGAGATTTTGCAGAGCTCGTTAGTGTAACCAGTGGAACGGCTGTGGGCTCTATTGGATTTGCAGGTGAGAGCGTCTTGGGACCAAATGCTTTAGCCGGGGCTGTAGATTCCTATGTGAGCTTTCCTACTGAAGGTATACTCTTTGAGGAGATCAGTGCAACGTTCTGGTATAAATTAAATGCAATCCCGGATCGTGCTGGTATTTTAGTTATAGGTCCCCAAGACACCGAAAATCCGGATGCTCAAAACAACAGAACTAGCGGATTCCGATTCTTTAGAGAAGGTGCTAGTGGTAATCAGCGTTTTAAACTTAATGTGGGTAATGGAACGGCTGATTCGTGGGTAGATGGAGGAGCTGCAGCTGATCTTGCTCCCGGTACAGATTGGGTGCAGATGGCCTTTACTATTTCCGGTAATGCGGCCAAGGTTTATATTGATGGTACCCTTGTGGCAGAAGCGGCCATTACCGGTGTTGATTGGACTGGATGTGATTTGTTATCTATCGGATCTGGAGCACCACGATTTACCGGATGGGGTCACCTTTCAGATTTGAGTTTTATCGATGAGCTTCGAATATATAACAAGGCCTTGACAATAGAAGAAATTTTAGAAATTCAAAATGCGGATTTGCAATAAAAACTTAGTTAAAAATAGAAATGATATGCGTTTAAACACGATATATATATTTTTGTTCACATTGGTGATTGCGGGATGTGACAATAGAACAAAAAAGGAAACTGACACAAAAGAATCTCAATCTCCGCCAGCCGGCGAGCAAGAAGAATTTGTCCCAACCCAGGATGATATAGCACTTATGGACAAGGTGCAACGCCAAACCTTTGACTACTTTTGGGATGGTGCCCAGCCAAATTCCGGATTGGCAGCCGAACGTATCCATATGGATGGCGAATACCCATCCGATGATAAACATATTGTAACAACTGGAGGAAGTGGTTTTGGTTTGATGGCTATACTTGTGGGTATTGAACGAGGATATATCAGTAGAGAGCAAGCTTTGCAGCGCTATATTAAAATTGTTGATTTTTTAGCCAAAGCAGATCGTTTTCACGGGGCTTGGCCACATTGGCTGGATGATAATACAGGCAAGACCAAAGCTTTTAGTACATACGATGATGGCGGCGACCTTGTCGAGACTGCCTTTTTGGTGGAAGGTCTATTAACGGTAGCTGAATATTTTAAGGGAGGTAACCAACAGGAGCAACAACTCGTAAAGGACATTCAAACTTTATATGAAGGGGTTGAATGGGACTGGTATACCAAGGGCGAAAATGTATTGTACTGGCATTGGTCGGAAAACTACGGTTGGAAAATGAACTTTCCTGTTGGAGGATACAATGAATGTCTGATCATGTATGTACTCGCTGCAGCCTCACCTACACATCCGATTTCAAAAGAAGTATACGATCAAGGTTGGGCCAGAAATGGGGCTATTACCCAGGATACTACTTTCTATGATTTACCGACCATACTCGATCATTACGAGCATGATGGTGACCCTGTTGGACCAATGTTTTGGTCACATTATTCGTATCTAGGGCTTAATCCTAAAGGATTAAAAGATCAATACGCTGATTACTGGACTTTAAATCGTAACCATGCCTTGATTCAATATAGGTATTGTGTTGATAATCCAAAGAATTATGAGGGTTATGGTGAAAACTGTTGGGGACTTACCTCCAGTTATTCGATGAAAGGTTATGCAGGCCATCATCCAGGGGATTTGGATCTTGGGGTGATTTCACCTACTGCTGCACTATCCTCTATGCCATATACCCCAAAGGAAAGTATGCAGTTTTTAAGATATATGTATAAGCAACAAGATTCGTTGATAGGGAAATACGGCCCATACGATGCCTTTAGCCTTGAAGATGACTGGTATGTTCCTCGTTATTTGGCTATCGATCAAGGGCCGATACCGGTAATGATAGAGAATTATAGAACGGGCTTGTTATGGAAGCTTTTAATGAAAAATGAGGATGTTCAACATGGATTAGAAAAATTAGGCTTCACCCATTCAAGTTTATAGTAATGAAAAGGACTCGGCATGTAGTGTTTATTGGTGCCTTGATATTGGTATTAGGTTGCAATCCGCAACAAACAAGTTTTGAATTTGTTGTTCTGCCGGATACGCAGTCCTATATGGAATCTTATCCTGATATTTACTTAAGTCAAATGCAGTGGATTGCAGATAATAAAAATCGGTTTTCTTTTGTGATACACGAAGGTGACATCACGCAAAATAATACCGAGAAAGAGTGGAGACTTGCCAAAGAAGGATTTGATATGTTAGAAGCTAAGGTACCCTATACATTTAGTTTAGGAAATCATGATATGGGTAGTGCTCAAGGGTTATTTGCCGATGTGCGCAATACTAAAAAGGCCAACAGCTATTTTGACCTCAAGATATTGAAGGCAAATAATAATGTGTTTGCTAGTTTTCCTGAAGGAACTGTGGATAATCTCTGTAGCAAATTTAAAATAGGCGGTTATACATGGCTAGTGTTTTCATTGGAGTTTGGGCCAAGAAATAAGACGATTGATTGGGCAAATAAATTGATTTCAGCACATCCCAATGCCAAAGTCATTATCAATACGCATGCCTATTTATATAACGATAACACATTACACGGGGGTGATCATTGGTGGCAACCACAGGACTACGGCATAGGTGAGGATTCCGGTGAGGAGTCGGTAAACAATGGTGTTCAACTTTGGAATAAATTAGTAAAAAAACACCCTGGAATACTTATGGTTTTCAGTGGGCATATTTTAAAATCCGGGGTAGGTACACTAATTTCGAAGGGTGATCACGGCAACACGGTTTATCAAATGTTGGCCAATTACCAAAAAGGGGTGGAAGGCTCTAAGAACGGTGGCAATGGGTTTTTGAGAATTGTAAAGGTAGACCTTAGCGGGCAAACAATAACCGTCAGTACCTATTCACCGTGGTTAGATGCTTATAAAGAGGATACCGCCCAAGATTTTAGTTTTGAAAATATAAACTTTTAATAAAATGAATTCTATAAACAAATGGCTTAGCTGCCTATTGGTATGCCTTCCGGTATTAATGTTGGCTCAACAACAATTGTATAAAGAGGCTAGTTTGGTAAAAGGAACAGATACCTTAAACTATCGAATTTTGTGGCCTGATAATTTTTCAGAAGACCAGGTTTATCCCTTGGTGCTGTTTCTACATGGCGCTGGTGAGCGCGGAAGTGATAATGAGGCACAATTAATACATGGAAGTTCTCTTTTTGCTGCCGTGGAAAACAGAGCTGAATTTCCTGCCATTGTCATCTTCCCACAATGCCCAAGAGACGATTATTGGTCGAATGTGGATGTGGATCGCTCTGGAGAGGGTGTGAAATTGGAGTTTCATCCAGAAAAGACTCCAACTACAGCCTTAAGTTTGGTCATGGAGTTGCTTTCAGAGCAACTCGATAAATCTTATGTGGATAAGGATAGAGTTTATGTCGCCGGCTTATCCATGGGCGGTATGGGAACCTTTGAAATCCTCGGTAGAATGCCACAGACGTTTGCTGCAGCAATTCCCATTTGTGGTGGAGGAAGTGATGATTTGGTAGAAAAATATGCCCAGGTACCGATGTGGGTATTTCATGGAGCCAAGGATGATGTTGTTAATCCACTATACTCTTTGGAAATGGTTGAAGCCCTATTAGAGGCGGGTGGGTATCCGAATTTTACCCTCTATGAAAATGCTAGGCATAACAGCTGGGATTCTGCATTTGCCGAACCGGAATTTTTACCTTGGCTATTTTCAAAAACACGTACTCCTAAAAACTAAGGTAAAGAGTACCATGATAATTATTGCTGCTTAAAAAAATTAAATTACAACACAGGATGAAACGATTAATGATATTATCGATAGCTGGTCTATGTAGTAGTTTGAGCCTAATTGCACAAAACACAGAATCCATACCGGAGGTTGAGGCGCTACTGAGTAAGATGACAGTGGAAGAGAAGATAGGGCAGCTAAATTTAGTTACCCCTGGCGGAGGTGTGGCTACTGGTGAGGTGGTCAGCCGTAATGTGGAGAAAAAAATAAAGGCCGGTAATGTTGGTGGATTATTTGGAGTTTCGGGTCCTGAGAAGATCAGAATGGCTCAAGAACTCGCCGTTAAAAATTCCCGTTTAGGAATCCCTTTACTATTTGGTTTTGATATTATTCACGGTTATAAAACAATCTTTCCGATTCCACTCGGCTTGGCCTCAAGTTGGGATATGGAACTGATAAAACATACCGCTCAAATCGCAGCAAAAGAAGCTACAGCTGATGGTATTAACTGGAATTTTTCTCCCATGGTAGACATCTCCCGCGACCCTCGATGGGGGAGGATGGCTGAGGGTTCCGGCGAAGATCCTTTTTTGGGATCGGCCATAGCTAAAGCGATGGTAAAGGGCTATCAAGGTGATGATCTCACTGCCTCAAATACCATGATGGCTACTGTGAAGCACTTTGCGCTTTACGGCGCCTCAGAAGCTGGAAGAGATTATAACTCGGTCGATATGAGTCATCTTAAAATGTTCAATCAATATATGGCGCCTTACAAGGCAGCAATTGATGCTGGTGTTGGTTCGGTGATGACTTCATTTAATGATGTGGATGGGGTGCCTGCCACCGGGAATAAGTGGCTATTGACCGATGTATTGCGCAATCTCTGGGGTTTTGATGGTTTTGTAGTCTCCGATTATACATCCTTAAACGAAATGGTTGCTCATGGCATAGGTGATTTACAGACAGTTTCTGCCTTGGCTTTAAATGCCGGGCTAGATATGGATATGGTGGGTGAGGGTTTTCTCAGTACGCTTCAAAAATCACTGGCAGAAGGAAAGGTGACAGAAATCGACATTACCAATGCCTGTAGAAGGATATTAGAAGCCAAGTATAAATTAGGACTATTTGATGATCCTTATAGGTATATCGATGAGAACCGCGCTGAAAAAGATATATTGACCCCTGAAAACAGGGCGGTCGCTAGAGAGGCCGTTGCCGCATCAGCAGTACTTTTAAAAAATGATGCAGGAGTACTGCCAATTTCAAAAACAGCTAAAATTGCTCTTGTTGGACCCTTGGCTGATAATAGAAATAATATGTTGGGGACATGGGCTCCGACCGGAGAGGTGAAGTATGCCGTTACCGTCAGAGAGGGTATTGCCAATATTGCACCTGCAGCAATAGTCAATTATGCAAAGGGTTCTAATATCGTAGATGATCCTGAAATGGCTAAAAAAATCAATGTTTTTGGCCCTCGTGTCATGATTAGTGAGGCTTTCCCTGAGGAGTTGTTACAAGAAGCCATGGCAAAGGTCGAAAATGCCGATGTTGTTGTAGCTGTAGTTGGTGAAGCCACCGAAATGAGTGGCGAGGCAGCTAGTCGTACCGATATTCGTATTCCTGAGCCACAAAAAAAATTAATTCGAGCTTTAGAAAGCACAGGAAAACCCTTAATTCTTGTACTGATGAGCGGTAGACCCTTAAATATTAGTGAGGAGTTCGAAATGCCCATTAGTATTTTACAGGTATGGCACCCTGGGGTTGAAGCGGGTAATGCTATTGCAGATGTACTGTTCGGTAATTACAATCCTTCAGGAAAGCTAACAGCGACTTGGCCAAGATCTGTGGGGCAAATTCCGATATACCACAGTATGAAAAACACAGGTAGACCTGCCGGTGATACTAAAGAGTTTCAAAAGTTTAGATCCAATTATTTGGATCTGCCCAATACACCACTACTGCCTTTTGGTTATGGACTCAGTTATACCACTTTTGAATACTCAGCTCTACGATTGAGCAAGGATGAAATCTCTGCGAATGAACCCCTTGAGGTTTCTGTTCAAGTTAAAAATTCAGGAGATTACGATGGTGCCACGGTGGTACAACTTTACTTAAGGGATGTTGTTCGAAGTATTACCCCACCCAAGCGTACCTTAAAGGCTTTTAAAAAAGTGTTTCTTAAAAAGGGAGAAGAGAAAACGGTTAGCATCACCTTACAGCCAGATGATTTAAAGTTTTACAACAATCGATTGGAATTTATTGCGGAGCCAGGAGTCTTTGAGGTATTTGTAGGCGAAGATTCTAACGCTTTGTTAATGAAATCCTTTATTCTACGATAGAATCTCAAATTAATTTTTACGATGTTATTGCCACCTTTATCCGCGATGTAGTTATAGAGGGGCAGTTTATACAAACGAATAGAACAGTAAACACTTGAATATGAAATACTTTAAGACGATAAGAACAGTTGCCTTCTTTTTAATTGCAGGGCTATTGATTTTTGCAGGTTCATGTCAAACAAATACAAAAGAGAAAGAGTCAGGAACTACCTCTGAAGAGACTCGGCCTAGCCGACCAAACATTTTATTTATCATGTCTGACGACCATGCATATCAGGCCATAAGTGCTTATGGTAGTGAACTGAGTCAGTTGGCACCCACTCCAAACATCGATCGAATTGCTGAGAATGGCGCTTTGTTTACCCACATGTATAATACCAACTCAATTTGCGGGCCGAGTCGAGCTGTGATTCTAACAGGAAAGCACAGTCACCTTAATGGTTTTCGTCAAAACGGAGAACGTTTTAATGGTAATCAGCCTACCTTGCCAAAAAAGTTAAAAAGCATAGGTTATCAAACGGCCTTGATCGGCAAGTGGCATTTGTACGGGTATCCTCAAGGCTTTGATTATTGGAATATCATAGAAGATCAAGGGCACTACTACAACCCTGACTTTATTAGGATGGGTGACACCATACGCGTTCCGGGTTATGCAACCGACATAATTACTAAGGAAGCTCTGCAATGGTTAGAAAACAGTAGGGACCAAAAGAAGCCATTCTTTATGATGTTACACCACAAAGCACCGCATCGCAACTTTATGCCTGCGCTGCGGCATCTAAATGCATTTGATTCGATAACATTTCCGGTTCCTGATACGTATTTCGATACCCATGAAAATCAAATAGCTGCACAGCAACAACTTCAAACAATCTATAAAGATATGTATGAGGGTCATGACCTGAAATTAAGTAAGGGTTATGGAAGTACGGAGTTATCCAACAATCCGTGGACTAATGACTTTGATCGCATGAGTGAGGAGCAAAGAGCTACTTGGAATAAAGCCTATCTTCCAAAGAATAATGCCTTTTGGAAAGCTGATCTAAAGGGAAAGGAGTTGGCGGAATGGAAATTACAGCGGTACCTCCAAGAATATCTAGCTACCGTAAAAGCCGTTGATGATGGTGTAGGAGAGGTACTTGATTTTCTTCAGGAGAATGGTTTAATGGAAAATACCATTGTAGTTTATACCTCTGATCAAGGATTCTACCTCGGGGAAAAAGGGTTTTTCGACAAGCGTTTTATGTATGAAGAATCCTTTAGGACGCCTTTTATGATTCAGTATCCAAACAAAATAAAAGCGGGAACTGAAGTAAGTGCTTTAACCCAGAACTTAGACTTTGCTCAAACTTTTTTAGATTATGCTGAGGCAGGTGATTCCTTGACCCGTGGAATGCAAGGTAAATCCTTAAAACCCTTACTCGAAGGAAAGATTTCGGAGAATGATTTTAGGGATGCTATTTACTATCATTATTATGATTATCCAGCATTTCACATGGTTAAAAAACATTATGGTGTAAAGACCAAGCGTTATAAATTGATGCACTTCTATGATGATATCGATACTTGGGAATTTTATGATTTAAAGGAAGATCCTAAGGAGCTGCACAATGCTATTGATGATCCAAAATACCAAAGTGTTATTAAGGCAATGCACAAGACGTTAGATTCTCTTCAAAAGGTGTATAAGGTAACGGAAAAGGAATTTGAAAAAGCACCAAAGAAAAAAGTGGATCAAGCTTATAAAAATTTTGAACGTCTAAGAGGAACTCCGCTAGAATAATGAATATTTCCGGTTATAATTGTTTTATAAGGTCAAATTCTCTATTGTATTAGTTGTTCAATTTTCCTTTAAAGATCCAAAACATATCCCTTTTGATGGATTGTCGAATTACTATAGTCGTGGACCCATAGGTGATAAATTGATTAATTCTGTTCTCCATATTGACTTTATTTATCATATTGTAGTTCAAAAGTTGGTTGTTTGAGATGTTTTTCTAATATTGATATCGATCAATTATTAAGATTAGGGTCTATGTGTCAGAGCAAATACTATTGAAATAGTTGATTTAGTTACAACGAAATCGCTACGGATTTTCTTATTAATAAGTACTAAAAGCTTGTTGACCGTTAAATATTTTTTCCATGAAAACACCGGTGTTATGAATGAGAAATACATCGAAAGTTTTACCAAAGCTGTAGAGTCAAAAAAAGAAGTTCCAATGCATATCAAGCAACTTGTGATACAAGAATACCGAAATGCTACTCCAGAAGATTTTGAATTGAACTTTAATAATGAAGAATCCTACTATTATTTAATCCCTTCTTTGGATGAAAAAGGATATAATATCGGAAGTAATTCTGACACTAGCCCTTATTATACGAATAATGCAACGCATTCTTTGATCTACTCTAGTCTTACTTTTGGAGATGTTGCCAATAAACCTTTAGAATGGGAAATAACACAAGAGACTAAAAAGATCGGGAGGTATTTGTGTTATAAGACGACCGCTGTAGAACGATTATTTAGTCGACAGGGATTTTATTATAACAGGGATGCAATAGCATGGTTTACACCTGAAATCCCAATTAGTTTTGGGCTTCACGTTATAGCGGTTTACCCGGACTAATATTGCAGATAGTGCGAGATAAGTTTACTTTAACTGCTACAAAGATTGATCTAGACCCTGATGATAAGGCTATTAAAATAAAGAGATTAGGAGAGAATGGGAAGGTACTAACCCAGGAAGTAGTTCATGGTTGAATTAAAGAAATGACGGAAGATGCCAAAAAAGAATATGGGGGATAAGTAGTCAATAAAACCAGCAGATTTCACGGAATCTAAAATAAGGATTGGTATATTTGAGAAGCGATAAATTTTACGATAACGAAACGACTTCACATGAGAATTTTAAATTTTATTTTAGCGACACTAATCTGCGGGGTAGTCAGCGCACAGGATCTTAAAGTCATGTCATATAATATCAAATATGACAACCCTTCGGATACAGCCAACAACTGGGAAAATCGCAAAGCATTTCTAATTTCGCAACTGAATTATTACGATGTAGATGTCATTGGAACCCAAGAAGGCTTACACCATCAGCTCGAGGATATAAAGTCAGTTCTGAAACCTTATGATTACGTTGGTATAGGTCGAGATAAAGGAAATACTGAAGGAGAATACTCTGCTATTTTTTACAATACGGATGAATTAATGGTTGTAAAACAGGGAACCTTTTGGCTTTCACCTACTCCGGACAAACCTTCCAAAGGATGGGATGCTGCTTTGAATAGAATCTGTACTTATGCCTTGTTTAAGGATAAAGACTCAGATCATAGTTTTTGGGTGTTCAACACCCATTTCGACCATAGAGGAGATGTTGCACGATTGGAGAGTTCGAAGTTGATACTTCAAAAAATAAAAGAAGTCAATAAAGAAAATAGGGCAGTGGTACTCACTGGGGATTTTAATTTAACGGACAATGAAAAGGGAATTCAAATAATCACTGATCAGATGCTAGATACTCATACGGTAGCCGGAGATAATGCATTTGGACCTAAAGGAACCTTTAATGGCTTTCACTTTGAGAAACCGGTGACCGAAAAAATCGATTATGTATTTATTTCTGAAAATGGGTTTAAGGTGCTTAAGAGTGGAATTTTAAGTGATTCACAAAACTGTAAATATCCTTCAGATCACTTTCCTGTACTGGTAGATCTGGACTTTGATTCGCAGGAAGTTAATTGATTTTGAAACTTGCACTTTGGGGATCAAAACTGATAAGATCACTTTCAAATAAATCGGAGAAACTTCCCTGTTGTATGAGCTGCTTGGGAGTGCCAAAACTTGATTTTTCTTTTTGAAGAATTAATATTTTATCACATAGTTGTAGGGCCAAGGCAATTTCATGAGTGGAAAACACTATTGATTTGGCGGTTGTTTTGGCAATGTTTTTTAATAATTTCAACACATAGGCTTTGTGATAAATATCCAAATGCGTTGTGGGTTCATCCAATAGAATTAGGGAGGTGTCCTGGGCAAGAGCTCTTGCAATCATAACCCTTTGAAACTGTCCATCACTGAGTTGGTAACATTTTTTATCTTGAAGATCATTAAGCCCGGTATCCTTCAACACCGTTTTTACGAGTTCTATGTCTGAGTCGCTTAAATTACCGATCCAGTTTGTATAAGGTTGTCTGCCTAAGGCAATCACCTCCAATACGCTGAGGTTTTTAGTTGGGATTCCTTCAGTAAGTACAATACTTAGTTGTCTGGCAAGCTGGTTAGCTTTGTACCTCGACAATGGGGTACTGTTAAGTAAGATTTCACCCGACAGCTTTGGTTGTAAATCAGAAAGTGTTCTCAGCAGTGTTGACTTTCCAATACCATTTGTTCCTACAACGGCTACCAATTCACCGGAGTGCACATCAAAATTAATGTGTTGCGCCACGGTGTTGACTACAGATTTATGGTGATATCCGATTTGTAAATCTACGGACTTAATGACGCTATGTGTTGTTTTCGTTTTGATAGGCTGTAATTTAAAATATCATTTTGCGTTTTCTAACCAATAACCAAATAATCACAGGAGCACCAACTAAGGATGTAATGGCATTAATGGGTAGGGTTAATGTGCTTCCGGGTAGCTGTGCTACCGTATCACATAACAACATGATCATAGCTCCAAAACCTATGGTCGCCGGGATCATTGTTTTGTGATTCTGCGTCGGAAATAGCTGTCTGCTAAGGTGTGGTACGGCTAGGCCGATAAAGGCTATCGGGCCTGCAAAGGCTGTTATACTTCCTGCCAATAAACTAGTGGCAATAATAATTAAATACCTGGATTTTTTGACGTCAATTCCCATGCTCGAGGCATAATGCTCTCCAAGTAAAAATGCATTGAGTGGCTTGATACAGCTAACGGCAATCAGTATTCCGAGTACAATCAATATGGTCAATAACAGCAATTGATTCCAGCTTAGATTTCCCAAACTTCCGAAGGACCAAAATATATATTGTTGAAGCTGTTCTTTTTCTGTAAAATAAGATAATACACTCACCACTGAACTGGTAATGCTACCAAACATTAATCCAATAATTAATAGCGTCATGGTATCTTTAACAGCACTTGCCACAATCATAATGGCTAATAAGACTAAAAAACTACCTATAGTCGCAGCGATAATAGTACCTGCAGAATAACCAAGTCCTATTCCGATAGCTCCGCCAAAAATGGATGTACCCATTATCAATAAAGCAACACCCAAGCTCGCCCCTGAACTTATACCCAATACAAAAGGACCTGCAAGCGGGTTTCTAAAAAGTGTTTGCATTAAAAGTCCACTAAGGGATAAGCCACTACCTACCAGAATTGCAGTTAGCGACTTCGGAAGCCGATAGTTGACAATGATATACCTCCAAGATTCATTGGCTACAGGCTGGTCCAATAAAGCGTAGAACACCTCTTTAGGAGGAACACTTACTGAGCCCAGGCTTAAATTCAGAAAAAAACTTACGATAAGGAGTAAGCCTACTATGAATAGTGAAGGGTAATATGATTTTGAGGTATTCAAGGTTGCAAAGGTTTAAAGAATACTGTGGTGTAATCGGGCAATAAATCGGGGTGTAAAATATGAATTATATCTTTTAAAACCATGTCTGGACGTGTAGGTGCTAGTTCATAATACAGCATTCCACCCTTATCTCCAATGCTCAATGCATAGGTAAAGATGTTCTTTTGCTTAAAGAATTCAAATTGCTCGTAATGTGGATTTGTTTGTTTTAACTGACTATAATTGGTGAATTGTCCTGAGCCAATCCAATAATCGGTTGCTCTGGCCTTCATTAACACAGTCTCGAAATTAAGAGAAAGACTGCCTGTACCATCGGTGTCTTTCCAAAGATAATTTGCATTGGCGTCACTAAAGAATTGGGCAAGCCAGCTATCTCCAGCTGGAGCGTACCAAATGTCTTTAAACATCGAGCCGCTAATTACAGTGGGTTGGGATGTTGCCTTTAATGCTAATTTTTTTGCTTTATGATATTCATCTACCACGGTGTTAAATATGTGATCGGCCTCTTGTTGTTTTTCGAAGAATGCACCCATAAACTTAATCCATTCTGCTTTTCCTAGCGGTGTTTCTTCCACCCAGTCACCATTATAAACCACTGGAAGCCCTGCCTTTGATATGGTAGTATAGCTCTTACTCTGACTAGAAACTCCAAAACCTATGAAGAGATCGGCCCCTGAGGTGATAATGACTTCTTCGTTTAAGGATTCATTGGTGCCCAATTCTTTTATTTGTCCACTTTCAATCCGCGCTCTAATGGCAGGTGATGAAATATAATCCGTCCCTGGAAACCCAATGAGATGATCTGAAACCTCCAAGAGCTCAAAGGCGGGAATCTGGGTAGTTGAGGTGGCTATCACCTTGTCAACCGGGGTGAAAATAAGAGCGTCAAAGGTAGATCGAAGGTAGTCCAGACTGTCTTTTAATTCTTTCTTATGTTGCTTACTGATCAGGGCGTAGGTAAAGGGGGCTTTGGCATTGGGCCAAGGAGATTTTACTTGTACATAGGTGATGTAACCCTGGGTCTTTATTTCAAATCCCTGTGCGTATTGTATTGGGGTTAGGGCATCTTCATAACCCTGCAAAGCTAAAGGAGCCTTTGTAGCTGAATTTTTAGTTTTTTGATAGGATTCATTACAACCGATAAGTAGTGTAATAAGTAAAAGGTAAAGGTATTTCATCATGACACGCACATTTGTATATTTTCTATCACGGCTTCGAGGGGTAAAATTAAGATTAATTTGTCTTGTATGGCTTCTCTTGTTTAAAATGTTTATTTTTGCCTCGAATTTATGGTTCCTTTTTTGAACATTCAAAAAGGATGAAAAGGGAATACGGTGTAAATCCGTAGCTGTTCCCGCAACTGTAAGCTTTATGTAGCTATAAGTGTTACTGCAATTTTTGTGTTTTGGTATCTTTTATATTACCACTGTTCGAATAGTCATGTATTTGAATGGGAAGGTTGACCAAAACAAAAGCAAGCCAGGAGACCTGCCTAAATTCAAAAAATATTGTCAAACTTTCGGGATAAAAGTTGGCGTATGGTATTTCCATACTTTTTTCCCTTTTTACGAACTAAAAAAATGAACAAAAGAATTCTTTCTTTTTGTGCACTGGGTCTGATTTGCACCCTGGGCTACTCACAGCAAAGCAGTGGGTTAGAAAACACACAAGTTAACCAATTGGAAGCGGTTGTAGTGAGTGATTCCAGATTTGAATTAAAACGTGAAAACTCTGGTAAAACCATTATAACAATCACTGCAGAGGAACTGCAAAGAAATCAAGGACGCAGCCTAGCGGAGCTTATCAATACCAAAAGTGGTATCGAAATCAATGGGAGTCGCAGTAATGCCGGACAAAACCTATCCTACCTCATTAGAGGCGGAAACAATCGACAAGTACTGTTTTTAATTGATGGTATTCCTGTAAGTGACCCTTCACAGGTTGCCGGTGATTTTGATTTAAAACTCGTCGATCCGGCGAGTATTGAATCCGTAGAAATCCTAAAAGGTGCTGCGAGTACTTTGTACGGAAATAGTGCTGCCACTGCAGTAATTAATATCAAAACAAAAAAGGCAGGGTCTGAAAGAATTTCGGCTAGCTTCCAAAGTAGCATTGGGAGTAATCAATCTTCTGATGAAAGCGACTATTCGATTACTGATTTTAGAAACAACCTGAATGTCAATGGACGGTTGGATAAGTTTAGCTATTTGGTTGGCTTTGGTCATCAATATACCGATGGTTTGTCTGCTGTAATCGGAGAGGAGAAGGATCCGTTTAACAGAATAAACACCAATGTCAATTTTGGTTATCAGTTCTCAGACCGTCTTTCTGTAAATATACTAGGGTATTATGATAAGTTTAAAGCCGATTTTGATGCCGCCTCACCTATGGGGGATAATGATAACTACTCCCAAAGTGAGCAGTATAGAGTGACCATATCACCGGAGTATCGTTATAACAATGGTCAATTCAATATCAATGCCTCCTTTAATGAGATTCATCGTGATATTTACTCAGAATATCCAAATGCCTACGCTGCTAAAAGCACTGTAGTAGATGCCTATAATAAGTACAGCTTTAATGATAAGTTTTATACTATTATCGGGTTGAACTATATAAAACGACAAGCCACCTTGGGTGCTGATACCGATTTTACTACTACAGATCCTTATGCCAATGTGGTGTGGGTATCTGACTTTGGTCTGAATCTTAACCTCGGCGGGAGATGGAATAATCACAGTGAGTACGGTAGCCATTTTACCTATAATTTCAATCCTTCTTATACTCTTAAACTTGATTCGAGTTATTTAAAATTCCTTGGATCATACAGTAGTTCATATATAGCGCCGACCCTTCCACAGTTGTTTGGTGCCTTTGGAGCAAATCCAGATTTAAAACCTGAAGAAAATCATACTCTTGAAGGTGGAGTGGAATTTCAAAGCGAGCAGTTTAGATGGAGCGCACTGTACTTTAATCGCGAAGAAGAGAATTTTATTGATTATATGATAGCAATTGAGACTGGGCAGTGGATGTATGTCAATGTTGAGGATCGCTTTACTGTACATGGCCTGGAGCTAGAGGCTTCCTATGAGCCTATAGCTAAATTGCTGATCACTGCAAATTACACCTTTACTGAAAACAGGGATAAGGTGGTCTTGAGAATACCAAAACATAAGGCAAATGCAGGTGTAAACTATCAGTTATTTTCAACAACCGGGCTCGGACTTAGTTACCAATATACCGGAGCGCGATCGGATACTGATTTTGATACTTTTGAAAATGTGGAACTCGATGCTTTTTCACTACTTAACTTCAGTGCGAACCATCAGTTCTCTGATCAATTTAGCATGTTTTTAAACCTGGATAACATTACTAATGAAGATTATCAGGAACTCGTGGGATACACCACTAGAGGTCGAAACGTACGTTTGGGATTTCGATTGACTTTATAATTTAAAGTTCAATTGGGTTAGTCCCTACTACAATACCCAAAAAACAATCGAGTAGTGCCTTTAAGAAATTTAAGGCCTACTCGATTTTTTATATCCTTATGTGGGATTAATTGTTTTCCTATTTTAGACGATCGAGGTCTGAAGGAAGCATATACATCTCCGTACTAAACTTCGGTCCCTTGACCTTACCAAGCTTTTGAAGGCTGGTTGTGCTGAACAAGCTTTGTTTTGCACTTACGCCTGTAATATTGTCGATTGCTTTTTTAAGAAGTTGCTCCTCTGGATCTCCAAAGGGTTTAATCGAAGCAGCAAACATGGACTCGTCTATCTCAAGGTCAGGTGTAAAGCCATCATCGTAATCACTCTCATTATTACTATTAGTTATCTGAAATACTATAGGTTGCATTCCGACATTGTGATTTGGATTTCTGTTTTCTGAACTAGTGAAGTCCTCTTTAGAATCATAAACAGTGATGGAACCTTCATTTTTCCCAACGGTAGTACCTCCTACAACAAAAACATCCATATAGGGGCGAAGTCCGTTGATAATCATCTCGCTCGCAGAAGCTGTATATTCTGTAACGATGACATATACACGGTTAAGTGTTGTAAGTCTGTTTATGTCAAAATCTGCAGTATAATCTCCAGTAGATTTATCGTATAACCAACCCTGATCAAAAAAGGGATATATTGCACCTTCATCCGCATCTCTTTTTTGATTGTATACCAGGTTGGCGAATGTCTTATTATTTGTAACATTTCCATCGATCATACTGGCTAAAAATGCGGAAGTTACTACAGAGCCTCCACCATTATAACGTAGATCCAATACCAACTCGTTAATGTTTTGACTTTTAAACTCTGCAAACACATCATTGAGTTCTTGGTGATAGGTATGTACAAAGCTGTTGTAGACCAAATAGCCTATTTTAGCACCACCGGTCTCAATAATGTCGTGGTAGTATACTGGATTTTCATTGATAACCACCGGTGTTAGAGAGATATCATTTTCATCGTATATGATAGCATTATCTACAATCTCAGCAAAACCTAAGGAGATGGAGCTTTCTGTATACAATTTATTAATTATGGAAAAATTATCTGCATTGAGGGTTGTTCCGTTAACGCTGTAAATCAGATCTCCACGCTCAATACCGGCTTCACTTGCAGGAGAATTCTTAGAGACATAGCCGACATAAACAAAAACATCGGTCTGGCTCTGATCTGCATAGACCGCAAATCCCAGATTTATACCATACGACTCAGAAATACCTCTAAAGGCATTGGCTTGTGCTTCTACATCTTCTATATACCATGAGAAGTCATCCTCTTGAGTATACACCAAATCGTTGAAGAGTTCTTGAGGATTTGAATACTCATTTAAATAAGTGTAATAGTTATCTTGATTGTCATCCTTGGTATCTGCGAGGTCATCGACTTGGCTCTGATAGTAATACCAATAATTCATCCCTTTCCAAATAAAGTCATTAATTTCACTGTTGAGCTCTACTTTTCCAGTAACAGGGTCGTCGATATCATCATCGTCTTTACTACAGCTAATGCTTAGTGCAAGTAAAAGAAGGAGTATCCAAGAGTTTTTTAATTTGTTTTTCATATTTTGGTTATTTGAGGTAAAACGCTGGAAATCAATATTTATTGATTCGAGGCCTTAGTAATTTTATAGTTATATATGTAAGATTACTTACATTTGGCGAATTAAAAAAATAAATTGTAACAAAAGTTACTCATAGTCGTCTACATTTTAGAACCCGATAAAACAAGTATTAAGCAACCAATAAAATGCAGCAAACGGAGTTTTTACATACAGTAATGCCATTTAGGGATAAGTTGTTCCGCCTTGCTAAACGATTGTTAGTTTCCAGAGAGGAAGCTGAGGATGCAACACAGGAAGTACTGATGAAGTTGTGGAATAATAAAAAACAGATGGAACAGTACAACAATGTAGAAGCTTTTGCCGTGACGATGACCAAGAATTATTGTTTGGATCGGTTAAAGTCTAAACAGGCTGGAAATTTAAAACTCGTTCACTCCAATTACACGGATGAGAGTGTTTCACTACAGAGCAGTATAGAGGCTCGCGATAGTTTGCATTGGATGAGTAAAATTATGAATGAGCTCCCTGAGCAGCAACGTATGGTGTTGCAATTAAGGGATGTAGAGCAATATGAATTTAATGAAATAGAAGAAATGTTAGGAATGAAAGCTACCGCGGTTCGTGTTACCTTATCAAGGGCGCGAAAGGCAGTGCGAGAGGAATTGACAAAAACACACAGTTATGGAATCAGTAAGTAGGATAGAAAAATTATTGGAAAGATATTTGGAAGCTACAACCACTGTTGCTGAAGAAATGGAGTTAAGGGACTATTTCACCCAGGGTGATGTAGCATCACACTTGCAGCATTACAGTGCGATGTTTAATTATTTTTCCATAGCCAAAGAAGAACGAAGTACACGCGAACTCCCAACAAAACCTAGAAAGAATCGCTTTTATTTAGCTTGGGCTAGCGTCGCCGCTGTTGCCGTACTTGCTTTTGGTATTTATTTTGGCAGTGAAGAACCTTCTTCCCCTTATGATAAGCTTTATGCGCAGGGCTTTACAGAGGAAGAAATTCAATCTGCACAGATGGCCATCTCTTTATTTACGAATAATTTTAAAAAAGGAGTAGAGGGAGCTAGTTATCTGGAGGAATTTGAAAAAAACACTAACCGATTTATTTTGGATAATTAAAAATAATAAGAAGTAATCTCAAAAGGTATGAAAAAGTATTTAGTAATTATTATGGTCGCATTGTCACCAATTTTGACACAGGCACAAAGCATTTTTGATAAGTATGCTGAAAATTCAGAAGTTACTTATGTAGCCCTACAACCAAAAATGTTTCAAATGCTAAGCAAAATCAGTGTCAGTTCGGATGACCCGGATGCACAGGCCGTATACGATCTGGTCAATAACATTACAAGTTTCAAGGTGATAACCACCGAGAAACAAGATATAACCAATGATTTAAACAATTGGGTGACCAAACACTTGAGTAAGTCTAACTTTGAAGAATTGATGCGTGTACGCGATGGTGATGCCAATGTCAAATTCTATGTTAAGGAAGGTGCTGATGAGTTTCATGTGAAGGAATTGATTATGCTGGTAACGGACCTCAATTATGAAGATTTAGAAGTCGCAGGTAGAAAACCTGAAACGGTATTGTTATCACTAACTGGTAATATTGATCTTCGGCAGATCTCTAAACTGACTTCAAAAATGGATTTACCAGGTGGAGAACAGCTTGGAAAAGCTGGACAACAACACAAGTAGTTCAATCAAATAAGGAGCCTCTAATAGTATTGGGGCTCCTCTTTAATCAATCATCAACAAGTACAGCATTATGAAAAACATCAATAATTACATAGCCATACTCTTTCTCAGTGTGATCTTTTTCTCCTGTTCAGGCGGAGGGCCTAGTTTACAGGAATATTTTGTGAATAAAAACCAAGATGCTAATTTCATTTCTTTAGATATTCCTTCGAGTATTTTAAGTGTAAACAAAACAGCCCTTACAGATGAGCAGAAGCAGGCTTATCAATCGGTAAAAAAGCTCAATGTGTTGGCCTTTAGGGTTAATCAGGAAAATACAGAGGAATACCAAAAGGAAAAGCAAATCATTAATGAGATTTTAAAAGATGAAAAATACCAAGAACTCATGGTACTTAACAGTGGTAATCATCGTGGTACCATCAAGTACCTAGGTACAGATGAGTCCATAGATGAAGTTATTGTATTTGGAAGTAGTGATGAGGATGGGTTTGCGTTAATACGAGTACTTGGGGATGAAATGAAACCTGAAAATATGATTACCCTTGTTCAAGCACTTGAAAACGGTTCAATAGATGCCTCTGGTATTGAAGGTCAACTCAAAGGAATATTCGACAACTAGTAAAAGACTATTAGATATTAAATCCAATCATAAGACACTAAAAAGCCCGAAGCATTAAACTCCGGGCTTTTTACTATGACTATGTGATGGAATTTAAATTCCAGTATAATTTGCAGGTGTAATTTGTTTTAACTCTGCTCTAATTGCATCGGATACATCTAGCGTATCGATGAAATTTGAAATGGATTCTTGATTAATTGCCTGATTCGTTCTAGTAAGGCTTTTAAGGGCCTCATAAGGATTTGGATAGGCTTCTCTTCTTAGAATTGTTTGAATAGCCTCGGCAACAACTGCCCAGTTTTTCTCAAGATCCTCTTCAAATTTAGCTTGATTCAATAGCAATTTATTCAATCCCTTTAATGTAGATTCAAAAGCGATCATCGTGTGTGCAAAAGGCACACCAACATTTCTAAGTACGGTACTATCCGTTAAATCTCTTTGTAATCTCGAGATTGGTAATTTAGAAGACAAGTGCTCAAAAATAGCATTCGCGATACCTAAATTACCTTCTGAATTTTCGAAATCAATAGGATTTACTTTATGAGGCATTGCTGATGATCCAACTTCGCCTTTTTTAATGCTTTGTTTGAAATAATCCATGGAAATATAGGTCCAAACATCACGGTTGAAATCGATAAGGATGGTATTGATACGTTTTAAGGCATCAAACAAAGCTGCTAAATGATCATAATGTTCAATTTGTGTGGTAGGGAAGGAGTGCCGTAGTTGAAGCGTTTCTTCTACAAATTTCCCGCCAAAAGTTTTCCAGTTGATTTCTGGGTATGCGACAAAATGTGCGTTAAAGTTTCCGGTTGCTCCACCAAACTTGGCTGCAATTGGAATGTTTTTAAGTCCGTTGAATTGCTCGGCAAGTCTAACGATAAAGACTTGAATTTCTTTCCCCAATCGTGTAGGTGAGGCCGGTTGACCATGGGTTCTAGCTAACATAGGAACATCTTCCCATTCCTTAGCTAAGCTATGAAGTTTGTCTATCAACTTTTCATAATGTGGCAGGTAGGTTTGTTCCAAAGCCTCCTTGATAGATAGCGGAATAGCTGTATTATTGATATCCTGTGATGTAAGACCAAAATGGATAAATTCTTTAAAAGCTTGTAATCCAAGATTATCGAATTTCTCTTTGATGAAGTATTCAACGGCTTTGACATCATGGTTTGTCGTTTTTTCAATTTCCTTAATCGCTAAGGCATCCTCGGTGCTGAAGTCTTTATATATATCCCTCAGCTTTGAAAATAGTGTGCTGTCAAATCCTTTTAACTGTGGAAGGGGTATTTCACATAGTGCTATAAAGTATTCGATTTCAACACGAACACGGTATTTAATAAGCGCCTCTTCTGAGAAAAAATCAGCTAATTTGTCAGTTTTACTGCGATATCTACCATCTATTGGAGAAATTGCCGTTAAGGAAGTTAATTGCATGTTTAAATTAAATTAAAAATCACTGAAATATTTAAGTGCTACAGTGGTTCTAGTTAAAATCCCTTTGGGATTTGAATTAAAAGCACAAATTTAACCTTATCAATGCAATAGGTCAACTTATTTGTAAAAAATAAAATTCAAATTTTGTTAAGAATATGTTTTGCGCGTGCAGAATAAGCCATGGTGTGGTCTGGAATGCCTCTGTGTAGGATTACTTTCAGTTCTGGATGAATCCATTTGAAGGCTTTTCCTAACAAGTGTAGTGATTCCATGGCATAAGCTTTTGTAGCTACTTTTTCATCATTGATCAACCAATCAAAACTAACGGCAGTCATTTTTTCTAAATCACTCCTTGTGAGGGCCTTAATGGTTCTTTTCTCTTGGTAAATGAAGTATTGTTGACAGAGCTGCATACAAATCCTTGCACAACAGCGTTTGGAGGACTTGTTTTCTAGCTGAGTCAGCTGCTTTATAAAATCTTTTACATAGGGATGAATCCATGAGAGTTTTGCTTTGCACACGTATTCTAATACCCAAAAGGCTGGTTTGTCGAGCTTTGGATTATTTGAAAAGCAATACCTTAGCAATACTGGAAAAAGCTTCTGATTATTGAGGACTTGATCCGCAATATATTGTCGATCCTCTTTGTAGGCTTTTAAGTCTTGAAGTTCCTGTTTGAATTCCATGGTTTGTTTCTTTTCCAAGTTTAGGGTATTACGGTTAACACGAAAAATATACTGTAATCGTTTATGAGGTGTCCTTTTAGTTTTTTATTTTTAATGAAATTAAAAAAATATGCGGGTTTTTAAAAATATTCTTTTTTTGATATTCACGATTTTTATAATCATACAATTTTTTCCGCCTAAACTAAATCGGGCGGACACCACGCCACCTACGGATATCATTTTAGCAACAAATCCCTCTACCGTTGTAGAAGCGACCCTAATTAATACTTGTTATGACTGTCATTCTAATTCGACGCGCTATCCTTGGTACACCGGTATAGAGCCATTGTCGTACTGGTTTGCTTCGCATATTAAGGACGGAAAGAAGAATTTGGATTTTTCGATATGGGAACAATATTCTGCCAAGAAAAAAATACACAAACTAGAGGAGATTACTGAAGCGGTGAATGAAGGTTGGATGCCTTTAAAATCTTATAAATGGTTGCATAGAGAGGCCAATTTAACACCAGAACAAATTAAGGCTATTACCGATTGGGCGGCGTTATTGCAACTTAAATATCAGACAACAGATCTACCACAATAGGAACGCCTATACTTGCTTTTTTCGCAATAATAAATAAATCTGGAATTTCCTTCTCAGCGACACTAGGCTTGGGGTCTATAAAATATACTGGTGCACCTGGTTTTTTATAGTCTACTAAACCTGCCGCGGGATACACTTGCATTGATGTACCAATCACCATTAGAATATCAGCTTGAGTTACAATTTCTGCTGCTGTCTCAAGCATAGGAACTTCTTCTCCGAACCATACAATATGAGGACGTATTTGTTGGTTGTGCTTGCAAAAATCCCCTAATTGGATATCAACTTTCCAATCGAATATAAGATTGGGATCTATGGTACTTCTCGCCTTTAGTAGTTCTCCGTGCAGATGAACCACCTTAGTACTACCGGCTCTTTCGTGCAGGTCGTCTACATTTTGTGTAATTATATGAACTTCAAATTGATCTTCTAATGCGGCTAAGGCTAGGTGTGCGTTATTGGGTTTCACTTCTAATAGCTGTCGACGTCTTTGATTGTAAAAATCCAAAACTAACTCCTTGTTTTTTTTCCAGCCCTCAGGGGTGGCCACTTCCATAACGTCGTGACCTTCCCACAAACCATCAGCATCTCTAAAGGTTTTAATACCACTTTCTGCACTGATACCTGCTCCAGTTAGTACTACAATTTTTTTCATGATTCGATGTCTCTATTGTTGTTTATAAAGTTAGAACTAAATGCTGTCCTTACCGTCGTCTTCTTTTTTGGCCTTACTGATTTGGGCAACTCCTTTTTGAAGAAGGAGGTTATTGGGATAGGTTAGTAATTCTCCATCATCACTTCGGATATGTATGTGGAACGCTCTGATATCCTCTATAAATCCTTCTGTTGGGAAGTCCTTGTCTTGAATTCGAATACGATCTCCGATTTTAAACGGGAAAGAAAAGAAAAGTATAATTCCAGCAGTGACATTACTTAAAATGGACCACACAGCGAAAAAAGCAACTCCAATCACAGCAAAGGCTGAAGAGATAAACCAACCGAGATCGTCGATATTCACACCCCAATAGATACTGATGATAAAAATCCCAATGGCAGTGATGAAGAAATTAAAGTACTTGTAAATTAAGCGTGTTCTGTTAGGGTCGATTTCTCCGAGTTTACCAACTCTTTTAACGGTCTTGTAAATGATGTAGCGAACCAATATAATAATGGCTACAGTAATTAGAGTATACAATAATTGGTTCTTATGATTTTGAAATATTTCTAACATAAATTAAAGTCCTATAAGTGTCTCACAAATATACATTAGCTTTTGTATTTTCAGTGTAAGACAGTATTTTTATTGTGGTATTACTGATGATTCGGATTCTATATTCAGCGTAATGGTTGTCACATAGCTGATCTTCGTTACGGAATCAAGCGCCAGTCTATACTGTATTGTAATTCAAATATGGCAGGGAACCTAATGCGTACAAGTCTTAAGAGGTACTAAGGGCAAAGCTGGGAAAAAGGCATTACAAATTTTTGAACTTTGTCACAAATGTGGAAGTTGTATCTTTGTATTGGAAAATGCAATCTGGAATCTTTGTTTAATGAAGGTTTATTTGTGTTAAGAATACTATCAGTGACGCAATTTAAATTAGATGAATATGAGTAAAATTTTTAGTGTAAGCCGTAGCACTTCAAGTGTTGACTTGGCATTGTTAATTGCCCGTGTGAGTATTGGTGCTCTAATGTTGGTTCATGGACTGTCAAAAATTCCAATGTTGAGCCAATCTCCAGTACAATTTTATGATTTGATGGGTCTTGGAGGTGAGCTATCCCTATGGCTAGCCATATTAGCTGAAGTAGGATGTTCTATTTTAGTTCTTCTAGGATTGGCAACACGGCTTGCAGTTATTCCATTGATCGTAACCATGTTGGTGGCTGTTTTTGTTATTCATGCAGCCGACCCATTTATAAAGCAAGAGATGGGATTACATTATCTTTTGGTTTATGTTGTTTTATTATTGACAGGTGCAGGTAAATATTCTATCGACTACCTGATCAGCACTAAAAAATAATTTAAGACAAGTAGAAGGGTGGTTTTAAAGTGGTGAATTCACAAAATCTTCCAAGGTTTTGTAGACTTCAAATACCGGTAGTCCAACGACATTGTAAAATGACCCTTCTATTCTCTCTATCCCCATCTGACCAATCCATTCTTGAATACCGTAAGCTCCAGCCTTGTCATAGGGCTTGTAGAGATCTACATAGTATTCGATTTCCTCATCTTTGAGCTGCTTAAAGTACACTTTGGTCGTATGGTTTATTGTTTTCTCCAAGCGCGTTGTGGTAAAGCATACCGAGGTAATGACTTCATGAGAATTTCCAGATAAAGACTTGAGCATCTCCAGAGCTTCTGCTCGGTCACCGGGTTTGCCTAAGGCTTGCTTTTTGTGCCATACTATAGTATCCGAGGTGATCAGAATATCCTTGTCTTTCAGATCCTCCTTATGTGGTAGTGCTTTTATCTGAGCTAAATAATCGGAGATTTCAAATTTGTACAAGCGGGGAGGGTATTCCTCTACAACATTTTTTAACCGAATTTCCACATCTAATCCCAGATCCTTGAAAAACTGCTGTCTCCTTGGAGACCCTGAGGCTAGGATGATGTTATAGTCCTTAATTCTCTGATTTAATAACATAGTGATTACTGTAAATTTAATGCTTTGGTCATCCCTGAATGCATGAACTACCCTTAGTCATACTGGGCATCGTAGTTGTCCTTCCAATTTCCTTGAACTTTTAGAACTTGTTCAATGACGTCTCGTACACATCCTTTTCCACCTTGTTTGTGGGAGATGTATTTTGAAATTGCTTTAATTTCTGCAACGGCATCATTTGGACAGCATGGTAATCCCACCATTTTCATAACATGATAATCTGGGATATCATCACCCATGTATAGCGCTTGCTCTGGTTTAATATTGTAGATGTCTAAGTATTCTTCCAGCGTTTCTACTTTATCACTTACACCAAGGTGAATATCAGTAACACCCAATCCCTTTAACCGTGATCGAACTCCAGGATTACTTCCCCCAGAAATAATACAAACGTTATAACCTTTTGTCAAGGCAGTTTTTATCGCGTATCCATCTTTGACATTCATGGTGCGCAGCATTTCTCCCTCAGTGGTAATGACAAGGCTTCCGTCGGTTAATACGCCGTCTATATCAAAGATGAAGGTGGTGATGTTTTCTAGGTATTCTTTATAACTTTTCTCTTCCATGGGTATTTAATATGGATCTAGTAATCGATTTATAAATTTCTTTGTGTAATGGATTTGTCAATTGCTCCAAGTGGGACGAAATAGTGTTAAGATCTCCCCGAACTGCTGGACCCGTTTGAGAGGCTTTTGGGGGAGTGGTATTTAAAGATTTTGTGGTTTGATTGATCAGGGGAAAAAAAATTTCAAAAGGAATTTGCTCTTGATCACATAAGTCAGCCCCGATGGTATACATGTGATTGACAAAATTATTTACAAATACAGCCGTTAAATGAATGCCGCTTCGTTGTTGAGAATTTATCATATATACCTTGTCAGTCATACTTTTAGCTAGCTTTTGTAGAAGCTCTAAATCCTTTTCCTCAGCGGCTTCTATAAGCAATGGAATTTCCGGCCATTGTAGCTGTTTGTCCTTACTAAAACTCTGCAATGGATAATACACCCCACGGCGGTTTTTAGAATCAATGGCTTCCATGCTTGTGTTTCCTGAGGTATGTACTACAAATCTATCTTGAAAGGGAAGGGCGGAAGAAATTTCTGCGATTGCAATGTCACTAACTGCAATAATATAAATATCAGCCTCCTTAAGGTTTTCGAGTTGATCCGTGATCGCTGTTTGTTGCTCAAATTTTTCAATAGCAACTATGTTGCGGTTATACCATTGAACAAGGTCAACTTCTGAATTTTTAGATACCTGGGTAAATAGTTGGTGTGCAACATTTCCACCACCTAACAGAACAATCTTTAACATAGTGCTAAAGTAACTAAACTTGTGTAGAATTCGCTAGAAGTGATTGCTAATTTTTCAATCAAATTTCAAAATTAAAGCCCTTATCTGTAAGCCTTTTGTATATATCAGGATCAAATTTATAAAGCTTGGCAGCTCTGTGGGATACGTTTTTTTCTTTTTCTTTTAGATCGACTAGTAGCTTCATTTTTAGTATTTTTCTTCTAAAGTTTGGCTTGTCTAGTTCTATATTAAGCACCTCTTGGTAGAGTTGCATAAGTTGTAAAAGTGTAAATTTCTCTGGTAGTAGATTAAACCCAATAGGGGCTTGACGTACTCTGTTTCTAAGGTGTTTTAGGCTATAAGATAAAATTTCCTTATGGTCATAAATCATGTCCTTAACCTGATCCATGGTATACCATTTTGCGTCGGAGGCCGTGAATCCAGCCTTGACATCATAGTCCGCTTTTTTAATGAGTGCATAATATCCAATGGTAATGACACGACCTAAAGGGAAACGTTTGGGATCGCCAAAGGCTTTTAATTGTTCAAGGTATAAATCTTCGATGCCAGTAAGCTCCCTAAGTACCCTATTGGCTGCATCGTCGATGCTTTCATCCTCTTTAATCCATCCTCCCGGAAGCCCCCATTTTCCTTTGCTTATTCCCGTACCATGCTCGACGAGCAATACCTCTAGTCGTCCTTGATCAAAACCAAATATTACACAGTCAATTGTAATGGCATTCATCACTTTCTCTTCTATAAGCTTTCCGGATTCCTCGTCTATAAATTTTTTTACCATTTTTAAGTGACTGAATTATTTAGAGTGCATATATACAAAAAATCTTTATATGTGTTGGTATTTGTGTTAAATATTAGCGTTTCTACAGTTTTGTGTAATAATTTTTGAATAAAAGGAAATTAATGATTAGTATTGTAGTCAAATATACTATAAGTTATAGTTTAACTGACTATTAATGGATGATCTAACCAAAACAAAATCTAGTAATGTTTACCTCATTACTGCCGTAGCAAGCCTAGGAGGCTTATTATTCGGTTACGACACTGCTGTAATTTCAGGAGCAGTGGGCGCACTTCGAAGTTTTTTTATTGATGAACTGAGCACAGACCCTGTTCTGGCGAATTCGGCAATTGAACAATATAAAGCCATCATAGTACTTTCGTGCTTGACGGTCTTTGGACTCTTTGGCGCATTCTTTTTTAGGTTCTTTAAACGTACAACTGCGATAGCATTAATAGTGCTTATGTTTGTAGTAGGAGGAGGGCTCTTATATGTGAATTTCGTTTCACAAGAAACGGCACTTACGGAGACGTTAACCAATTCTATTCTGGGCTTTATGGTCAGTAGTGCATTGGTGGGATGTATTATCGGTGCCTCCCTAGGAGATCGGGTTGCTAATTCTGTAGGTAGGAGAAATGGATTGCTGATTGCGGCATTTCTATTTTTAATTTCTGCTATAGGATCGGGGTATCCAGAGCTTTTAAATCCTTTTTCTAGCGGTAATTTATCGGCATTTATTGTCTATAGAATTATCGGTGGTATTGGAGTAGGTTTAGCGAGTATGTTGGCACCTTTGTATATTGCTGAAATGGCCCCTGCAAATATCCGTGGAAAGTTGGTATCTTGTAATCAACTTGCCATAGTTGGAGGGATGTTAATCGTTTATTTTGTAAATTACTTCATAGTCAAAGGGCAATCTGACCAGTGGATCAACACCGTTGGATGGCGTTATATGTTCCTCTCGGAATGTATTCCGGCTATATTGTTTTTAGCTACATTGTTCTTTGTTCCAAAAACACCGCGTTTTCAGGTGCTTAAAGGCAATGATGAGGCAGCTATTGAAACCCTTACAAAATATAATGGTACTACAAGAGCTACCGTTATTCTATCGGAGATAAAGAAATCCTTTGATGTTAAGAAAGCACCTTGGTTAAGCTATGGATGGGGTATCATCGTAATCGGCTTATTGTTATCTGTTTTTCAGCAGTTCGTCGGTATTAATGTGGTGTTGTATTACGCTCCAGAGATATTTAAAGGAATGGGGATGAAAACCGATGCTTCTATGTTGCAAACCATTATCGTTGGGGTTATTAATCTGATCTTTACCGTGGTAGCAATATTTACTGTAGATAAATTTGGACGTAAGAAGTTGATGTTTATAGGAAGTGCAATTATGGCCGTTAGTATGATAGGATTAGGGACTGTTTTATTTGTACAGAACACAGGGATGGCAGCTTTGCTTCTCATGTTGTTATATATCGCTGCTTTCGCGGTGTCATGGGGTCCTGTTACTTGGGTATTACTTTCTGAAATCTTTCCAAATAAAATCAAAGGGGCTATGGCTATTGCCGTGGCAGTTCAATGGCTGGCTAACTTATTAGTCTCTTGGACCTTCCCTATGATGAACAACAATACTTATTTGACTGAAACATTCCACAATGGATTTGCGTATTGGGTCTACGGTATAATGGCTGTGTTATCTGGAATATTTATATTGAAATTCGTTCCTGAAACCAAGGGTAAAACTCTAGAAGAAATGGAACAAATATGGGAGCCAAAGAAAGAAAATTAAACAGTCAAAAATTAAATTAAACGAAATAAAGCGTATGTATTTCTTAGGAATCGATTTAGGAAGTTCATCCATTAAACTATCCCTTTTGGATGGTGAATCTAATAAGACACTGCACGGTGTTACTGTTCCGAAGCACGAGATGGAGATTCATGCACCAAAACATGGCTGGGCCGAGCAGGATCCTAAGCAGTGGTGGGCGTATGTGAAACAGGGTGTTACGGAACTAAAAGCACAAACTGGTGTAGATTTTCAGTCCGTAACCGGAATTGGGATCGCATATCAAATGCACGGTTTGGTCGTGGTTGATGAAAATTTAGAGCCACTTCGTCCTTCTATTATTTGGTGCGATAGTCGTGCTGCAGAGATTGGTCAACATTATTATGAGGCCATTGGTACTCAAAGTTGTCAAGAACAAATTTTGGGATCGCCAGGGAATTTTACAGCTTCTAAATTAAAATGGGTTAAAGAGAATCAGCCTGAACTTTATGCCAAGATAAAATACTTCATGCTGCCAGGTGACTTTATTGCAACAAAGTTGACAGGAGTCGCACAAACCTCTACGTCGGGATTGTCTGAAGCGGCACTTTGGAATTTTAAAGAAAACCGATTAGCAACTGAAATATTGGATGTCATGGGGATTTCTACTGCTCTTGTTCCTAAAATTGTACCCAACTTTGGAGCGCAAGCAACTATTGATTCTAATATCGCAACTGAACTAGGGATTTCTAAAGAAGCTGTGGTGAGCTATAGAGCAGGGGATCAACCAAACAATGCTTGGTCGCTAAATGTGTCCAATCCCGGGGAGATTGCTACTACAGCAGGAACTTCTGCCGTGATTTACGGTTTGAGTAGCCTGGATGATTATGATAAAAACAATCGTATCAACACTTTTTTGCATGTGAATAACCAAAGCGATCACAAACGCAATGGGGTGATGGTCTGTATTAACGGTTCTGGGATCTTATACCAATGGATCCGACAACTAATGTCGGTGGACCGTGAGGAGGCAATTGATTACGAGGTTTTAAATGATCTTGCTAAACAAACTGCTCCCGGGAGTAAGGGACTGCGTTTCTACCCCTTCGGTAATGGCGTAGAACGTATTTTTAATAATAAACCTGCTTTTTCAGGTGTACAGAATCTGAATTTCAATATCCACAAAACTCCTGAGTTTGTTCGGGCTGCCTGCGAAGGTATCGTTTTTGCGATGCATTATGGTTTCGAAATAATGAGAGAGGTAGGAGTGGAAGGCAAGGTTGTTCGCGCTGGAAATTCAAACTTATTCTTAAACCCTGTCTTTAGAGAGGTCTTTATTCACACCACCAATACAAGTCTCGAACTTTATAATACCTCAGGTGCAGAAGGTGCAGCTAGAGGTGCAGCATACGGTCTAGGGTATTACAAGAGTGTTGAAGAAACCTTTGAAGGATTGGCTTGTTTAGAGCGATTGGATCCGGATCCTGAACTGGTTGCAGTTTATAGGGAGATCTATGAAAACTGGAAAAATAATATATAACACATTCATAAAACATATTAATAGCATATAAATCCATTAACTATGAGTACAACTTATTTTAAAAACATTGATAAAATAAAATTTGAAGGTAGAGATAGTAAGAATCCGTTAGCCTTTAAATGGTATGATGAAAACCGCGTTGTCGGTGGTAAAACTTTAAAAGAACATCTAAGATTTGCAACAGCTTACTGGCATACTTTTAACAACAAAGGTGGAGATCCTTTTGGAGCACCTACAGAAGTATTCGCTTGGGATCAACACGCTGATGCTATTGACCGCGCTAAAGCAAAAATGGATGCTGCATTTGAATTTATGAATAAATTAGGTACGCCTTATTATTGTTTTCACGATGTAGATGTTGTTGATGAAGCTCCTTCTTTAGCTGAATTTGAGACCCGTATTCAAACCATGGTTGACTATGCAAAACAAAAACAACAGGATACTGGAATTAAATTATTGTGGGGAACTTCAAATTTATTCAGCAATCCTAGATATATGAATGGGGCTGCAACTAATCCAAATTTTGACGTGCTTGCTTATGCAGGTGCTCAGGTTAAAATAGCTATTGATGCCACGGTAGCTCTTGGTGGTGAGAATTACGTGTTCTGGGGTGGTAGAGAAGGTTATATGAGCCTACTGAACACCAATATGAAACGTGAGTTGGATCATATGGCAATGTTCTTGAGTACTGCTAGAGATTACGCTAGAAAACAAGGATTTCAAGGCACTTTCTTAATTGAGCCTAAACCAATGGAGCCAACAAAACATCAATACGACTTTGATTCTGCTACTTGTTTAGGTTTTATAAACAAATATGGTCTTGAAAAAGATTTCAAATTAAACATTGAGGTGAACCACGCTACATTGGCAGGTCATACTTTTGAACATGAGTTACAAGTTGCTATTGATAGTGGTATGTTGGGAAGTATTGATGCCAACCGTGGAGATTATCAAAACGGATGGGATACAGATCAATTCCCATTGAACCTATATGAAATTACTGAAGCTATGTTAGTGATCTTACAAGGTGGTGGACTAGGTAGCGGTGGTGTTAATTTTGATGCTAAAGTTCGAAGAAACTCTACCGACTTGGAAGACAAATTTATCGCTCATATTGCAGGAATGGACATCTTTGCAAGAGGACTTATCTGCGCGGACAATATATTAAAGGAAAGTAACTTTACCGATTTAAGACAACAGCGTTACAGTAGTTATGATCAAGGTAACGGAGCTCGTTTTGAAAAAGGAGAACTCAGCCTAGAGGAGCTAAGCGATATCGCAAGAGCCAATGGCGAACCAGCACAAATCAGCGGAAAACAAGAGTTGTACGAACAACTTATTGCCAACGCGATTTAGATTATGGTAATACGGTATTCAAACTAATACTTAATTTTTATGAAAAAGCATGTAAATAAGGTTTTGGAAAATAAATTTCCTATGATCGAATTTTGCATGCTTTTTCTCTTTCAAACTAACTAATTTACGCAGTGCAGGGATGCTATACGGACTCTCGGTACTGCTTTTAATCTTTTTGAATAAATGAGACACTTATTTTTTATCAAGCCTCTAAGGGGCTTGTTAGTAATTAGCGTGATCCTTTTCTTTGGTGCTTGTAGTACTACAGTTGCACCGCAAAAAGAAACCAACTCCAGAAAACTAGCATTTAATCAGAACTGGGATTTTTATCTTGTGGACAGTACTGCAATAGGAGATTCAATCTCGGAGCACATCCCATGGAGAAGGCTAGAGCTGCCACATGATTGGAGTATAGAAGGGTCCTTTGATAAAGAAAGCCCTGTGGGCCATGGAGGAGGATATCTTACCGGAGGGCTGGGATGGTATAAAAAGGACTTCACGATTGAAAAGGAAGATAATTCTAAACGCATTAGTATTATGTTCGACGGGGTATACTGCAATAGTGAAGTATGGATAAATGGTCATTATCTTGGCAATAGACCTAATGGTTATATAGGGTTTGAATATGATTTAACCCCTTACTTGAATTTTGGCCAGTCCAACCAGGTTTTGGTAAAGGTAGACAACAGCAAACAACCTAATTCTCGTTGGTATTCCGGGTCCGGTATCTACCGCAATGTATGGCTAAAGACCACAGAAAAACTCTTTGTAGATACTTGGGGGACATTTATCACTACACCTAAGGTGTCAAAAGACTTGGCAGAAGTCCGTTTAGAGACTTCAATTCGAAATACCAATACTACTGAAAAAACAGCTATCCTTCGTACACGGGTATTAAAAGACGGTCAAGAAGTCACACATACTCAAAATGAGTTTTCAATTCAACCTGATGGTACCCAAAAAGTAATTCAGAAACTTGATGTCAGAGCACCTAAACTTTGGTCTGATTTGGCCCCTGAATTGTATACCGCTGTTACAGAAATTTTAATTGACGGTGAACTTATAGACCAAAAACAGACCGGTTTTGGTATTCGTAGTTTTAAGTTTGATCTGGACAAAGGTTTTATTTTAAATGGGAAGCAAACCAAAATAAAAGGTGTTTGCTTGCACCATGATTTAGGACCACTTGGCGCTGCCATAAACACAAGGGCCATAGAGCGAAAATTAGAAATTATGAAAGCCATGGGGGTCAATGGTGTTCGTACGGCTCATAATCCTCCTTCGCCAGAACTACTAGACCTCTGTGATCAAATGGGATTCATTGTTATGGATGAAGCCTTCGATATGTGGGCACATGCTAAGAATCCAAATGACTACGCCAAGGTTTGGGAACAATGGCATAAGAAAGATTTGGAGGATCAAATTCTAAGAGACAGAAATCATCCTAGTGTTTTTATGTGGAGTATCGGAAATGAAATACCGGAACAATGGAGTCCAGAAGGAGCTGAAATCGGTAGAGAACTCTCGGCTATAGTCAAGAGCCTAGATACAACCCGATTGGTTACTGCCGGGATGAACCCTCCAATCCATATCAGGAATAAAGAAGTTACTTTGCAATTTGAAGATACAGCTGCGGAGCCAAATGCACTAGCAGGCTCAGGTGCCTTGGATCTTATAGGGTATAATTATGCCCATCAAACGTATGAAGATCATCAAAATAATTTTCCTAACACGCCTTTTATAGCTTCGGAAACAACCTCCGGATTACAGACTCGGGGCTATTATGAATTTCCATCAGATACAACGAAAATATGGCCTGTACGTTGGGATTTGGAATTTACCAATGGGAATAAAGGAAATACCGTGTCGGCTTTTGATCAGGTACGGACCCCATGGGGTTCACTACATGAAGAGGTTTGGAAGATTATTAAAAAACATGATTTTCTATCCGGTATGTTTGTTTGGACAGGCTTTGATTATATTGGTGAACCAACGCCATATATATGGCCATCGCGAAGTTCGTATTTTGGAATTGTCGACCTAGCAGGTTTTCCAAAGGATGTCTATTATATGTATCAAAGTGAATGGACAACTACGCCTGTATTGCACGTATTTCCTCATTGGAATTGGGATGCAGATACCCTAGTGGATGTCTGGGTTTATTACAATAATGCTGATCAAGTCGAACTGTTTTTAAATGGAAAATCCTTAGGGACAAAATCCAAGCAGAACGATGAGCTTCACCTGATGTGGAGCGTCCCTTTTGAAGAAGGAACCCTAAAAGCGATTTCACGAAAAGACGGTAAGGTTGTTCTAGAACAAGAGGTGAAGAGCTCAGGAGCCGCCTCACAACTTTCATTAATTGCCGACAGAGAAACCATTCAGGCCGATGGCAAGGATTTGTCCTTTATCACTGTTGAGGTTTTAGATAAAAATGGAATTATCGCCCCTAGAGCCGGTGATCAAATTTCCTTTTCATTAGAAGGTCCAGGAAAAATAATCGGAATGGCCAACGGTGACCCTACCAATCACGAAAGCTTTAAGGGCGATACGCACAAGGCCTTTAACGGGAAGTGTCTGGTCATCGTTCAAGCTGATCGCCAAAAAGGAGAACTGGTACTTACAGCTACTGCTCCTGGTCTTAAGCAAGGGTCGATTAGCATACGACTTAACTAAGGCCAAGACTAAAAGAGGCTCTCAGTCTCCAAGGTCATAAAGTGATCAATGGATGCTAAGCTTTGATATATACGAGTTTTTTGATTTATAATTTTACCTGACAATTTAAATAGATATGATTTTGAATATTAGAAAATATGTAATGGCTGCTGCCGTGATTGGATTCACTTCTTGTAAAGAGCAAAAGCAAGAACCTTTGGTGCTTTCTTCACCAAGTGCTGTCAATGAGATTCAGTTTTCCCTTAGTACGGAAGGTGTTCCGACCTATCAAGTATCCCATGGGGAGATTCAAGTATTAAATCCTTCTGAACTTGGATTTGTTTTTAAAGACAAGGACTCACTATACCGCAATTTTGAAATTGTCGGAGTGGAACAACGCAGTTTTGACAAAGAATGGGAACAGGTTTGGGGTGAAAAGAAAACCATCCGAAACAACTATAATGAGCTCGCTGTTCAATTACAGGAGACTGGAGAAAAAAAGAGAAAACTCAATATAGAGTTTAGAGCTTATGATGATGGAATTGCCTTCCGTTATATATTTCCTGAGCAAGGTGTAAAAGACAGCATCTTTATCATGGATGAGCTCACGAAATTCGAGTTGGCACAGGATGGAAAAGCATGGTGGATACCTGCCTATGGAGAACAACGTTATGAGTACCTTTTTACCGAATCACCAGTTAGTACTTTAGATACTGTACATACTCCACTTACTATTGAAAGTAAAAGTGGATTGAGTTTGAGTTTCCATGAAGCTAACTTGATCAATTTTGCCTCAACTACTTTAGCACATACTCAAGGTACCACATTAAAAACCGATTTGGTTCCGTGGGCTGATGGTGTAAAGGTTAGGATCACGGATTCTTTTACGACGCCTTGGCGTAGCTTGCAGATTGCCGAGGATCCTACTCAACTTATTACTTCTTATTTGATTTTAAATCTAAATGAGCCTAATAAAATTGCGGATACAAGTTGGATAAAACCCTTTAGTTATATAGGGATCTGGTGGGGCATGCATATTGGTAAATACACGTTTTGGGAAGGTGAAAACCAAGGGGCAACTACAGAAAATGCAAAGAAATACATAGACTTTGCAGCCCAAGAAGGTATCGATCATTTATTAATCGAAGGATGGAATAAGGGGTGGACTCCTGATTGGTATAAGAATGCCATGCATCAGTTTAATTTCACAAAACAGGCGGATAACTTTGATTTGGAAAAGGTAACGGATTACGCCGCTGAACATAATGTTCGTATTATTGGGTATCATGAAACAGGTTCAAATATTGATAATTATTTAAAACAGATTGATAGTGCCTTTGCTCTATACAATAAGGTAGGTATTCACGATGTGAAGATAGGACATGTTGGTTCGCTTCTTAAAATGAAGGAATGGCATCATGGTCAATTTGGTGTGAATTACTTTAGATATGTTCTTGAAAAGGCCGTTGAATATAAATTGACTGTTCTTTATCACGAACCTATCAAAGCTACCGGTGAGCGTCGAACCTATCCTAATATGATGGCTAGAGAAGGAGCTAGAGGTCAAGAGTACAATGCTTGGAGTGATGGGAATCCACCAGCTTACACCACTATTTTACCTTTTACAAGACTTCTATCAGGACCTATGGATTTTACTGCAGGAATTCTAGATGTCGAAATATCACAAGGATACCCGGGACGTAGAGTTCATAGTACTGCAGCCAAACAACTTGCCTTATTGGTATGTGTGTATTCTCCGATCCAAATGTTTGCTGATCTTCCTGAAAATTACCAAGGGCAGCCAGCCTTTCAATTCTTAAAAGAAGTGCCTACCGATTGGGAGGATACCAAAGTTCTTAACGGAGCCATAGGGGAGTATATCACCACGGTTCGAAAGGATATCCATAGTGAAGATTGGTTTTTGGGTAGTATGACTAATGAAGAACCTAGAGATTTTGAAATCTCACTTTCGTTTCTAGATCCAGATGCTCGCTATGAAGCTCAAATTTACGCCGATGCCCAGGGTACGGACTTGAACAACAAACCTGAGGCTATTAGTATCACATCTAAAGAAGTTACCGCTAAGGATAGTCTTACGCTTCATCTAGGTGCTGGAGGTGGTGCAGCAGTACGATTTAAACAACTTTCGAACTAGTATTTACTGATTCACAAATATCCTTGCTTTTCATTAAGCGGGTAGCTTAAAAATATAGAAGCGGAAAATTACTTTCCGCTTCTATATCCCATAAGGAGTTTTATTTTAAAAGAACTCTTCCACTTGCTGAAAATTCTCAATACTAATTACAATCGACTATTGCTTTAATTTATTGGCAGCATCTTTGTCGACCATCCAAGTGACTTTTTGCTCATCTCTTGTGATGAGTTGAGAAGGATATAAATTGCTGTTTGCTTCTCCTTGAAGTACTTGATATAAGGCTTCTGCTTTATTGTGACCAAAGACCAAGAAAACGATATTTTTAGATTTATTGATTAGAGGAGCAGTTAATGTTATTCTGTACATATCCTGTGTCGCTAAAAAATAAGCGGCTACTTTTTTAACTTTTTCTTTTAGAATAATGTCTTGATTTGGAAATAAAGATGCGGTATGACCATCATCACCCATTCCAAGAATGATCAAGTCAAATTCTTCTCCTTTAGTTAAATGTTGTTCTAATAATGCTTCGTATTCCACAGCATAGTCTGTTGCAGAAATATCAGCCTTCCACATGGGGAAAATCTGATCCTTTGGTACAGGAATATGATTTAGTAAATCATTAAAGGCTGCACCAGCATTGCTCTTTTGGTCATCTAATGGTACCCAACGTTCGTCACCCCAAAAGACATATACTTTAGACCAGTCAATCTTTTCACGATAACTATCAGTTGCGAGTAATTGATATAACCCTGCAGGGGAGGATCCCCCTGTCAGAGCAACAGTAAATTTTCCATGGTCCAAAATAGCTTGTTGTGCCTTACTCACAAAGTAATCGGCCAATTCAGCGTTTAGGTTTTCTTTATTCTCAAAAATTCGAATCATTTTTTGTCAGTTTCATTTGAATGTTTGTTTACAGCCCATACGTGACCTTCACGAGCTATAAGTGCTTCTGCATTTTCAGGTCCCCAACTTCCTGCTTGGTAATTTGGAAAATCAATTGATTCTCTTTTATCCCATGCCTCTAGAATTGTGGAGATCACATCCCAGGCTTCTTCAATTTGATCCGAACGCATAAATAGCGTTGTATCTCCTACCATAGCATCCAAGAGTAAAGTCTCATAGGCCTCTGGAGTCTGAGTGGAACAATTGTCGTAATTGAAAATCATCTCTGAAGGATTCAAATTCATTTCAAGTCCTGGACGTTTTGTCATAAATCGCAATAAAATATCCATCTGAGGTTGAATGTTGATGGTCAATCGATTTGGCATTATGCTGTCAATCTGATTGGTAGGGAATGAGGCATGAGGAACAGGTTTGAATTGTATAGTAATTGAAGAGGTTTTCTCTTGCATACGTTTCCCTGTTCTGAGATAAAAAGGAACATTTTGCCAACGCCAGTTGTCCAAATAAAACTTAATGGCTGCGTAGGTTTCTGTATTGGATTTCTTATCTACTTCATTTTCTTCCCTGTATCCAACTACCTTTTGACCTTTGATCCATCCTGAGCTGTATTGTCCTCTTACTGCGTAATGATGTACCTCTTCAGGTTTAATTCTACGAATTGAACGGAGTACGTCATATTTTCGGCTACGAATTTCTTCGGCATCAAATGATGCTGGTGGCTCCATAGCGACCATACAAAGGATTTGTAACAGGTGATTTTGGATCATATCCCTTAGGGCTCCCGACCCTTCGTAATAACCACCCCTGTCTTCTACACCGACCTGTTCTGCAACAGTGATCTGTACCGAGTCGATATAGTTCCTGTTCCACAATGGCTCAAATAAGGCGTTCGCAAATCGAAAAGCTAAGATATTTTGAACGGTTTCTTTACCTAAATAGTGGTCAATCCTAAAAATTTGATCCTCGTCAAAGGTTGCAGTTAATTTTTTGTTTAATTCAACTGCAGATGCTTTATCATATCCGAAAGGCTTTTCGATGATAATTCTATCCTTTTCTTTAATAGTTGCTAGACCAGAGTCACGTAAATGGAGACTTAAAGTCTCTATGAAACGCGGTGAGATGGATAAATAGAACAATCTATTGGCACGTTCTCCCCATTGTTTTTCATAAGGTTCTATGGTCTTTAATAACTCTGTATAGGATCCTTGATCATTGATGTTGGAAGTCAAATAGTGTAGAGATCCTTTGAATTTTTCCCAATCTGATTTTTTGGGTGTTCCTTTTCTTGAAAATTCTTTCAATCCTTGATATAGGTGATCTTGATAAGCTTTATCAGTGAGCTCTGTCCTTCCAAGGCCGTAGATGACAAAGTTCTCTGGCATCCACCCGTCAATAAACAAATTGTAAAAAGCTGGTATTAATTTTCTTTTTGCTAGATCGCCTGTTCCTCCGAATATAACGATAACCGTAGCAGTTGCATTTTTTCCTGTTTTCATATAAACTTTTTAGAATTGTTTAATCCTCCCACTCGGTGTGAAAAATCCCCTCACGGTCAGTTCGTTCGTAACGGTGTGAACCGAAGTAATCTCGTTGCGCTTGGATAAGGTTTGTAGGTAGGGTTTCACTTCTATAGGCATCAAAATACGCTAGAGCAGTACTGTATACTGAAAGCGGAATACCTAGGTTGATCCCTGTTTTTAACACCTCTCTGATGGCTTGTTGTTTTGGCTCCACTGTTGCTGCCAAATCTTTATCTAACAAGAGGTTAGGTAGCTCAGGATTGTTGCGGTATGCTTTTCTAAAGTTTTCCAATACAGTAGCGCGGATGATACAACCACCTCTCCAGATTTTTGAAACTTCTTCTAAGTCCAGCCCATATTCATATTCTTTAGACGCCAAGTGAAGCTGTGCCATACCTTGTGCGTATGCAGATATCATTGCGAAGTAGAATGCATCTTTCAATTGAACAAGAAAGGCTTCTAAATTTACATCACTCTTAGCTTCCCAATTGTAGATAGTAGAAGCGCTTATGCGTTCTTCTTTGTATTTTGAAATATCTCTCATAGTAACCGCAAGGTCGATTGACGGTACAGGTGCCTGAATTTCCATGGCGTTTTGAGAGGTCCATTTCCCTGTACCTTTAGCTTTCGCTGTGTCTGAGATAAGGTGAATTAATTTTTTACCTGTAAGCGGATCATCTTGTTTTAGAATATCAGCTGTGATTTCTACCAAATAAGATTCAAGCTCTTTGCTGTTATTCCACTGGTCGAATAATTCTTGAATGCGTTTGTCTTCAACATTTAGACCGCGGTGTAATAAATCGTAGGTTTCTGCAAGAAGTTGCATAATGGCGTACTCAATACCGTTGTGTACCATTTTGACATAGTTCCCTGCGGATCCGCTACCTAGATAGCTCACACAAGGTTCTCCATCAACTTTAGCGGCAACGGCTTCAAAAATTGGACGAAGTCGTTCATAAGCACCTTTGTCACCTCCGGGCATCATACTAGGGCCAAATCTGGCTCCTTTTTCTCCTCCGGAAATTCCCATTCCGAAATAATGTATATTTTTCTCAGCTAGTTCTTTTACTCTTCTGTTAGTGTCTGTGAAGTAGGAGTTACCCCCATCCACGACAATATCCCCTTCTTCAAGGTGTTCTAGTAAAGAACCAATTACGCTATCCACAGGTTTTCCAGCTGGAACCAACAACATAATGGCTCTTGGTTTTTCTATAAGGCTTACAAATTCTTTAACGTCAGTGGTTCCTTTAATCTGATGTTTATCTTCGGCTTCTTGCTCTAGAGAAGCAGCCTTTTCAGCATCTAAATCCAAACCAACAACAGAGAAATCGTGATCAGCCATATTGAGCAAAAGGTTCCTACCCATTACTCCAAGACCAACCATTCCAAAGTCAAATTTTTTCATAGTTTTTTATTCGTATTTATTGATATTCTATAAATTTTTGAAATTCAATTCTTCAATCGCTTTTACCTTATCCAATCTTCTTTGGAATCGCCCGTGATCGATAAATTTGGCTTCGAGAAATGCTACTGTGAGTTCTTCAATTAGGGCTGTACCTATGACTCTTCCTCCCATGCATAGGAGATTTAGATCATCGTGTTCTACACCTTGATGTGCAGAATAATGTTCTGATATCAGAGCAGCACGTACCCCCTTGAATTTATTAGCGGCAACAGAAACACCTACGCCACTTCCACAGATTGCAATTCCTTTGTCAATTTTTTGTTCCGAGATTGCGAGTGCTAAAGGCTTAACTATATCTGAGTAGTCATCTTTCGGATCCATAGTATGGGCACCAAAATCTTCATATTCATAGCCCTTCTCCTTTAAAAAAAGCTTTAGAGCTTCCTTATTTTTAAATCCTGCATGATCCGCAGCTATACCAATTTTCACAAGCAATATGCTTTTAGAATTAATTCAAAGTATAAAATTACGTATTTCTAAGGGATTAGGGTAATATAATTTGTATATATAACGATAGTTTTAGGATATGAGATATTTGTATCTCTTAGTATATTACGGTCTAAAGAGCCATAGACTTGAAGCTATAAATACCAGTAGGTGTCAGCGAATTGACATAGATTTTGTCGCATACACCCCCAACTATTGTCGCGTTTAACATGTTGAAACTGTGTTTTATGATGTACTTTTAATACTAAAATTAAAAATTATGAATGTAAAACAGTTGTGGTTAAATCTTCCTGTAAAGGATATAGAGAGATCTAAGAAATTCTTCACTGAGATTGGGTTTAGAGAAAATCCGATTCATAAGGATTCTACAAACCTAGCCGGGTTTTTAATAGGCAATCAAGATTTTGTATTGATGTTGTTTCCTGAAAATGACTTCAAAACTTTTACTAACCACGAGGTTTCAGATACGAAAGCGGGAAGTGAAATGTTGATTAATATTGATGCACAAAGCAAGAAAGAAGTAGATGAGATGGAGGCCATGGTTCGAAAGGCTGGAGGAGAGGTATACCAAAGCGCATCCGAGTCCCAGTCTTGGCTCTACGGATTTGGTTTTAAGGATCTCGACGGTCATCGCTGGGCCGTGTTACATATGGATATGGGCAAAATGCCTAGAGGCTAGTTGTTGGCTTGGTTGTATGCTCTTTTAGCATCTCTGCTGTGGCTATTGTCCTAAAACCCAAATGCGCCTGTCCAGAGTCGGTGGATGTAGCCATTCTAGCGGAGATACGATAGCTCGCGCAATAGGTATCGGAGCATAGGAAGGATCCTCCTTTAATGATCTTCTCCTGCGAATAAGGATTGTTTGGATTGAATGCTTTTTCAGCTCCATTTGGATTATGAACTACGCCATTTTCTAGAAGTTGTTTATAATAGTCCACATGATACCAATCTTGAGTCCATTCCCATACATTCCCAGCTATTTCATAGAGTCCATAGGCGTTTGGAGGAAAGGATTTTACAGGCGCTTTATTTTCAAAACCGTCGATTTGGTCGTTTTGGGTCGGGAATTCCCCAGTCCAAGTATTGGCATTAGCATTCAGCTCAGTTTCATTATCACCCCAAGTATAACGTTTGTTACGCATTCCTGCATTGGCAGCTAATTCCCATTGAGCTTCCGTTGGAAGTTTGCGCCCTGCCCATTCACAGTAGGCAATAGCGTCGGCAAATGCGATATGAACTACAGGGTAATTTCCTTTGCCTTCAATGGTACTCTCCGGCCCCTTAGGGTGTTTCCAATTGGCACCAATTTTCCATTCCCACCACTGTGAGAAATCATAAAGATTTGGAACGCTAGTTGCTGTTTTTTTGAACACCAAAGACCCAGGTTGTAGAATGGAGTCATGTGGTTTTGGAGTTCCAGCCGGGAGCTGTTTCTTGAGGTCCTGCCAATCAATTTCTCGTTCAGCAATGGTGATATAACCAGTTTGATTTACGAATTCGGAAAATTCATCATTAGTAACTTCTGTAATATCCATAAAAAATCCGTCTACCGCTACGGGATGTGCTGGTTTTTCATGTTCTAGTGCGAAGCTGTCGCCTTGTCGTGCACCTTGAGTGAAATTCCCTCCAGGAATCCATACCATACCTTCTGGGGTAATAATATCCGTTGGTTTTTTCTTGACCACCTCAATCTGTGTTGTTAGTGCTTTAGAGCTCTTACTGGCATTAGACGGGCTCTCCTTGGTGTTTTTACAGGATACAAGAAGGCAGCTTAATGCAGTGATAAGGAGAGTGATTTTCATCAGAAAAATTTTAATTTTCCAAACTTACAAAAGTTTTGAATACATCTGAAATTTGGATGGATCAGTTAACAAGAAAAGAACATTAGGTTCCAAGTGATACGCTATTTAAGTGAAAGATTCAACAATTAGTGACAAGTATTAATGGCAAAACAGGGGCCAAAGCATTGAGATAATCCTAATTTTGTCACTACTTTTGAAAAAAATAACTCAAGCGATGCATATACGGTCAATACGTTTCTATAGCCTCATTTTACCTTTAACCCTTGCCTTGTTCGTTGTAAGTTGTAAACAAGATCAAGAAGAATCGGAACAAACATACACTCAGTATGAAGGTCCTGTGTTTGGAACCTATTACCGTATTAAAATTGATTCCGATAATAATTTTAAGCCCCAAATCGACTCTGTTTTTCAGGCGATTAATACTGCTGCAAATAGTTATGTTGGTGCTTCTGAAATCACAAGCCTAAATTCAACAGGGAAGCTTGAAAATCCAAGCCCTACTTTTTTAAGTATGATAAAACAGGCTCAGCATTTTCAGCAGATCACTAAAGGTTATTTTGAACCGGCCTTATATCCATTGATCAAGGCATGGAGATTCGAGCAAGGTGGCGCCACCATGCAGGTAGATTCCCTTGAACTTGAAAACTTAATGAGTTTACTGCCCATGGAGGAGAGTGTCATGATTTCAGATACCTTGATCAAGGTCAAAAAAGAAGGCACTAAAATTGATCTCAGCGCGATGGGAGAGGGGTATGCAATTGAAGGAATCCACCAGGTTTTGATAGATGCAGGTATTGAAAATTATATGATTGAAATCGGCGGAGAAATCTTTGCTCGTGGACTAAACGAAAAGGGTAAGACCTGGACCATCGGTATAGAAGATCCATCAAAAGCAGCAACAAATTCTTACGACAACATCATCACCAAAGTACAGCTCAGTAATCAAGGAATTAGTACCTCTGGCAGTTATAGAAAATTCTATACCGATGATCAAGGAAATAAATACCCACATATTATAAATCCTAAAACGGGTTACCCAGTCCAGCATCATCTGGTGAGTGTAAGTATCAAAGCGGCATCTCCATTAGTTGCGGATACCTATGCAACGGCATGTATGGCAATGGGGACAGAGAAGGCCAAAGCATTTATAGCAGCAGATTCCGATGTCGAGTTGTTTATGGCGTATTATGTCAAAGATTCATTGAAAACCTGGAATTCACCAAACTTTTACAAAATAGCAACTCAATAGTGGTTTTCGTTGAATTTGTGTCGCGAATTTCTTAAATTGTAAGCTGTCTAATTTAATCCAATGGATTATGAGAGGTGTAAGTATCTTATTTGGAGTTTTTGCTATTTTTATGCTTTCCAATTGTGGGGGTTCCCAAAGTGCTTATGGGACGCAGCAAGATAAAGTTTTAGTGGACTCACTAATAGCAAAAAGGGAGTTTAGAATTGTCAATCAATGGGCACTTCCTATGATGAGTTCAAGTATGATGAAAATAGCATCAAGTGGAATTTTAGGACCCGGCAACAGCGGTCAACGTATTGATTTGTCCGGGAACGGTAATTTTTTGGAATTTAAAGGCGATACTGTAAAGGCTTTTTTGCCGTATTTCGGAGAGCGTCATATGGGTGGTGGATACAACACAGATGGTGTAGGTATTCACTTCGACCAAGTGGTAGAGACCATACAATTTGACTACAAAAATGCTAAAGACCAGCACATTATTAAATTTAGAGCAAAGGACGGTGCAGAAACCTTCGAATTGACCTTGTTTGTATTTTCAAATAAAAAGAGTTCTCTTCTTGTTAGTAGTAGCCAACGCGACATGATCCGTTACGAAGGAAACATAATAGCGTTGCCTGAGAAAGACCGTCCCTAATCCAATTGTTTTCAATATATTGTTTTTCAACAAGCCTTAACGGTGGTAAGTAATTAATTTAAAAATGAATACCATTGAGTATACCCTTAGAGAGCGATTGAAGGAGTTAACCTGCATGTATGAGGTCACTTCTATCATAGTCAATAGTGACTTTGAAAAGCTTGAACTGAGTTTAAAATCCATTGCTTTTTGTCTAAAAAAAGCTTTTCAGCATGAGTCTGAAGCTAGCGTACACATTATATGTTCTGAAATTGAAGTGGCAATCGGTCAGCAGCTTTCAAACTATGTTCAAATAAAAGCACCGATCAACGTTTTTAATGTGCCTAATGGTTCCATTGCAGTTCGTTATCCTTCAGATAAGTACACGCAACATGAGTTTCTGGAAGAAGAAAGTAAATTGCTATCCAATATTTGTCTGGAAATTGGAAACTTGATTGAAAGAAAACAAATCAAGGAAAAAGAAGAGTTGATCCGCAAGCAAATGGAGCGTAATGATCGGTTAAACATATTGGGAGAGATTACCGCAGGAATTGCACATGAACTCAACACCCCATTGACCAGTATTATTGGTTTTACGGAACTATTAGATGAGCAAATCAAGGACGAACTCGTTCAAAGTGATCTAAGTAGAATTAAAGAAAATGCACTTTTTTGTAGGGAAATTGTAAAAAAATTAATGTTCTTTGCATGTGAAGTTCCACAACAAATTCAAGAGATTTTGTTAAATCCTGTACTTCAAAATGTACTGAACTTGCTCAGTCCAGCGTTTAAAAAGAAGGATGTAACTGCGAATTTGAAGATGAAAGATAGTTATATAGGCATCAAGGCAGATGAAATACAGTTAACCCAGGTATTGTTTAATATTATTATGAACGCATTATATTATTCGCCACCCAAGACCACCGTAGATATACTGGCTAGCAAAGATCAAAAAGGTATCGTAATTTTGATCAAAGATCAGGGGCCGGGTATTCATAGTAATTTAAGTGATAAGATTTATGAACCATTTTTCACCACCAAACCTGTGGGTGATGGTTCTGGCCTGGGATTAAGTGTTGTGCACGGGATTATGAGTAGTCATAAAGGGAGTATTTCCTTTTACCCGAACAAACCCTATGGAACAGTATTTGAATTGTGTTTTCCAAAGTGACCATGAAGATAAATTTTAAGAAAGAAAATATATTGATAGTTGATGATGATATTCATGTTCTTGAATTATTAAAGCGTCATTTACAATCCATGCAGTACTACACTTTTAAGGCAGTATCTGTAAAAGAAGCTTTGAGCATTTTAAAAAGTAATCGAATAGATCTACTTATCACGGATATAAAGATGCCAGATGTAGATGGTTTTGAACTGATGAAATACGTCTGTGAACATTACCCTTCCATGCCTATACTAGTGGTAAGCGGCTATGTTTCTGCAAAAGAAGCACTGGAGATGGGTAAATCTGGAGTAATTGATTATTTAGTAAAACCCTTTACCAAGGATGAGTTAAAGGCTTCTATCACAAAATCACTCAGTGGACATCGTCAACTGTATCCACAAGAGGTGGCAACCACTACCTATAATTTTAGGGAGTTGGTTGGTAATTCACCTGCACTGAATCAGATCAAAGAAATTATACACCGGGTAAAAGATATCAAAGCCACGGTTCTGATACAAGGAGAGAGTGGAACAGGTAAGGAGCTAATTGCCCGGGCGGTTCACTACAATGGCAAATTTTCTAGAAAACCTTTTATCGCAGTAAACTGTGGGGCTATTCCTGAGGATTTGTTGGAGGCAGAGCTCTTTGGTTATGAAAAGGGTGCATTTACGGGTGCTAACGAATCTCGGGAAGGGTTCTTTCAAGCTGCAGAAGGCGGAACTATTTTTTTAGATGAAATCGGTAATGCCTCACCCAAGGTTCAAAATAGCCTTCTTCGAGTACTTCAGGAAAAGGAAGTACAGAAGGTGGGATCTCAAAAATCCACCAAAATAGATATTCGTGTGATCGCCGCTACCAATAGTAATTTGGTAAACGCAATTAAACAAGGAAAGTTCAGACAAGACCTCTACTACCGATTATCTGTAGTGGAAATCACGGCGCCCCCGCTAAGAGAACGTGTCGAAGATGTCGTACCACTTGCCAAATTATTTCTGCAAAAATATGCCATGGAATATAAGGATAGGTCCATGGCAATAGGAGCAGACACCCTGGAGATCTTAGAACGGTATAGCTGGCCAGGTAATATACGCGAGCTGGAAAATTGTATTCAACGTGCGGTGATCATGAGTGATGGAGAAATACGGCCAAATCAATTGCCAGATATATTTAAGTTTCAGATAAACTTCCCCAAGGATGGATTAAAGTCCCTTGCGGAAAAAGAAAGAGAATACATACAACAGGTCTTAGACCTTGTCGAAAACAATAAAACCAAGGCAGCAGAGATTTTGGGAATTGACCGAAAGACACTTAGGTCGAAGGTAGGTTAAAAGGTATTTCGTCCCTTAGGTTGGGGAGAATATCCCCGAATGGGTAAAATTTCCCGAATTAAAATTTAAATTGTCTTGAGTTGAAGTAAAACAATAATCTGATAATCAGTATGTTGTTGTTTATAGATCATAGAGGTAGTATTAATGGCACAACTGTTGAATTTAATGACAGCGGTTAATCGATCGTATGTTGTGTATCAAATTATCAAGAGGGTTAATTGAGTCGAAGTGTTAAAGCTTCTTGTCTGCCTTGACCGCTTGATGTTATAGACTATTGAAATAGTTCAGCATAAAATTGACCACCAAACAAACACTAAAATAACTTCATAACATATTAACTAACAGTATTTTGATGATTTCAGAAAAAATTAAAAAAAACGATCCGGCAAAGCGTGGGATGTTAGCCAATGTGATGCGGCAGTTTGAACATGCTTCGGATAGTATTGGACTGAATCCTAATATTAGAAAAATCCTTGCCATTACAAACAATGAGCTCGTAGTACACTTTCCCGTTAAAATGGATAGTGGCGAGATCGAAGTGTTTACCGGCTACCGAGTTCAGCACAACAACGCCTTAGGCCCTTATAAGGGAGGATTGCGTTACCATCCAACTGTTGATTTGGATGCTGCTAGAGCATTGGCGATGTGGATGACCTGGAAAACTGCTTTGGCAGGATTACCTTATGGTGGAGCCAAGGGAGGGATTCAAATAGATCCAAAAAAATATTCTACCGCTGAATTGGAACGAATCACGCGTAGGTTCACTTATGCACTTGGTGATAATATAGGGCCTGAGCTTGATATTCCAGCCCCAGATATCAATACCAATTCGCAAACGATGGCGTGGATATTAGATACCTATATGAGTACTAAGTCTCCAAACGAACGCTCTAAAAATTTACATGTGGTTACTGGAAAACCATTGGGTGCCGGTGGTTCTGAAGGAAGAGATCGTGCCACTGGATTCGGCGTGTTTCTATGTGTTAAATTTTGGGCTCAACAAAATAAGGTCGATTTAAAAGATAAGACTTTTATTGTGCAAGGATTTGGTAACGTAGGGTATTGGGCATCTAGTTTTCTTGAAAATGAAGGAGCAAAACTTATCGCAGTTCAGGATGTTACTGGGACCTATTATAATAAAGATGGGATTTCTGTGGAAGAACTCAATGACTATCAGAATTCTGTTGGCAGTCTTGAAGGATTTAAGAATGCATCGTTGATCCCTAGTGATAAATTTTTCGGTACCGAATGTGATATTTGTATTCCTGCAGCTTTGGGTAACCAAATTACTGCAGCCAATGCGCCAGGTATTAAAGCTAAAGTCATTGCTGAGGGTGCTAATGGACCAACAGATGTAGAGGCAGAGGAGATACTATTACAAAAGGATATCACCATTATTCCAGATATCTTATGCAACTCCGGAGGTGTTATTGGTAGTTATTTTGAATGGTTACAAAACAGAAATGGGGAGATTTGGACCATGGAGGAGGTGATGGAAAAATTAGAGAAAAAATTGAAAACCTCATTTGATAGAGTTATGAATGTTGCAAAAGAGCGAGGGGTAGATCCGAGAACCGCTGCTTTTATGATTGCAATAGAAAGGCTAGAACAGGCCTATATTCAACGAGGGATTTTTCCATAAATAAAATCTAAGCTCTAGAAAAAATACGAAATGAAATGAAAATGAGAATGACATATCAAGTACCCATTGTTGAGAAAAGAGAATATGTGCTTTTAAAACGATTGATAAGTTTATCTCATTTTCATTTTGATAAAAGGCAAGCTGCCGAGGTCAGAAAGCTAAGTGATTTATTAAAAAACGCTAAGGTTCTCGATGAGGAGGATATGCCTGAAAACATTGTGAGACTTTATACCACAGTAACTGTATCACGATTTGAATCAGAAGATATACAATTTCAAATTGTGCTTCCGGATGCCGCAAATTCCAATAAGAGGCTAAAGTCTATAATCTCCCCTTTGGGAGTAGCTTGCTTTGGACTAGGTTTAGGAGTTGCACTTCAAATTCCTACTACTGATGGGACAGTAAAAGCCTACACTATTCTCGGGGTAAAACAGTCCCATACAGCGAAAAACTCCATCTCAGTGAACTACAATATTGATTAAGTGCTTAACATGGTGTGTTTAAGCAATTCCAATTGAATTTTAAGCTTAGCTTCAATATCTGTTGTCTATTGCTATCATTGTAAAAAGCCTATATTGGGCATAGATTTTCTATGTATATATCATTATTTATTTGAAATTTCGAGATATTGTGTTAAATTGTGAAAGTTTTGAAATATGTTATATTTATCGTTAATTGAGATTTATTTCGTGATAAATGAGGTTATTTTAACTAAAGATGTTATTTTAGACATTTCTAATTAATTTAAAACTTTATATCATGAAAAAACTAATATTTACTTTGGCAAGTGTAATTGTATTGACAATCTTAAACTCATGTGCTCACGATGAGAGTACATCCCAAATTGATAACCTATATGCAGTGGACCGCAAAAATGTTGAAAGACCCGGAGACCAAGGTAAGGAGCCTTCATCAGTCGACAGAAGAAACGTTGAAAGACCAGGAGACCAAGGTCAAGAGAAATCGGTCGACAGAAGAAACGTTGAAAGACCAGGAGACCAAGGAGAGACTCAGTCTGTTGATCGCAGAAATGTCGAAAGGCCTGGTAACCAAGGTGGGAATTAGAATATTCGCAAGTTTTTTGGTGGCTCTATCTGGTTTGATTTTATTTTCGGATAAGGTTACTACTTTTGGCATAACAAGTAATTTCGGATTTAAGGACACTCAAACGTTTATTTGGGCGCTATCTCAATCTTTTTCGCCACTGATATTAATTCTTGGAAGTTGCTTTAAGCCTTTTCGAATTGCGTATACGATTCCTGGATATATTTATTTTATCCAAATTTATTGGGTATTTCATCCTGAAATAAAATTTGACGATGTGTTTTTGCAAATTTACGCTATCGGATTCGTTTCTGGTTTTACGACCCTAATTATTGTAATAAACTACATGTTCCAGGGTGAAAGAGAAGAAGAATTGGAGTACCATTCTAGATTGGAACATTATCTTGATCTCCAAAAGCCAGTTGCAAAAGCGACAGAATAGGCAGAGAACGGAGGTTAAAATGAGATCATAAATTAAAACAAAAAAAAAGGGAAGTGCTACAGACTATAAGCACCGCCCTTTTTTATTTCAAGAAATACTTTCTTTAAAATTAAAGCGACTTGAAGACTGATTTTAGGTCTTCTTTTAAGTCCTCTATGTCTTCAAGACCTATGGATAGTCTAATAAGATCTTGAGATACTCCAGCAGCTTTTTGATCTTGCTCGCTCAATTGTTGGTGCGTTGTACTTGCAGGATGTATAACCAATGATTTGGTGTCTCCAATGTTTGCAAGTAGGGAGAAATATTTGGTGTTATTTGCAACCTTCTTAGCTGCTTCGAATCCGCCCTTTACTCCAAAGGTAAGTATACCACTTTGACCTTCAGGTAAGTATTCTTTAGCAAGGGCGTGGTATGGACTGCTTTCCAATCCTGGATAGTTTACCCATGATACCTCTTGTTGTTCTTGAAGCCATTTCGCTAAGCTCAATGTGTTTTTACTGATTTTCTCCATTCTGATACCTAAGGTTTCTAATCCTTGAATGATCTGGAATGAGTTATAAGGACTAATGGCGGCACCTAAATCTCTTAAACCTTCAACCCGAGCTCTTGCTATAAAAGCAGCTGGCCCTAATGCATCGTGGTAAACTAAACCATGGTATCCAGGAGATGGTTGGGTGAATTCAGGGAATTTACCACTGCTCCAATCAAAGGTACCTGCATCGATAATCGCCCCCCCAATTGAAGTACCGTTTCCTCCGATATATTTGGTTAGGGAATGAATCACAATGTTTGCCCCGTATTCAAAAGGCTTTAACAAGTAAGAAGTCGCTACGGTGTTATCGACGATCAAAGGAATTTTATTCTCTTTAGCAATCTGTGCGATGGCTTTAATGTCAAGGACGTCCAATTTAGGATTTCCAAGAGATTCTATAAAGATAGCTCTGGTGTTCTCCTGAATGGCGTTTTGGAAATTAGCAGTATGTGAAGGATCAATAAAGCTTGTTGTAATTCCAAATCTTGGTAGGGTTACCCCAAATAAATTATAGGTACCTCCATATAAACTACTAGAAGAAACGATATGATCGCCACTCTTTAGTAGTGTTAGGATGGTGGTCGAAATCGCTGCCATGCCAGATGCGGTGGTAACAGCACCAATACCGCCTTCCAAAGCAGCTAACCGTTGCTCTAAGATGTCGTTGGTTGGGTTGTTTAGACGCGTGTATATATAACCTGCTTCAGATAGGTTAAACAGGTTGGCTGCATGATCAGCATCGTTAAACACGAAAGAAGTCGTCTGATAAATTGGTACTGCCCTAGTACCTCCATGGGCAGTAACATCATGGCCTCCATGTACTGCTGTGGTAGAAAATTTTGATTCGCTCATAATGGATTCAATATGTTTAATTGTTATAATAAATAAAAAAAGTCCCCAAACAATGAGGACTCTATATGTGTTCTATTAAAAGCACAACATTATATAGCCCCTGCAAGGTAGGACAAGCACATATAAATGTAATGTTTAAAAGTCGTTAATTTCATTATTAATGGAATGATTGACAAATGTATTTATTTTTTTCAAATGCAACAAATCCATCGATTTAATAGATTAAAGAAATCTATATTTTTTAATGCTTTTTTTGAAGTATTATAGGTGTGAGACTCTAATGTTTAGGGAGTTTCCGCCCTAGAAGAATAACTTTTCGGTCAGCTGGAAGCATAAGGGGTTACTGTCTTTATCACAATTTTCGCTAAAAACAAAGGTTTTTTTCTTCAAATCCATAATATACCACGGCCCATTCTGTTGTGATCCTTTTTGAATTTATGGCCTTCTAAGGATGCTTTTTAGTACTATTCTACAAATTATCTGGATGGGATAGTTTTGAGTTTTTAGTGTATTTTCTCAGGTTTACCCACTTATTGTTTGTTAAGTGGGTAATATAGTATTAGTATGTGCTAATATTTAAATAAATTTTAATATTCATAATCATAAATTTACAAGTGTTAAACTAACACGTATTTGGAGCGTCATATTAGGTTTTGTTTAATATGTTGTATCTATTTAAAAACTAACGAATTAACCTGTAAAACTATTGATTATGAAACAAACCAATTCATTTGAAGACATCGGGAGCGGGGAGTATTTTACTGCTTATAAATGGCTTTTTTTAGTTGTTTTTCTTTTGATGTCATTTACTTCAATGGCTCAAATCGGGATTCAGGGTAGCGTGAATGACCCTAATGGAATTCCCATTGCTGGAGCATCAGTAATAATAAAAAACACTTCTATTGGAGTGGTTACTGATTTTGACGGAAAATTTAACCTAAGTGTAATTTCAACCAATGCCGTTTTGACGGTTTCCTATATTGGTTTTGAAACTTATGAAATTAAGGTAGGGAATCAAACCAATTTTAATGTGGTTTTGGAAGAAAACTTACAAGAACTTGATGAAGTTGTTGTCATCGGGTATGGTACTCAGAAAAGGGCCGATGTGACCTCTGCAGTATCTACTGTTAAAGCTGAAGACTTTGTCAAAGGGAATGTAAAAGATGCCGCTCAACTTATTCAAGGTAAGGTGGCCGGGCTTACAATATCTGCACCTTCAGGAGATCCCACCGAAGGAACGCAGATAAAATTAAGAGGGGTGTCTTCATTAACTGGAGGTACAGCCCCTTTAGTTTTGGTTGATGGCGTTCCAGGAAGTCTAAGTACCGTAGCTCCTGAGGATATTGCAACTATTGACGTTCTAAAGGATGGTTCTGCGACCGCAATTTACGGAACCCGTGGTACGAATGGTGTAATTATAATCTCAACAAAACAAGGAAATTATAATGAGCGTCCTACTATTGAATATAGTGGTTATTCTTCGTTGTCAACTATTTCAGAACAAATGGATTTTTTGGATGCAGATCAACTGCGTGAGAAATTTGCGCAGGGTTATGAATTTACGGGTGCAAACCTGCAAGACTTTGGGCATAGTACAGATTGGCTGGATGAAATTACTCGGGATGCAGTTAGTCAGATACATAATTTGATTTTTAGAGGTGGAAATGATGCCACTAATATCACTGCTTCGATCAACTATAGAGATTTAGAAGGTATTTTTCTAAAATCAGAGACCGAAAAATACACCGGTCGTATCAGTGTAAATCACGCAATGTTTGACAACAAATTAAAAACCAATATAGCAGTTATTGCCAGTGAACAGGTATTCAATGCTTTGGGTGATGGAACTAGTTTTGATCCTTATATCTACCGACAAGCCATTATTAGAAACCCTACCGAACCAGTATATGATGAGAACGGGAATTGGAATGAGCGTGATGTGTATTTCTATGACAATCCCGTAGGATATATTGAAGAGACCATAGGGGAGAATCGCTACAGAAATTTGCGTTTTGATTTTAGTATGAGTTATGACTTTAATGATAATCTAACGCTAAAAGGACTCTATACGCGAAAAGGGAATTCAAATATTCGCGGTTTCTACAGAACTAAGAAACACGTCTCAACGGTCAAATACGGGCAGGATGGTTTTGCCTCCAGAGGTACTGATGAATATAGAGGGAACTATGGTCAAATCACCTTTGACTACGATCAGAAGTTTGGTAAACATAGTATTAGTGCAATGGCAGGGTATAACTATGAAGATAATGTTAACGAAGGATTTTGGGCAACCAACCGCAGGTTTCCCACCGATGGATTTAATTATAATAATATTGGAGTTGGACAGGGCTTAGAACTTGGAGAGGCCGGTATGGAAAGTTATAAAAACTCCGATAAATTAATCGCCTTTTTTGGAAGGGTAACGTATAACTTCGATGATCGTTATTTGCTGTTAGCTAGTTTACGACATGAAGGTTCATCACGTTTTGGAAAGGATAATAAATGGGGTAGCTTCCCTGGTATATCTGCAGGATGGCGTATCGACCAGGAGTCCTTTATGGAGGATGTAACTTGGGTGGATAACCTAAAACTAAGAGCAGGATACGGGGTGACTGGGATTAATGCCGGATCAAATTACCAATCCCTCAGTGGACTCACCTATGGTGATTACTTTTTAAACAACGGTAATTGGATCCGTGAATTAGTACCTTCTCGAAATGCTAACCCTAACCTTGCTTGGGAGAAGAAAAAAGAGGTGAATTTCGGATTAGATTTTGGTTTTTTAAACCATCGGATTAGTGGAACTGTTGATTATTACCAAAGAACCACAGATGGAGCTTTATTTAATTATAGTGTTCCAACACCTCCATATTTTTACCCAACTATAGCGGCTAATGTTGCTGAGCTTAAGAATTCGGGATTAGAAGTGTTACTTACCCTGGTGCCCTTTGATAATGAACATTTTAATTGGACATCCAACATGACTTATTCTACCAACTCTAACGAGGTGGTGTCACTTTCTAATGATGAATTTCAGTTGACTAACGATTTCTTCTACCAAGGTTATACAGGAGAACCTATTCAAATCGAGACCCACAGAGTGAAGGAAGGAGAACCCATCGGGAACTTCTATGGGCTTAAGAGTGTTGATATTACTGACGATGGTGTTTTTTTAATAGAGACTCCTGAAGGAGAAATAATTCCCGCAACGGAGTCGTCCACTGATGATCGTCAGGTATTGGGCAATGGTCTTCCAAAGGCATATTTCAGTTGGAATAACTCAGTTTCTTATAAAAACTGGGATCTTAATGTGAATTTGAGAGGTGCCTTGGATTATCAAATTTTAAATTTCTCTCGTATGTTTTATGAAAACCCTACGGTAAGTTACAACGTTCTCGATACTGCTTTTGACAAAGTATATGGTAAGGCCGTACTAAATGATGTACAGCGTTATGTGAGTCATTATGTAGAAGACGGAGATTTCTTAAAAATAGACAATGTAACCCTTGGGTACACACTTCCCAAGGATGCTTTGAAATTCACCAATAACTTTAGAATTTATCTGTCAGGATTAAATTTGGCCACTTTCACAAAATACAAAGGTATTGACCCGGAAGTGAATAGAAATGGTTTATCTCCAGGAAACGATGAAAGGGACAAATATCCTTCTACCAGAACATTTACACTAGGAATTAATTTTACCTTATAAATTATAGTCAGATGAAAAATAGAACAAAAAACATAACCTCTGCTTCTTTGAAAATGTTCAGTTTTGCTATAGTATTTGCTATCGTAGCGGCAGGCTGTACAAATCTTGAAGAGGAGGTATATTCAGAAGTTACAGAGGACTCATTTGTCCCCGCGGAATCTGATATTATTGCCGTTATGGCTTCCGCCTATACACCCCTTAGATACATTATGGGATGGCAGGGTTGGTTTGATTTACAGGAAGAATCAGCGGATATTATTGTAACACCTACTAGACCTAACGGTTGGGATGATGGTGGAACCTATAAACGTATGCATTTTCACAAGTGGGATAATTTACAATGGCAACCCACAAATACTTGGGTAACTTGTTTTAGTGGAATCAACAGTGCCAATAGGGTTATTCTTCAGATTGAATCTGGAGTCTTACCTGTTACAGAGGAACAAGCTTTGAGCATAGCTGCAGAAATGAGAGCTTTGCGCGCCCTGTATTATTCCATGCTTTTGGATACTCATGGTAATGTTCCAATTATCTCTAGTTATGGTGATGAGCTTCCGGTTCAAAACACCAGAAGAGAGGTTTATGATTTTGTAGTGTCTGAACTCACGACCGTAATTCCTTCACTTTCAGAAACTGTTGATAGGTCTACCTATGGACGTATGACCAAATGGGCGGCTTATCATGTACTGGCTAAGGTATATTTGAATGCTGAGGTGTATTCTGGTGACCAACAGTGGGACAAAGCCATTGCTGCATGTGATCAAATTATAAACAGCGGACAGTTTTCGCTCTCGCCCACATACACGGAGATATTTGATGCTCAAAATGAAGATAATTCCGAGATGGTTTTTGCTGTGCCATATGATCAAATCTATGCACCTGAGTTTGGTGAACACATGAAGATGTTGTTGCCGGATCACCGATCTGTTTTTAATATGGAAGCTCAGCCATGGGGAGGTTCAAGCTGTAATCCTCAATTCATTGATACTTACCAAGAAGGGGATAAACGTTTAGATGACACTTGGCTGATGGGAGATCAGATCAATGCTGTTGATGGTAGTGTGGTAATGACTTTGGTTAAGGAAATGCCTAGTATCTACAATTGTACTTTTACACAAGGTTTTAGACTTGGGAAATATGAAATTGAATCCGGAGCTACAGCGTCGCTTAACAATGACTTTCCATTTTTAAGATATACCGAGGTTTTGATGATTAAAGCGGAATCTTTACTTAGAATCGGAAGAGCTGCAGAGGCAGCAGTTTTGGTTACCGATGTTCGAAACAGATCCTTTGATAATCCTGCGGATGCAGCGGTAACAGGAGCTGAATTGCAAGGAAATACAACTTGGCACTATGGAACCTTAGCTGAAGATGGTAGTATTGACCAACTTGGTGATCAGTCCGTGGTTCAGTACGGTCGCTTTCTAGACGAACTAGGGTGGGAATTCGCAGGAGAAGCACATCGTAGAACAGATTTGATTCGATTTGGAGTTTTCCAAACTAAAAACTGGTACAACCACATTCCTCAGGGCGATCATACTATTCTTTTCCCTATAGGACTTGAGCAATTGAATACCAATACGAATTTAGAGCAAAACCCCGGGTATATTCAGTAATATTAAATTAATTGATGTTAGATAGATTATTAATTGTTAGAAGAAGGCGAATGGTTTTTAATCATTCGCCTTTAAATTTAACCGGAAGGTGATAATTGTTATTAGAATTGAGTTCTGTACTGAGAGGGTGTTATTCCCTTAAGTTCCTTAAATTTTCTATTGAAGTTTGTGATGTTTTGAAAGCCACATAACTCTGATACCGTAGCTATGGACATCTCACTGTTTTTATAAAGTAATTTACAAGAGTTTTCGATACGCATTTCAATTAGGAATTGAAAAAAGGTTTTATTTGTTCTCTTTTTGAAATATCTGCAGAACGCATTTTTGGTCATATTTGCCTTAGTGGCAACTTCTTCCAAAGTGATCTGGTTGTGATAATTTTCCATTGCATGTTCAAGCACTTCTCGCATGCGTTTACCTTCATCATCTGTATATTTTTTTCCATAGACAAAAGAAGACAAGGGTTTGTAATCTAGAATAAGGGATTGATCAATTATTTTTAACAACGATGCTATGCGTTCAATTTTACTTTGTCCGCGCAGACGCTTGAATATAGCTACAATTTTTTCGTGGTTACGGGATATTTTCATGCCATATTGCGCATGGGTGAAAAAATCTTGTGTTTTTTCCATATCACTAATTTGAAAGAAACCTTTTCCAAAAGCTTCTTTAGTGAAAAATAGGGTGAACATAACAGAATCAGAGCTAGACTCTGGGTCGCTTTTAAAGACATGAGGGATGTTTCCACCGATAATCAGAATGTCATTGGCATTGTAGGTGTTAATAGAATCTCCAACGATCAATGTACCGCTCCCTTTTTGGATATAACTTATTTGAAGTTCTTCATGTTGATGAAGCTTGTCATAAAAATATAATCCACGATCCTCTTGATACACCAGTGCTTCTTGCTTAGGTTTGGGTATTTTAAAAGGCAATACTTTCATGGTCTTTAATGTTTTAATCATCATCGTTGGCTTTTGATTATTATATATATGATTTTAATACTTTAGTGTTTCGGCTCTTAGGGGTGCCGAGTAAATTTAATACACCGTTTGTTAGAAATTTTTAATTGATCCATTTTATATCATAATACCTAAATAAATATACAATAATAGTAAAATGGGTTAATATAATATGAATTTTTGTTAATATTCTTCAAGATAATGAATGGGATTTTATATAGTTTTAATCTTATGGATATAAGGAATAATAGTCTCGAAAAAATATGTGTTTCTTTAACACTTTTATTTGTGGTAACAACTTCTGCTCAGGGTAGCTTAGAGGATTATAAGCGTTCTGTAGCAGTGGACAGTTTGTTTAAAAATACGGTGTATAATTCGCCGAAGGATTTTCATTGGCTGAATGATCAGGTGTTTTGGTATATGAACAATACAAAGAAGGGATTACGATACATAAAAATTAATGCCAAGTCCAACACTCGGAGTATGGCGTTTGATCATTCCAAAATGGCAAATAGTTTATCAGAATTTCTAAAAGAAGACATCGCCGAGGATGCTATTAGAATTCGAGATCTAGAGGAAGATCAGACAAATAACACGCTTAAATTTAAAGTCGATAAATTGGAGCTTTTATGCCATTTGGCCACTTATAAAATAAAACTCCTTGATAGTCTCGATCAAAAGAAACCAACAAGGTATTGGGGAAATAAGGCAGATGAAGTAGACCTTAAACCCATTACCTCTAAGGATGGTAAATTCTCTGCTTTTATAAAGAACTATAATGTATACGTGAAAAATCTGGAGACAGCTCTGGAGCAACAATTGAGTTTTGACGGTTCTGCAGCGTTTTATTATTCTTCTCATATAGTTTGGTCCCCGGACAGTGAAAAGTTAATGGCCTACAAATACAGACCATCACAGGATCACAAGATTTACTTTGTGGAATCCAGCCCTGATGATCAACTACAACCCAAGCTGCAGTCTAGGGATTATCTTAAGCCTGGTGATCAGGTTGCATTTAGGAGTCCTCAATTATTTAACGTTATTTCCGGCGAGCACATAGAGGTTCCTACAACCGAATTTAATCGGCAGTATCACTTGAACAACTTCCAATGGCGTGATGACAGTAGTGGTTTTACCTTTGAGTACAATCAAAGAGGGCATCAACGCTATAGCGTTATTTTTGTGGATGCAAATCAGGGTGATGTTAAGGTATTGATCGATGAATTAAGTCCAACCTTTATAGATTACAGTTCAAAAAAATATCGGAAAGATGTGGCCGGTGGAAATCAAATTATATGGGCATCGGAAAGGGATGGCTGGAATCATTTATACCTCTATGATGGTCGCAGTGGTAAACTGATTCGTCAGATTACAAAAGGGGATTGGCCGGTGAGAGAGGTTGTGAAGGTGGATCAGAAAAACCAACATATTTATTTTATCGCGAGCGGATTGGACAAGGATCAAGATCCTTATTTCAAACATTATTGCAGAATTGACTTTGATGGGAAAAACTTTAAACGTTATACGGTGGAGAACGGAAATCATAAGGTATTTTTCTCAGAGGACAACAGCTATTATGTGGACCAGTATTCTAGAGTGGATATGCCACCAGTTACAGTTTTGAAAAATGCAAAAGGCAAGGTTATTCAGAAACTTGAAACAGCAGATATTTCAGAATTAAACGCCACCGGTTGGAAAGCTCCAGAGGTGTTTACAGCAAAAGGGCGTGACGGAGAAACAGATATTTGGGGTATTATTATTCGTCCTACAAATTTTGATCCTTCCAAATCGTATCCAGTAATTGAATATATCTATGCTGGACCTCATGATTCTTTTGTGCCTAAGAGTTTTCAGAGCCATTATTGGTCCATGTCTTCTTTGGCAGAACTTGGATTTATCATGGTTCAGATAGATGGTATGGGAACTTCAAATCGCTCCAAGGCATTTCATGATGTGTGTTGGAAAAACCTAAAAGATGCCGGTTTCCCTGATCGGAAATTATGGATAACAGCAGCTGCACAACGGTACCCATATATGAATATCGAAAAGGTTGGAATCCGCGGAACTTCTGCAGGTGGACAAAACGCAGGAGCTGCTCTAGTTTTTCATCATGACTTTTATGATGTGGCTGTAGCATCCTGTGGTTGTCACGATAATCGCATGGATAAAATATGGTGGAACGAACAGTGGATGGGGTACCCTATTGGACCTCAATATGAAGCCTGCTCTAATGTTGTTCATGCCAATCAAATGGAAGGTGATTTAATGTTAATGGTAGGGGAGCTGGATGATAATGTTGATCCTGCATCTACATTTCAATTTGCCAATGCTCTAATTGAATCAGGTAAGGATTTCGAACTGGTAGTGATTCCAGGTATGGGACATTCCTCAGGAGGTACTTTCGGCGAACGTAAGCGCAAGGATTTCTTTGTAAAGAAATTATTAGGAGTTGACCCTCCGTCTTGGGAGGAGATATACCCTAAAAACGAAAATTTACAGAATTAAACTAAAACTAATTAAATGAAGCTAGCTAATTTATTTACACTTATCATATGGAGTCTTTGTTGGTTACATACCTTTGGATTAAAGGCTCAGGAAGGTGATCAGATTCTGGATGGGATTGGAGAAACGGCCTTAACAGCCCGTTACGTTTTCGATGAGAATCTAAGGGATTGGTCACGAAATAATCTTCATGCCGAGTTACAAGGTAGTGAAGTAGTTTTTGCGGATGATGCTGTTTTTGGAAAAGTATTGTCCTTGCAGAGCGCTGATAAGAACTTCATCAAACTTCCTGGAGCATTAATAGGTGCTGAGGAATCTTTGACCATTTCAGGGTGGTTTTTATCAGATTCTGAGCAGACCTTAAGTTTATTAGATTTTGGTGTTAATACAAAGAATCATTTTTCAATAGGACTTTCCAAGGGTAATTTAATTGCTGAGGTAATTGCAGATGGTAATCAAATACAAACAAAAAAACAAGGCTTGAAGTTAAATAATTGGCATCACTTTGTAGTGATCTTTAATATTGTTAAAAGTGATTTTGAGCTTTATGTGGATGGGAAATTAGAGGAAACTACAACTATAACTAATATAGCTTTAAACCAAGTGTTTGATTTGAGTAATACCAAGAACAATCAATTTTATATTGGACAATCGCTGTATGGGAGTGAAAGAAAGGGAGATGTAAAGCTTCATGATTTTAGAATGTATCATGTTGCTTTGAGTGCACAACAGGTAGAGCGGATATATCACACTGCTTTACAAGGGGAAGCTGTGGTAAATGAGCGTCAAGAAAATGAAGATAAATTACCAGGTTTCCATGCGCAAACACCTGAGCTTTATATTGCGTACTTGAAAAGCGTTGAGGATATCCAGGTTCGTACTAATGTAGGAGAACTACCGCGATTACCAGCCTATTTAGACGCACAGTACAACACAGGGGTTGACAACACTAAAGTTCGTGTTATATGGCCTACGCCAGAGGATAATCACAAGGTTCAACAAGAAGGGACTTATACTCTTGTCGGCAGAATTTCAGGTTCACCATTACAACCTAAGGCAACAGTTACCGTAAAACAAATGCCCATCAAGGCTCCCCAACGTATTTTAGAACCCTTTAAATTAAGCCAGGTACGATTAAACAAAGGCCCCCATGGAGAGCAGACCAAGTTTATTGAGAACAGGGATAAGTTTATTGGCGCTTTAGCACAAACCAATTCAGATTCATTTTTATACATGTTTCGAAATGCTTTTGGGGTAGAGCAACCACATGGAGCAGAGCCTTTAGGGGTTTGGGATTCTCAAGAAACCAAACTAAGAGGGCATGCTAGCGGGCATTACCTTAGTGCAATTGCCCAAGCCTATGCCAGTAGTACCTACAATAAGGAACTTCAGGATGTGTTTGCAAAAAAGATGGAGTATATGGTTGAAACCTTATACGATTTATCAAAATTATCTGGTGAGCCTAAAACTCCAGGAGGAGATTTTGTTTCAGATCCCAGAGAGGTACCTTTTGGACCTGGGAAATCCGGCTATGACTCTGATTTAAGTGAACAAGGGATTAGAAATGATTATTGGAATTGGGGGAAGGGCTATATTAGTGCCTACCCACCAGATCAGTTTATCATGCTAGAAAGGGGTGCCACTTATGGTGGTCAGAACGATCAAATATGGGCGCCTTATTATACGCTACACAAGATACTTGCAGGACTGTTAGATATCTATGAAATTAGCGGAAACAAAAAAGCACTAGTTGTTGCACAGGGTATGGGAGACTGGGTTGCTGCTCGAATTGGCGAGCTCCCAACACCAACCCTTATTAGTATGTGGAATCGCTATATCGCTGGGGAATATGGCGGGATGAATGAAGTTATGGCCCGCTTGTATCGCCTTAGTGGAACTGAGCCCTATCTTGAGGTTGCTACTTTGTTTGATAATATAAAAATGTTTTATGGTGATGCCCAACATACTCATGGTTTGGCCAAGAATGTAGATACATTTAGAGGTTTACACGCCAACCAACATATTCCACAAATTGTTGGGGCTTTAGAAATGTATCGTGATACCGATGTAGTGGAGTATTTCAAAATTGCAGACAATTTCTGGTTTAAAACTACCCATGATTATATGTATAGTATTGGAGGGGTTGCAGGAGCACGGAATCCTGCAAATGCAGAGTGTTTTCCAGCACAGCCGGCCACCCTGTATGAAAATGGATTTTCTTCCGGCGGTCAGAATGAAACCTGTGCAACCTATAATATGTTGAAACTTACCAGAAATTTATTCTTTTTTGAGCCCAAGGCTCAGTTGATGGATTATTACGAACGTGGACTGTACAATCATATACTGGCTTCCGTAGCTAAGGATAGTCCAGCTAACACCTATCATGTGCCTCTTTTGCCAGGATCAGTGAAACACTTTGGTAATCCTGATATGAAAGGGTTTACCTGTTGTAATGGTACGGCCATTGAAAGTAGCACCAAGCTTCAGAATTCCATTTATTTTAAAAGTAAGGATAATAAAAGCTTGTATGTTAATCTTTTTATTCCCTCTAGACTTGATTGGACTCAGCGTAATATTCAAATTGATCAGATCACCTCCTTTCCAAATGAAGATCATACGACTTTAAAGATTAAAGGTAAAGGGAGTTTTGAACTAAAAATCAGGGTTCCAAGTTGGGCAACAAATGGGTTTTATGTCAAAATCAACGGTAAAGAAATTGATCTCGAAAGTAGCCCTGGAAGCTACGTAAGTATCAATCGCAAATGGAGAAATGGCGACACTATTGAAATTCGTATGCCTTTTGAATTTAGATTGGAGCCGGTGATGGATCAACAAAACATTGCCAGCTTGTTCTATGGTCCTGTTCTACTTGCAGCTCAGGAAGACGCACCAAGAACCGAGTGGCGTAAAGTAACTTTTGATGCCCAACATTTAGGGAAGTCCATTCAAGGTGATCCATCTACTTTAGAGTTTAATTATAAGGGTATAGTGTTTAAACCTTTCTATGAAACCTATGGGCGTCATTCGGTGTATCTGGATGTGAGTCTGGACTAAGACCTTTTGGAAGCAGCAGTAAGCCTTGGTGAAGATCGTCGATAGCAAAGTATATCTTTGATTGACACAAATCATCAAAGGTATCTCTAGTAGCTAATCTAAGAAAAGGATCAATAGTCCGAACCCCAAGGGATTATTCCATTAGTCCAACTGACGGGATGTTCTATGGTAAAGTGAAAATTAAGAAGATGTCCAAATTGAGTATACAATTTGTATCAGAAACAATCTGCCTTTAGATGTGCCAAAGCAAAGCACTTCTAAAATGTGTTTAAATTAAACAAGCTAACTAATTGATAATCATAACAATGAAATACAGCTACTCAAAGAATTATCTGGTATTTATGATAGTTTTAATGTGTTCAATAGGTCTGAACGCACAGCAATATTGGGATAAAATTAAAAGCCGGAAAGCAACTCTTGGACTCGAACAAGGCTATTCTAAAGTTGAGACCGCGAACTTTACATTAAAATTAGTTAATAGCTCTCAAACTGTTGCAGGTTTATTTGCCAATGGTGAAGAGGGATTTGATTTTACACCAGGGGAACGTATAGAGATTCGTGATAAGGATAGTCTGTATCATCTAGGGGATATTAATATAACGCTTAGGACTAATGAAGGGTCGTGGAATTCTTATTCTTCGGCCTACCACAGAGCGAGGGTTACGCCACTTTTGGCTCATGGGGATGTTTTAGCTGCTTCGGATTTGGCAAACACATTTCCTGAGCGCATGCCCGTGAATATCAAGCGTTATTACCAAGAAGATCATGGGGACTTGGTTTTGAGGTTCGTGATCACGAATACTTCAAATACAACAGTAGAATTGGGAGCTCTTGGAGTGCCTATGGTTTTCAACAATATACTTGAAGGAAAATCCTTGGATGAAGCTCATGCAGATAATGTGTTCTTTGACCCCTATATCGGCTTGGATGCTGGTTATCTAGAAGTGAAGCATCTTCATGGAAAAGGAAAAGCATTATTGGTAATCCCAAAGGAGAATATGCCTTTTGAGGCGTATCGTCCATTATTAGACGATCTGACCCCAAGGAGTATTGTCTTTGAGGGCTTCCATGAATGGATGGCACTGAGCAAATCATATGCTGAAAATCAGTGGAAGGGAGTACAACAGTGGAACACACCAACTTCTGCTTTTTTAAAGCCAGGAGAGGCTAAAGAATTTGCGCTTAAGTTTACCCTGGCCAACGATCTGAGATCGATTTCGGAACGTCTGGTTGATCATCATTTGCCTGTAGCAGTTGGAATCCCAGGTTATGTACTACCAATGGACGTTGAAGGTAGCCTGTTTTTAAAATGGCCTAGTCCTATTGAATCCATTAAGGTAACACCTGAGAACGCTTTAACGATCTCACCAAGTGAGATTCTTAAAAATGGATATACCAAGTATGCTGTGGCGCCACAGAAGTGGGGACGAGCTCGGGTATCCATCGTATATGAGGATGGAAAGCAACAAACTATACACTACAAGGTCATCAAATCCGAGGAGGATGTGGTTAGTGATATGGGAAATTTTTTAACCACCGAGCAATGGTTTGATCAAAAGGATGATCGCTTTAATAGAGCTCCTTCGGTAATTTCTTATGATTATCAAATGAAAAGACAACAAACACAAGACAGCCGAGCTTGGATTGCCGGGCTCAGTGATGAAGGTGGTGCAGGTAGCTGGCTTGCTGCAATGATGAAGCAATATGTTCAGCCTGACCAAAATCAGATGGATAAAATGACAAGCTTTGTACACCAAACGATGTGGGGTGGCATTCAGTACAATTCAGGGAAAAACAAATATGGTGTAAAGAAAAGTATGTTCTATTACCAATCTGATAGCCTTCCAAAAGGGACTTATAATGATAGTATAAATTACAATACCTGGGCGGCTTGGGATCACAAGCATGCCAATGACCCTGGACGGTCATACAATTATCCTCATGTGACCGCTGCCTATTGGGTACAATACCGTTTAGCACGATTTCACAACAAAATGGTTGATACACAATCTTGGGATTGGTATTTAAAACAGGCATATCATACGGCTATGGCCATGACCGAGCTCGCTCCATATTACGCACAATTCGGGCAGATGGAAGGGACAATATTTCTCGAAGTTCTTATGGATTTGAAGCGAGAAGGTATGGATACCATTGCTGCTACTTTGGAGGAAGCAATGAAGAAAAGAGCTGATCATTGGAAGTCACTTAATTATCCTTTTGGAAGTGAAATGCCATGGGACTCTACAGGTCAAGAAGAGGTGTTTATGTGGTCGGATTATTTTGGTTATGATCAAAAAGCAACAATTACTTTAAATGCCATATTGGCTTATATGCCGACTATGCCACATTGGGCGTATAACGGTAATGCCAGACGCTATTGGGATTTCTTATATGGAGGAAAACTATCTCGAATTGAACGGCAAATTCATCATTATGGATCGGCACTTAATGCCATACCGGTTTTAAAAGCTTATCAGAATTCTCCAGATGATTTATATCTTTTGAGAATTGGTTATGGAGGAAGATTAGGAGCGATTGCGAATATCACCCAAGATGGATTCGCTCCAGCAGCATTTCACTCCTTTCCAAGTACTTTGGAGATCGACTACCTTTCTGGTGATTACGGTTCTGGATTTTTCGGATATGCGATAAATTCAGCGGCATATTTGATCAATTCTGAAACTTTCGGTTGGCTAGGTTTTGGTGGTAATATTACTAAGCAAGGCAAGAAAGTAGAGATGACCCTTACAACGGCATCTAAAAATCAAGTTTTTATTGCTGCGGAGCAATTGCTGATTACTTTAGATGCTGGTACCATTCATAGTGTGGAATATGATACCAAAAAAAACCGTATTAAACTTAATCTAGATCCTGAAAGTGAGCATACCCCTACTGCATACTTGAGCGCCAATAAAGAAATTAAACTTCCCTTTACTCAAGAAAGAGGTAGGTACAAAATTCCATTGGGTAAAAGTAAAACAAGCATCGAAATAGCATTGTAGATTCCACAATTAGATTAGAAATAATGGGTTGTAAATTTTAAGTGCTCCTGAAATACTTTTGAGCCCTTAAGCTACTTACTGTGTTGTTAGGAAGCTTTCTAATTAGCGGTGAAAATTTATATATTTATGACCTTGATCATAGAAATTTGATTTTGTTGTTTCTAATTTTATGCGCAAAATTGAATGCAATAACTATGGATCTTTCCCAAAAAATAGCAGAATTAAAAAAGAAGAAAAATGCTGTAATTCTGGCACATTATTATCAATCTACCGAAATTCAAGAAGTCGCTGATTTTGTTGGTGATAGTCTAGGGCTATCACAACAAGCTATTTCTTCTAATGCAGAGATTATAGTTTTTGCAGGCGTTCACTTCATGGCAGAGACTGCTAAGATTTTAAATCCTTCAAAAAAGGTGTTGTTACCCGATCTTGCTGCGGGCTGTTCTTTGGCAGACTCTTGTCCGCCAGAAGCTTTTAAAAAAGTAATAGATCAACATCCTGATCATGTTGTAATTACCTATATCAACTGTGCTGCAGAGATAAAAGCGATGAGTGATCTGGTTTGCACCTCTTCAAATGCGGAACAAATCGTCAATTCCGTTCACAGAGATGTGCCCATATTATTTGCACCTGATCGGAACTTAGGAAAGTATATTCAAAAAAAGACCAATAGGGAAATGTTACTTTGGGATGGATCATGTATTGTCCATGAGGCATTCTCCTTTGACAAATTAATGAAATTATATCAGTCTTATCCAGGTTCTAAAATAATTGCACATCCGGAGTCTGAATCTCATATTTTGGAAACAGCTTCCTATGTGGGTTCCACGGCTGGAATGATAAGGTATGTAAAAGAAAATCCTACCTATGACTATATTGTTGCCACTGAAGCAGGAATTCTTTACAAAATGCAACAAGAGGTGCCTACTACGCTTTTAATCCCAGCACCTGCCGAGGAAGATAATCATTGCGCCTGTAGTGAATGTGCGTTTATGAAGTTAAATACTTTGGAAAAGCTCTACAATTGCTTATTAAATGAAACTCCTCAAATTGATATCCATCCAAGTGTACAGCAAAAAGCGATTGCACCCATACTTCGAATGTTAGAATTATCCTAAGCCATGATACATACAAATTTCCTAATCATAGGCTCGGGTGTTGCAGGTATGACCTTGGCCATCAAATTGGCAGAATATTTTCCATCTAAAACAATAACAATAGTCACAAAGGTAGGTGAATCCAATACTCGTTTTGCGCAAGGTGGGGTTGCAGTGGTGCTGGATAAAGACCAGGATTCTTTTCAAAAACACATAGATGATACCTTAAGAGCTGGTGATGGTTTGTGTGATCTGAAAGTGGTACAACAGGTTGTCAAACAAGGACCTATACGTGTAAATGAACTTCTAGCATGGGGAACGCGATTTGATCGAGATCCCAATGAAGAATTGCTGCTTTGCAGAGAAGGAGGACATACCCAGCACCGGATCGTACATCACTTAGACGCTACGGGTCGCGAAATAGAACGTGCATTAACCAAGAAAATTCAAGCTCTTGAAAACATTAAAGTTCTAGAACACTGTTTTGCCATCGATTTACAGACCAGAATCTCAAGTGATGATGGCAAACAAGTCTCAGTAACAGGAGCCTATATCTTCAATCAGAATTCCCTAAAAATCTTTTTTATTCAAGCTCAAACTACAACCATGGCAACCGGTGGAATAGGGCAGTTGTATGCACATACCACCAATCCTTCAATTGCAACCGGAGATGGTATTGCGATGGCCCTTAGAGCCAAGGCTGAGGTTAGTGCTATGGAATTTATCCAATTTCATCCTACGGTCTATTTCGAGAAGGGTTCGGGAACATCTTTTTTAATATCTGAAGCAGTCCGCGGACATGGAGCTTATCTTAGAAATTCAAAAGCTTATCGATTTACACTTGATTATGATCCCAGAGGTGAACTAGCCTCACGAGATATCGTGTCCAGAGCGATACATTCAGAATTGGTATTGTCCAAAGAGAAATGTGTCTATTTAGACTGTACCCATCTTGACCATGAAGAATTTAAAAAGCAATTTCCTACCATTTATGATACCTGTTTACAAAGAGGCATAGATGTTTCAAAGGACTGGATCCCTGTAGTGCCAGCAGTTCATTATTTATGTGGCGGTATTGTCGTGGACCCCCAAGGGAAAACCAGCTTGATGAATTTATTTGCTTGTGGAGAATGTTCCAGTACTGGTCTTCACGGAGCAAACCGTTTAGCTTCGAACTCTCTCTTGGAAGCCTTAGTGTATGCCCATTCTATATTTGATTTTCATCGAGAGAATTTTTCTGAAGATCATGATCTTGTAGCTCCCATTCAAAATAGAGCTACTCCTTTTAGGTTCGTTGAGGAATCTGAAGGGGTTCAACAAAAAATTGTACAGCTTCAGCTTATAATGTCTGAGAATGCCGGAATTGTTCGCAGTACAGATCAACTTATACGGACTAAAAAAAGACTTCAAAAGCTCATCAGTAAAGTTCAAATAAGCCATTTTAAGGTGTCGGTAAATACAAAACTCTGTGAGTATCGTAATATGCTTATAGTCGCTCAATCAATTATAGACCAGTCTATTGCTCGAAAAGAAAACAAAGGAGGCTATTTCAATAGTCAACTTTAGCGCTTATTTTGATTGAATTTTAAATTTGGACTTCGTAGTCCCTTAAATGCTATTGGGTTTGTTTTTAGTGCTATTTCATACATTTATGGCATGAAATCAACCATAGATGAAATAGAAAAGCGCTTTGATAAAGACGTTGAACGTTTTTCAAACTTAGATACTGGACAGGCAACAACCTTAGATGCTGCTCATAATTTAGAACTCATAACAGCTGCCATAGCAAGGCATTATCCTTCTGGGATTTCAGTGTTGGATGTTGGTTGTGGTGCTGGGAATTACAGTGTGAAGCTTGCTCAAAAAGTCTCAGATATCAATTACACCTTATCAGATTTGAGCAAAGCTATGCTCGATAGAGCAACACAACGACTAAGCGGTTTAACCAAAGGAAAGGTGAGTGCTGTTAAAGGAGATTTTAGAAATCAGTCACTTGGAGAATGTCAATACGATGTCATTATTGCTACGGCCGTATTACACCATCTTCGTGATGATGAGGATTGGGAAACTTCGTTTAAAAAGCTCCATTCACTTTTAAAACCTGGAGGAAGTATTTGGATTTTCGATTTGGTGGAGCAAAACACCAAGTCTATGCAGCAGTATATCTATAGTGACCTATACGGAGCTTATCTAACAGGTTTAAAGGACGAAAACTACAGGGATGATGTCTTTGCTTATATTCTCAAAGAAGATACTCCTAGGAGTCTTATTTATCAGTTGGATTTAATGCAAAGAGTTGGTTTTTCTTCCATTGATGTGTTACACAAAAACTTGTGTTTTGCCTCTTTCGTAGGTTTTAAATAATGCTAGATAAACTTTAATGATTTCCTTTAGGTTTTACATTGTTGTGTTTGGATAGGGTGTGTCTGCTTGCTTCAATAGTATTCCAGCTGTCTTTGAAGAGTTGCATAAATGAAAGGGTGAGTACTACGGTTGTTGCCAGACCCATAAGGAAGATTGTCAACAATAACATGCCGTTAGTTGCGGACCATTCAAACTCCCACTGCTTCATAAAAACTTGCGTAAAGTTTGGATTCAGCGCAGTGATATAAAGGACGGAAAACAGGGTGAAAATAACCGTTGCAGTAAAACCAGTGCCTATTCCTACAGCAAACCCGAATTGATACTTAAAGTCTTCCTTTTCGATTTTCTTTACCCTCCGGATGGCTAGAAAAATACCCGCTGCGGTAATTACGATATTTAGAATACTGTAAACAGCCTGCGTGTGTAGGTCTATCATTGCCAATAAAAGGAAGTAAATAATTAATACTGCACCAGTGATAATTCCGTACTTCAATGCTGTTTTTTGAACTTCCATGGTTAGTGTTTTAATTAAATTTAATACAAATTATAAATTTTTAAAAAAAATAGTAGTGTAGGATGACTATAATTTTGTTTAAATTCCAAACGGTTCCCATTTTTTAACAATTCATCACCTCTCTTTAAGTCTTTTCGTGGTTTAAAAACTTACCATTTGGATTAATATTCTTTTTTGATCTCTAAATGCTCTCAATTATAGATTCCCTTTTGTAGTGTTTCTGTTTTATCAGGAGATGTGTTGGTGTATTCTTAATTTGTTTATGCTTTGATGTATTGCTATCATTGGAGTTAAATGGCTTTTCACCCCAATGGTTGTGTTCTAAAAAGTATTCAATTTGTATCCCAAAAGTACTCAAATGTAACCCTAATGTAATCCTGGAGGCTTTAGGCTTTTAAAACCATTTTGATACCTTGTGCCGAAAAATAATTAATCAATGAGCCTAAGCCTATTTTGGCTACAAAGAACAACACTTGAAATCATTAGATGTGATATCATTATTAGATATTTTGGGATGTTAACAGTCTTAATTGGGGTATTGATTTGTTTTTGAATCTGCAATGGTTAAAGTTTTTTAATAGTAAATATTATAGATTTAAATGTCAGACGCCTTTAGTTTAGAAGGAAACACACGTGAAGAACTATTAATTTCCGCTAAAGGATGACTTAGAATATTGCCAAAGATCTGCAATTTACAGGTATTAAATCACTAATAAAGACGATGAGAAATGTATTTGATGCTCTAAAAGATGGAACTAAAAATTAATTGAATTAAAGATAAGAGTCGACTGATTAATCTCAGTTGACTTGGGTTGGTTGGTTAAACTATCTGCCAATATTTATTGGCGGATAGTTTTTTAAATGTCGATCTGATTTTAGTAGTGTAGTCTAGGGCTCATAGAATTAAATATTAATCAAAACTAGTTATATACCTTTCCTTATTTAAACTGATTTTAGATCGGGAAATTAATTCCATTGCAATATGAATTATTTAAAATGTAATCTCCTCTTTTTTATCATTTTGGCTTTGTTTTCGAGTTGTTCCCAGGAAAAGGAATTACCTACAAATCCAAACATTGTTTTTATCATGTCCGATGACCATGGTTACCAGGCTATAAGTGCCTACAATGACAAATTAATTCAAACTCCGAATATAGACCGTATTGCTAATGAGGGGATGTTGTTTACCAATGCTTCGGTAACCAATGCGATATGTGCCCCTTCAAGAGCGGTTATTTTGACAGGTAAGCATAGTCACATGAATGGTAAAATTGATAATCTTAGTGCTTTTGATACTACTAATGTAACCTTTCCTCAACTGCTTCAAAAGGCGGGCTATCAGACTGCAATGTTTGGAAAATTACATTTTGGAAACAATCCTGAAGGCTTCGATGAATTTAAGATTCTACCAGGGCAGGGAAGTTATTACAATCCTGATTTTATTACGAACAAAGGGGATACGACGATTGTAGGTTATGTCACTGATATTATCACGGATTTGACTATTGATTGGTTAGATCACAGACGTGATCCAGAAAAGCCATTTTTATTGATGTATTTGCACAAAGCGCCACATCGTGCATGGTTACCTGCTGAACGTCATTTGGATGAATATACCCACAAGACCTTTCCACTTCCAGGGACTCTCTTCGATGATTACAAACGAAATGCTACCGGTGAAAATATAAGCTCAGGTGACTTGAAGAAGGGTGTGAATTTAAATCCATATAGTATTGCTTCACGTCAAGCAGAGATGGGTATTAAAAAGCATATGACTTTAGGGTACGACAATAAAATTTATACACAAACACTTGTTGATCTGGGGATTAAAGAACCTTATATGAATAGTGACCCGACCTCAAGGATGAACCAGGAACAACGTACCGCATGGAAACAGGCCTATGATCCGATTAACAAATCGTTTAAAGAAGCGTATTCTGAAATGAATGACTCCATGTTGACCGTGTGGAAATACCAACGCTATATGCAGGATTATCTAGGAACCATTGCCTCAGTTGATGAGAATGTTGGTAGATTACTTGATTATCTTGAGACTAATAATCTTAGTGAAAATACAATAGTGGTTTACACCTCTGATCAAGGGTTCTTTTTAGGTGAACACGGATGGTTTGATAAAAGGTTCATGTATGATGAATCCTTTAAAACTCCTTTGTTAATTAAATGGCCTCATAAAATAGAAGCAGGGATTACAGAGGATGAAATGGTGCAAAATCTAGATTTCGCTCAAACCTTTTTAGAGGTTGCAGGGGTTACGGCTCCTGAAGATATGCAGGGTAAAAGTCTTGTTCCATTATTAACAGGATCAGATGAGATCTGGGATAGGGATGCCGTGTATTACCATTATTATGAGTATCCAGCAGAACACAGTGTGAAAAGACATTATGGTATTGCAACTAAGAAGTATAAATTGATCCATTTTTATTATGATATTGATCAGTGGGAACTCTATGACAGAAAAAATGATCCAAATGAGCTCCACAATGTTTATCACGACCCAGCGTATGCAGATGTGGTAGCAATGATGAAAGAAAAATTACAACAGGTACGTGAGAAGTACAAAGACTCAGAGGAGAAGGATCACCGCTTTATCGAATTATACAAAGCAAAAATTAACGCTAAGTAAACTGTTTTATCCTAAAGCAATCATGAAAGTGTTGTAGGGCTATCCGGGAGAGATAGCCGCTATTTAAGGAATCAAGCTATGCTTTAATAAACGAAACATGGTTTGATTCCTTTATTTTTTGATCATTGATTAACTAAATATCCACTCTAAGATGTAAGGTGCTAAAAGGGCGGTTAATAAGCCGTTAAAGCACATAGCCAAACCACTATATACACCAGCAGATCTATTGATTTCAAAGGCACGTGCGGTTCCAATTCCATGAGCCGAGGTGCCTAAAGCCGTTCCAATGGCTAAGGGGTTTTTAATGCCCAACTTTTGGAGAAATGGTGCTCCTATGGCATTTCCAAGAATACCCGTTATAATAACTATACCAGCAGTAATCTCTGGTAGGCCTTCGGTGATCTTGGTAATTTCGATAGCAATAGGTGTGGTGACCGATTTTGCTATTAAAGACCTCGATAAAATCTCAGGTGCGTTCCACAAATACAAGCTTCCCAATACCGAAAGCATTCCGATGAGTCCTCCTAGGACGACAGAAATTATAAAGGGTTTTAAATCTTGTTTTATTTCTTCTAACTTTTCATATAAAAAGACACCGAGTGCCACTACTGAGGGTCCGAGGAAAAAGCTGATATATTTACCACCAATGTTGTACTGCTCAAAATCTACCTTCAATATCAGTAGTACAGCGATGATCATAACTACTGAAACGAGTATTCGGTTAAACAGTATGTAGTCAAATTTTCTCTTTAAGAGACCTGAAAGGTAATAGGCTAAAAGGGTTAGTGTTACGCCAAAGATGGGTTGTTCGAAAAATAATTTCATTTCTTATGTAGTGTCTGAAATAATAAACCAGTGATATAAAGGCATAGAAGGGTGCTGAAAATTACCGCTACCGAAATTGGCAACCAGTACTCACTGAGTATATCGGCATAAACCATCAGACCTACTCCATAAGGAATAAAGAATACTACTAAATATTTAATTAAGAAATCAGAGGCAGGCTTCACGTCTTTTAACTTCAGTACCTTTAAACAAAGTGCCAGAAATATCAAAAGCATTCCAATAATGTTTCCTGCCATTGGTAGCTTAAAGAAGAATTGTAAAGACTCACCAATCAATAAAAACAGGAAAATCAACAATAGGGATTTTATCATGCGAATCGTATTTATCGTTTTTGGATTATAACCATTTTAGACATGGTTTCAATTTAGGTCAAATATACCTTTTTTGTATGTGATACATAATGCAGTTTTTGATAAATAATAGGGGTTATTTGTGATGTTTATTAATCGTGATCCTTGTATGTGCTTGTCTGTCTGATTCTTCTTGTAACTAATGTAATAGCTTGTATTTGTCTGATATTATTGTATATGTTATAAAGCGATACGAAAATGTAACAAAGCGTTACAATCGTCATTTTATTATCTGATATATTTGATTCGAACCAACAAGGTGTATAAAGTAATACAGTGTAATGAGTTCAAAATCATTTTCATTTTCCGTATCCTTGTGTAGGCAAAAAAGGAAAATAGCAGTGATTGTTAGCTTTTGTAAAATCAACATAAACATTTAAATCATTTAAAATGAGAACTGCCTTTTTGAATTATAAAATTCATGACATTCTAAAATTATTTTTCTTTCTAATGCTGAGTTTTTCATATGGGCAGAATCCTTTAATAATGGATCAATTCACTGCGGATCCGACAGCAAGAGTTTTCAATGGGAGAATATATGTTTATCCATCTCATGACATTATACCACCCAAGGGAGAAGGTCGAGCTGAGTGGTTTAATATGGCCGACTACCATGTGTTTTCTTCCGACAATCTAACCCAATGGAAAGATCATGGTGTGATTTTGGATCAGAAAGATGTTCCTTGGGGTGATTCGGATGCCTATAGTATGTGGGCACCGGACTTGATCGAGCGCAACGGGAAGTATTATTTTTATTTCCCAAATAGAAGGAAGGAAGCTGCTGATGGTGAAGGAGGATTTTCAATTGGTGTTGCCATCTCTGATAAGCCTGACGGTCCTTTTACTGTACATCCCTCACCAATAGAAGGTGTGGAGGGAATTGATCCGAACGTAATTATAGATAAAGACGGACAGGCCTATTTATTTTGGTCGCAAAGTAAAATATATGGAGCGAAGCTAAAGGACAATATGCTTGAACTTGCCTCAGAGCCCAAAACCTTTGTGGAACTACCGCAAAAAGGACATATGGAAGGCCCTTTTGTTTTTCAGCGTGATGGGCTTTATTATATGACCTATCCACATGTGGCTAATAAAATTGAAAGGCTCGAATACGCAGTAAGTGATACGCCTTTAGGTCTGTATACTCACAAAGGTGTTATTATGGATGAATCGCCAAATGGTACTTGGACAAACCATCATTCCATCACAAAGTACAAAGGACAGTGGTATTTGTTTTATCACGATAGTGAGCTATCGCCTAATTTTGATAAAAACCGTTCCATTCGGGCTGATAGTTTGTCTTTTAATGAAGATGGAACCATTCAAAAGGTACTGCCCACGTTAAGGGGGGTAGGAATATCATCTGCTTATAAACATATACAATTGGATCGCTATAGCAGAAAAAGTAGTGACAGTGTAGAGTCAGTATATTTGGATAAGGAGGATACTTTTAAAGGTTGGATGCTAGTTTTTACTGACACTGATGCAACAGTCCGTTATAATGCTGTGGGATTTGGAGACACTGCACCTAAAGAACTTCTGATCAATATTAATAGTGCTCTATCCAGTAAAACAAGCGTAGAGATTCGTGATGCTCAGGGCAATGTTATTGCAAAATCCAAGATTAAGGCCACCGATGGTTTTGAAGTAATTACACTTCCGGTCGGTGGAAAACCAACAGGAATTAAGGACTTGGTATTGGCAATCGAGAGTGATGGCGTCGTTCAAGTAGATTGGATACAATTTGTAAAGTAATCTGAGATAGGTATCCATTAAAAGTAATACAAATAGTCACTGCTCTTAGATTTAAATTAAGAAGCATACTGAATTCAACCTTTGAACCATTAGAACATTTATATTATAGAACTATGACTTTAAAATTCAACTTTTTTGGGCTCGCGTTGCTTGCTATGGTAATGATACCTCAATTATCAGTAGCCCAAAACCCCATTATTACTGAGGTGTTTACTGCGGATCCAGCACCAATGGTATATAAAGATACTCTGTACCTCTATACAAGCCATGATACGGCTTCCGTTGCTTCTACCAATTATGAAATGAAAGACTGGTTGGTATTTTCAACCGTGGATATGAAAAAATGGACAAATCACGGTCCTAAATTATCACCAAAAACCTTTTCTTGGGCAACAGGTGATGCTTATGCGGCCCAATGTGTAGAGCGTGATGGGAAATTTTATTTCTATGTTTCCACCTTCCATAAAGAAAACCAGGATAGCAAAGGAGGCGCCGCAATCGGTGTCGCTGTTGCAGATAGCCCTCTTGGGCCATTTAAGGATGCTATCGGAAAGGCATTAGTTGTTAATGAAATGACAAAAGATAAGCCACATGCATGGGATGATATCGACCCGACTGTATTTGTAGATGATGATGGTCAAGCCTATATGTACTGGGGTAACGGTAGTTGTAAATGGGTAAAACTCAAGGATAATATGATTGAGTTTGACAGCGAAATTCACTATTTGGATCTTAAGAACTTTATCGAAGGACCATGGCTTTACAAAAGAAATGATCTCTATTACTTAGCATATGCGAGTAAAGGAGAAAGCCGTGAAGCAATAGACTACAGTACTTCAAAAAGTCCTGAAGGACCTTGGGAATATCAAGGTGTAATGTCCGATATGGCACCAAATAGTTTTACCATACATCCAGGGATTATCAATTACAAAGCAAAAGACTATTTCTTTTACCACAACGGACTTCTACCAACAGGAGGAAGTTATCGTCGATCCATAGCTGTTGATTATATGTACTACAATGAGGATGGCACGATTAAACAAGTTGTACAAACCAAAGAGGGAGTAGCTCCCATTACAGAATAAAAAGAACTATTAAATTGAATTAAATTAATATTATCACAACGCTTTTTTAAAATGAAACAACACGCTCTTATTACAGCTTTGCTGGTCTTGTTTGTCCTTACCAGTGGGACAGCTCAAAAAAATTCACCGGTATTTTCTAAAGTAGTTTACAGTGGGAATGACAATGTATACAACGAAAATCCTTTAGAAGCAGATGAATTTTACAATCCAATCTTGCAAGGGACTTATCCAGATCCATCGATTACTAGAAAAGGGGATGATTACTACATTGTAGTATCATCGTTCTCTATGTTTCCTGGGGTTCCGATTTTTCATTCTAAGGATTTGGTGAATTGGACTCAAATTGGCCACGTATTGGATCGTAAATCACAACTTAAAGTGCACGATTCCGGAATTAGCATGGGCATTTATGCTCCAGTGATCCGTTACAATAAATACAATGATACATTTTATATGATTACGACTCAATTTGCCGGTGGTATGGGTAACATTGTAGTGAAATCCAAAGATCCTCATAAAGGATGGAGTGATCCTATCAAACTGAACTTTGATGGAATCGATCCTTCTCTTTTCTTTGATGATAATGGTAAGGCATATGTGGTGCATAATGATGCTCCAAATAAAGGAGAGGAATTATATCAAGGACACCGCGTGATTAAGATTTGGGAATATGATTTGGAAAAAGATCAGATCGTCGCAGGGTCAGATAAAATTATTGTTAATGGAGGAGTTGATCTTTCAAAAAAACCAATCTGGATTGAAGCTCCACATATTTATAAAAAGAATGGAAAGTACTATTTAATGTGTGCAGAAGGTGGAACCGGAGGTTGGCATAGTGAGGTCATTTTTTCAAGTGACAGCGCCACAGGTCCATTTATTCCGGCACCAGGAAACCCTATCCTTACACAACGTCACTTTGCTAAAGACAGAAATAATAAAGTGGATTGGGCAGGTCACGCTGATTTAGTTGTTGGTCCAGATGATAAGTATTACGGAGTGTTTTTAGCGATTCGTCCTAATGAAAAGGATAGAGTCAATACAGGAAGAGAAACTTTTATTCTTCCGGTAGATTGGACTGGAGAGTTCCCGGTGTTTATCAATGGAATGCTTCCAATGGAGCCAACACTTAAGATGCCAGAAGGTGTTGTCAATCAGACAGGAAAAAATGGTTATTTTCCAAATGGAAATTTCACCTATACAGAAGACTTTTCTTCACAACCACTGGATTACCGTTGGATTGGTTTAAGAGGGCCACGTGAAGATTTCCTTCAATGGACTAAAAACGGAATTCAAATCACTCCGTTTGACGTTGACATTAAAGAAATGAAGCCAACTTCAACATTATTTTACCGTCAGCAACACAATACGTTCTCCTTTAATACCACTATGTCATATAAGCCAAAATCTGAAAATGATTTAGCGGGCATTACTGCATTGCAAAATGAAGGATTCAACTATGTGTTTGGTGTTACCAAGAAGGATAAAAAGTATTATTTGGTATTGAAAAAGACCGTAAAAGGAAAGACAGAGATCCTTGCCTCTAAAGCGATTGATCTTGGTAAAGAATTACAACTTCGAGTGGAGGCACAAGGCGATGCATATACTTTCAGTTATGCTACCGGTGAAGGTGATTTTCAAAATCTTGGAGAAACTGTATCTGGTGCAATATTGTCTACCAATGTTGCCGGAGGTTTCACAGGAGCCTTGTTGGGCTTATACGCAACGCATGCAAACGATGCTCTATTGACTCAAGAATAATAGCAAATTATGGCACAGTAATTAACCAACCAAAATTCACCAATTTTTAAAGCTTAAAAGTTATGAAAAACGTTCAATGTATTGCCTGCTATGTGCTGTTAATGGTATTATCCATTAGCATGCATGCGCAAGAAATTGCGATGCAAGCTCCAAAAGGATTTGACGTAGAACAAGCTGATATTGCCAAGGGAAAATTAGATACCATACAATACAACTCTACAACGGTAGGGAATACTCGAGATGCTTTAATCTACACCCCTCCAGGGTTTAAGAAGGGTAAAAAATATCCTGTATTGTATTTGTTACACGGTATTGGAGGAGATAAAAATGAATGGCTCAATGGTGCAAATCCACAAGTGATTTTAGACAATCTTTATGCTGCAGGTAAATTGCAGCCTATGCTTGTCGTTATGCCTAACGGGAGAGCGATGAAAGATGACCGCGCAGTTGGAAATATATTTTCAGCTGATAAGATTGAGGCCTTTAGTCGCTTTGAAGATGATTTGCTTAAGGATCTTATTCCATTTATTGAAAAGAATTACCCGGTTAAAAAGGACAGTAAAAGCCGAGCTATTGCAGGTTTATCTATGGGAGGTGGTCAGTCGCTTAATTTTGGTTTGGGCAATTTAGACACTTTTGGATGGGTAGGCGCGTTCTCTGCGGCTCCTAATACAAAATCGCCAGAAGAGCTGATTCCTAATCCAGAAAAAGTTAAAGGAAATTTAGAATTGCTCTTTATCTCCTGTGGAGTTGATGACAATCTGGTTGCTATAAGTAAACGTACTCACGACTATTTGTTTAAAAAGGGTGTTCCACATATTTATTACCTAGAACCAGGTGTTCATGATTTTAAGGTATGGAAAAATGGACTTTATATGTTTAGTCAATTTCTTTTCAAATCAGTCGATAATTCAAGTTTAAATAAATACACCATATTAGGAACCCCAGCCAGTACAAATGTGCGCAATGCTGACTATCCACAGATATTACCCGATCATAGAGTCAAATTTCGTTTAAAAGCCCCTGAGGCCAAAACGGTACAAATTGATCTTGGGAAAAAATATGATATGAAAAAGGACGCTGATGGCCTTTGGTCGGCTACTACGGATTCTATAGGGGAGGGCATCCATTATTATTCTTTAGTTATCGATGGTGTAGCAGTTGCAGATCCTGCAAGCGAGACATTTTACGGTATGGGTCGAATGGCCAGCGGTATTGAAATACCTAGTCGCAATGGAGACTTCTATGGCATAAAAGATGTAGAGCATGGAGATACGAGAATTAAACACTATTTTTCCAAGGTTACCTTTGGTTGGAGAAGTATGTATGTTTATACGCCACCAGGTTATGATACCGATACACAAAACACATATCCGGTACTCTATCTTTTACATGGTGGAGGAGAGGATCAACGAGGATGGGCTACTCAAGGACGGGCAAACTTTATTTTGGACAACCTTATAGCAGCTCAAAAAGCAGAGCCTATGATTATCGTGATGATGGATGGTAACCTTGGAGGCATGGATTCATTTAAAAGCGCTCTAGGGCGTTTTGAAGCCGAATTATTACAATCCGTGATTCCATTTGTAGAGGATAACTTCCGCGTGAAAGCGGATGCTGCTCACCGCGCCTTGGCAGGTCTTTCCATGGGAGGCTTACAAACCTTGTATGCGGGAGTTCGCCACACAGCTATGTTTGGTTATTTGGGAGTGTTCAGCTCTGGTTGGTTTACTAATAACGCGGAATTAACAGCCCCTGAATATGCTTTTATGAAAGAGAATGCTACGCAGATAAATGAGAATTTAAAATCATTTTGGATTGCAATGGGTGGAGAGGAAGATATCGCTTATCACAACAATAAAGCGATGCTAGCCAAATATGATGAAATGGGAATAAAGTACCATTATTCAGAATATCCAGGAGGACACACCTGGCCTGTATGGAGACACAATCTCTATTCATTTGCAGCGATCTTATTTAAATAAAAAGACGCACTGAAACTCAGTGCGTGATCTTATAAAATTTAGAGGGGAGTAAGGATTATTGTTGATCTTTACTCCCTTTTTTACGTGGTGCATTTGTGAACCTTTTCTTTAGGGGCTCAGGTAAATACCTAAGAACAGCAAAGGATGCTATAGCCATCAATAACGACCCCACAAAGGTTGTGGTTGCAAAAAATATATTACCTTCTAATGCATTGTTGAGTGCTCCAAATAAAAACCAGATCTGCATGCTAATAAACAGGATTTGCAACACGATTATTCCCGTCATAATGGTATTGGTCTTTTTTGGGTGCGCTTTGTTCTGTGCCCCTCTAAAATTGCTCATTTGTTATACGTTTTGATTTTCCACAAATTCTTTGACATATACTTTTCCTTCTTTCACGACTACTTCCAATTGCGGTAGTGGACGTGGTGGTGGCCCTTGTAGTACTTCTCCTGTATCAGCACTAAACCATCCATTATGACAGGGACACTGAATCTTGTTGACTTGTTTATCATATCTTACAGCACAGGTTAGGTGGGTACATTTTTGCTCAAAAGCACGCCACTCATTTTCCTCCAAATGGATAAGGATATAAGGGATAGTCTTAGATCCTTCAATTTCGAATTGGAACATTTCTCCAACGGCAACCTCACTGGCATCGACAATAAAATGTTCGCCTTCTAACGGTTTTTCCGGAAAAGCCATTGCTCTTACCACGATAAAACCATTACTCAGGGCAAATGCCCCTGATAAAATTCCAAGGAATTTGGCAAATTCCCTACGACTAACATGCGTAACGCGTCTTGTTTCAATGGGAAAATCACTTTTCCAATTTGGCTCTTTTTCAGAATTTCCTTGTGCCATGATTCTAAGTAAATTAAGGGATGAGTAATTGATCTGTGCCTTTAGGCATCATAATATTAACTTTGGTGTTTACCTCCTGTTTGCCAAACAAGAATGAATTGACAGGAACACTGTCTGGTCGCATTCTTGCAATTTCTTCTTTTGTTCCGAAGAAAAGTGCCTGACTTGGACATACCGTTGCACACATTGGCTTTTTACCTACACTAGTCCTATCATAGCACATATTACATTTCATCATCAGTTCCGCTTCTTCCATTTTCTTTGGAACTCCGAATGGACAAGCTAAAACACAATTGGAGCAACCAATACATCTTGAGGTGTTTGCAGAATGTACGACTCCAAATTCATCTTGGTGTATGGCGTCGGCAGGGCATACATTCGCACAGGTTGGATCCTCACAGTGCATACACACTTGAACTGTTGTTTGTGGGCTTTTAGACCTGTCTACGTAATTCACATGGATCATACTCTCCTGGCCATTCGTTTCGCATTCAGCGCAGGCCATTTCACAGGCACGGCAACCTATACAGCGTTGCATGTCTACGAAAAAAGCCATTTCCTGATCATAATTTGTTTCCGGCATAATTGTGTTTTTAAAGGTTAATTCTAGTCTTTTTAGTTCCTATATAATTTCTACAACCCACTTTGGTAGGCTGTTTCAGTTCTTTCTTGAGATCCTTTTTTTCCAGTTTTCTCGAGCTGGCAGGCACAAACCTTATATTCGGGTATTTTAGAGATAGGATCTAAGTTGTCTATTGTTAATTGATTTGCTGAGTATTTACCTCCCCAATGATAGGGTATAAACACAGTATCTTCTCGGATGGTTTCTACTACGTGAGCAGGGAATTCAGCTTCACCACGTCTTGTTTTGACTTTAATTAAATCACGGTCTTCAATACCGTACTGGAACGCCAATTTTGGATGGATTTCCAATAATGGTTCTGGATACTGATCTACGAGTTTTCCAATTCTTCTTGTGGATGAACCACTCAAATATTGTGACACTACACGACCGGTGGTCAGTACTACCGGATATTCTTTATTTGGCATTTCAGAGGCAGGACGGTATTTCGCAGGATTAAAATGCGCTTTTCCATCCGGAGTTTCGAATTTCAGATCCTCCCATAGTCTTGGGGTTCCAGGGTGATCCAATGTTTTACATGGCCAGAATACACCGTAGTTATCCTCGATCTTTTTGTAGGTGATCCCATAGTAATCTGCTGTTCCACCTTTGGATGCTACTCTAAGTTCGTTGAAGATATCCTCACTAGTCGGGTAGCTAAACTTATCACCCGCACCAAGTCGATCTGCCAAATCCATTATGATTTCACCGTCTCTCCTAGCTTTACCTGGAGGTGTTATGGCTTCATTTATTTTTACCACCCTTCCCTCAGCAGTAGTTACTGTTCCTTCTTCTTCCTCATGCAGAGAACCAGCAAGTAAAATATCAGAATAACGGGCTGTTTCACTCAAGAAGGTGTCAATACAGACATAGAATTCGAGCTTCTCAAGCGCTTCTCTTACAAAGTTGTTGTTTGGAAGGGAGATTAATGGGTTGAAACAAATGGAAATCATACCTTTTATTTCACCGCGGTGGATGGCCTCGATTTGTTCATAGGCTGTAAGTCCCTTTCCGGGCATATCTTTTTCATCAATTCCCCAAACTTCAGAAATGTACTTTCTGTGCTGCGGATTTGTAATGTCTCTGTTACCCGGCAATTGATCACATTTATGACCGTGTTCTCTTCCTCCTTGTCCGTTTCCTTGTCCTGTGATGGTACCGTACCCGCAATATGGTCTTCCAATTCGACCAGAAGCCAATACGATGTTGATACAACTCACGACATTGTCCACACCTTTAGTATGGTGTTCAATACCGCGAGCGTGTAGTAGGAAGCTTGTATTGGCTTTCCCCCACATCTCTGCAGCTTGGTAGATCAATTCCTTTGAAATGCCAGTGTGTTCTTCCGCCCAATCAAGATCATAATCTTTTACAGCATCAATGGTTTCCTGGAATCCAGAAGTATGATTGTCTATGAAGTCGTGGTCCAGCCAATCATTATCAACCATTATCTTCAGGATGGCGCCAAATAGAGCAGAATCACCTCCCGGTCTCACAGGGAGATGCAGGTCTGCAGTCCTAGCCAACGGAATTACTCGAGGATCAACCACAATTAATTTAGCTCCGTTGTCTCTAGCTTGCCAGATATAATGTGTTAGTGTAGGAAATGTTTCGCTGACATTAGCTCCGGCAATAAGAATGACTTCGGCGTGTTTTAAGTCAGCCCAACTGTTGGAAGTTCTATCGAGTCCAAAGGCTTTTTTATTTCCACCTCCGGCACTTACCATACAAAGGCGACCGTTATAGTCCAAGTTTGCAGTTTTCAGGGCAACTCGGGCAAATTTACCGATCATATAACTCTTCTCATTGGTAAGCGATACTCCAGAAAGCATAGCAAAAGCATCCTTTCCATACGTATCCTGGATTCGTTTGATTTCACTTACCGTTTTACTCATGGCATTTTCCCAGTCTGTTGGAACAAACCCTTTGCCTTCCACTCGCTGGAGTGGGCTCATAATTCTGTCAGGGTGATTGTTTTGCATATAACGCATCACACCTTTGGGACATAGACGCCCTTCATTATAGGGGAAGTCCTCCCATGGCTCAAAACCGGCAATTTTATTATCCTTTACTTTGAGTTTAATACCACATTGTAAACCGCAATAGCAACAATGGGTTTTAACAAGCTTGTCGGGTTCATTGTTCCCAAGAAATCCAGACTTAGGTGCATAGGCCTTATGCGGTCCATAATCTTCTATGAGTTTATCTACGTGAACGGGAAGTTTCGCCATTATTTTTTCTTTATCTAGTTTTTAACCGAATAATTTACCTGATTCTTGTCGTGCTTTTAAATGCGCATTAGCCAAGGCAGAACGCTTTCCTTCTGGACTCAAATCCATGTGATTGGTACCATCTTTTTTATCGTAATTGAACCCAAGTGTTTTTGAGACTTCCTTGAGATCGTCAATATGTGTTTGGGTTGCAAATTCTTCTTTGGTGTGAGGGCAGGTTGCCATTCCTCTTCGCTTACCCTCGGCTTTATATAGGGTAGCTCCTAGTTGCGCCAGGCGCTGAAATATGTGGAAAAACTTTCCAAATGGAAGCCATACTAGGAACAGTATCACTGTAATCGCGTGTGTGACTGCCATGAATTGATAAGTTTTACCCTCTAAAAAAGTGTAGTCATATGAAATTCCAAGTCCGGTGACAGAAATTGCGATCAGTAAAAATAGAGGGAGCCAATCATTTTCAAAACTTTGAGTGGCAATTAATCCACCATCAGTGAAACGTCTCTTCATCATGATAATGGCCCCGATTGTTACCAGTACTGAGCTCCATACTAAACCATGAAATGCTATAAAGGCAAGGGGAGACCCAAGTTGAAAAGATCCTGCTTCAAATCCAAAGAGCATTGCGTAATAGGTAGTGTCATCACCCGGTTTGAGGATAAAATGTATCCATCCAAATGTCAGTGGAATAGTTATAGCAAAAGCAATCATACAACCCGTGGCCAACATGAAATGACCAAACCATCTTGTTCTACTTCTAAATGCAATAAATCTTTGGAAGAAAATATTTCTAACGAACAGTTTTAAAGATCGCAATAAATAAGGGAAAAAGTATCTGCTAAAGAGAAATTGCATACTACGACGCCAATAGAGTTTTGTGGGTGGTCGTTGTAACCAAACCGAATACCTGTAAGCAATTCCAAAAACAGCAAAAACAGTTCCGATAAGGTAAGCAATCAGAGCCGGATCAAAGTTCTGAAGGTTTCTAGAACCCATAAGAACAAAGATAACCGTTAGTACCGCAGCTATTATGGCTTTGATTAGGGCACGACGATTTAAGGTTTTAAATAATCGGTACATAATGGATTTTACGCATTAAAAGTTAGAAAATATAGGATACCCTAATTTAGTGAATTTTAGACACCTTATAAAATATACTTGGCCATTCAACACAATTTAAACTTGATCTAAACAAGTCCGTAGCGGTGTTAAAAAAGTAGATTTATCTCCCATCGACATTGTATCTGCTACAAAGTTGTAACTTTAAAACGGATCAAAATATGATAATCATCATATTGCGGAATATCATTTTTTGGTTTGAAAACCCTTTAGTTTCCTTCCTTAGTAATCGGAGTGCTTTTTTTAGCCAGAAGTGTAGTGTATAGGTTACGTAGAAATCCAGTCATTACAGCGACCCAAGCAAAAAGAGCCACGTATATGAAATACTTTGGAATGTGTTGTAAAAAAGGAATTTCAAGAGCTTCACTCAACCTGAAGGTACTCACTGCATACATTCCGAGTGGAAACACCATTCCCCAATAACTGGGATCATAGCCTTTCGCAGTGGAAGGCACTGCTACTTTCATTATTAAATGCCTCCACATGCCTAGGATAATCAGCAGCGGTATCCACCATGTTCCAGCCGCCCAGAAGAACAGTGTAAACCCTTTTATAAAAGGAAGGATATCGGTTATAAAATTGAAATTCTGTGTATGTAAAATCAGCATCGATCCAGCCAGGGTTGTTATGGCTGTTGCTCCCATATTAATCCAGTAAGGTGCGCCTAGCTCTTGTGCATTCAACGAAAAGAAGGAAATGCGATAAATGATTAGAGACATGATGTATAAATAGAATATACATCCTAATAAAAAGAGACACAATGCCAGAAACAACAAGAAATATGCGGGTTGATCTTCGCCTTCGGTAAGGAAGCTAATCAAACTAGATAATGCTTGGATAGCAACTATAATTACGAGCCACGTACCATTGATACCCTGGTTTAGTGGTTTTTTATCTTTAGTTACTGTTATATTGAAAAAGAAACCATAACCTATGAGTATCCACGCTATAGCCGCGACAATTAACAATAGCCTGGCGGATGCTATGTCTCTGTTTAATAGGATAAATTGATTCCCAACTATACACAAGGCAGCCACTATGGTGAAAAATCCTGGTCCTTTGAGGTAGCTTCTAAAATCTTCAGAAACATCTTTGAAATAGAATATACAACGGTAAATAAATACCCCTAGCAATCCCGTTAGAAAAATTAGATTTAAGTAAAAAAGACCGAATGATAGACTTGTAGATCCGGTTAAATGAAGCGCTATGGAAATTATTCCTGTGGCCATCACCATTGCGAAGTAGGCGGGGAGAAGATTCTTAACTTTCTTCTGAAGTACATTCATATGTAGGAGCTTTTAGTATCAAATATACACAATTTTCACTCTTGATTCATGGCTCGTTAGTTCGAATGTCACTCATATGGATATACTTGGCTAACGATCTCAACCAAAAGTTATGCTAAGAAATTAACAATGCATTCAGCAAAAAATGACATAAATCAGCTTTTAGAGAAATATTTAGCCTGTATGTTCGACTTTAAGTGCTCACTAAGATCTCGATTAAACAGGTCTGCCAATTGGATTTTTAATCCTTCCAGAAATGATCCTTCCAATCTTGGTCATTATAAGGTATGGCCATCAAATGTTGTTCAATTTCCATAAGCTTATCAGGGCTGACTATAGCTCTAATTTTTCGATAAAGAATTAGCTCTTCAAAGCGTGTATAAGCAGCCAACTCCTCTTCTAAAAGGCTCAATACTTTTAAATCCTCACAACTGCAGCTTAACAACCGATTAATTCGTCTGTGATTGGCCAGAGCTCTCTTAACCCTAACATTCATCCCTAAAATTGGGAAGATATGTTCTTTTTCTAACTCAAAATGTGGATCTAAGTAATGGGTTCTAAACCAGTCAACATAGTCTCGTATACGTTGTGTGTTTACTTTTCGGTGCAAACCCTTCCTGATCCTGATACATAAGCGAAGTACCAATTCGTGTTCATTTGTAAGTTGTTCCAGGCCGGTGTTGTTTTCAATTTCCTTTATCATTTTAAGTGCATTTTTAGAAGCTCTTGGCTTTGATACAGTCTTTGGTCTTTATTTATTATAGTTAACTTAGGCGAAGTAAATCACATCACTATGTTATTTTACTAATTTCTCAAAATCCCTAATTACTTTCCTAAGTTTCTTTACGTTCGGCTTAAAATCGTATGGACAAAATTCAGATAATATAGGTTCTGATTTTATGATGCAGATCATATTAGGGCACCATGGTTAATTCGTAAATTTACACCGCGACAAAAAGAAGCTTAAATGAAATGTCTTTTTACTGATAATCAGAGAAAAAACGGACTTTGTTTTTAATTTCAGTGCTAATTTTAAATATAAATTAATTCAAATTAGGTATGGAATCTATAACAATTGCAAGAATTATCCACGTATTGTCCGTGGTAATATGGATTGGAGGGGTAGGCATGGTAACCATGGTTGTAATCCCTGCGGTAAAACGTATGGGTTCCAAGGAAAACAAAATTTATACTTTTGAAAGAATAGAGGGGCGTTTTTCCAGAATTGCGCGAGTCACAACAGTGTTAACTGGACTAAGCGGGTTTTACATCATGTATCAGATGGATGCCTGGCAAAGGTATTTGGATGTTAGATTTTGGTGGATTCATGCCATGACCATTGTTTGGCTGATCTTTACGGTAGTCCTGTTCATTCTTGAACCTTTTGTATTACATAAAGTATTTAAGAATTATGTTTCTTCAAATCCAGAACAAGCTTTTAGAATTATGCAAAGGGCTCATTGGGTTTTACTTATAATTAGCCTAATCACCATAATAGGTGCAGTTGCCGGTAGTCATGGACTATATTTCTTTTAAATTCCGGTAAATTAGTTGTACTTCTACTTGAGGGCAAATTCACTTTTGTTTCGAAATGACTGTAGTATTATCAAAAGATGTATTATTTTAAGGCTAAAATTAGTACCAAATTATAATGAGGAAGCTTAATAATAAACAATGGATTTTGATTTACGCCATAGTGTCGATACTGTTTATGTCCATGCATTATGCACTAGATTTAGATATTTTCGATGCTTGGAATGAATATATTCCCTTTCTTAAGAAACTAACGATGAGTTTGTTCTTGATCGTTTTGATATTTTTGATTAGTAAGCTTATCGAACAACTGATCAATGCTCAAACGAGAACAGAGGGAGACCGCTATAATTTGGTTCGAATAATTCGTTTTTTGGCCCTTGTATCTAGCTTTATTGTGGTCATCTCGTTTTTATTTCAAAATCTATATGCTGCAGCGGTCAGCTTTGGGTTGATTTCCCTAGTCTTAGGTTTTGCTTTACAGGCTCCCATTTCTTCCTTCATCGCATGGGTCTATCTGGTTTTTAGGCGGACTTATTTAGTTGGCGATCGCATACAGATAAAGAAATTCCGAGGAGACGTTATTGAGATTGGCTATTTGGATACCTCAATATTGGAGTGTAGTGGAGATTACCTTGAGAACGATAGGAAGAGTGGAAGAATCGTTAGATTCCCAAACAGCTTGATACTCAAGGAGGAGGTAATTAATTACTCTGGTCCCGAAATTCCATTTATTTGGAATGAAACACCAATTCAAGTAGCATACACTAGTGACCTGCAGTTTGTGGAAGAATGTTTGTTAGAGGCTTGTATCAGGGACTTTAAGGAGCGTTATTCTCATCTCGGTAATCCAGAGAAACAACGGTGGGAGCCTAATGTGTATTTTAGGATAAATAAGTTTGCTTGGATGGAAGCGGTGATTTCTTATCCGGTAGAACCTGAAGATACCACAGGCCGTCGGAACCGAATTCTCCGCTATGCTTTACCCTTGTTAAATGCTGCTCCAGATAAGGTGAAATTTCCTGAGGGTAGCTTGCGATGATAACGTAGTAATAATGCGTTTAAAGTACCAATTCGAGGTACGTTTCTCGAATGTTTGCTTTTTTGAATTATGTTAAATACTTGGAGAAAGTTTAATTTTTTAGAAAAGGAATGCTATCTCTTTTGTGCTGATCCTCAAAACTTATAGAAGAAGGCAAAAGTTGCGATTTCAATTTTAAAAGTTGAATAGTATTAAGGTCCTTAGATCGAGAAATGTGATGACCTGATTTCTTCTATTTTATAGACTTTTAGAAACTTGTTGATAACATTAAAAACAGTGTTTTTAAACTGTCTTAGGCGTAGTCCGGAAGATCAATTTTCTCCATTTTTCCATTTTTTAATTTTCCGAGTACAATAACTTTTTTGTTTTTCTCATACTCTTTTATAGCATGAACTAATTGTTGTTTTGTCGCTCTATGAATTTTAATTCCGCTTTTCTGATTCTTGTTACAAATTTCTATATAATAACCGTCCCTCAATTTAGTGGGCCTTGTTGCTGGTCTTCCCATAATTAATTTATTGATTTATTCGAAATTTAAATTTGGATTCGATAAACATAGCAAAATGAATCATTAAAAGCGAATTTAAAGGCCTGATAAACGCCGTTTTAAGGATATTTTAACCCTACAACGTTATAATGACTCCTCAATTTTGAAAACGATACCATCTAAATCTGCATTTAGGAGTATTTGACAAGCTAAACGGCTTCTTTTAGTGGCACTATCAATTATAGAAAGTGTATGTTTTTCTTCGGCATTCATTTCATCAGAAATTTGACCCTCAAGGATTTGAATATGACAAGTTCCACACCACGCTCTTCCTTTACATTCACCCCAATCTTGCAGATACTTATCGAAAAGCAACTCCATAAGATTATGGTACTCATTAGTTTTAAATTCCCCTTGGTGTTCATCTCCTAATTCATCAAAGAAGGTAAGGTGGTATATTTCCTTGGACATATGCTTTTTAGTTAAAGTATTGCGCTGCTGCGTTCATGTCTACTCAAACGCAGCATTGCAAATACTGGGGATTAATTTAATTAAAGCTCGCCAATATACCTAACGAATCTGATTTAGCTTTGGTCGGTTTTTGACACAAGATTGAATTGTGTAGAATCTCTGTGTTATTTATACAAGCACATGTTGCGGACGGTCGGTCTCCTTGACAATTTCTTTTCGGATCACAAAATCTCCAAACGATTCTCCTTGGTCTTTTTCTTGTGCAAAGGCTGCTATAATAGGAGTGAGTTCTTTAATAATATCCTCCTCGGATAGCATTTCTTTATAAAGTGTATTGAGTCTATCCCCATTGTGGCTAGCTCCTAAATGGAGGTTGTAGCGTCCAATGGCTCGTCCCACAAATCCAATTTCACCCAGGGATGACCGTGCACAGTTGTTTGGACATCCTGTCATTCTGATATTAATTGCTTCTTCTTCCAGGCCATTGTCCCTCATGATAATATCTAGTTTGTCAACTAAAGAAGGGAGATAACGTTCAGATTCTGCAAAGGCAAGACCACAGGTGCCAAGTGCAACACAGGCCATGGAGTTTTTGCGAAGCCCAGTTAGCTTACGGTGGCTTGTAACGCCATTTTGTGTTAAAATCTCATTTATGGTTTCCTTGTCTTTTTCTTCTACATTTCCAATAATAAGGTTCTGGTTCCCAGTTAGACGAAAATCACCAGTGTGCACTTCTGCGATTTCTTCTAATGCTTTTTTCAAGGTATAATCCCTTTCATTTTTTACCCTTCCATGTTCTACAAACAAGGTATAGAACCATTTGTTGTTTATTCCTTTTAGCCAACCATACGTATCTCCGTTGGATACGAATTTATAGGCTTTTGGACTGCCAAGTTCCCAGCCAAGACGTGCATTTAATTCACTTACGAACCATTCTAAACCTCTGTCGTCGATGGTGTGTTTTAACCTTGATAGTTTTCTATCTGATCTATTACCGTAATCTCTTTGAATGGATATCACGGTCTCTGCCACTTCGATGACTTTTTCTTTTGGCGCAAAACCTATGACGTCTGCCAGTCTTGGGTATGTTGCAGTGTTTCCGAATGTACTACCTAAACCCCCGCCAACACAAATATTAAAACCCTTGATCTTGTTATTTTCCTCAATAGCTATAAGACCAAGGTCATTGGCAAAAACATCAATATCATTGTTTGGCGGAATAGCTAGTGCTATTTTGAACTTACGGGGTAGATAGGTATGATGATATAAAGGCTCAAAATCAGGTGTCCCTGATACCTTTTCTTTATTGAGCCAAATTTCATGATATGCCGTAGTTTTTGGAAGGAAATAATTGCTTATTTCCCCGGCAAATTCATACACCTCACTATGTATAGGTGATTGATACGGGTTGGGATTACACATTACATTTCTATTGACATCCCCACAGGTTGCCAGGGTAGATAGCAAGACCTCATTCACTTTTTGAATTACAGGCTTTAATCCGCCTTTAAGTATCCCGTGAAACTGAAATGATTGCCGTGTCGTCAATTTCAAGGTGCCATTCCCATAAAGGTCTGAAAGTTCACTTAGTGCAAGCCATTGCTTAGGAGTGGTAATTCCACCTGCAGCCCGTACCCGTACCATAAACTGATACAAAGGCTCCAGTTTTTTCTGTTTTCTTTCACTTTCTTGATCCCTATCATGTTGTTGATACGAACCATGATATTTTATAAGTTTTACATCATCAGGATGTAAAGCCCCGGTCAAAGGATTTTTTAAGCTATCCTTGATTGTACCCCTAAGGTAGTCACTTTTGTTTTTTATATGTTCGTCTTCCGATAAGTTCTCCTGTGCAAATTGTTTGTCCATAACTATATTTTTTTGAATGTCAGATACTGTACCTAACTGTTTTTAATAAATATCAGTTTGATATCGATTTGACAATTGAAGGTTTTTAATATACGCTTCTGTTTTTTCAAGCGACAGACCACCTTGTTGTTGAATTATTTCTTTTAAAGCAGAGTCCACGTCTTTTGCCATTCTTTTTGCATCTCCACAAACATAAAAGTGTGCTCCTTTTTCCAACCATTGGTACAATTCCTTACCATTTTCAATCATTCTGTCCTGTACATACTGTTTGTGCTGCTGGTCCCTTGAAAATGCTACATCAGCTTTTGTTAATACTCCTTCATTGAGGTATTGGTGCCATTCGGTTTGGTAAAGAAAATCCGTTGTAAAATTTCGATCACCAAAGAAAAGCCATGATGGCGTTCTTTTTTCAGACACCTCTAGTTGTTGCATAAATGCTCTGAAAGGTGCAACTCCGGTTCCTGGACCCACCATGATTATGGGAGCCTCCGGATCGGTTGGAAGTCTAAAACGGGTGTTTTTATCCACGAAAACCTTCACCTTGTCATCTACCTCAAGACGATCTGCTAGGGTAGTGGAGCAGTGCCCCTCTTTATCTCTACCTAAGGCATTATAACGGACAACTGACACTAACAAGTGCACTTCATTTTCTACAGCATCTTGAGAGGAAGCAATGGAATACATTCTAGCTGTATTTTTTCTTAGAATTGAAATAAAGGCTTCAGCCGAAAGCTCAAATGGAACTTCAGTTATCAAATCTAGGATATCACGTCCTTTAAGATATTCTGGTAATTCATTAGTATTTGTTAGGACATCTTTTAATTGTTGATTATCCGTCAGATCGGCATACTTCTCTAATGTTGATTTAGTTAAGGGAGTCAACTCATAATCATATGTAAGTGCTTCTAATAAGCTTTGTTCTCCTTTATGAGTTGCTACAAGTTGGTCTCCAGATAATTTGGTTGCCGCTAAAACAGCCTGTGTTAATTTATCAGAATTACTACCGTACACTCCTAAAGCATCACCAGGTTCATAGGTGATTCCTGATCCTTCTAAATCCAATTCGATATGAATGGTCTCCTTAGAGGAGCCTTTACCATTAAGGTTGATTTTTTCTAGAATAGTGGCTTCAAAAAGATTTTTTCTAGAGTATACAGTTGTTGTGGCGCTGGCTTGTTCACTGGCTTGAAGATTGCCAGTAGAAGAAGCTGCACCTGAATTTTGAGTTAAACTATTAAGAAACGCGTTTTGCCAAGCCTCTGCAGGCTCATCATAATCTACGTCACAATCTTGGCGGTCAAGTATTCTTGTAGCGCCTAATTTTTCTAATACTGCATCAAAATCTTTACCAGTTTGACAAAAATCTGCATAACTGCTATCGCCAAGAGCTAATACAGAATAATTAATATGAGAAAGATTTGGAGCCTTTTTACCATGAAGAAACTTGTAGAGATCTTCTGCCGAAACAGGCGGTTCACCTAAGCCATCGGTACTTACAATAATTGCTAGAGTTTCAACTTTTTTTAAGTCTCTTGTTTTAAAGGATGCCATGTCTGAAACACTAGCTTGGATACCTAATGCTTTTGCTTTAGCAGCAAGGTCCGCTGATAATGCTTCACTATGACCGGTATGAGTACCGTATAAGATGGTAATATTCTGAGGCTTAACTTCTGTTGCTGAGGGTGCTGAAACAACTTCTTGATTTGTTACTGTTCCTGAGGCAATTGAAGTTGATTGACTGATTCCACTGAAATATCCGCTCAACCAATTTAGCTGATCAACATCAAGTTCAGATAATACATTGCTCAGTCTTTCGGCCTGACTATCATTAAATGGTCCTCTTCCTAATCCCTTTTTTAATTCCATGGCTTACGGTGATTTTTAAATTATTTGTTAGGCTGTGGGGTATATCTTAAATAAGAGTTTACAACACGGTGTCCTTTTGGAAATTTGGCCTCAACATCTTCTTGTTTCACTGCAGGGGAGATGATTACATCTTGTCCTACTTCCCAATCAACAGGAGTGGCAACACTGTGTCCGGCAGTAAGTTGTAAAGAGTCGAGTACACGTAATATTTCTGAGAAATTCCTGCCAGTTGAAGCAGGATAAGTAATGATTGCTCCAATTTTTTTAGATGGGCTGATGAAATAAACCGATCTTACTGTCGCAGTAGTTGAAAAGTTAGGGTGGATCATGTTATAAAGCGTTGATACATTTTTGTCAGTATCTGCGATAATAGGGAATTCCACCTGAGTGTTCTGTGTTTCATTGATGTCAGTGATCCATCCATTATGAGAATCAATGTCATCTGTGCTTACAGCTAATACTTTGGTGTTTCTTGCCGCAAATTCATCTTTTAATTGTGCGGTACGCCCAAGTTCTGTTGTGCAAACTGGAGTAAAATCGGCAGGATGTGAATAAAGAATCCCCCATTGATCTCCTAACCATTGGTGAAAATCGATTTCCCCTTGCGTGGTTTGAGCTGTAAAGTTTGGTGCATCGTCTGCAATTCGTAAACTCATTTTTTAAAGTTTTAGATTAAACAATGGAAACAGTTGCCTATTTCTTTGATTTGTCAAAGGTAGGGTGCAACAAAACGAATCGCCAATAGCTATTTTTAATTTAGTATAACCTTAAGTTATAGGTATTTATGAAGTCTTGAGTGTTAAAATAATGTTTGAGTATTGATAATGAGGTGTCTAAAGAAATTATATTCCAATCCACCTCCTTGTGTATAATTAAATTTTATGATTACGAGTTAGAAATTGAATCAATAAATCAGGTAGACCTCCTAATGGACCAAGAGGGCTGATAAAGTAAAAATGACGTAGAAATTGTAATTCTTTGATCTCAATTATTTTAAGGGTATTGTTCTTTAGTTCCTCAAAGATGGCGTGCAAGGAGATAAAGGCCATGCAGTTGGAATGTTGAAGGTATAATTTGATAGCCTCCGTACTTCCTAATTGCATTTCTACTTGTAGGTCTGAGAGTCGAATACCTTTTTGTTTTAGGGTATCCGCGATGACCTCTAAAGTTCCTGAGCCAGGTTCTCTTAGCAGTAGTTGTATGTTTTTCAAGTCCTCAGGACTGATTTCATCATCTTTTACCAATTGATTTTTACTACTGCAGACAAGAACGATCTCATCTTTTAAAAATGGTGTGTAATGAATTTCGCGCCTTTTGGATTTACTTTCTATAATTCCAAGTTCGATATCCTTATTCATCAGTGCCTGTTCTATTTGTTCTGAATTACCATTGAGCAATTCTACTTTTACATCTTGATGCGTGCTGTGAAATTGTGCGAGTAATGGTGGTAGAATATACTGGGTGATAGAGGTACTAGAGCCCACATGTAATGTTCCTTTCTGAGTTTTGTTGAATTGGTTTAGATCAAACTCAATTTGACGGTATATCTCTTGTAATTGCTCCGTATGTTTAAGCAAGGTTTTTCCGGCAGGTGAAAGGAAGATCTTATTCCCTTTTCTGGTAAATAGGGCAAGATTGAACTGCTCTTCCAATTCCTTAATGTGTTTGGTTACTGCAGGTTGTGAGATGAATAATTCTTCAGCAGCCTTGGTAAAACTGAGCCTTTTTGCAACCGTGTAAAAAACTTGTAAACGAAAATTGAACATATACAATACTACGAATATTTTTAGAATGGGGATTCATTATTTTGTGATTTATCCTAGTGATAGAACGTTAGAATTGTTACAAAATCCATCGCGTTTTACCTCTGATAAGGACCAAATGAAATGTGTAAGATGAGTGATTTAAAATCTGGTTTTACAAAGTTAGAATTGGGTAGGTAAATGGCAGGTAATTTAAGCATAAAAAATCCCTACTTGTTTTAAGAAGCAGAGATTTGAAAAAATAAATTGGTATAGAAATTATTGTTTTAATTAGTAGTGATTGGGACTTTGGTTTCAATTATTTTTTCGGTTTAAAAACCATACATACCACCCGAGACTCCAATTTGCTCCCCTGTTATCCAGGCAGCATCATCGGAGGCTAGGAATACAGCGACTTTCGCAATATCTTCGGGTTGTCCTCTTCGTCCTAGTGGTGTGTTGGCAATAAATTGGGTTTCATATGCACTACCAGTGGTAACCCCAGCTGCCGTTGCACCCTCTGTTTCTGTGGCTCCTGGTAATATTGAGTTCACACGTATATTTTTTGAGCCTAGTTCTTTCGACATTGAAATAGTCACTGCGTCAAGGGCTGCTTTTGTTGCAGAATACAGCGAGGCTTGCGGAAGTGGAGTTTTACTCGATCCCGAGCTAATATTAATGATATTGCCACCTCTGTCACCAAAAAGCTCGGTAGATTTTTGAATCGTGTGTAATGCGCCTAATACATTGACATTAAAGTGTTTGTGAAAAGACTCGTCGGTGATCTGTTCCAAGGGTGTATATCCTTGATAGGCCGCGTTATTTACTAAAATGTCTAGTGGCCCGAATACCTCTTTTGCTTGTTCAAAAAGTCTTGTAACTTCTTCTCGTTTTGAAACATCAGCCTTTATTGAAATAGCAGTTCCTCCATTATCTGTTATGGATTTCACTACTTTATTCGCTGCCGCTTCACTTGAAGCATAATTTACGACTACTTTTGCACCTTCTTCTGCAAAGTGCTTCGCAATGGACGCACCAATACCTTTTGATGCTCCAGTGATTATGGCTACTTTATTTGCTAACTTACTCATGATTTTTAGTTTTTAATTGTTGTTGTTCCTATCGTAATTATTTAGGTTGTAAATAGGTCAAGCCGCCATCGACAAGAAGCTCAGCACCTAACATAAATGCTGAATCATCAGAGGCTAAAAACACTGCGGCTCTTCCGATTTCAGATGGTTGGCCAATTCTACCAATTGGCATTACGTCTGACCAGTATTTTTTTACAGCTTCAAGCTGCTCTTCTGGAACAAACTTGTCGAATACCGGTGTGTCAGTTGTACCCGGAGATATCACATTTACTCTGATTTTTCTACCTAAAAGGTCATTTGAGAATCCTTTTGCAAAATGAATTACCGCTGCTTTGGTAGCACCGTAAAGTGTAAAGGATGGGTACGCTCTATGCGCAGCATTGGATCCAAGGAGAACAATGGAGCCTCCGTCATTCATATAAGCTAGTCCTTTGTTGACAGTGAAATAAATACTTTTAAGGTTTAAGTCTATTGTCTTATCGAAGTCTGCTTCACCAACTTCTGCTACTGTGCCGAATGCTGCACCTGTAACGGCGCCGCCAGCATTGGCTACAATCACGTCTATTTTACCGAACTTCTCATACGTTGCTTTGAACACCCTTCCTAGGTCGTCAAGATTGGTGACATCAGCTTTTATGGCTATAAAATCATCACCAAGTTCCGCTACCGCTTTATCTAAAGTTTTCTGATTTCTGCCCACAATTGCTCCGACGGCACCTTCTTTTTTGAATTCTTTAGCGATACCAAAACCGATACCACTATTTCCGCCTGTTATTACTGCTACCTTTTTGTTTAATTTACTCATTATTTCTAGTTATTTATATGTTGATTATAATTTTATAAGGTTTAATGCTGGTAAAGATCCACCGGGGAATCGTTGTAATTTTCCACCTTCATGTAGACTACCTAAATCGACACCTGCGAATCCGATTCTATTTATGATACCTGACACCTGTGCTTTTGCATTACTGTCATTCCCAGAATAAAAAATAACTCTCTTTCCGCCGTCTTTTTGAGGATCTGCAGCTAAAACCTGGGCATATAAAGTATTAAAGGCTTTAACTACTTTGGTGCTTTTCGCGAAATCACCTATAACTTCACTGGATGTTTTTGATCCGGGTTTTGCTAGTACAAACTCCTCACCATCCCAATTGGTAGCGTCTATTATAATTTTATCTTCTAGTGAGATGTTTTTGATTGCATCGGCAACTTGCTCCCATCGTACAGATAGAAAAACTACGTCTGATTCTGCTGCATCTAGTACAGAACCAGCGGTGACCTTTCCTCCGATTTGTTTTGCTTTTTCTTCAAGTGTATCAGCCCCACGACTGTTGCTAATTACTAATTCGTAGCCTGCATCGGCTGCGTGTTTTGCGAATGCCGTGCCGATAGACCCGGCACCAATTACTCCTATTTTCATGTTTAAAGTTTTAATGTTGAACAATATTTATTACATTTGTTTCACAAAGATACTATCAATAGTTTCTTTATGAAACTGGCTAACAGTATTAGTAGTTACTTTGAGGTAACCAAAAAATCAAAAATATTATGAGAGATCAAAGATTTTATGCCGCCGAATGCCCTATGACTAGGGCGATGATATCATTGGGGAGTAAATGGAAACCCATAATCATTCACACCATTCATACGAGAAAATTACGATTTGGACAATTGGATGCTATTATTCCGTGTATTACAAGAAAAGTGCTAACACAGCAATTAAAAGAGTTGGTAGAAGACGGAATTATAAGTAGAGAGGAGTTTGCTGAAATCCCGCCACGTGTTGAATATGCACTTACTGAAAAAGGGCTTTCTTTATTGCCTATCTTAAAATCGGTATGTGAGTGGAACATGAAATATGAGAACACTACAGCCTGCGAATTAAAAAAAGCAGAGCAAAAAGAGAACAAAGCATTTAAGGAGACGGTTTAAGACTTTTCCCTTCCGGTCCTCTCGAACTTTTAAAGGATGTTTGGTTAAAAAAGTCTGTGATATCCGCAGCTAATAGGTTTGGTTGCTCCATCGCAGCGAAGTGCCCCCTACATTCATTTAGGTCCAATTTTGGATGTTAAAGCCTTTTTCAATATAAGATCGAGGGGGTGTAGGTATTTCCCTTGGGAACTTTGCATAACCAACAGGTACTTGAACAAAATCATCCTTTTTGAAAATATGTGGATTCTTACGTATTACGCATTGTAATTGAAGGAATATTAAATAGATATGAGGTGAATTGGTAGTGTGTTTGAAGAGTGATCTTAATCTTTAAACGCAGTTCTTGAAAAATACCCTAAATCAAATAATTCACGTTTATCCTTTAATTCCTTTAAATAGCCATCCCGTAAAAAAACAATGCTATCCGATATATTTAAAATCCTTTCGTGGTCATGATCTGTGATAATAATGCCTTTTGATGATTTGATCGTTTGAATGCATTCCGCAATGTAATCTCTCACAATGGGACTAACACCATTAAAGGGCTCGTCGAGTAAAATAAATTCCGCTTCAGAATTGATAAGTAATAAGATTTCAACAATTCTCCTTTCACCTGCGGACATATCTTGATTCATTTTACCCAGTAGCGGTTTTACATATTTGTTTTTAAGGAGCAATTCCCCGCTTTCTTTTGATAGAAATAGATGTATTAGCTTTTTAATTGAAATATTATTAGGCAAGTAATTGTCTTGGGGTAAATATTTAATCAAAGTTTGTCCAGTAGACAGATTATTTACCTTTTTGTTGTTTATCCTAACAAATTTATATTCAGCTGATTCTGATCCAAAAATAATTTTAAGTAGTGTAGATTTACCAGAACCATTACGACCAATTAAACCTTTTACTTCTCCTTTTCTACAAGAAATATAAACATCACTCAGTAGAACTTTTCCCTGGTATGATTTTGTAACGCTGTCCACATGGAGAATACTCATATTAGCATTAGAATTAGGAGGTTAATTATACCAACAAGAATTGTTGAACTCCAAAGTATGCGGTTATTTAAGCCCAAATTATAGTAATAGTAATACTGATCTTTGTTTTTAATTTCATAAAAGAAATAATGTGAAAAAGGTAAGATAATTAAAAAGCTTTTTCCGATTACCTTGGGATCTCCTCCAAATAGTATCCCAATTAGAATGGAAATTGCATATGATATAAAGAATATCTTGCTTTGAAATAAAAGTATGTTCTTTAATGTCTTCAAAATAAATATTTTAGGACTTCATTGATATAGATGCTAGAGAAGTCAATAATATGGATGCCTTTTGAGAGCTTAAATTCAAATTTATGGATTTTATTGAAATTGATACGGTAATTAAGATTTTAATCCATAGTTGAGAATTAAATAAATATGTTGACTGGAGAAGTGGGAGTGAAATCTTGTGAATTATCCATATACGCTACTGGACTAAGAGACTCCTTTGGGCTGCCCATCCAATAGTAATATGCCGACTTTACTCAATAACTTTGTCAATCATTGGCTTTTTTTGCTTTTTCAAATTCTGCTAAACATTCGTCTAATGGTTTCCCGTTAACATGAACACATTCACAAAATACGTTTCCAGCATCTTCTAATTCCGTTTTTGCATATTGTCTTTTACATTGAGACAATGAGTTTCTAGGCAGAATTTCTCGCCCGACAAAGAACATAATAATTACGAGCCCAAAAACAACAACCACACTTGTAAAAAATAGAAATGGAAATCTATTACTGTATTTTTCTGGTTGTTTTAAAATCCCGAAATCTGGCACCATTTTAAAAGGTAAAATGTATTTCAACTTGTCATAATTCCATACAAGAATATACAAGTTAGCAAAGAGCATTAACGGTGCAGAAATTGCGGAGCCTTCAAACCTTACTGCAAAAGAAAGGATACAAATATTGACTATTATGGGTAGATAGAGTAGGGCCCCTAAAGTTACTGTTCGCGGTATTAGCAATAGGATTGCAGCAAGGACTTGAGCAATCCCAATGAACGTATAATAATAGCCGGTATGATAAAGTGCAGTCAGGTATGTTCCCATTGGATGAATCTCGGATAAACCACTGGCGAATCGTTCGTCCATAATTTTAACCATTCCTGCAAGAACGAATCCTAAAGCTAAAGTCAGACGACAAAAGATAGAGAAATACCAATACCATCTGTTTCTTTTTATTTCTAAATAATACTTATCAAATTTGGTTAGATTATTCAAATGGTAATTAATTTTAAGATTAAGAATGACCGATGTGTCCGTGAGGTCTCCATTATATAAAAATAACAATTTCTCGATAGGTTTAAGTCCAATAAATTAAGTATTATTAAACTGTAATTTCCTAAAGATTATTTTACAATATGGTAGTGGATACTGATAGACCGCAATTAAAGGAGATCAATTGAAATAACATGGAATAAAAAAACCTGCAAATCTCAGATCTGCAGGTTTGTTAAGTCTTTTAAAGGACTTTTGGCGGAGAAAGAGGGATTCGAACCCCCGGAGGTGTGACCCTCAACAGTTTTCAAGACTGCCGCATTCGACCACTCTGCCATTTCTCCTTAGCGGGTGCAAATATAGAAAGCTTTTTTGAATACAAAAAGCAGAAAGCGTATTTTTTTTTGATCATAATTGTTATGTCTTGGTTTTGAGTAGGATATATTTTAATTATGTTTTAGAAGCAGTCTAAAGCTTTTGTAATTGCTTTGTAACTGTTGATGGGCGAGATTTGTCATTGAAATCTCGTATTTTTGTTTAAAAACCTAACCTATGGAAATTATTCATGCTTTAGAATGGCGTTATGCAGTTAAAAAATTTGATGCTAGTAAGTTCTTGAGCGATCAAAAGGTCGCTATGCTAAAAAAAGCATTCAACTTAACAGCCACCTCTTATGGTCTACAGCCTATAAAGTTGTTAGTTATCTCGGATAAGGAACTTCAAAAGAAACTTAGGGAATCGGCTTTTAACCAGGCTCAGATTGAGGATGCCTCTCATGTTTTGATTTTTTGCATAGAACGGGGGGTGGACGCAGAGTATATTAGAAACTACTTTAATCGTGTTAAGGAGATTAGAAATACACCGGAAAACATACTAGAACCCTTTCAAAATTTCTTAATAGAAGATTTTGAAAAGAAGTCAGAGGAAGATATTTATAATTGGGCCACAAACCAGGCCTATCTAGCTATGGGTAATATGTTGACAGTTTGTGCAATGGGTGGAATTGATGCCTGCCCCATGGAAGGCTTTTTAACGTCGGATTATGATAAGGTACTCGATTTGAAATCTAAAAATTTGCGCTCTGTTTTGATTATGCCTGTTGGCTATCGGGCGCAAGATGATTTTATGGCAGAATTAAAGAAAGTCCGCAAACCACTAAATGATAGTGTTATAGATTTTAATTCATGAGTTTGTGTTTTATTACTTTCGAATTGAGGCTTCTTTTAATAACTTTGTTGTATCAACTTTAAAAATGTAAACTATATGCCAGGATTTGAACTTTTTGGAGATTTAGAGAGAGCCGAAGTGAATGATGTATTGGAAAGCGGTGTACTAATGCGTTACGGCTTTGATGGTGCTCGTAATGGACACTGGAAGGCAGTTGAGTTGGAAAAAGCAATATCCAAGCGTATGGGTTCTAAATACGCCCAGTTGGTTAGTAGTGGAACTTCTGCTTTGACGGTAGCCTTGGCAAGTGCAAATGTTGGAGCAGGGGATGAAGTTATTATTCCTACTTTTACTTTTGTGGCAAGTTTTGAGTCGATCATTGCTCTTGGAGCAGTACCAATTCTCGTAGATATCGATGATACACTGACAATGGATCCTGTAAAAGTTGAACAAGCTATTACCTCACGAACAAAGGTGATTATGCCTGTGCATATGTGCGGTTCAATGGCGCGATTAAAAGAATTAAAAGCACTTTGCGACACACATAATCTTTTGCTTCTTGAAGATGCTTGTCAAGCCATTGGGGGAAGTTACGATGGAAAACCATTAGGAAGCTATGGTGATCTGGGGTGTTTTTCCTTTGATTATGTAAAAACCATAACATGCGGAGAAGGTGGTGCCTTGATCACTAATAACGATAAATACGCTAGGCATGCAGATCATTTTTCTGATCATGGGCACGACCATCTCGGAAAGGATAGAGGGGCGGACACTCACCCATTCTTGGGATATAACTATCGCATATCAGAACTCAATGCTGCAGTTGGTCTAGCTCAAATCAAACGTCTTGATGAGTTCTTAGCTATCCAAAAGAAAAACTATAGCGTTCTTCGGTCTTCAATAGAAAACTTGCCTGGGGTTCAAATTCGAACTGTACCTGATAAAGGGGTTGAAAATTACTCGTTTTTAAGCTTTTTTATGCCAGATGAGGACGCCGCTAGAGGAGTTCATAAGAAACTTGGAGAAAATGGTGTAGACGGATGTTTCTATTGGTTTGATAACAATTGGCACTACATTAAGAAATGGGACCATCTAAAGGATCTAAAAAGTCTTGGTAAATTACCTGAAGAACTCAGACGAGGCCTGCCGGATTATCACCAAATGGATACGAGCCAGTCAGATCATTGGTTAGGACGTACGATCTCTGTATTGATCAAACTCGGTTGGAGTGAACAAGAGGTAGAGGATCGTGCTAAAAGGATGGCTGATACTATTAAAAGTATAACTGCTGAACTTGCAAACTAATACTTAATTTAATTAGTAATCAAGTATTAATAATTTACATATTCCACGATTTCTAATCCGTAACCGATGATTCCAACTCTTTTAGTTTGTGACGAATTGGACATTAGGCGGATTTTAGAAATCCCCAGGTCATGAAGAATCTGAGCGCCAATACCAAAGTCCTTATTATCCATAGGCATTTTAGGTGCTCTTAATTCACCAGCTTTTTGTAAGTCTTTTAATGCGCCTAGTCTATTGAGTAGGTTTAGAGAATTGGTGTGTTTGTTTATAAACACAATAGCACCTTTTTCTTCTTGATTCAAAAGCTGGAACATATTATTTAACTTTTCGTCTATGCTACTGGTAAGGGTTCCTAGTATATCATTGTTGACCAAAGTCGAGTTGATCCGCGTTAGTACGGAGTCCTGCTTTGTCCAACTTCCTTTTGTCAATGCAATATGAACTTGATTGTTCGTGGTTTGTTTATAGGCTCTTAGTCGAAAGGTTCCAAATCTGGTTTGTATATCAAAGTCTTCTTTTTTCTCGATAAGACTATCATGTTGCATTCTATAAGCTACTAAGTCTTCGATGGATACAATTTTAAGATTGAACTGCTTGGCAACTCTACTGAGTTCAGGAAGTCTAGCCATAGTACCATCCTCATTCATAATCTCACAAATCACACCTGCAGGATTTAAGCCTGCTAATCGGGCAAAATCAATTGCAGCTTCGGTATGACCGGTTCTTCTTAATACACCGCCCTCTTTGGCTACCAAAGGAAATATATGTCCTGGTCTCGCCAATTCAAATTGCTTGGTGTTGGGGTCGATGAGTGCCTGAATTGTTTTGGCGCGATCCCCTGCAGATATACCTGTAGTAACCCCATTTCCACGTAGGTCCACAGAAACAGTAAATGCTGTCTCCATATGATCCGTGTTGTTAGTTACCATAGGGTGTAAGTCCAGTTCTTTACAACGCCTTTCGGTAAGCGGTGTACATATAAGTCCACGACCATGTCGTGCCATAAAGTTAACGACCTCCGGGGTCACCTTATCTCCAGCGGCTACAAAGTCTCCTTCATTCTCTCTATTTTCATCGTCAACTACGATTATAACTTTTCCCATTTTGATGTCAGCAATAGCTTCTTCTATGGTGTCAAGTCGAATCTCAGCATTAGAGGTGATAGTATCGGTACTCATTTTAATTTTTTTTTCAAAGATACTTAATTTGAAGCATCTGATTTCTTCTTTGGGTTTAATTTTCTAAAGAAGTCACCTATTACAGTGAGTAAACCACCAGAATCAAATAATGCTTTGTCTGCAGTTGCTCTTCTAGTTAGGAAAATCCCTAAAGGTAGCATAATTACCGTGGCAACCCAAGCTCCCAGGACAGGGGAAAGGCTCCCGTCTTCTGCGTAGTTTTTAGTGAAAATATTTATAAAATGGTAAATCAAAAACAAGCCGATTGCCAAGACCATTGGAAGTCCGAGTCCTCCTTTTCGGATGATAGCACCCAATGGCGCTCCTACAAAAAACAGGATGAAACAAGCAAATGCTAGTGCGTACTTTTGGTGTAGCGAAAGCACGTGATGATTGTAGAGTTTTATGCGACGGTTTAAGTCCCATTTTTTACCCTCTAGAGTTGATTTGGTGTTCTTAACCGTGTTAAGAGCCATATCGATCATTTGACTTTGTCTGTAGTCTTGATAAAGGGTAATGGTGCTATCAATATTTTTATGTAGCATCGTTCTTTTTTCTTCTTTTTCAGCTTCTGTTAATTCTTCATCACCTTTAGGAGTTTGTTCTTTAACTTTTTTGTCAATACGGGGTTTGGATTGAATGTTGGATGCTCCTGTTCTCTTATATATGTTCTCTCCGAAATTGGTGAATATTTTGTCATTGTCCCTTGCCAATGAATCTATTGCATAGTCTAACTCAGAGACATTGAGCATCTTAAAGGTATTTTTAACCTTTTCCTCCTCTAAATCTATATTATTAAGCTCGGAGAGATCCATAAATATGGTGTACGCCTCAAAGTGAGCCTTTGCAAAGGGGTAATTATCTCGTTTGTCCCTACTTTTAGCTTCCATGTCCTGGTAATAATTACCATCGAGAAGTTTGAGCTGTAGAATGTTTGAATTTTCGGAGCCGATAAGTTCACCCTCTACTGATTTGATGACCTTTCTATTTAATCCACCATTAGATAATTGATGAATAATAACATTTTTCAATAAGTTGTCGTTTGGCCCGTGTTTTTCGTCCACCTTCATACTGAAATCTTCACCGATGGTACTAAAAGAACCCTCGCTAATGGCCATAGCAGGCTTCATTTGAGCAATATTCCTTCTGAGGTTATAAGATTTGTACTCCGCAGCAGGAATGACATTATTGGCAAAGAAAAAGGTTCCGAAGCTAAGAAATGCGATAAAAACAATAAGACTACGCATGGCTCTAGAAAGGGATATGCCTGAGGCTTTCATGGCAGCGAATTCATAATTCTCTGCTAGGGCTCCAAAGGTCATAATGGAAGCCAAAAGTACCGTTAAAGGCAAAACATTAGGAACCAAGTTTGGAGAATAATAGAAGAGGAATTTACCCACGATTTCTAAATCGATATCCTTACCGGCAAATTCGTCTATAAAAAACCAAATGGCCTGGAAAATAAATATAAACATCAGTATGACAAAGGAACTGATGAAATTATATAAAAATCGTGATAATATATACCGGTCTAAAATTCTCAAAGTCTAGTTTCTAATAATGTAATACCCTAATCCTTCATATTTGTCTTCATCAAAGCTAAACATCGAATCCGGAAGGGGTTCGTTTGTTTTTAGACTGCTCACGGTAATGGTAGTTTTAGTACCGTTATCACCTACTTCAATTAGATTGTAAATGTGCTTTGTGCTAGCGTCCACACCCAAAAGTATTTCTTTGGTTCCTGAATTGCTATCTATAGGTAATAATTTAACATATTGTATTTGTCTTCCATTCACATTTTGAAGAATATCCATTTGATAGTTGTACCCCTCAGTGTAAAAGGTGAGCATGTCTGATGGTGTAATAGCACCTTCTTCTGCATTTTCATTGGATTCAATTACTACCTCTTCATTTTCCGGGATAATAGTATATGTCTTGGTGCCGTCAAATATTTTTGTAGCACCTAAATAGTTGAACACATAATTGTCACCTTTCAGGGTTACATCACCTTTAGTTTCTTGGTGAATGTTCTCTTTACTATTGTCTAATGCGTATTTGAAGGCAATATAGATGTTATCATAACTTTTTACCTTATTGTATACTTGATCCAATAATGTCTTGGCCTTCGGATCGTTTTGTGCATTAATGTTAAAACTAAAGCATAGTAGGGTAAAGGCTAAAATTAGATTTTTCATGTTTTGTCTTTAAAATTTTAATTTTTTCATTCGTTACTCAAGAGCATATCCAAGGCAACCATGTCTGGAACTAAGACTTGTCTGGCTTTACTTCCCTCAAATGGTCCCACAATCCCCGCTGCTTCCAATTGATCAATAATTCTACCAGCTCGGTTGTATCCAAGCTTTAGTTTACGTTGCAAAAGAGAAGCAGAACCCTGTTGTGCAATTACGATAACCTCTGCGGCTTCTCTAAACAAGGCATCTCTGTCAGATACATCAATATCAAGACTTGTGCCAGAATCCTCCCCGACATATTCTGGTAGTTCATATGCCGATGGGTAAGCTCTTTGGCTACCGATAAAATCGGTGATCTTTTCTACCTCGGGAGTATCCACAAAAGCACATTGAATTCTTGTGAGGTCATTCCCTTGAGTATATAGCATATCTCCGCGACCGATGAGTTGATCTGCACCTGGGGAGTCAAGAATAGTTCTCGAATCAATCTTTGAGGTAACTCTAAAGGCAACCCTGGCAGGGAAGTTAGCTTTAATAATCCCTGTAATTACATTTACAGAAGGACGCTGAGTGGCAATGATGAGATGTATTCCAATAGCTCGCGCTAATTGGGCTAGCCTTGCAATAGGAGTTTCAACTTCTTTTCCTGCAGTCATAATTAAATCTGCGAACTCATCGATCACCAAAACGATGTATGGTAAGAATTCATGGCCGTCATTCGGGTTTAATTTTCTAGCCTTGAATTTTGTATTGTATTCTTTAATATTCCTCACCATGGCGTTTTTTAAGCGCTCATAGCGGTTGTCCATTTCAATACACAATGAGTTTAAGGTGTTAATAACCTTGGTATTATCTGTAATGATCGCTTCTTCACTATCAGGTAGTTTAGCCAGATAATGGCGTTCTATTTTATTGAACAGTGTTAGCTCTACTTTTTTAGGGTCAACCAGTACAAACTTCACTTCTGCTGGATGCTTTTTGTACAATAATGAGGTCAAAATAGCATTAAGCCCTACAGACTTACCTTGTCCAGTTGCACCTGCCATAAGTAAGTGTGGCATTTTAGCTAAGTCTACGACAAAGGTTTCATTGCTAATATTTTTCCCAAAGGCGATCGGTAGTTCCATTTCCGCACTTTGAAACTTTTTGGAAGCGATCACCGAACGCATCGAAACAATGGTAGCATTTTTATTTGGGACCTCTATACCTATGGTTCCTCTACCTGGAATTGGAGCGATAATCCGAATTCCTAAAGCTGCGAGTGATAAGGCGATGTCGTCCTCAAGGTTTTTTATTTTGGAGATACGAACACCTGCTGCGGGAACAATTTCATATAAGGTAACTGTGGGGCCAATAGTCGCCTTAATTTGAGAAATTTCAATTTTGTAGTTCTTAAGGGTATCTACAATTTTATTTTTGTTTTCTTCAAGCTCTTCCTGATTGATAGTGATACTACCTGCCCCGTAATCATTGAGTAACTCTAGAGTAGGGAATTTGTAATTGCTCAGTGCTAACTTTGGATCGAACTCTCCGAAGTCTTTTACCAAGCGATCAGAAAGAATATCGATTTCTTCATTTTCCTCCTGGGTTGTTTCAACCTCTATTTGTAAACCGGGATCCTCGTCTTGCTCGGGCTGATGTGTAGTGGTAAAAGAAGTGTTTTTGGTCTTGCTGCTAGAGGGCGCAATAGTATCATCATCCGTGGCTAGTTTTACTTCGAATGAGTTTTCTATAGCAATGTCGTTTTGCTCATCTTTAGTTACAGCCTTTGGCGCAGGTTCTTTCTGAGATATTATGGACGGCTCCACTAAATCCGTAGCTGGGTTAGCCTCGGCTTTTTGTTTGTTTGAAGCAAAGGCGGCTTTAAATTCTTTTTGTGTGCTCTGAAACAGTGATTGTATTTTTTCGGGTGTTACTCCTAATCGATTTACCAAGTAGACAACTAGTGCAAAAAGCAATACTAATCCAATACCGATTTTTCCGATATAGGCTCTTAAGAAATCGTTCATTTCAAAACCGATAACCCCTCCTAAGATTGGTGCGGTCTCCGCAAAGAACCCGAAGAATATGGCGATCCAGATACTAGCTAAGATCCCCCAGAACCATCTGTTGTTTAATTTTTTTAATGGAAGTCCGACGAATAAAAATAAACCAGTCTGAAATATGAGTATAGGGAAAATAAATGCTGCAATTCCAAAACCTTTTCTTATGAAAAAGTCACTTACTGAAGCACCAAATTTATTCAACCAATTTTCTGCCTCCACTTGTTTGTCCCAAAATTCTTTTAATAGACTTTGATCTTGTTGCCAAGTAGCAAAATAAGAGATAAATGCAATGAGAAATGCAACACTCAATAGCATTAAAAGAGTTCCAAAAATAATTTTTTGTTGATTGGAAATCTGAAATTTAGGGCGTGTTTTAGCTGAAGTTGTATTGTTTTTTTTATTTCGTTTTCTGGCCATTGGCATTCCTCTGTTTATCGCAAAAGTACTAATTACAAACGTACAGTTTCTATTTATATTTTTAAAATATTTTCGGAAAGTAAATTATAGCGCCAATTACCATGGCTACAATAGCTACAATAAAGACAGCTCCTGCTGCAAGGTCTTTTATTTTGCCAATTCTTTGGTGATGTTCAGGGTGTATAAAATCTGCTATTTCTTCAATAGCAGTATTCATCCCTTCGGCCCCCATTACCGCAGCTATGGTGAGTAGTTGAATAGCCCATTCCGTTGAAGATATTTGAAAGTAAAATCCCGCTACCGTAATCAATACTGCAATAACAGCCTGGGTTTGTATACTGGCTTCATTTTTAAAAAGCAGATACGCCCCCTTAAAGGCGTATCCAATGCTTCTTATTCTATTTATTATAAAGCTTTTCAATCCTGTAGAGCCTCTAAGGCTGCTTTATAGTTAGGTTCTTCCGAGACTTCTGATACTTGCTCCGTGTAGCGTAGCTTTTGATTTTCATCAAGAACTACAACGGCACGACTTAACAATCCTTGTAGCGGGCCATCCACGAGTTCTACTCCATAATCTTTCCCAAAACTCTGATCTCTGAAATCAGATAAAGAAACGACATTGTTGAGTCCTTCCGCACCGCAAAATCTCGCTTGTGCAAATGGAAGGTCTCTAGAGATGCATAATACTTTAGTGTTTTCTAAAGCAGCAGCAGCTTCATTGAACTTCCTCACACTAGCAGCACAGGTGCCAGTATCTACACTTGGAAAGATGTTTAGAATTACTTTAGATCCTTTAAAATCATCAAGAGATACTGTAGCTAGGTCTCCGTTAACTAGGTTGAACCCAGGTGCCGTGCCGCCAACTTCAGGTAGATTTTTTAAAGTATTCATCTTGTTTCCATGTAATGTAATTGCGCTCATTTGTAATTTTTTTATATTAATTTTCCTTTTATCACTTGTAAATCGTCCGTGTTCTAGATGTATACGATTTAAACTAACCTAGAGTATAAAGATAGCAAATATTTAAAGGATTTAAAACACAAAAAGCTACCAATTTGGTAGCTTTTCATGATCTTTTCATAGCAATTTTTTCCCAGTAATGAGATCTACTTATCGATAGAGCCTAATACCCTTTTCATAAAAGTATTAATAGCTTCTTTTTGATTTAATCCTTCGTCCTTCATCAACTTTTGAACCTCAAGAGCTCCGTACATGTTCGATATTAATTCTCCGATAACATCGAGTTCCTCATCTTTAAGAGAAGAGACTTCAGTGATTGCTTCAAGAGTTTCAATAGCTTCATTAACGTAATCCTCATCGTTGGATTCGATAAAGCTTGATATTTGTCTAATTATAGGTAGCTTCATCAATAAAAGATTTTAATACATCAGTTTTATTGGTCTGAATCTGGTTTAAAACTTCACCTTTCTTGAAGGCTGCAAAGGTAGGTAAGTTGTCTACATTAGCGAGCTTTCTTGATTCAGGAAACTTTTCAGCATCTACAATCACAAAGGTTGCGTTTTCATTTTCCTGAGCAAATTTTTTAAATTTTGGTTTCATGATACGGCAATTCCCGCACCATCCGGCTGAGTACTGGACCAATACAGTGTCATTCTCAGCTACCAAATCCGATAAATTGTCTTTGTCTAATTCTACTATCATCATGAATACTTTTTAATTAGCACTTAAATAAGCAGCAACACCATTTCTGTCGGCGTTCATTGCTTCTTTACCTTCCTCCCAGTTGGCAGGACAAACTTCTCCATTCTTTTGAACGTGAGTGTATGCATCAATTAAGCGAATAAACTCACCTACATTTCTACCTACAGGCATGTGGTTTACACTCTCGTGGAAAACAGTTCCTTCTTCATCAATTAAAAATGTAGCTCTAAAGGTTACATTGTCTCCTTCATATACATAAGAATCAGTTTCTTCGTTGTAAGTTTCAGACGAAAGATCAAGTATACGAAGCATGTTTGCAAGGTTTCTGTTTGAATCCGCTAATATAGGATAGGTAACTCCTTCGATTCCTCCATTATCTTTATGAGTATTCAACCATGCAAAATGAACCTCAGCAGTATCACAAGACGCACCAATTACTAAGGTGTTTCTTTTTTCAAATTCTCCTAAAGCCGCTTGGAATGCGTGTAATTCAGTCGGGCAAACAAAAGTAAAGTCTTTTGGATACCAGAAAAGAATAACTTTTTTGTTGTTTTTAACTGCTTCATCCAAAACGTTGATTTTGAATGTGTCTCCCATTTCATTCATTGCGTCAACTGCAATACTTGGAAATTTTTTACCTACTAATGCCATAATTATACTAGTTTATATTTTTTCGTTTTATTGTACTGCAAAGCTACGAAGTAAAGGGAGCTATTTATCTCCTTTTAAATTGTATAAATTTATCTGTTAATAGGATTTATTAATCGCGACAGTAAAGTGGTGATTTCTTTGTGTTATAGCTAAGTTTAGCGCAAAAAAGATGCTGATTCAGCAAGTTCTTTGCCTATAAATTTAGAATTACTTTTTTTCAGTTAATTGCTTTATTTTAATTTGAAACGCTGCGAAGAGCAATGTTGTAAAAGGGCTCAGATAATTGAAGAAAGCATAGCCGAAATATGCAGTGGTATCGACCCCTAATACGCCACTTTGATATGCTCCACAGGTGTTCCATGGTACTAGTACAGAGGTGACCGTTCCTGAGTCCTCAAGTGTTCTACTGAGGTTTTGAGGTGCGAGGTTTTTATCCTTGTAGGCTTGTGCATACATTTTTCCTGGCACAACAATAGCCAAGTATTGGTCTGATGCGGTAAGGTTTAATGCTAGACAGCTAGCAACTGTACTGGCAAAAAGACCAAAGACTGAATCAAAAGCATTTAGTAGTGTTTTGCTAATTCTAGCTAAGGCCCCTATGGCATCCATGATACCCCCAAAGACCATAGCACAAAGTATAAGCCAGATGGTACCGAGCATTCCCGACATTCCGCCAGCGGTAAACAGGCCGTTTAGAATTTCATTGGAAGTTGTAATCTTAGTTTCAATAGTGATAGCATTCATCAGTCCTTGATAAGCATTTATAACATTAAGATCTTGAGACTGAGTAAGTCCTTTTACTACATCAGGTTGAAATATTAAAGCGAATAAAGCACCTAATAAAGTTCCTATCAGTAGTGCCATAAGGGGAGGAGCCTTCTTTAAGATTAAAAAGATAACCACTACGGGTACAATGAAAAGCCAAGGTGTTATCACAAAAGATTCCTCAATTGCCGATAATAAAGATGCGGTATCAGGTATAGTAGAAGTATCTAAGTTTAGTCCGATAATTGTGAACAATATCAATGTGACTATCATTGTTGGAACCGTTGTATAGGCCATGTATCGAATATGGGTAAATAAATCTGTTCCAGCCATGGCTGGAGCTAAATTTGTTGTGTCACTTAGAGGTGACATCTTATCGCCAAAATAAGCACCAGATATCACGGCTCCTGCGGTCATGCCTGGAGATATGCCCAAGGCGCCCCCAATACCTACTAAAGCAATACCCACGGTAGCAGAAGTGGTCCAGCTACTACCTGTTGCAACCGAAATGATTGCACAAATGATTACGCATGCAGCAAGAAAGTAGGTTGGACTAAGTATTTGAAGTCCGTAATAGATCATTGCCGGAATAACACCACTAATGAGCCAGGTACCCGCAAGTGCTCCAACAAAAAGTAATATTAGGATGGCACCAGAAGTCGATTTAATATTGTTGGCTACCTCTTCAATCATTCGTTCAAAGCTAACTTTATTACAAACACCTACTATGGCTGCAATGGCCCCTCCAATAAGTAATATAAATTGATTGGAACCGGAAAGGGCTTCATCCCCATAAACAAATACGTTGAATGCTAGAAGTGCAACTAAAAGAATAACTGGGAGCAGTGCTTCCCAAATAGAGAGTTCTCTATTTTGAATGATTTTTTCGTCTTCCATTAATCGAGTGGTACTAAAGTGATATTAAATATGCGGAAAAATACAAAGTTTTTATAGAATTGGAACTATGACTTAAGGAAAGTTGGATTTTAACTTGGGATTAAGCAGGTGTTTTTCTCCATTTTATCCAAGTAACTGTCTCGTATTGAGGCCGGAAATTGAATGGTGTGGTAGCAGGTGGCTTTTTTGAAAAAACCACCTTTACATTTAAAGTACTACCACGAACCCTATAGTATTTCTCACACCTGATTAAGGTGCTCGATGTATATTTATTTTAGGATTTCTAATTTTCGCATACAGTCCATCATATGCTCGTAACTTCTGTTGATGTCGTTATCTAAACCTATGGAGAATCGAATAAGCCCATCACTTAGGCCCATCTGACGTTGCTCTTCTTCTGGGATCTCGGAAGAGGTTGAGCTTCCGGAGGCGCTAAATAAAGTTTTGTAAAATCCTAAGCTTACAGCGAGGTATCCAAGGTTTTCTCTTTGCATCATTTCCATGAGTTGGTTAGCTTTTTCTAGATTACCGACATCTAAGGTTAATAATCCTCCAAAGCCGTATTCTGGATTCATCTGTGCCTTGAATGTCTGATGACCTGGATGAGAGCTTAAGCCTGGATAGACGACTTTAAGACCTGCTTTTTCAAAATTTTCTGCCAAGAATAATGCATTTTCACTATGCTTTTTAATTCTAATATGAAGTGTTCTTAAGTTTTTTAAAATGGAGGAAGCCCTGAGGCTGTCCAATGTACTCCCGAGTAACATACCCGCACCTTGATTAACATCTTTTAAACTCAGGCAAAAATCCGTAGTACCGCAAACCACACCACCCACCGCATCACTACTTCCATTGATAAACTTAGTGAGACTGTGAATTACAATATCGGCACCTAATATTGAAGGCGTGATGCTTAAGGGAGAAAAGGTGTTATCTACCACAAGTGGCAACTTGTATTTTTTTGCCAGTATAGATAAAGCCGCAATATCCGTGACTTCCAGCAAGGGGTTGCTGAGGCTTTCGCAATAGATCATTTTGGTCTGATCTGTAATGCTATCTTCGACCGCCTTAAGGTCTGTACTATCTACAAAACTGCATTGGATGTTAAATTTTGGCAGGAAGTTTTTCATGAAAGCATAAGTACCTCCGTAGATGGTTCTACTGGAAACAATGTGATCACCGGCATTACAAAGTTGTAAAATAGTAGCAGTAATGGCGCCCATTCCACTGGCTGTAACATTTGCGGTTTCACAGTTTTCCATTGCCGCCAATGCTTCCCCCAAATAAAGGTTAGACGGGGAGGAATGTCTACTATATAGATAACAACCTTCGGTATTGCCTTCGAAAGTGTCAAACATTGTTTTCGCCGACAGGAAGGTGTATGTAGAGGAGTCTGAAATGGAGGGGTTGACACCTCCGAACTCACCGAAATACTGTAAATCTTGGATATTATTTGCTGGTTTGTATTTCATTTTATTTATTATTTATATTCTATAAAGAAACGATTCTAATGTATTATTATCAATGTATTCATTAAATTTTAGATTTTTATTCTGAATTATTCTATATTATAGTATATTAGTCTAAATATGTTAATCTTTAATTTTATTTATAGAATATGAGTCAGATCGTAAAACTAGATCCCGTAGACAGAAAGCTGCTTGAACTATTGCAAAACGATGCAAAACAGACCACTAAAGCGCTGGCTTTGAAGTTGAATCTGTCAAAGACAGCGGTGTATGAACGTATTAGGAAGCTTGAAAAACAAGAAGTTATTCAAAAGTATACGGCCTTATTGGATCGTCGTAAAACTAACATGGCGTTTGTGGTTTTTTGTCATGTTAGACTGACCCAACACATAAAAGAACAACTTACGGGCTTTGAAGAGCAGGTTGTTCAGTTGCCGGAAGTCTTGGAATGTTATCACGTAAGTGGTGATTATGATTATATGCTAAAAATCAATGTAGCGGATATGGAGGCTTATAGGGAGTTTATGACCTCAAAATTGACCACCTTAAGTCATATCGGGAGTACCCACAGCGTATTTATGATTGAGGAAGTAAAAAGCACTACCGTTTTAAAACTATAATTTAACGCTTGATGTTATTTAGTGCTGATTTTTGAGAGCGAAAGTATGGCAGGCTACAATGGCTGCCGTCTCTGTTCTTAAGCGAGATTTACCAAGACTCACAGGGTTGAAATTATGAGCGAGGGCTGTATTGATTTCTGAAATTGAAAAGTCTCCTTCGGGTCCAATAAGTATAAGCGTATCCTGTTGTTTTATCACTGCATCTTGTAATAGGAGTTTCTCTTGATCCTCACAATGAGCGATAAACAGCTGTTGGTTTGATTGCTCTTTGGTAACATTGCTTATAAAATTAGTAAAGGATGCTTGTGGGTGAAGTAGAGGGAGGTATGGATTGAGTGATTGTTTTGCCGCTGATTGGATGATTTTTTCCAGCCGTTCTAATTTGATTACTTTTCGCTCCGAATGATCGCAGATAATAGGAGTAATTTCATCAATTCCAATTTCAGTTGCTTTTTCTAAGAACCATTCAAAACGATCATTCATTTTTGTAGGTGCAACTGCCATATGTAGGCGATAACTCCTTGGTTTACTGAATGTTGATCTCAGTATTTGAACACTGCAGTGTTTTGCATCAGAGGCAATAATTTTTGCTTCAAATACCCAGCCTTTTCCATTGGTGATTTGAAGAATATCTCCAAGTGTTTTACGAAGAACTTTGTGGATATGACGACTTTCTTCCTTATCAAATTGATATTCTTTGGATGTTTCGACTAAATCTGGTGCGTAAAATAGCTGCATATATGGTTTGATTTTTAGATGAATATTGGATGGTTTGACCCATCAGCTAGTGAACTACTGAATCTTTTGCTTTGTTATAACGAAAATCGGGCTTTGGCTGCAACTCCTTGATCCGTGAAATCCTTATCCAAATATTTGTAGTAACCTACAATACCAATCATAGCAGCATTGTCAGTGGTGTATTCAAATTTTGGTACATAAGTTTTCCATCTGTATTTTTTTTCACCATCCTTTAAGGCTTTGCGTATACCAGAATTTGCAGAGACGCCACCGCCTATGGCAATGTGCTTTATTCCTGTGATATTTGAGGCTTTTTTTAGTTTGTCCATTAAAATATTAATAATGGTGTATTGAATGGAAGCACAAATGTCTGCAAGATTTTCTTCAATAAAATTCGATTGAAATTTGGTTTGTTTCTGTACAAAGTAAAGCACTGCGGTTTTAAGTCCGCTGAAGCTGAAATTAAGATCCTGCACCTTAGGTTTTGGAAAAGGGAAGGCTTTAGGATTACCCTCTCGGGCTAACTTATCAACTAATGGTCCGCCAGGATAGGGGAGCCCAAGTATTTTTGCAGATTTATCAAAAGCTTCACCTACAGCATCATCCAGAGTTTCACCTAGGATTTCCATTTCAAAATAATTGCTAACTTTTACAATTTGAGTATGTCCGCCACTAATGGTTAGGGCGAGAAAAGGAAACTCAGGTTTGGGTGTGTCTTTTTCCTTTATAAAATGCGCCAAGATATGTGCCTGCATGTGATTAACCTCTATAAGTGGAATGTCAAGGGCAAGGGATAGTGATTTTGCAAAAGAGGTTCCGACTAATAATGAACCCATTAATCCAGGTCCACGAGTAAAAGCTATTGCAGATAATTGTTTTTTATCGATATTTGCCTTGCTTAACGCTTGATGAACTACTGGTACAATATTTTGTTGGTGCGCTCTGGAGGCAAGTTCGGGTACAACCCCTCCGTATTCTTCGTGAATTTTCTGGCTCGCAACAACATTGCTCAATACCTGGTCGTTTAACAGAACAGCCGCAGATGTATCATCACATGAAGATTCTATGGCAAGTATATAAACATCTTGGGTATTCATAATATCTTTGAAATATAAAAATTGGAGTAACAAAGGTAAAACATAAAAAACTATCAAAAAACTAAGGAAAATATTAATTCGATCGCTCCTTACATTGTTGCTTATACTATTTTTGGTAAGTTTTTTTCTGTCCCTACCTGTCGTTCAAACGCATCTCGCCAAACGAGCGACAAATTTCTTAAATCAAACCTATAGTACCAACATAAACATTGATGAAATCCAATTTATCCCATTTTGGGGTGATGTTCACATTAAGGGTGTTTATGTGGAAGACTATAAGAAGGATACCTTAATTTACATCGATAAACTGAATACTTCGATTGTGAATATAAGAAGGTTGGTCTCCGGTGATTTAGAGTTTGGACCTATTGAGGTTGATCAGCTGTTGTTCAATATGAAAACTTATAAAGGAGAATCGGATACCAATTTAAACGTTTTTGTAGAAAAGCTTGATGAAGGGGAAGGGGATCCTGAAAATCCTTTCTTAATGACCTCTACACATATAAGCGTCAAGGATAGCGAGTATAGACTAATAGATGAAAATAAGGAGAACCCCGTTATTTTAGGCCTAGAAAATTTAAATATAGAATCAGATGATTTTTTGATTCTAGGTCCCGAAGTTAGTTTGAAGGTGAGGGATCTTAACTTCACTTCGAAAAAAGGTGTTGTTGTCAATCATCTGGAGAGCGAGTTTTCCTATGCCAAATCTCAAATGCGTTTAGATAGCCTACATATCGAAACTCCTGGATCGAATATTCAAGGCCAGGCCGTTTTTGACTATGAGTTAGGAGATTTTAAAGACTTTTTGAACAAGGTCAAAATCAGTGGTAACTTTAGAGAATCGAGTGTGGCTCTCGATGAGATAAACTTGTATTTTGATGAGTTTGGAAAACAGAAGCAAATAGAACTTTCAGCTGATTTCAGCGGCTACTTGAATCAATTGAAAATGGATAATCTTTACATGACCTCTGGACATACACTCATTGATGGTGATTTTGTGTTCCACAATATGTTTGAGCAGGATAAAGAGTTTAGTATTGATGTGCATGCGAGAAATGTGTCTTCAAATTACAGTCAACTAATCGGACTATTGCCAGGGATTCTTGGGAAAGCTTTGCCAAATTCCTTTAGTCGATTTGGGCAGCTTTCTATATTCGGAAATATGAGAATTACGGAGGAATCCGTATATGCTAAGGTGAATTTAATCTCGGATATCGGAAAAGGATTTTCGGATTTGACCTTAACAAATATCAATCATTCCGACGATGCTGCTTATAAGGGTACCTTGTCGTTACAGGATTTTGATTTGGGGGTGTTTTTGGAAAATGACTTACTGGGAGAGACTAGTCTAGATGTCAGTGTCGATGGGTATGGATTTGAACAAGAAACACTTAATACAGAAGTTATAGGAGAGTTGTATTCAATTGTATATAATGGATATGAGTATAATGGAATTAAGGTATCAGGGATTGTAAAAGAACAGCTTTTCGATGGTTCAATAACCTCGGTGGATGAGAATTTTGATATTGCTTTTAAAGGATTGGCAGATTTATCGGGAGCTACCAATGAATTTAAATTCGTAGCCTCGGTTCGCAACGTAGACCTTAATAAATTAAACTTTGTAAGTCGTGATAGCATCTCGGTTTTTAAAGGAAATATTACCGCGGATATGTCCGGAAATTCCTTGTATGATCTAGCAGGGGAGATCAGTTTCCGTAAAACAAATTACACCAATCAAAACGATAGTTATTACTTTGATGACTTTACAGTTACTTCGGAATTTATTGGTGAAGAACGCATTATCGCAATTAATTCGCCGGATATAATTACAGGCTCATTACGTGGAAAATACAGGGTTAGAGAACTAGGGCATATCATCAAAAACTCCATTGGAAGTATATATACCAATTATAATCCGGAACCCGTAACTCCTGGACAATACGTAGATTTTGACTTTAAAATCTACAATAAAATTGTCGGAGTATTCTTTCCGGAGCTCGAATTTGGAAGTAACACCTCTATCAAGGGATCAGTTGTGGCGGATCAGGAAGATTTTAAATTGAAATTTATTTCACCGAAAATCCGTGCTTCTGGAAATGAATTTGATCAGATACAGATCGAAATAGACAATAAGAATCCGCTTTACAATACTTATGTAGATGTAAAAGAAATCGAATCGAATATTTATGATGTCAGTGATTTTAGGTTAATTAATACTAAGATCGATGACACCCTATTTTTTAGAACGGAATTCAAGGGAGGGAAACAGTTTAACGATATCTACAATCTTAACTTCTACCATACCTTTAATGACAAACAAGAGTCTGTGATAGGGCTTAAGCGCTCTAAATTAGGTTTTAAAGGGCGTGATTGGATTATCAACGCTAATAATAATACGGATAATAAGGTTAGTTTTAGCAAGACTTTAGATACCGTTAATATCAGCCAAGTGGTGATGAATTACCAAGAGGAACAAATTCGCCTTGAGGGTATGTTGATCGACAGTACTTACAAGGACGTTGACCTCGAATTTGAAAATGTGAATTTGGAGAAGATACTCCCGGATATAGATAGTTTGAAATTGGGTGGTACGGTTGATGGGTATCTCAATGTTTTACAGCGAAACAAAATTTATACGCCTTCTTCGAATGTGAAGATTTCTGACTTTGAAGTGAATGATTTGCCATTGGGAAATCTATTTTTGTCAATTCTTGGAAATCAGGATCTTACGCAGTACGGTGTCAATGCCAAAATTGTTAATGACTCAAAAGAGTCCTTAAATATATTAGGAAATATAAATGCCGATCCAACAGGTACTCGTATCGATCTCAACGGCCACCTGGACAATCTAAATTTAAAGATACTCAGTCCACTGGGAGCGGAAGTCATTTCCAATATTAGAGGATTTGCCTCGGGTGACTTTAAATTATTTGGAGCCGTAGAGAATCCTGAAATGAGTGGTGACTTACAAATCCAAGATGGAGGCTTGAAGATCCCTTACTTAAATGTGGATATGAATATGCCAAAGCTGGCAAACGTAAAGCTGGAGGGAAGGTCATTTGTTTTGGAGGATCTTATTTTTACCGATACCCAATACAATACAAAAATGAGCCTGAGTGGTTCAATAACTTATGACCATTTTAGGGATTGGTACTTAGATCTTTATATTGATACTAAAGGGGATCGCTTCTTGGTGTTAAACACCAAAGCTTCCGTGGATGCACTGTATTATGGTACGGGCTTTATTAGTGGGAAGGCACAACTCTATGGCCTAACGAGTGAAATCTTAAATATCGATGTAAATGCGCGTACTGAAAAAGGAACGAGTTTTGTGATCCCTTTAAGTGATGTTACTGAAATTGGAGACACCTCCTTTATCAATTTTATTGATAAGAATGAAACAGATGCCGAAGGGGCTCAAAGAAAGATTGCTGATGTACAAGGTATTGAGATGCAGTTTGATTTGGACGTAACGCCACAAGCAGAAATTGAAATCGTGGTGGATCCAAAGACAAGGAGCACCCTTAAGGGAACTGGAGCGGGAAACCTCCTGATCGAAATAAACACCAACGGCAAGTTTAATATGTATGGTGACTTTATAACCTATACAGGTGAGTATCTATTTAAATATGGTGGATTTATCAACAAGCGATTTGTGGTACAACCAGGAGGAACTATCATTTGGGAAGGTGATCCAGTCGATGATGCGGATATGAATATCGCGGCTAAGTATTCGTTGTATGCGAATCCTGCGGTCTTGATGGATAATGCTCAAATCACCAGGAAGATTGCCACCGATGTGACCATTCGACTGGAAGGACAACTGATGCAGCCTACTCTGGATTATGAAATAACTTTCCCTAATACCAACGCTGTGGTGACCTCTGAACTGCAATACCATTTGGATGATAATGCTAAGCGGGAGTTACAGGCATTCTCACTATTGTCCCAGGGTGTTTTTCTCGATGAGTTGAGCATCAACCAGACTGCAGTGACTGGCAATCTTGTACAAACGGCTTCAAGCTTGTTTAATCAGGTGTTGAATGCTGGTGAAGGGAAGTTTGATGTAGGTGTTTCATATGAAATTGGTGAGCGTAATCCAGAATTGGATTATGTGTCCGAGGATCGACTAGGGGTAACGGTTTCAACTCAAATAAGTGAACGCATTTTAATCAACGGAAAAATAGGAGTGCCCGTTGGAGGGGTAACTGAGACAGTGGTTGCTGGTGATGTGGAAATACAAATACTACTCAATCATGATGGAAGTCTCATCGCCAGAATCTTTAATAGAGAGAGTGAAATTCAACAATTCTTTGCACAACAACAGGGGTATACCCAAGGAGTTGGCTTGTCTTATCAAGTTGAGTTTGATACCTTCCGTGAGCTGGTTAAACGAATATTAGAAGGCAGAACCGAGAGTTATTCGCAAGGCTTTGGGCTAGAACAACCAGAGGAAGAAGAGGTGAGTGAGGAGGAAGAATCGATGGGCAATGGTCTGGTGAATTTTCGTACTAAAAAATCTAAGGAAAAAGACTAAAACAAATCTTAGATTTTTCATCTTTGACCGTACTTAATTGATTTTTAAACCTACTGGATTTCAAACAATATATTTTTTTATAGACCTCAGAAAATCAAGCAAAATGATGAATATATCGCTTCTAAATGAAGATATTCTTTAAAATAAATTAGCACTTTTGTTAATAATTTGCTAACGAAAACGATTGAATCGTTTAATAATTGATTTTTAATGAAAACTATAAGACAAAATTGAAAATTCTTTGGTAGTTTTACGTACCAAAATAATACAATTTAATGTCTACAAACATCAAGAAAATAGGAGTATTGACCTCCGGTGGTGATGCTCCGGGAATGAATGCGGCGATTCGTGCAGTAGCGAGGACTTGTGCTTATCATCATATAAAATGTGTTGGTATCTATAGAGGGTATCAAGGCCTTATTGAAGGTGATTTTGAAGATCTTAGTGCTAGAAGCGTTCGAAATATCATTAATAGAGGAGGTACTTTCTTAAAATCTGCTCGTTCTCAAGAATTCAAAACTAAAGAGGGCAGGGCAAAAGCCCATGCTCAATTGATAAAGAATGATATCGATGCCTTGGTTCTTATCGGTGGTGATGGAACCTTTACCGGTGGTATGCTTTTTAATGAGGAGTACAACTTCCCGATACTGGGAATACCTGGTACTATCGACAATGATATTGACGGTACAATGTATACCCTAGGATATGATACGGCATTAAACACAGTAGTTGACGCTATTGATAGGATTCGTGATACCGCGAGCTCCCACGATCGATTGTTCTTTATCGAGGTAATGGGAAGAGATTGCGGTCACATCGCTTTAAACGCTGGTCTTGGTGCAGGTGCTGAGGAAATACTTATTCCAGAAGCAAATCGTGGTCTAGAGCAACTCTTAGAGTCTTTGGAACGCAGTAGAAAAACAGGGAAGTCTTCAAGTATCGTTGTGGTCGCAGAAGGTGACAAAACAGGTAAGAGTGTATTTGAGCTTGCCGAATATGTTGAGGAGAATTTACCCAACTATGATATTCGAGTTTCAGTGCTCGGCCATATGCAAAGAGGAGGAGCGCCAACTTGTTTCGATCGCGTACTAGCTAGTAGAATGGGAGTAAGAGCGGTGGAATCTCTAATGGAGGGCAAATCAAATTACATGGTAGGAATGATTAAAGACGAGATTGTTATCACCCCGATTATAGATGCTATAAAAGGTAAGTCTTCTGTCGATGCAGAACTTATGAGGGTTTGTGAAATAATGTCGACCTAAAAATAATATTAACATAAAAATTAATTAAAATTTAGAATAAAATGTCAACAGTTAAAATTGGAATAAACGGATTTGGACGTATAGGAAGATTGGTCTTTAGAGCAACTTTGAAAAGATCAAATGTTGAAGTAGTTGCGATCAATGACTTATTGGATGTAGAACATTTGGCTTATCTATTGGAGTATGATTCTGTTCACGGCAGGTTTGATGGAACTATTGAGGTAAAAAACGGAAATCTAGTTGTAGATGGTAAGACCGTAAGAATTACTGCAGAAAGAGATCCTAAAAACTTGAAATGGGATGAGGTAGATGCTGATATCGTTGCTGAATGTACTGGTATATTTACAACCTTGGATACTGCACAATACCATTTGGATGCTGGCGCTAAGAAAGTAGTTATTTCTGCACCTTCTAAAGATGCTCCAATGTTTGTAATGGGAGTTAATCACAAAGACGTTAAAGCTTCTGATAAAATTGTTTCAAACGCATCTTGTACTACAAACTGTTTAGCGCCACTTGCTAAAGTTTTGAACGATAACTTCGGTATTGAAGAAGCGTTAATGACTACAGTGCATGCTACTACAGCGACTCAATTAACTGTAGATGGTCCTTCTAGAAAAGATTATAGAGGTGGACGTAGTGCACTATTAAATATCATTCCTGCGGCTACTGGAGCTGCAAAAGCAGTAACTAAAGTTATTCCATCATTGGAAGGTAAACTTACAGGTATGGCATTCAGAGTACCTACTGCGGATGTTTCTGTAGTGGATTTGACTGTGCGTTTGGAGAAAGAAACTTCTTACGAAGAAATTAAGAAAGCGATGAAATACGCTTCTGAGAATGAATTAAAAGGAGTCTTAGGTTATACTGATGAGGCTGTTGTGTCTCAAGATTTTGTTGGAGAGACTGATACTAGTGTTTTTGATGCTGGTGCTGGAATCGAGTTGAATTCTAAATTTTTCAAAGTCGTTTCATGGTATGATAACGAAACTGGATATTCTAACAAATTGGTTGATCTAGCTACGTATATTACTGCGTTATAATTCAATCATAGTATTCCGTAATTGGATACTTGTATTGCGCTAAATACTAAACTAAACTAATTTTGTGTTTCACCTTTATGGGGAATAATTTGAGGATTGCTAACACTTCAAATTATTCCCTGGTGATATACTACTTTCTAAATTATTTTTAGAATAAGCACTTAAGCTAGCTAATAACTCAGAACAAGTATGATTTTAATCGTAGATAGTGGGGCGACTAAAGCCGATTGGATTGCTTTGGACGATGAAGGGAATAAGCTTTTTGTTACCAAAACACTAGGGTTGAGTCCGGAGGTGTTGACCAAGGAGATTATCCGAGAGCGTTTGACCAATAATTTTGAACTCTACAAGCACCGCAAGGAAGTTACCCAATTGTTTTTTTACGGCGCAGGTTGTGGAACCGAGCGTATGCGTAAATTCTTAGGAGATATTTTTAAAGACTACTTCAGCAATGCGCGAATTAAAGTAAAGGAAGATACCTACGCTGCGATATACGCAACTGTAGAGCCGGACCAACAAGCTATTGTATGTATCTTGGGAACAGGATCGAACTGTAGTTATTGGGATGGTAAAGAGCTCTTCCAAAAAGTTACATCTTTAGGATATATATTAATGGATGATTGTAGTGGGAACTACTTTGGCCGTCAACTCCTAAGGGATTATTATTATCATAAAATACCTGAAAGGCTGGCTAGCAAGTTTAGCGACGAGTATGACCTTGATGAGGACAGTATAAAGAACAGTCTTTATAAAGAACCAAATCCAAATACTTATTTGGCCACATTTGCGCGCTTTTTAATTCAAAATAAAGACGAAGAGTACAGTCAAGTATTGATTCGAAAAGGAATGCAGTTATTTATCGATAACGCCATTTCCCAATATGAACAAGCTAAAGAAGTGCCAATTCACTTTATTGGAAGTATCGCTTATTACTTGCAAGATGAATTACAACAAGCCTTCAAGGACAATGGATTAAATCTTGGAAAAGTATTACGACGTCCAATTGATGGACTTGTAGATTATCACAAATCCATATTATTTGAGGAGTAGGTTATCGGAAGATTCACTTTTTTGAAAGTACATAAAACTATAAGCCTTTGAGAATTCCTGAAGTTCACAAAGGTTTTTTTTTTGGGTAAATTTTTGCTTTATAACGATCTGAGTTTGGCACTATAAACCGCTATTCTGGAGTATAAAAAACCACCATGAATACTTCTCATAGTGGCTTGTTATTGCATTATAGGTTTATTTGTTAGAGTTCTTTTTGCTGGAATAAACTCTGATTCCAACTGCGATCTACTGCGGTTAGTCCAATACGTAGAAGCGCCCTATCAGTTTGCGGTTGAATTAATGGGATTTCTGCACTAAGATCGTTTTTAGTAAGTATTTTATAGTCCCATTTTTGACTCTGATATTGGTAATACAATACATAGTGGTATACATCATTAGCCACCTTTGGATTCCAATGTATTTTAGCTGAACCATTTATTTGTTGAACTTGAAGTTCTGGCTCGGCAGGTGGGGTGTTGTCAAGCCATGGACTTGCCGGGATTAAACTTTTCTTCTTATATGGCCCTTCTAGAATTTTACTGGATAAAGAGTCATATTTCATAAGCGGTCCAATACTCCAGTGTACTGTTCCCTTGCTCTTTGGTACCATCCCTCTAGTAATCATAATTTGACCTATGGTTTCCTGGGCGTTCAGGTCATCCCCACCGTAGTCTACACGAATTCCCGGCCATAGATGTCTTTGCGCTGTGTTTTGGCTTTGCCACCAGCCTAATAATTCTGGGAAGCTTTGTCCTATTTTACCTGTTTTCCAATATAGTTGGGGTGTAAAATAATCGACCCATCCTTTATTTATCCACAGCTTGGCATCCGCGTAGAGTTTGTTATATTGATCGAAGCCTACAACTGATTCGGGATATCCAGGCCTCCAGATACCAAATGGACTGATGCCCAATTTTACATATGGTTTTTCAGACTTAATTAAACTGTATACACGTTTTATAAAGTCGTTAACATTGTCTCGCCGCCAATCCGCGCGATTCCTTTTGCCGCCTGACTTTAGATAGGCATCCCAGCTCTTTTGGTCGGGAAAATCTTCCCCATCATTATAGGATTCGTATGGATAAAAATAATCATCAAAATGAATCCCATCCAAATTATAGCGTTTTACCAAATCTTCTACAACCGCCAAAGAATGTTTTTTGGTTGCTTCCAAGGCTGGATCCATCCACCACATTCCATTTGCGAGTTCAACTACCAATTCTGGGTGCTTTCTTACAATAGAAGTTTCTGTTAGCTCTTTAGCCGCCGAATGGTGAGCACGGTATGGGTTGAGCCATGCGTGGAACTCAAGTCCTCGATTGTGTGCCTCTTCTATCCAGAATTTTAAAGGATCATACCAAGGGGAAGGAGCAAGTCCTTGTTCTCCTGTTAAATAATAAGACCAAGGCTCTAATTCGCTTTGGTATAAGGCATCGCATTGTGGACGTACTTGGAGTATGACTGTATTGTAATTATGGCTTGATAAATAATCCAATAATTTCAGTGCTTCTTCTTTCTGCTGCTGGGTTGAAAGACCGGGTTTACTCGGCCAGCTAATGTTGGCCACAGATGCAACCCATGCGGCTCGAAATTCTTTCAGGACATAAGGAGCTTTTGCATCCCATGCCTTGTCACTATCATGTGCAAAATCGATCCCGTCTGCTTTGTTAGAGTAGGTCGTTGAGGAACTGGATTTACATCCAACCATTAGGAAAATATAGAATAGGAGGGAGATTGTTTTTATGAGATTCTTTGCCATGGAATGTGTATTAGGAATTATGGTATAAAGTTCAGTGAAGGTAAAAAGTTCCCTGGACTTTGCCCAGGGAACTTCTCATAAAATTGGTTGGTTAATTTATCTTACCATCCAGGGTTTTGCGCTAATTCTACACCTTGATCACTGTAGAGTTTGATTTGATCTAAAGGAATCGGATATAGATATACCTTAGGATCATCAAAGGTCCTCCAAGATTCTTGTGCATAGGCTGGAATGATGTAACCAGTGGTGCCATCAGTAAGCCTAATACTTTCTAGTTCGGTATCAGGATAATCAGCCTTGTCAATCCAGGCACCTTGATTGATTTCTGGATGCATTGTCATATCTGTATAAGCCAATTTTTTCCACCTTCTCAAATCGTCCAATCTAAATCCTTCCATCATTAACTCCACTCTGCGTTCTCTTCGAATTTCCCATAAAATTGGTGTAACATCAGCATCCCTATCGGGGTCGTCGTAAACAGTCCCATTTACAGCTACAGCATCTCCTGAAACTTCCAAATGTGGAAGTCCTATCCCTGGTCTGTCTCTTAAAACATTGATCGATTGGTCGAGGTCACTTTGCGTGAAAGCGGGACCACCGACTGTGGCGAGCTCCGCAGCAGCTTCTGCATAGTTCATAAGGACCTCACCATACCGAATAACAGGTGCGTCTGTCGGATTCAGGTTTGAACTCCCGATAGGATCGTCCTTTATTTCCTCATTTAAAAATTTATGAACTGCATAACCAGTGGTTGAATAATTGTTTTCAATTCCGTTGAGTCGTAAAGTTTCTCTGACAAAGGTTTCATATATTCTCGGGTCCCGACTTTCCATAACGTTTTCAATACCGTGATCTCCTTGATAATTGGCAGAAACCTCTATAGGTAATCCATCGTTCATCAAATAGGTCTCGATGGCATTTTTTGACGCCCCTGTTTGAGCCTCCATATTATTATAACTATTCAAAGCGTGGGTTAGGATGCCCGACTCGTATTCTCTATATAAAATAACCTCAGGATTGTTGGCTAAGCTTAATGAGTTAAACACTTCTCTGTAGTCACCTAGTTCATATGTTCCACTACTAATTATCTCATTAGCTGCCCATTTGGCTGCTTGAAGATATTCGGCTGCTTTGGCGTTATTTTGCTGGTGATATTTTTGCCAAGTACCCTCAAAGAGAAATACTCTGGACATAAATGCTAATACAACTGCACGATTAACTTCCAAACCAGGGCTTTCCACTTGAGCCCTTACATTATCAGCGGCAAATTGAAAATCTGCCAACACCTTATCCATCACTACGGCTCTATCCTCTCTAGGCCTGTACAATTCTTCGTTTTCCACCTCACTAAGTTCGTGATCATAGTAGGGGACATCGCCAAATCGATTCACCAAATCATGATATTCTAAAGCTCTAAAGAATCGTCCGATACCCGTCCAATGATCAATAGCCTCTTGTTCCATTGGAACCTCTTGAATCCTATGGATAAATATATTTGCTTTTCGTACCCAAGAAAATGTCCATCCACCACCACTGGTAGGGACTTGTTGGGTGAACATCGAGGGATTGGAAGGTGCAAAATCATCGTTTAGTGATTGTCCTGAAAAGTAGTCTCCCCAGGTGTACCCAGATCCATATCCTGTAAAGTAAGCACTGTAGAAACCAAAGGCAAAGGTGCGTACATTTCCCTCATTTGACCAATAAGTTTCATCCACAAGCTGGTCCTGTGGTGGTACCTCAAGGTAATCTTTTTCGCAGCTCGTAATTAATGCCAAGCAAAATAGCGTTACAAGTATTTTATTTATGGTTTTCATTGTTTTTGATTTAGAAGGTTAATTGAAGTCCAAATGAAAATGATCTTCTAAAAGGATACACCCGACCAAAGGTTGAGGTGTCATTTAATCCCGCAGTGGTATAATCAACCTCTGGATCCACTGGAACTTGGATTCCAGTAAATTCAAATAGGTTTTCTCCACTGAAATACACTCGAAAACGATCAAGGTGAAACTTCGATGAAATCGCCTGTGGAATAGTATATCCAAAGGATATATTTTTCATTCTCAGATAGGACATATCCAATAGGTACTTACTCTGGGGTAAGAAATTCATCGCATTGTTCGATTGACCTTGATCATTCGGTCTTGGGTAGTATGCCGTTGGATTTTCAGGAGTCCAATAATTTAAATGATGATCATACCAGCCTTCGCCATATCGATATCCAGGAATAAAAACAGGTCCGTTGGCCCAAAAATCTCTCTTACCAACGCCTTGAAAAAACATACTAAGGTCGAAACCTTTCCAATCCGCATTGAGTTGAAATCCATATTGATATCTCGGTGTTGTATTTCCGATTACTTTCATATCTCCAGAATCACCTACAGTTCTTGTTCCGTAGTCAATTACGCCATCTCCATTTAAATCTTTGTATTTGATATCACCAGGGCCATAGAAAAACCAACCATTGGTCTCAAACAATTCTTGGGTAGGTACGCCTTGGGCATAACTACCATCGGCATTAAAATCATCTGCTGTAAAGAAGCGATCTGTTTCGTACCCCCAAATCTCTCCTACATTTTTACCTTGGTAATAAGAGTTAATCCCTTTGGTTTGGTTTTCATACTTGGTGATCTCTTCTGTGAAATCACTCAAAGAGGCCATCACGCTTAAATTAAGACCGTTTTTAAATTGATGTCTAAAATCCACTGCGAGTTCCCAACCTGTGGTTTGCAGTTCTCCAAAGTTTCTAGTAGGAGATGATGTGCCAAAAGAATTTGGGAGCGTAACCCCCGGACTATGCATATCGCTTACGGTTCGGCGATACCAATCAAAAGTAACTCCCATTTTGTTATCGAATAATTTAGCATCCAGACCTAGGTCTAGTGTAGTAACCGTTTCCCAGGTTAAGGAAGCGGGTAATGCACCTGGAGTGCCTACAGTGACCTTTTCTTGCCCGTCAATAATCCAGTTGGAACCGTATGCCGACATCACTCTATATATATTGGATAAAAAAGTGTTTTGATTTCCAACAGATCCATACGAACCTCTGAGTTTTAAAAAGGATAGTGTCGGGCTTAAGGCACCCATAAATTCCTCTTCCGTTAGAATGTATCCTAAAGAAACAGAAGGGAAGTATCCCCATTCTTGGTCAGGCGATAAACGAGAAGAACCGTCATATCGGGCATTGACTTCTAAGAGAATTTTGTCTTTAAACGAATAATTCACTCTGGCAAAAAATCCAAGGGTCGACCACTTGTTTCGATCTCCACTTACGAATTGATCTCCAGTACCTAATGCTAATTCTCCTTGATCCGGGTTTAAAAGATCACGATATTGTGAAGAGTGAAACCAGTATTCGTATTTTTCCATATCACTACCGGCAGTAATGTCGAACTTGTGTATATCGTCAAAACTTTTGGTGTAGACTCCATAGATTTTGGCTGTATTTCTTCGACTCCATGATGAATTATATTGTACGCGATCATATGACGAACTACTATAAGGAACATAAGAAAAATCAGCTCCTTGTGACCAAAAGTTATACGCCCATAAAGTGCCTCCGACTTGTTTTTCATGATCTTCAATGCGATCGTGGGTATAATCAAAGTTTAACGTAAAATTATCCGAAGGAGTAAGTGTAACTCCTAGGTTCATTCGAGACAACGAATTATCAATCTCATTCATATTTGCTTGTTCAACTTCCGAAATATGACTTCTAAAGGGTTTTCCATCCACAGTCCCATATGGATAATACGCTTGCCAACGCGTGGTGTAATACCAAGCGTCATAAGTGGCGGTACCAAATTTAAATGGTTCTGTGGTAGTGGAATTCGTATTTAGGATCTTTGCCCTAATCTCAAGCCAGTCAGTGACTGAAGTGTTTATACTTAAGTTGACATTATAACGTTCGTACTCATCGGGATTTGTTTTGTATACACCTCCTTGATTAAGATATCCCAGGCCTAAATAGTAGTTCGTTTTTTCACTACCTCCGGATACAGAAATATCGTGTTTTTGTTGAAGAGCCCATTTTTTGATAAATAACTTTCGAGGATCCCACGATCTGTAAAAAAACAACCGTCCATCACGGATCTCGTAATCTCTTCCTTCAACCATTTCCAAGCCTAGATCCTGACCGCCATATTGTTCTTCCCATTCTCTCATTTTCTGAATAGCGATTTGATCTACATACATCCCTACCGTACCAAATGCATCCAAGGAAGGGATTCTTCTGTTTACCGCTTTAAATGCCATCTCGGCGCCCTCTGCCGCCGGTGCAACCTTAGGTGTTTCAGTAGGAGTGGCCCACGAAAAGTTGTTGGAATACCGTATTGATGGTGCTTGTTGTCGTTTTCCATCCTTGGTGGTGATCAAAATTACACCCCATGCACCTCTGGAACCATAGATGGAAGTAGAGGCAGCATCTTTTAAAACGGAGATATCTTTAACGTCTTCCGGGTTGATGAATTGAAGACTTTGAATTTCAACGTTATCTACTAATATTAAGGGTTGCGCTCCACCAGGAGTTCCCAATGTACCTGCTGATCCTCTTAACTTAATGATTGGATCCTGTCCAATTTGACCAGTAGAGGAGAGTACGGTTAAACCCGGAGAGGCACCTTGAAGACCACGCCCTATATCAGTAATAGGACGGGATTCTAACACTGCTGCATCTATGGTAGCGATGGCACCAGTCACATTTCTTTTTTTCTGACTCCCATATCCAACAACAACAACTTCTTCCAAACCGGTAATGTCAGTTTGCAGTGTTATGCTGATTATTGTCTGATTTTGTAATGGAAACTCTTTACTTGTAAACCCAATGGAAGAGAACACCAATATGTTTTCAGCGTTGATAGGGACTTCTATGGAGAATTCTCCGTCAAAATTTGTTACTACCCCTTTAGTGGTGTTCTTTAGTAGTACGTTAACTCCAGGTACTGGAACACCTTGAGGGTCAAAGACAACACCCGTGATTTCATTGGTTTGCCCCCATGCTGCAAGACAACAGAAGAGGGATAAAAACCAAAATGAAGCTTTAAGTTTTCTTTTCATGATTAGAGTTTTTAGTTTGATTTAAATAGCTATACCAACACCCAAAGAGGATGTTTCTTGGTTGTTTTTGTAAATATTAATTGCTTTTTTGTTAGATTTTTTGCCAACTAATAAGCTAAAAGTATGTAATTTAATGCAAATTCATGCAGTTTTATGCCATAATTTTACATTATTTTCGAATTTTCGCGTGCATACAGTCAAGAAATTCGAGTAGTATGCTTGAATTATCAATATTTTACGGTATTTTGCTTCGCCTAACATTCTAATTCAATTATGCTGAAAGCCGAGCGAAAAAGATTTATTCTAAATGAAGTAAGAATTCATAACAGAGTACTGCTGACTGATATCGCTGAGACGCTCAATGTGTCAGTGGATACAATTCGAAGAGATATTACAGAGTTGCACAAAGAGAAAATGCTAAAAAAGGTTCACGGTGGCGCTATTTCTTTGGGCTTTGATACCATTCATATTGGGAGAACTGATATTTATGCACTTGAATTAAAGACTAGAATTGCACAGAAAGGGATTAGCTTGCTTAAAATGGGACAAGTCATTCTTTTAAGTGGAGGAACCACCAATATGGAATTCGCTAGGCTGATCCCTGTAGAATTACAGATTACTTGTTTCACACCTAGTTTGCCTGTTGCAAATCAATTAATGACCAAGCCTAATGTCGATTTAATCTTTATAGGAGGGAAAATGGCCAAGAGTTCTCAGATCGCCATTGGAGGTGATGCTATTAATATGTTGTCAGATATACGGGTGGATATGTGTTTTTTAGGGACAAACTCAATAGATGTTCAACATGGTTTGACTGAGTTTGATTGGGAAATTGTTCAACTTAAGAAGGCCATGGTCAAGGCTTCAAAAAAGATTGTTTGTCCGGTGATCTCAGAGAAACTCAACTCAGTTCAACGTTATAAGGTATGTGATATAGATAGGGTAGATATACTGCTTACAGAGCTCAACCCAAAGGATTCAAGACTTAATCCATTTCGGGATAAAAATATCGATGTGCTGTAGTGTTAAAAAATAATACACTACTGCAGGTTATGGATTCCGTGAATAACAGTAGTGTATAGTTTAATTTTAACAATCAACTGTGCTTATCGTACTGCGATCATTGAGATTTCTACATTGACATGTTTTGGCAAGGTCTGCACAGCGACAGTTTCTCTTGCTGGTGCCGTCTGCTCATTAAAATAGGAACCGTAAATGGTGTTGATTTTTGCAAAATCCGCCATATCATTTAGAAAGATACTGCTCTTTACTACATTCTCAAAAGTCATTGAAGCTGCCGTTAGTACAGCTTTTAAGTTTTCCATTACCAATTTTGCTTCATCTTCAACACCTGTTGTGATAAGTTCATTAGTTGTGGGATTAATAGCGATTTGGCCTGAGATATAAAGAGTATCTCCTGCTAATACTGCCTGATTGTATGGTCCTAGTGGAGCAGGTGCTTTGTCTGTGTTGATGATCTGTTTCATGATTGTATGTTTTTAGGTTCAATCTTTATTAATGGATCGATAACATCCTAAAGTAATCTATTCTAGATGCATAGATCTATAGTCGTCGATCCGGTTCACTGCGTTTTTCCCACTTAAGATCACTAAGCATTGAGGACTTGATTCCGATGAAGAAGAACCATGATGCCCTGCTACTAAAAGGAACCCAGTTGAAGTTTAATCTAAAACTTTTGAGGTCTCTTGCAAATCGTAATTGGGTATATGTAAAGCCTTTTTGTTTAAAATCATAACCGGAAGAAATACCAACTTTCCATTGTGGTGAAAGGTCAATATTACCCGAGAACATCAGTGAGTTATTTGTGATCTCACTCTCCCGATTCCGATTCGAATAGGTTAGCGAGTAGGCGAGTCGTAAGTCCCATGGTAATTTGGCGGCATAAGCTTCGGCCGGGAGTTCTTCTTCGTCACTGTCCTGTTCATCATCCATAAAGGTGCGTTCGTCACTAAAGTCTTGTGCACGCCCGAATAAATCATCATTACGGCCCCCGCTCTGTGTGTTATCATCTTTAGAGTCATCTTTTTCTTTGCCGCTAAACGACTTACTGTTTAAGGAGTAGCTGACATTTACGTTGGCCTGAGTAAGTCTAAAAAGACTACCTCCGTTTTCATAATTGAATACATCGATACGGGTGCCATTGTTGTCGATAGCATATGGATCTAGAGTTGCTCCAAAATTTACGCTCATTTTGTTTTGAAAGAATTGTGTTCCTCCACTCATCCTAACGGGACTCCAAGGCAAGGAGTCTGCTACAATATTATAGGCGGTGCTAAAGTTTAAGTTGTTTAGCAACATGATTTTTTTAGGCTCCGTAGCTGTGGTATCTCTATCTCGTACCTTGGCTTCAACAACGTTACTAAGTGAAAGTCCAATACTGTTGGAGTTGTGTAACCCAGGTACGCCGTACATACCATTTTCAAATGGAGAGTATTGTTGAACCTCACCATTTTGATCAATGTATTCATCGTAATATTGTTCAAACGAAGGGGTGTAGCCATAGCTTAACGATGGTCGAACAGTATGTCGTATAGCCTGTATTTTACTGCCTTCTTTAAAATTAAAGGTACCATACAGCGTCGTTCCTAAACTTGCATTAAAATTATAGGTTCCATAACGACTAAAACCATTAAGTGTATCGATAGTAGATTTCTCTATCAGTGGATCGTAGTCGTTTCTGTTAATGGTTTTAAGTTGCCACACTTCATTGTAATTTGCACCTGTCGAAACACTGAAGTGTTTAAACAATTTAAAGTTAGTGCTAATTGGGATCGAATGCTGGAAACCGACCTTAGCATTGTCAAACATTTCTTTTTTGAACAATAGAGTGTCAATAGTTGTCAACCTGTTTTCTGCCCTAAAATTGTACTGAAAATTAATATTTTGAATAATCCCTTTCTTGGCCCCGTCACGTTTGGCAAATGGGAAAATACGCTCCATACTTGCCTGTAAGGTAGGTAGAGTCATGTTGACCGATTGGTCTCTAGTGTTTTGTTGTATAGAAGTGGTGGCGTTTAAATTCACCATTGGATAACCAGGAAAGGTTTTGTTATACGAGATCGATGATTGCAGGGTGTTGTTTAGGAAATTAGGGGTGTTGAATTGATTCAATGAGTTCCTATAATACTGGCTACTACCAAAGTTTACTGATGCAGAAAGCCTTGAGTTTGGACTTGCTTTGGCGTCCTGACTATGGTTCCATTGGATGTTGTAAATTGTTCCTCTGGAGTAGTCGGGAAATCCTTTTTGGCTCTCAATATTGTTTTCATAACGCACTCGCAATCCTCCTCTAAATTTATAGCGCTTTGCATAATTGGACTCTGCTCTGACACCGTAACTGCCATTGGTATAATAGTCTCCCATCATTGCTAAGTCGAAATAATCACTGATCGCAAAGTAATATCCTCCATTTTGAAGGGAATATCCACGACGGTTAGTTTGGCCAGGGGTAGGCATAATCACCCCAGAATTTCGTCTATCTTGTGACATCGGGAAATAAGCAAAAGGAACCGCAATAGGTGTTGGAACATCAGCAATGTACATATTGCTAAAGCCTGCAATAATTTTTTTGTTAGGAACAAATTTTCCTTTTCGAACTCTAATGTAATAATCTGGATTATCTACATCTTCCGCAGTGGTGATTTTTCCCTCTCTTAAAAAGTATACGGAGTCGTTTTCTTTTTTTACGGTTTCAGCAAAAACGTTCATGCTTTCACCCATTGATTGCTCCGTTCTCGAATTAAATATCAGCGCCTTTTTACTGTCGAAATTAAAACGAATGGAATCCGGTTCTACGATGTTGTTGCCTTGTTTAAAATAAGGAGGTTGTACCAAGGCATTTGCACTGTCTTTTATTCGGCCGGCGTCAACTTCATTAGTGGTATAATCAATGACAATAATACCAGACTTTAGCTCGTAGTCCTGATAGATAACTTCTGCTTCATTGTACAAGTATATCTTTTTTTCAGTACGACTCATCTTCATATAGTCCTTTGCCTTATAGCTGATGATGCCCTGTATATAGCCAGGTTTAGTAGAATCTTGTGCGATACTGTCACGCTGCGTTGTATCAACGGCTGCTTGACTTAAAAGTATTTCATCAGCAGAGACATGAATACTGTCTAAAGTTTGAGTTTCTGCTGGAATATTAAGTGCTTGGACCTTAGGTCTTTCTTGTCCATATGTATGACACCCTATTATTAAGGTGAAAAGCGATAAAAGTATGTTGAGTTTCTTTGCTTGCAAAGCTTTTAATACTATTTTTGTACTGACTGTGGCTCGGTTTTTGACCTGCCAAACTTACGTATATTTTTTGTTCTCTTTGGTATAGATCAAAAAATTTTAAACAAAATAAATAACAGTAATAAATCGTTATTGCTCCATGAACAAATATATAGTTTCACTTTTACTTTTTGCTAATTTACTATTTACTCAATTTAGTTTTTCCTCAGAATTGAATATTTATCAGAATAAGCCATTTACTGTAGTTTTGGATGCTGGTCACGGTGGACACGACCCTGGAAACCTAGGTGGAGGATTCAAAGAAAAGGAAATTGCTTTGGATATTGTCCTTAGAGTTGGCGAGATCCTAGAGAAAACACCAAATGTCAAGGTGGTTTACACTAGGGAGGATGACAGCTTTGTGGATCTATATGTCAGAGGTAAAATAGCTAATGATGCCCAGGCTGATTTATTTGTTTCTGTGCATTGTAACGCTCACAATTCCAGTGCTCATGGTACTGAAACTTTTGTATTGGGATTGCATGCGAATAACCGTAATTTTGAGGTAGCAAAAAAAGAAAACTCAGTGATTTATTTGGAGGAAGATTATGAGGTAAACTATGCAGCATATAATATCAATTCACCTGAATCCTTTATAGGTCTTACTATGATGCAGGAGGAGTTTTTGGATCAAAGTATATTTTTGGCTAAGGCCATTCAGGATAATTTTACAGGTAAACTCAATAGAGTTAATAGGGGTGTTAAGCAAGCTGGGTTTATAGTGCTTCACCAAACCTTTATGCCAAGTGTGCTTATTGAGACTGGATTTTTAACCTATAGGCCGGAAGGATCCTATTTGAATTCTAAAAAAGGGAAGACGGATATGGCGGAATCCATTGCCAGTGCCGTGAAAAAGTATAAAACTCATCTTGAAGAAAACGTGGGGGTAGACTTCTCTTTTGAAGTAAAGGATCATGGACAGCCTGAACATTCAAATGCATCTACAACTGTGGTTGAGCAAGGGGTTAGTTTTAAAGTTCAGATTGCTGCAGGTTCCAAGGCTATTGACACCAAATCCTATAATTTCAAAGGTTTAGATCCTATTAGTCGTGAGAAGGAAGGATCGGTGTATCGTTATTATTTCGGAGAAACTTCTAGTTACGAACAAGTGAAAGTGATGCAGCAAGAAGCTATTTCTAAAGGTTATAAAAGTAGTTTTATTGTAGCCTTTAAAAACGGGGAAAAAGTTAAAGTCAAGTCTGTTCTGAATTCCAACTCAAATTAAAGCCGTTCTAAAAAAATAATTCCTAATTTTGTTGTTTACTCTAAAGAAATAAAGTTTGAAACTTACCAGAGAACTTAAGACCGGAATTATTGTTGTTGGCGGAATCGTCCTTTTTATTTTGGGCTTTACTTTTTTAAAGGCCACAAATCTATTTAGTTCAAGTAGAACATTTTATGCAGTATACGAAAAAGTCAATGGGCTTACCCCTGGTACTTCCGTTAGTATAAACGGGCTTAAGGTAGGGACCATTCAGGACATTCGGTTTATAGATACCAAAGGACGTTTACTTGTTAGTTTCACTATCGATAATGATTTTAAGTTTTCAAAAAATAGTACAGCAGAGATCTACGATACAGGGATTATAGCAGGAAAAGGCCTTAGGGTTGTTCCACTTTATGATCAAGCAGAACTTTCTAAAGACGGAGATACCCTTCGCAGTTCTATAGATCCTGGATTAACCGAATTAGTGAATCAAAAGTTAGCACCCCTACAGAGAAGTTTAGATGCAATATTGCAAAATGCAGATTCTGTGATGGTTGGTGTGGACGAGATATTAGATCCAAAGAGTCGTCAACATATCAAAAACACCCTCGAAAACCTTGATGGAGTCACTCGTAATTTTAATGAGGCTGGTCAAACTTTGAATACAATGCTCTCTGATAATAAAGGAAAATTAGATCGAACATTGACCAATGTGGATCAGTTATCTGAGAATCTAGCAGACCTTAGTGATACCCTTGTCAATGCTGATCTAGGACTTGCGTTGAACAGTTTGAAAAATAGCATGCTCAAACTGAATCAGGTCATGGGTAAAATAGAACAAGGTGAAGGTTCTATTGGTAAATTAATGAATGACGATGAGTTATATACAAACCTCTCAGATGCTAGTCTTGAGTTAGAATTACTTTTAGAGGACATGCGACTAAATCCAAAACGTTATGTACACTTTTCACTTTTTGGAAAAAAAGCAAAACCCTATGAACCTCAAGACCAAGCTAACGATACAGTACTGGAGAAATAAACTAAGGTAGCATATGAATTACGTATCTCAAATAGTATTTGCTCTGATCCTTTTCGCCGGAATAGGTTATTTTGCTTCTAACACCAAGCGGTTAATTAGAAATATTAGACTTGGTAGATCCATTGATCGGACTGATCGTAAACCAGAACGTTGGAAAACCATGATTCGAATTGCCTTAGGGCAACAAAAAATGGTGGTTCGCCCAATTGCAGGAATATTGCATATTTTGGTTTACGTAGGTTTTGTGATTATCAACATTGAAGTTGTTGAAATTATTATAGACGGGCTTTTTGGTACGCATAGAGTTCTTAGTTTTTTAGGCGGGTTCTATGATTTTTTAATTGGAAGTTTTGAAGTTCTAGCCCTTCTGGTAATTGTAGCAGTGGTGATATTTTGGATTCGAAGGAATATGATTAAACTTAGGCGCTTCCTCAATCCAGAAATGAAGGGTTGGCCAAAATCCGATGCCAATATTATATTGTACTTCGAGCTGGTATTGATGGTGTTATTTTTAACCATGAACGCTGCGGATTACAGTTTACAGCAGCTAGGTAGTGCCCAGTATTTTGAGGCTGGTGCTTTTCCAATTAGTCAGTTTCTATCCTCTCTTTTAATGCCGCTGGGTGAATCTAGTTTAATTATAATTGAACGTAGTGCATGGTGGCTACATATAGTGGGAATATTAATTTTCCTGAACTATTTGTATTATTCAAAACACCTTCATATTTTGCTGGCTTTTCCTAATACGTGGTACGCTGACTTAAACCCTCAAGGGCAGATGGACAACATGGAGTCAGTGACAAATGAGGTGAAATTGATGATGGATCCTGATGCTGATCCTTATGCCGCAACTGGTGGTGATGAGGAGGAGGAAGTGGTGAAATTTGGAGCCTCTGATGTTAGTGATCTACATTGGGTTCAACTTATGAACGCATATAGCTGTACGGAATGTGGGCGTTGTACCAGTGAATGTCCAGCAAATCAAACCGGAAAGAAACTCTCTCCCCGTAAGATTATGATGGACACCCGGGATCGTTTAGAGGAGGTTGGCAAGAATATTGATACTAATAAGGGTGTTTTTAAGGATGATGGAAAACAGCTGTTGGATGATTACATCAGTAGAGAAGAACTGTGGGCGTGTACCACGTGCAATGCATGTGTAGAAGCCTGTCCAGTTAATATTAGTCCAATGTCCATTATAGTGGATATGCGAAGATATTTAGTAATGGAGCAATCTGCGGCACCAATGGAATTGAATAATATGATGACCAATATTGAAAATAATGCCGCTCCATGGCCGTATAATCAAATGGATCGTCTGAATTGGAGGAATGAATAAATAGTGAACCAGAAATAAAAATTGAAAAAATGAACAAAGAAGAAGTGGAAAAATTACTTAGTGAAAAACTGCAGGATGGAGAACATATCAGTCCAGTTTTACCAAAAGGAATTAAAAATTATTTAATTGATATCGACGGTACCGTTTGTGATGACATCCCAAATGAGGAACCAGAACGAATGGCTACAGCCAAGGTTTACCCTGATGCTTTAAAAACCTTGAATAGATGGCATGAACAAGGTCACATCATTTTCTTTTTTACCTCAAGAACTGAAGAACACAGAGCCGTAACTGAGAAGTGGTTGAACGACCACGGATTTAAATATCACGGAATGGTCATGGGTAAACCACGTGGTGGAAACTACCACTGGATAGATAATCATTTGGTTAAGGCTACGCGTTACAACGGGAAATTTACAGATCTTGTTGATAAGGAAGTGACCATACAAGTATTCGACGACGGAGCGCACGATTAGTCGAATACATATGATAAAATGCTGTACTTTCACCAAAAGTGCGGCAATCGTACAGTGGTGTTAAAGTAGTGAATACACAAATTTAAAGTACAGATGAGTAATTCTATAAAGGTGCCAACTATGGCAGAGTTGACCGCGGAAGGGAAATTTCCTGATGTATTGTTTTGGGTAGGTTGTGCCGGTAGTTTTGACGATCGCGCAAAACGTATAACCAAAGCATTTGTCAAGTTACTCAATAAGGCAGGAGTTAATTTTGCTGTGTTGGGTACCGAAGAAGGATGTACTGGTGACCCAGCCAAACGTGCTGGAAACGAAATGCTTTTTCAAATGCAGGCTATGAGCAATATTGAAGTTCTCAATAGTTATGAGATTAAAAAGATCGTAACGAGTTGTCCTCACTGCTTTAACACCATTAAAAATGAATATCCTTCCTTAGGAGGGCAATATCAGGTGGTACACCATACCCAGTTTTTACGCTCCTTATTAGAGGAGGGAAAACTAACCATCGAAGGAGGAAAGTACAAGGGTAAACGTATTACCTTTCACGACCCTTGTTATCTAGGAAGAGGAAATAATGTTTATGAAGCTCCTCGTCAATTGATCGAAAAATTGGACGCCGAATTGGTAGAAATGAAGAGCTGTAAAAGCAGAGGTCTTTGTTGTGGAGCTGGTGGCGCACAAATGTTTAAAGAATCTGAAAAGGGGGATCAGGAAATCAATGTCGCCCGAACCGAACAAGCCATGGATGTGAAAGCCGATATTATTGCTGCGGGTTGCCCTTTCTGTAACACCATGCTTACCGATGGTGTAAAAGTTAAGGAAAAAGGGACAGCGATAAAAGTGATGGATGTTGCAGAGCTATTGGCCGATGCCGAAGATTTGTAGCAGAGCGATTAGGCTTGAATTAGGAATAATTTAAATTGAAAAAGAAAATGTTTGTTGAATTTAATGAACTTTCCGATACTGCCAGAGTGTGGATTTATCAAGCCAACAGGAGTTTTACGGAAGAAGAAATCGAACAAATCAAAAATAAATCAGAAGACTTTATAACACAATGGACTGCCCATGGTGCAAACCTTAAAGCTTCCTATGAGGTCCGCTATAAGCGATTTTTAGTCATTGCTTTGGATCAGGAATTTAATGTGCCAAGCGGTTGCTCTATTGATGCTTCTGTGCGTTTTATACAACTATTAGAAAAACAATACAATGTTGATTTACTGGATAAGATGAATGTATCTTACCGCCAAGGAGATTTCATTGCATACAAGCCCCTTTTTGACTTTAAAAAAATGGCCAAGCAAAAGGCCGTTTCTCAAAACACTATTGTTTTTAACAATTTGGTAACCAATAAGGAAGAATACCAGAATTACTGGGAAGTTCCCGCAAGGGACAGTTGGCATGCCAGGTTTATGAACTAAACAGCTTTTGCACGGGATTAAATTAATAGCACCGCTGTGCTGATGCCTTATTGTCTTTCATAGGGTACTGGTTGTAGGCGGATAATAAACTCTTGCATAAAAATGAATAACATTTTTCTTATTACCTTACTGTTCTTTGGAGCAACAATATCCTACGGACAACAAATAGATCCACTAGCGACTCAAGATTCCCTTGAACAACAACAGTGGGTAGACAGTGTCTATAGTAGTCTGAGTCTTAAAGAAAAGATTGGGCAATTGTACATGATTAGAGCCTTTACTGATAAAGGTGAAGCACATTTGGATAAGGTACGAGAATTAGTGACCGATTATCATGTTGGAGGGGTGATCTTTTCAACAGGTGGACCTTATCGACAAGCCGCCTTTAACAATGAAATCCAAGAATTGTCAAAGCTAAAGATGTTGATGGCAATGGATGCTGAATGGGGACTGTCCATGCGGTTGGATTCCACATTTGCTTTTCCGTATAATATGGTTTTGGGGGCTGTTAAAGATAATTCTTTAATCGAGAAGGTTGGAAAACATATTGGCGAACATTGCAAACGTCTCGGAATGCACATTAATTTCGCACCCGATGTGGATATCAATACCAATCCTAAGAATCCCATTATAGGAAATAGATCTTTTGGTGAAAATAGAGATAATGTAACGGAAAAAGCACTTGCGTTTATGAAAGGAATGCAGGGCGCAGGAGTATTGGCAAATGCCAAACACTTTCCGGGTCACGGAGATACCTCTCAAGATTCTCACAAAACCTTGCCTACGGTAGATTTTAGCAAACAACGTATTGATAGTGTTGAATTGTATCCATATAAAAAATTAATTCCAGAAGGCTTAGCTAGTGTAATGGTGGCACATTTGAATGTACCAAGTTTGGAAAGTCGACCTGGATTTCCATCTTCATTATCGAAAGCAATCATAGATGGCCTACTTAAAGAAAAACTACAATTCAACGGCCTTATTTTTACCGATGCCCTTGAGATGAAAGGTGTAGCTAATTATGCCGAAAGCGGGAATGTAGATCTATCTGCATTTTTAGCTGGAAATGATGTCCTATTGATATCGGCCGATGTTCCAAAAGGAGTGGAAACACTTCAAAAAGCTTATCAGAACGGTGTGATCACGGAGCAAAGACTTGCGCATTCTGTTAAAAAGATTTTGAAAGCAAAGTACAAAGTAGGACTGCAGCATTATCACCCCGTTTCTACTAAGAACTTAGCAAAGGATCTCAATCGAACTTCAGATCAATTATTGTACGAAGAAGTTATGGAAAACGCCATAACAGTGGCACAGAACAATGATCAATTGGTTCCTGTTAGAAATCTGGATAAACAAAAGATTGCCTATGTGCCAATGGGGGATGGAAATCATCATAGTTTCTATGATGCACTAAAGAAGTATACTGATGTTACCCTAGTACAATCCAATGAACTAGGAGACTTGATTAATGCTCTTGAGCCTTTTAACCTCGTTATAGTCGGACATCACAGATCTACTGAGACGCCATGGAAAGCTGCAGACTTTACGGATAAAGAAAAGACATGGCTCTACGAAATAGCAAGGGAGAAACGAGTTATTCTTGATGTATTTGTCAAACCTTATGCCTTATTAGGTTTACAAAGTATTGACAACATAGAGACTATTATTGTAAGTTATTTGAACGATCCTATTACCCAGGAAACCTCTGCAGAAGTCATCTTTGGGGCCCTGGCCGCTAAAGGAAGTCTACCAGTGACAGCACATGCTAAATTACCGGAAAACAGAGGCTTTATCACCAATAGTCTATCGCGATTGGGATATTCCATACCTGAGCGAGTTGGACTGAGTTCTAAGGCGCTTAAAAGGGTGGATTCATTAATGAATATTGCGATAAAGTCAGGAATGACACCTGGAGGACAAATATTGGTTGCTCGGGATGGTAAGGTCGTTTACAACAAAAATTTTGGAAAGACGACTTACGGTGAAAGCGGGGATAAAGTTCAAAGTGATCACATTTATGATCTTGCATCCCTGACCAAGATTACCGCAACGCTACCTTTATTAATCCAATTATCAGAAAAGGGTGAAATTTATTTTGATTCCACTCTAGGTGAATTGTTACCGGAGTTACGTAATAGCAATAAAAGTGATTTAAAATATTTAGATGTATTGACGCATTATGCGCGTTTAACACCCTGGATACCTTTTTATAAAAAAACCGTAGGTGAGGGGACGAATTTACCACTAGATAAATATTATAAAAAGCAGCCTAGCCGTAAATTCAGTGTCCAGGTAGCAGATAATCTTTATATGCGCGAAGATTATAAGGACAGCATATTTAAGATCATTAAAGAGAGTGAATTGTTACCAAGATTAGAGTATAGATACAGTGATCTAGCTTTTCTGCTCATGCAGCGCTATCTTGAGAATTATTATAATGAACCTTTAGATAAGGTTGCAAACGAACATTTTTATGCCTCTTTAGGGATGAATCATACAAGTTTCAATCCATTGGAGAAGTATAGAAAAGGAATGATCGTGCCTTCTGAGGTGGACGATTATTTTAGACAACAAACTATTCAAGGCTATGTTCACGATATGGGAGCGGCCATGTTAGGTGGTGTTGCTGGGCATGCGGGACTTTTTAGCAATGCAAACGATGTTGCGAAAATCATGCAAATGTATCTTCAAAAAGGGTATTACGGTGGTTTGCGCTATTTTAGTGAAGCCACTTTGTTAAGTTATAATAGTTGTTATTATTGCGAGGAAAATAACAGAAGGGGAGTAGGTTTTGATAAACCTCAACTTGGTGAAATAGGTCCTACTTGTGGTTGTGTTTCCACAATGAGTTATGGACATAGTGGTTTCACTGGCACATTCGCATGGGTAGATCCGGTGTATAATTTGGTTTATGTGTTTTTGTCTAACAGAACCTATCCTACAATGAATAATAGAAAATTAATTACTGAAGAAATACGAAGTAATATACAGGGCTATATATACGATGCCATGCGTAGTGACGAATCTTAAAAGTGTTTTCTTCGGGTAGCATTTAAATAATTTTGTCATGAATTGAAACGTGTTGCGACTCACTTACAAAATTTTGACTTAAAAGAAATCATTTATGCGAATAGGAATTGTTTGTTACCCAACTTTTGGTGGGAGTGGAGTAGTGGCTACAGAGCTTGGAATGGCATTGGCAAATCTCGGCCATGAAATTCATTTTATAACCTACAAACAGCCTGTCCGACTGGCGCTTTTGAGCGGGAAAATTCACTTCCACGAGGTAAATGTTCCGGAGTATCCACTGTTTCATTACCAGCCTTATGAACTCGCACTGTCGAGTAAATTGGTCGATATGGTGAAGCTGTATAAAATAGAGATCCTTCATGTTCACTATGCGATTCCGCATGCATATGCCGCTTATATGGCTAAGGAGATGCTCAAAACACAAGGGGTGCACATTCCAATTGTTACCACCTTACACGGAACTGATATTACCTTGGTTGGAAATCATCCATTTTACAAACCAGCCGTTACCTTTAGTATCAATAAATCTGATGTGGTAACCTCTGTGTCAAAGAGTTTAAAAGATGATACAAATCGCCTTTTTGATATTGAGAAAAATATTCATGTGATTCCAAACTTTATCGATTTAAGCAAGTATAAAAAACAGTTTACGGATTGTGGTCGTAGCATCATGGCCGCTGATCACGAACGGATTATTACCCATATCAGTAACTTTAGGAAAGTGAAACGCATAGACGATGTCATAAAGGTGTTTTACGGGATCCAAAAAGTATTGCCTGCTCGACTTATCATGGTCGGTGAAGGGCCGGAAAAAGAGAAAGCAGAGGAAATGTGCCAAGAATTGGGGATTTCTGACAAAGTAGCTTTTCTAGGGAACAGCAACGAGGTAGATAAAATTTTATGTTATTCCGATCTCTTCCTCTTACCTTCGGAAACCGAGAGTTTTGGGTTGGCTGCTTTAGAGGCCATGGTCAACGAGGTTCCTGTAATTTCTAGTAACACAGGAGGTATTCCAGAGGTAAATAAACATGGTGTAAGTGGATTTTTGAGCCCAGTCGGTGCGGTAGATGAGATGATTGAAAACGCGCTCTATATCCTGAGTGATGATCAGCGTCTCGAGCAATTTAAACTTCAAGCCCGTAATCAGGCCAGTATTTTTGATATCAATTACGTTGTTCCACTTTATGAGGAAATCTATGAAATCGCCTATAACAAATTAATCAAAGGACAACTGTAGTATAGGACTTAGTTCGGCTCCTGGCAATATGCAGGCTATAAAAACTCAAAGTTGTATCCTGATTTAAGTAATTTCTCATAGTTTTCGTGATCAAAAGTATAATAGAAGGCTCCGCGTTTAGAGGAACTACGATCTTTTTCGTTAAGCCTTTTTAATATTTTGAAGGACAATACTTTTTTTCTGAAATTCCCAGGATCTAATTTTCGTAAAAAGATGGCCTCATAAAGGCTTTGCAATTGGGGTATGGTAAATTTCGCTGGCAGAAGTTCAAAACCAATTGGTTGGTGTTTGGCCTTTCTTCTTAAGATGTCTAAGGCATCTATGACCATTTGATGGTGGTCCAGTACCAACTCAGGTAATTCCTCTAGGCGATACCAGAAAGCGCCGTGCTTCTCTGTGAGCTCTTCATCGTACTCATCAATTCTGATAAGGGCAAACTGTGCCACTGAGATACAACGCGCCCCCATATCACGAGATGCCTGTCCATAGGTTTTCGACTGCTCAAAAAATACATTGTCGAGACCTGTAATGTCATGTAATACCCTTCGGGCGGCATGAGCGACATCTTCATTTAATTTTACAAAACTTCCAATTAGTGACCAGGCACCTTTATGGGGTTCAACTCTTCTGTTAAAAATTAGTAATTTTAGTTCTTCTTGATGAAAGCCAAAAACAATGCAATCGGTGGCTACATGCATTTTGTCAACATCTGTGTAGTAGGATTCTCGGTTATTTGTCATAAAAAATTTAAAAAAGCAATAAAAGTGGAATATACTTTTATTATATTTGTTTGGTTAAATATATATTTAAATTGAAAAATACAACTCAATCTCAAAATAGACAAGCAATACCACTTAATTTAGAGAATTTTGTGCAGGAATTGATTGTCGAATCTCCTGGAAGAATCAATTTGATCGGAGAACATATTGATTATAACGGGGGACATGTCCTTCCTGCAGCAATCGACAAGAAAATTAAATTTTATTTCAGAAAAAATGGTACTAGACTATGTAATATTTGGTCTAAGAATTTTGAGAATGGATTTTCGTTCTCAATAGATGCCGTTGCAATGAGTGAAGTAGAGTGGGAAAATTATATTTTGGGAGTGGTGCATTATATTCATGAAATATCTCCAGGTTCTATCCAAGGATTTGATTGTATTGTTGAAAGCGAATTACCCATGGGCTCAGGGTTGAGCTCGTCAGCTGCCTTAGAATGCGGAATGGCAACTGGTTTAAATGGATTGTTTTCCATTGGCCTTAGCAAGGATCAAATCATTCATCTTTCAAGAGATGCGGAACATGATTTTGTGGGTACCAAATGCGGTATCATGGATCAGTTCACCGTGGTTAGAGGAAAAAAGGATCAATTGATTCTTCTTAATTGTCAAAATTTGGAGTATCGAATGATCAATGCAGATATAGAGCCTTACCATCTGGTTTTACTAAATTCAAATGTGTCTCATAATTTAGCCAGCAGTGAATACAATAATCGAAGAGCGGATTGTGAGGCTACCTTGTCTATTATACAAAAAAAACATCCTGAATATCAATATCTCGTTGATGTCCCAGAAGAGGTGTTATTGTCTTTCAAGGATCAGCTCTCCCCAACCATGTTTGAAAGGGCCGACTATGTTATCCAAGAGAACAAACGTACTTTGATGGCTGCTGATGCCCTAGAGGACGAACTTTTTGAGGTGTTTGGGAAGTTATTATTTCAGTCCCACCATGGATTGCGTCACAACTATCAGGTGAGTTGCGAAGAATTGGATTTCATGGTTGATTTTGCCAAAACACAAGCTGGGGTCCTAGGTGCTAGAATGATGGGAGGAGGATTTGGTGGTTGCACGATTAATATTGTGCACAAAGATGTCGCCGCCAACTATATTGATGCGATTTCAAAAGCCTACCGGGAGCAATTCAACATTGAATTAACACCAATAGAAGTCAGTCTTAGTGACGGGGCAGAAATACTTAAGTAAAACGAATTTTTGAATAGATACGATCATGTTAAACGATAAACCACATAGACGCTTTAATATACTTACCGGAGAATGGGTATTAGTTTCTCCTCACAGAACCAAACGACCATGGCAAGGGAAGGAGGATGCTAAAAGCACAATTGAAATAAAAGCCTATGATTCAAACTGTTATTTGTGTCCTACAAATACTAGGGCAAGTGGTGATGTCAATCCGGATTATAAGGGAACCTATAGTTTTCCAAATGATTTTGCAGCCTTAATACCTGAGGTCAGCACAGAGGATTATCAAGAAGGGTTGTTGCAGGCTAAAACTGAAAGTGGCATTTGCAAGGTGATCTGTTTCTCTCCTAATCACGCTTTAACCTTGCCATTGATGACCGTTGACCAAATCACTGAGGTCGTTCAGCTTTGGAAAAAAGAATACTTGGAATTGGGGGCTAAAGAAGGAATTAATCATGTGCAGATATTCGAAAACAAAGGTGCCATTATGGGATGTAGTAATCCACATCCACACGGTCAAATCTGGTCCCAATCTTCAATTCCTGAAGAGGTTTTGAAAAAACAAAGCCAACAACTTGACTACTGGAATAAAAACTCCAAAAGTCTCTTACAGAGCTATCTGGAACAGGAACTCGAACTAGATCAGCGTATATTGATCACAAATGATCACTTTGTAGCTTTAATACCGTATTGGGCAGTATGGCCCTATGAGACTATGATCATTCCGCGTAAACATTTTCAGGATATCGGTCAATTAAATCAAGAAGAAGAAACAGCCTTTGCTGCTATCATAAAAGAACTTACCACGCTATACGATAACTTATTCGAAACGTCATTTCCATATTCCTCAGGTATTCATCAAAGACCAACTGATGGAGATCCACATCAAGAATGGCATTTTCACATGTCTTTCTATCCGCCGCTGCTACGTTCTGCGGAGGTTAAGAAATTTATGGTAGGTTATGAAATGTTCGCAAACCCACAACGAGATATCACTGCAGAATCTGCAGCTGAAAACCTGAGGAATTTGCCAAGGGTACATTACAGTCAAAGTTAGGGAATTACTCTAACCTTTTATAGTTTTCAGAAAACATTGGATTGCCTTCGTTATCCAAGGTGATTTGGCTATAGGTATTTTGGTCTATAACCAATTTAAATTGGAATTTTCTCATGGTGTCTATAATTTTTAGCATGGAACTAGAGCCATATTCTAAGACCTCTACCAATGAACTATCATGGGTGAAATAGGATCCATAACCAAACCATTCCACCGAATCAAGAGGAACAAAGCGTGTCCACATGACCTTTTCATTACTATACATTTTTATTTGACGATAGCCATTGGTATTTTCGATGGTATCTATAACATGATTGCCATCATAGGTATAACGATCTACGAGTTCCCAAACGCCTTGAATGGAACTTTTTTGAGTGTCGTTATTCGGAATTGCTGAAAGTAAAATCAATCCGAACACGATAACGATAGGATATATTATTTTTCTCATAATAACGAATTGTTTAATAAATTAACAATTAAACCTATGTTAATTTACGAATAATTGTTTAAAATATAGTGTGTTGTGTGAATTTTTTAAATCGATTTTTTTCATCATAAATACTTTCTATTAGGTGATAATAAGTTTTCATTAATTAGCTGTAAGCTTTTTGGCAAAAAGGCTACTTTTGTTATAGTGAATCAATAGAAATTAAAGTTATGGCTGATAAAGTTGAAAGAATTAAGTGTTTGATTATTGGATCTGGTCCTGCTGGGTATACTGCAGCAATTTATGCGGCAAGAGCTGATATGAAACCTGTGATGTATACAGGTATGGAACCTGGGGGACAGTTGACCACCACTACTGAGGTTGATAATTTCCCTGGATACCCTGAGGGCATTGATGGCCCTACAATGATGATTCAACTTCAACAACAAGCGGAACGTTTCGGTACTGAAGTACGTATAGGAATGGTGACTTCCGTAGCGCTTAGTAATACCCACGGTGGTATCCATAAGGTAGTGATTGATAATGGATCAACATTGGAAGCAGAGTCTATTATAATTGCAACTGGTGCAACGGCTAAATATTTGGGACTACCCAGCGAACAGCGCCTAAGGGGTGGTGGGGTATCGGCTTGTGCAGTATGTGATGGTTTTTTCTATAAAGGACAAGAAGTGGCAATTGTAGGCGGAGGAGATACAGCAGCAGAGGAGAGTACTTATTTAGCAAATATCTGTAGTAAAGTAACGCTTTTGGTGCGTAAAGGCGAGATGCGCGCATCGAAAGCCATGCAACATCGCGTTGCAAATACACCTAATTTGGAAGTGAAATATTTCACAGAGATCGAAGAGGTGATAGGGGATCAGGTTGTTGAAGGTCTTCGTTTGGTGAACAACCAAACTGGTGAAAAAGAAGAAATTAAAGTTACAGGATTATTCATTGCTATTGGACATACGCCCAATACAAATATCTTTAAAGGTCAATTGGATATGGATGAAACTGGTTATATCATAACCAAAGGTAAATCTACTAAAACAAATTGTCCAGGCGTATTTGCTAGTGGTGATGTACAAGATAAAGAGTATAGACAAGCTATTACAGCGGCAGGTACCGGGTGTATGGCAGCATTAGATGCGGAACGTTATCTAGCTGCCGTAGAAAGTAAAGAAGAGGTTGAGGCTTAAAACAAGCCCTTAAACATAGTTTAAAATACAATACACCCCTGATAAACACTATGCTTATCAGGGGTGTATTATTTAACTTAAAATACGCTTATCCTTTGGAAACATCTCCGGAACCTGAGATTTTACTATCTTCTTGGCTTGGATTGCCAATGTAAGTGACATCTCCTGAACCTGATATTCTAACTTTTAAGGATCCACTGCAATAGAGGTCGATATCACCTGAACCAGTAATATCTGCCTGTGAATCAACTGCTTTTAGGTCGAAAGCTTCGATATCTCCAGAGCCTGTTAGTTGATGAACTACCTTTTGTGCACTCCCTTGAAGTTCTATGTCTCCAGAGCCTGTTAGCGTGGTTTCAGCGATTTCTACATCAAGACTGAGGCGTATATCCCCAGAACCCGTGAGTTTTGTTTTAAACGCTGTACTTTTTATGACATTTTGTGAGCTAATGTCTCCTGAACCTGATAGACTTACTTGGTTCAAACTTTCAAAAGGAACTAGAACTAAAATACCAGTCCTTTTGCTGGGCTGTAAGTTATAACCTCTTTCAGTTTTGATAACGAGATGATTTCCATTTACCTCTGTAATAATATGAGGTATTAGATTTTCTTCTCCTGTTATGGTAATCGACCCTTCTGTTCCACTTACGAGTTGGACTTCGAAAAATCCTTGTAATTCGATATGGTCATAACTTGTCGTGTTGCGATTCTCTTGTATTACATTTCCGTTACCTTTAATTTTATTTTGTCCGAACCACTGTGCGTTGGACCATTGACATAGAAGAACTGCACAGCTCAATAGGATAATTTTTTTCATTTTTTGATTGATTTTGAGTTAAAATTAACGTTTATTTATTTGTACTTCACCGTATTCAATATTCAACTTTACAGTGTTTTTTCCTTGACTACCGTGATAGCCCTCATAGTAACTCGATGAAGGCTTTTCTCTTTTAATGCTGAATTGAATATCGTTGTTGCTGCGCAATTGCGCATATTCAAGCTTTGCCATAAGGTCAAAATGGTACCCACTGTTATAACCGATCGCTACATTGGTGTAATCACCATCAATTATTAAATTTTCTGCCTCTGGAGTCATTTCCTCAATGGTGATGTCTCCATAGTCACTGTTGAGACTAATGCTGCCGGCAGCATTACCTATTTTGGTTCTAAGATAATCCCCTTGGCCCATGACATTGATCGCATTTTTAATGGTGACCTCTCCGTAATCACATGAGAAATTAATATTATCCACCTTGTTGATTTTTGATTTGGTATAATCAGCCTCCAAATCAATTTGTCCGGCATTTTGAACGTGGAAACTTGAATAGTCGGCATCAATTTTAGCGCTTGTGATATAATCGAAAGTAACATCTGAGGAGTAATCAAATGAAATATCGTTGGAGGATGAATTAAGTCTACCTATTTCCATACTTCCGTAATCGCATTGTATGGATGTTGAGCCATTGATCTCATTGAGGAAAATAGATCCATAATCATTACTCAGATCGAGTTTGTTGTCTTTGGGAACCTTTACGGTATAGTTCACCTTGATGCTCACATTTTTGCTACTCCATCCCCAACCACTGTCATCGAATATTGTTTTGGCCAGTACCATGGAACTGGATCCCTCGAAATCAATACTGATTTCATCGAGTTTCTCTTGGGCCTTCTTTTCACTATCACTGCTGGTTTGTATCACAACCTCAATAGTGGTAGTGTTTTGATCCCAAGAAGTGATGTAGAGATTGCCATAGCTGTTTTCTAATTTTAAAAGGGCGTCTGAATTCACCTTGAACTCCTTTTTTATTGTTTTTTCTTTAGTGTACTTTCCAGTTAAAGTTGGATCGGTCTTCGCGATGGCGCATAATGGTATGCACCACAGGCATAATGCGATTTTAAATAGTGTGCTCTTCATGTTTTGTGTTTTTTAACTGTTCAATTTCTTCGATTTTTTGTAGCACGTCCTGAGCCAAGTTTATGCGGGTCTGAAAATTGATCATCATCGCATTTAGAATTAACTTGACGTCTCCTTTGCTGTTTAAGTCTGTTTCTAAATTTTTGTAATCATTTTCTAATTTCGTCAATTGTGCTTTGAGATCATCTACCAATTTTTTGGTTTTTGGACTTGAAATGTTATTTATTTTTTCAATTTCTTGATCTACTAATGCACTAAAATAAAACTCCGTACGTCTAACTGATATTGGCATGGCGGCAACTTCCTTGTTGGTGATTTGGGTTTGTTGTTGCTGTAGCTCGTTTTGCTGTTGAAAAAACTGAACACCGATGGTTACAAGCAACGCCAGGGATGCAGCAATTGAAATCAGCTTCCAAACGTTCCTATTTGATTTCTCGCCCCTTGATGAGTTGTCCATCTCGAGTTTGTTCAAAAACCGTTGTTGGTGCCCACTACCTGGCTCTTCATTATCCCATTGATGCCCAAGGCTCCCAAATAATTTTTCTATGTCATCTTTTGGTTTCATAAGCAATCTGGTTTAATTTTTTTCTCAAGGATTCTTTTGCTCTTGAGAGAAGTGTTCTACAACTGGCATCGTTGATTCTCATTATTTGACAAATTTCCTGATTGTCATAACCTTCAATCAATTTAAGGGTCAAAGCAATTCTGTAATTGTCCTTCAATAACTTCATTGTTTGCAATACTTCTTGAGCCTTCAAGTTTGTAAAAGTTACCTCTGGAACAATTTCTTCAGTGTCTTCAACCCTATACATGACATCATCTAAAGCAATGTGTTCTACTTTTGTTAATTTTCTGTAATGTTGAATACTATTGTTAATGACTATCCGCTTCAACCAGGCGCCAAAGGCGACTTCTTCACGGTAGCTGTTTAATTTTGAAAATGCGTTTAAAAACGATTCCTGCATAATATCCTCCGCTTCAAAGGAGTCCTTAACAATGCGCAAGGCTGTATTATACATTGCCTTGTAATATCGGTTGTAAACCTCCAGTTGAGCGGTTTGCTTTCCTTCTAAACAGTCTTTTAACAGTTGATCAATATGTAACTCTTGTTGGCTCAAAAAGTTTATTCTTTACTTTAAAGATAGCACTAGTTGGAAATTGTTACAGTTGTAGATGAATAAAATCGCATAAAATCTCCTTTTGGGGTTATACCTAGTTTATTATCAAGGAAATACTAATGATATTATTTGTATATTTATTTTTTGATATTTGAATTTTGAATCCCTAAATCCTTGTAGTTCTCAAGGTAAACCCACCAATAGCTTTGATTCACCCTAAATTTGAATACAGATATTAAAGGTAAAAATGAGGAATAATTTGATAATGACCATAATTGTTTTAATCACCTATGTTGTAGTAATTGGGATATTATCCCTGTATTACTACAAGAAGAACAATGGTGAGAAACTGTGGATCCGAATGGGGTTCAATGTTGGGTTTTGGCAAGGCGTAGTCTTGGCTAGCATGGGGTTTACCACGCTGACCCTCATAGTGTTTAAATGGACCAATTTCATTAGTTTTTAGGAGATGACCTAAAGTATAAGACTGCTTTTACAACGTTGCTTAACCCACCGACGCAGGGGTGTTAGCGTGATGGTGAATGGTCTTTGCTAGAATCTCGGAAAGCCAAATGATTCTTCCACAATGCTCCACATGCCAAACGGCCTTAGAATCAATGATATTTCCAGCCAATAAAGGACCGATAATATGAAGGTTTTCAGAACATTCTAATTTTGTATTAACTTCCAATCCTATTTGAGACCTATTCGGGTGTGCTAAACCTTGATCAATTAAGTTCTTTAATAGGGGTGGTAGTTGTTTTTGATCACTGTCAAACCTAGTACTGCCAATACAATTAATCACCACATGGAATGGCTTTTCAGAAATTTTAACTGTCTTTGTTTTAGGATCCTCAAACTGCAAGTGATAAAGTCCTCGTTTTTGCTCGATTAGATCTTTGAAACGGCCTTGAATATGCGTAAACCTTCCTTTGGACTTTAGATCTGCTATAACATCCAAATAATGCTGTCCTGCACAGCGTTGGCGTCTTCCTATTTCGTTACCGTATACACAAGCAAATTTCTTTAATTCTTTTGAGTCCAATTTTGATAATAAAGCACCGAATACTTTGGAAATTATCCCAACTGTCGAAGCAGCTCCCAAATGAATATCCTGTGCAGCGTCAAGATCCTTTTTAACAGCTTCTGAAATTTGAAAAGCCGTTAGTGTTTCTTGTGATTGCAGCTCATTTAAATGGCTCGTAATAAAATCTGATTGCTTGATGTGGTCAATTTCACAGTCGGGCAGTAATCCATGAGTGGAAAGGAAAGAAAAGCTTGTGTTAGACTCTGCCTTTTTATGACCATCATTTAGTTTGTATAACAGTTCTAATGCACTTGCATTAGCACCTATAACTAAGATGTTACAGTGCTTTCCAGAGTGAAGTTGTTTAGCTGTAAAGTTTGATATTCGATCTAAATTTTCATCCAAACTCGGTCTGTAAATTTGATTGATTACCAATAACTGCTCTGACTGCTGTATGTTTTTATTGGTGTAGATAGAGCGGGTGGGAAGGGATCCAACGGCAAGGATTATTTTTTTGCTTTGAATATTTAGACCATCTCCACTAATGGTATAGCCTTCCCCGGTTTTCTTAATTTTGGTAACTTCAGTATGAATATATTGAACTTTTAGTTTGCCGTTAAGGGATTGCTTTTCAATCAAACTGTTTAATCTATCTTTAAGATACACTCCAAAGAAACTCCGTGGAATAAAAAGATCTCCCCATTGTTGACGCGCGATACTTTCTTTGTGCTTTTCTAGCCATTGGGCAGTTAATGTACCTCCTGAAGTTCTCATTTGGGCTAGTAAAGTTGAATGATTTTCATTGAGCCAGTTTATAAATATGGAGTATTCGGGCTGAGGAAGGAAATTTTTAAGGGAAGTAATGAGCAATACGGAATTTCCCGATCGATTGCCATAGGGAATCCCGGTATGAAATTCATGATATTTCTCGACTATAGCTACGTGAAGAGGTGTTTGTACATCATCCGCTATTCTGTTTTCTAAAAGATGAATCAAAGTGAATGCTGAAGATATTCCAGACCCAATAAAGCATAGGTCTGTGTGGTTATTAGGGTTTACATTGTACATTGTTGTCGTTTTTTTGGTATTTTAAAATTCTACCTGGATTTCCTACCATTACAGCATTTTCAGGAACATCTTTTATGATGACGGAACCTGCACCAAGGAGGCAATTTCGACCTAGGCTTTGTACCCCAGTCATAACCGTTACCCCCATTCCGATGTAGGCCTTCTCCTGAACATGGATACAGGCACCTATATTTACTCCTGAGGACATAAATGCTCCATCCTCAATTTTGACGTGATGTGCAATGGTACTCGCCTGATTGATCATGATATAATTTCCAAGGGTCGTATGTGGCATTACAATGTTTCCTACCAACATATAGATAGCCTGACCTAGGATTACATCAGGCCCTATAGACACGGAAGGATGTATGAAACTCGGTATATTGTATCCCTCTTGTTGCATTGCCGAGAGGTATTCCACCCGTATATGATTGTCTCCAATCGGACAATATACTGATTGAATATCTTCCTTAAATGAATTGGTGTATAAGTCTAAATAGCAACCTATTACAGGTAGTCCATTGACCTTTTCTCCGATAAGCTGAGGATTGTCATCTATAAAGCCAATGATATGGATACCAGCCTCTATGAGATAAGATGCATATACCTGTCCCTGTGTTCCTGCTCCTATGATAACTGATCTATCTTTCATGATTCACTTCCTTTAAATGCAACCATATTGAGGTTTGGACCGGAGTTTACGCCATCTTTTAATAGTACCTTTCTAACGGTTTTGAAAAGAATACTTATATCTGTTTTGAAACTCAAGTGCTCTACGTACCAAACATCATAGCTGAATTTTTCATCCCATGAGATAGCATTTCTACCATGGATCTGTGCCCATCCGGTGATGCCTGGTTTAACACGGTGACGTTGTTTTTGAAAGTCATTGTACAGTGGCAGATATTTTATAAGTAGCGGACGCGGCCCAATAAGGCTCATATCTCCCCTGAGAACATTGATAAGCTGTGGGATCTCATCTAAAGAATATTTCCGTATAAAACTTCCGATTTTGGTAACCCGATTTTCATAGGGTAATAATTGCCCATTTTTATCTCTTTGATCAGTCATGGATTTGAATTTTATAAGTTTAAATATCTTTTCATCCTTACCGGGTCTTAGTTGGTAGAAGAAAGGATGACCAGAATTGACAACAAATAAACATGTCCACAATAAGATTAAAACCGGAGAAAGTAAAATCAAGACAGTTACGGACAAAAGGATATCCAAAAAGCGTTTGACGAATTTTGTATACATGGGTTGTGAGTTTTGGTTTGGATAATTAAGGTAAAATTATTTTAATACCCTCTTAGAATAAAAAATGTTCTACCAAAGGCAATTAAAATCGCTTAACTAATTCTCAATGCAATTCATCCTAAATATTTGGTATTTAGACTAATATTATCCTAGAATAGAATGAAATTACTTGGTGATTTGAACTGTAATTCAACGATATATGTCGCATTTAAACGTGCTTTAGGTTATTTGTAGATTATTATGGGATTTAGTAGAGCTTTGAGAGTTGAATTGGCTAATGTCATTAATTTTAAACCTGAATTAAAAGTCCCGTCTTATTGAATCCATGGTTTGATCTTCCGATGTGTTACCAACCAAATGCACATAAAATGAGAACAACCTTTACATTATTAATTACATTTTTATTCAGCAGTGTTGTGTGGACTCAAGAAATCCATACACAATCAAACGCTGCTTCTATAGCTAATGAGGCAGATGCAACCACAGGATGGACTGGGGGAGCAGTGATCACATCTGAACCCACAGATGTTCAGCAAGGATCTTTTGCCATGTTAATCTCCTCTTCCGGTGAAACCTCTGGAAGGGATGCCTCCTATACCTTTAACGTCGTTAATGGACAAGTATATTCTATTACAATTTGGGCAAAAAGGGCGCCTCAGAGTTATTTACCTGCCTTTGCCAATTGGTCGGGTTTTTCAAACTTTTCGCAACAATCTATTACAACTGACGCTTGGACCTCTTATAACTTTGAGCTAACCGCCAATTCTAGTGTAGCGGTAATTCGGGTGTATACATCGCCATCCTATAGGGGGTCAGTTGCAGGAGATGCTGTATTGCTTGACGCAATTAGCATTATGCCACTAGTTGAAGACACACAAAGTCCTTCGGCAATTACCGACTTAACTGCAGGTTCGACAACAACAAACAGTACCGCACTTTCCTGGAGTGCCTCAACGGATGATGTAGGAGTAGTCGATTACGAGGTCTTCCAAGATGGAAGTAGTATAGGCTTAACCGGAGGGGCTACAAGTTTTAATGTCACCAATTTAACAGCAGCTACGAGCTATGCGTTTACGGCCATAGCGATTGATGGGGTAGGCAATACATCTGCGGTGAGTAATACTGTTAATGTAACAACCACAACTGCAACTGACACCGAACCGCCGAGCGCGATCACAGACTTAGCTGCCGGTTCTACAACTACTAATAGTACAACACTCACTTGGAGTGCTTCCACAGATAATGTGAGTGTGGCCGATTATGAGGTTTTCCAAGATGGAATTAGTATCGGTCTAAGCGGTGGCGCCACAAGTTTTAATGTCACCAATTTAGCAGCCGCTACCAGTTATGCATTTACGGCCATAGCGATTGACGGGGTAGGCAATACATCTGCTGTGAGCAATACCGCAAATGTGACAACTACAAGTGCAACTGACATCGAGCCTCCAAGTGCGATTACAGATTTAACAGCGAACGCTACAACCTCTAGTAGTACAACACTCTCCTGGAGTGCTTCCACAGATAATGTGGGGGTGGTCGATTATGAGGTGTTCCAGGATGGGACTAGTATCGGTTTCAGTGGCGGTGCTTTTAGTTATAACATCACCAATTTAACTGCAGCTACCAGCTACGCCTTTACAGCTGTTGCTATTGATGGTGCTGGCAATACATCTGCAGTGAGCAATACTGCAAATGTGACAACAACAAGTACAGCCGATACCGAATCGCCCAGTGCGATTACAGATTTAGCAGCCAACGCTACTACTTCTAGTAGTACAACACTCTCCTGGAGTGCTTCCACAGACAATGTAGGAGTGGTGGATTATGAGCTTTTTCAAAACGGTAGTAGTATAGGTTTAAGTAGTGGTAATACAAGCTTCAATGTGAATAACTTATCCGAAGAAACTAGTTACGCTTTTACCGCGGTAGCCATTGATGGTGCTGGAAACACATCTGCAATTAGTAATACGGTGAACGTAACGACTTTAGAATCGCCAAGTGGAGGTGTTACGGACTATACTAGTGAAAATGCAAATTTAGCTACCGTAGATTGGCAATCGAACAATTTTATATCCAATGGAAATGTCGGTATTGGGACTTCAGTTAATCCTGCCTATCGATTGGCGGTAGCAGGAAATGTAGTAGCTGAAGAGGTTCGTGTGGCCTTACAGGCGAATTGGCCAGATTACGTTTTTGAAAATGATTACCACTTGCCAAGTTTAGCGGTGGTCGAGCAGCATATCAAATCAAACAAGCACCTTATGAATATGCCGAGTGCTAGTGAAATAGAGCGTCATGGAATCGCATTGGGAGATATGGATGCCAGATTACTTCGAAAAATAGAAGAACTCACCTTGTATACTATTGCGCAAGAAAAGCAAATAGAACAGTTGAAAAGGCAGCATAAGAAATTAAAAGAATTGATTCTAAGGATAGAAGCCTTAGAGCTCAGACTAAACGATAACTAAGAAGTGATGAGTTTTAGAGTACTTAAGTGTCAAATTTTGTGTCTATTTCTATTGAGTTTCCTGCAGGTCGATGCTCAAAGTATCCGTAAGGATTACCGAGAGATGACAGCTTATGAAAAAACAGAATTGGTAAATGCGTTTTACGCCATACGTTCCGCAAGCCCAGACAGAATCATCGATATGGCTAATTTCCATATGGATTTTTTTAACTACGACAATATTGATCCTAGTGTATTGGATATTCATTTTAATCTACCTGATGAACCGGAAAAAGAAATATTCTTAGCTTTCCACCGTCAATTTGTATTTGAGATGGAGCAGGTGATGCAGGAAATTAATCCGATAATTAGCATGCCTTATTGGGATTCCTCAGAAGATCAATCCACAACCTCAGCCTTATGGGATGAAGATTTTATGGGAAGTTTTAACACCAATTGGGGATTAGGGCGTCGTTTGGGACAATACAACAACCTTCCATCTCCAAGTGAAATTACCAGTATGTTGTTAATGACAGATTTTTTTCAATTTTCTGATTTCTTTGAACGACAACCACCACATTCAGGGGCGCATCGATGGGTCAATGGACCCATGATCACTTCGGCTTCTCCTAGAGACCCTGTATTTTACCTCCATCACGCTTATATCGATAAATTGTGGCATGACTGGGAGGAGATACATCATACATCATTTTATTTGAGAAATGACATGATACGTTATGATGGAACTTATGTTTTTGGAGGGGAGACACTGCCGGTTGTAGATCCAAATGATATTCTTGACTCCCGTGCTTTAGGGGTCTTCTATGGGGAAGATGGTTTGGCTGAATTAGACAATTATATCGTTAGTAACATCTATAATGATCAGGAATATTTTTATTATCAATTTACTATTGAAGCAGGATCCAATTTTATTGCCCCACCAGGTAGTAGAGCGGTATTGGAATCTGTAAATGAAGTTATTTTACAGCCTGGATTTTTGGCTGAGAGTGGAGCTGATTTTTTGGTTGCCATAGATTCACAGACACCCTCAGAGCTATTGTCGAGATCTTCAATTGCTTCAGTGAAGCGGGAAAAGAACTATTTTGAAGAACTAGATCTCGAACAGGTTTGGCTTTGGAGTGAGGGTGATGTCGATCCACATGATGCTGTTGTGGTAATCAAGACCTTCCCTAATCCGTTTGATAATCATATTACGATCAAGCTAGATAAAAAGCGTGATTGTGTTATCGAAATATACAATATGGTGGGAGCACTTATAAAACAAGAAGCTTTTGAGTTTACCGATACCTTAGAAGTTAATAACCTGTACGGGCTGGCTCCTGGTACATACGTAGTGAAGGTTGTTGATTCTATAGGGAAAACCCTAGTAGTGAAAAAAGTAATTAAAATGTAATTCCACTATGTATCGAATTTGTTATTTGTTTATCCTCGGAATAGTCACCATGGTCTATGCTAACAACTGCCAAAAAAGTTATCGAATCGAAAATAACACTCCATTTACGATTACCAATATTCGACTCTTTGAGCATAATTTAAATCAAGACATTCCACCCTATAGTTATATCAAAGGATATACGGATTTTGAAAGTGATCAGGAATCGGTATTAATGTTTTTTGTTGATAGTCTAAATTATGGGGTATACATTAAAAATTCAGGAGTAGACCGTCCTTTTCTGATTCGAATAGATAGCATTAATAGCGAAGCCCGAACGGTGCTCATAAGCCAATAATTTTTGGATGTCCCACTTTAAAAAGAAGGTAATAGTATTCTTTTGTGTTAATGTAATATGTTATTATATAGCAAATTAACTCATTTTACTTGAATTTAAAATTTAAATATCATTTAACCCTTTTCCTTCAAGAATTTTCGCACTACACTTTTCAATTCTCGAGAGTTTTGTCTTGGATTGTTTAGCTGAAGAGAAGTGTAACAGGTAAGCGCGTTGTCTTCCGGGAGTTAGTTTTTGGAAGGCTTTTCTTAGTGTTGGATCTTTGTCGAGGGCAGATTTAAATTCTTCGATCATTTCAAAATCCTCTGTTTTTTTAAAGCTTACTTTTAGTCCAGCTTTTTCTACTTCGATGGCCTCAAATAAATATTCCTTGATCTTAGATTCTAATTGACGAATCTCATCAACAGTTGTAAACCTCAAATGTCTTGCAGCCTGAGTGTTCTTGGTCTGTTGGATCAGTATGTTATAGGAATCCTTTAATAGAGCACCTTTGGTCAACAGCAGAGCGCAATAATCTTTAAACCCATGTATGAGGACGATATTGGTGTTTTGGTAGGTGTAACATGGCACACCCCATTTTAATTCTTCCTGTAACGTACAATCTAATATAATCCGTCGAAGAAGTCTGTAATGTTCTTGCCATTTGCTCTGTTTTTCAAAAAAGAATTCAACTTTAGGATTCATCGCTTTAGTTTTAATGAGATCTAAATTTCGGTATTTATTTTTATATAATGAACAAAAAAACCTGGTGGCATGCCACCAGGAAAAGTAAAGCGTGATTACTCACTATATCCAATGGCTGATAGGATATCATTTTCGCATTAAAAATGCTTTTTGTCATCCCTAAATTCTGATAGGGATATATATTGTATCAAGTCGGGGTTTAAAAGGCATAGACGGCTGCGATTAAAAAAGACCCCAGACTTGAATTAGGTGCCTGATCCATATCGTAAAAAACATTCTTGGATGCCGTATCGAATCGAAATTCAGGCTTAAAAGTTAGATCTTCAATTTTATAATTTCCAGTTAAGGTAAATGCAAACACATCGGCATCTTGATCTGTTTCTAAAGCAAAAACCCCTACACCTCCTTCAAACTCTTTAAAATATTCACCCCTGAGCCCCATTGAAAAACGCTCTGATGTTGTGAGTTGGGGATATAGTGCAACACCGTAGAAGCCTCCACCATCAGTGGTGTTGTAGGTGGTATTTAATCCCAGATATACCGATGAGCTTAGATCAAATCCGCCAGTGTAATCTATTTGAAATGTTGCCCCATCCAGACCTGTCTGCTGCCCATAAATCAGATTTAAAAATTGTCCCTTGTAGCCCAGTTGAGCTCCAGCTGTATAACTGCCGTCTAAATTAATTTCTGTATAGTCTGTACTGTTCATCACGGCAAACATTAAGCTAAGATCTTCAGAGAGTGTTAGATCCATTTTAATTCCCGTATGGGAGAATGGACCATACGAAAACATATAGGAAGTGGAGTAATTGAAATTCCCGACTGGGGAAATAACCTCGTAGCCAAGAAAGGTGTTGAAATTCCCCATGGTTAATCTCAATTTCTGCGATACATTCCAATAGACGTATAATTGGTTTATAATATTAGAAGACCCTGTAGATAAAAAAACAGCGTCCTCCCCACGTGGACCAAATGCTAAATCAGCTACAAAACCGACTTTTTCTCCTTGATAACTTGCAATGATATTTGCCATTCCTAAGGAAAAACCGCTTCTATTGGCAAAGGCGGTGGCAGGGCTGTTGAAATATGAGTCTTCCTGTTCATCTTGAAAAGCCTCATTAGTACCAGTTAAATTTGTTTTCCAATACACGTCTGCTGATCCATTTAGATTGAATTTTTCGCTGATTTGAGCAGTAGCAAAAAAACATGAGAGCAGCAGGGTGAAAAAGAGTGATTTTCTTACGCAATTTATTACGATGCTTGTTTTCATAATTAAGAGGGTTAATGTGGTTTAGAATTAATAGAGTGTGTTTTGATGTATTTTAACATTGGGTTGAGCAGCGGAGCATACTGTTAATTAATTCTCCGTTCTCTTATCCCACAAAGGATTAAAATGAATTAACGATCTATGGTGAAATCTGGATAAGCGTCCCCATGGTGTTCATGAATATCCAATCCGTCTATTTCCTCCTCCTTGGTCACTCGTAGTCCAATGGTTTTTTTGATGATTAATAGTACAAGGAATGAACTTCCCATAACCCATGCGCTAACACTCAAAACTCCTATGGCTTGTACACCAAGCTGATGGAAGCCGCCTCCGTATAGCAATCCTCCCTCTGTGGCAAAAACCCCAACTAGTAATGTGCCTAGGGCTCCACAAACGCCGTGTACAGCTACCGCTCCGACTGGATCATCGACTTTTAGTTTCTTATCTAAAAATTCGATAGAGAATATGACGGCAATACCACAAATTATTCCGATTATCGCAGCACCGCCTGGACTGACTATTGCGCAACCTGCTGTAACACCTACTAAACCAGCTAAGGCTCCGTTTAAACTCATTGAAATTTCTGGTTTGCCATATCGTACACGTGTTAAAATGATCGCTGTGAGTAGACCTGCTGCTGCGGAGATGTTTGTGTTTACAATTATGGCAGGGACATTAAAGACACTCTCTCCACTGATGGCTAATTCTGAACCCCCGTTAAATCCAAACCATCCCATCCATAGTATGAATATCCCTAGTGCGCCAAACATCATGTTGTGACCTGGGATAGCATTGGACTTTCCTTCAGTATATTTCCCAATTCTGGGACCGACCATAGCGGCCATAACCAATGCAGCACAGCCACCAACTGCATGTACTGCAGTAGAGCCGGCAAAGTCGATAAAGCCAAGGTTAGTCAACCAGCCCTCACCTTGCCATATCCAATGTCCCGATACTGGATAAATTAAAGTGGTTATTATGAACGAAAATAGGATGTATGAAGAAAACTTCGTGCGCTCTGCTATGGCTCCTGACACTATTGTTGCCGTAGTTGTGCAGAACACGGTTTGGAAAAATAAGTTGTGCATATCCTCTCGGACATTATAAAATAACGATGGGGAGCCTATGAAGCCTCCTATGGAGTCACCATACATTAGCGTGTATCCAAAAATCCAGAATGCAAGGGAGCCTATGGCTAGATCCGCTAAATTTTTCATCACGATATTGATGACATTTTTGCTCCTTGTAAATCCAGACTCGACAAGCGTAAAACCTGCCTGCATAAAGAAAACGAGTATTCCAGCGACCATAATCCAAAGAATGTCCATTACAGCGCTTACTTCTATAACATTTGATTCCATAATTTAATTTTTTAAGTTGTTGTTGATTAGTTCAGCGATTCTTGTCCTTTCTCTCGAGTTCTGATTCGATAGGCTTCTAAAACTTCGGATACTACTATTTTGCCATCTCCTACATTGCCGGTATAAGCGGATTTTAGGATGGCTTCAATAGTGCGATCAAGGAATGCGTCTGAAACAACAATGGAGATATAGCGTCTTTGGATGTCTGCGGTACTGTAACTAACCCCGCGATAAACATGGCCTTTCTTTTCGTTACCGACACCTGTGACGTCCCAGTAGCTAAAGAAATTTACTTCTACTTGATGAAGTGCATCTCGCACTTGATCAAATTTTGATTTGCGAATAATTGCTTCTATTTTTTTCATAATTAAAGGTTTTATTTGTTTAAAACTATATTAATTATGGATTGCATGGTAAAAAATAGGGGGTATATTGATAATTTTTATTGTATTAATATTTTTACCCCTATAAAAATAAGGGGTGTATATAAAATAATATTAAATTTTATCAACTTAAATTATAAAAATGAGGAGTTATAATGAAAATGGAGAAGTTTTGGAAAGGTAATTTGATAAAATAGTGAGGGTCGCCCAAGTAAAGAAATATAAACTACCAACCATGCATAGCGATGGATTGGGTTTTAAACCTGAAGCTAGATGAGCAATATCGCAACACATAGCATTCGATTTTTCAACACGGTTTACGGCGCGTCCAAGGGTAGCGATATTGATCGATGCGTTTACATCCGCGTCCATATGGCTTCCACAGTTGTTGCACTTAAAGTGCTTGGCAGTTCGTTTACCAATATGTTTACACACATCGTTAGTTTGCCCTCTAAAGAATAATAACAGATAAATAAATTATGAAGTATACCTTTGGTAAGAAGCTCTATCTGCTGCCCTAACTTAGTTACACACTTAGATAAAATCTACCTGAGATATCAAGGACAGCAGATTTATTGAGTCAAAGCCAGAGAGTATTTAGGGAAAAACCCATTATCACGATGTCAGCCACTCAATACGGAGTATAAAAACAAATATTATGCAAGTATACGGAATTGACCTGTCAATGGAAAAGTTCGATGTAAACTACATCGATGAAAGAGGAAAAGAAATGACCAAAAAAGTGAAGAATAACCTGAGAGCCGGGGTGCTGGTTTAAAGAAATTTAACCAACCATAATCCCGCGACAACGAAAAGGATGCCTAGTACCATGGAGGCAGTGGTGTATGCGAAAAATGATAGGAGATCACCTGCTTTTAAAAACATGGTGTTTTCATAGGTAAAGGTTGAAAATGTGGTAAATCCACCACAGAATCCAATAGCAAGGAATGCTATTTGATTTGAAGATAGGCCATTAGTCTTTATGGAGTAGCCTAATACCACACCGATTAATAAGCTTCCAATACAATTTACAGCTAGAGTGCCAAAAGGAATAGTGCTGCTTTGGTTATTCAGCAGTCGGCTGATTCCGTAACGAAGTAAGCTTCCAGCGCCACCACCGAGGAATATGAGTAAGAGCTGCTTCATGCTAAAGAATTGAAGTTGTTGTATGCTCTTTGCTAGTGTTTAGTATGGGAATGTAAATATCAGTTTCCAAATCTGCCGGATTTGGGTAGTTCTCTGGACATTTGATGTAAATCTCCAACTCATCCCTGTCAGGGTCAATGGTGTATCCTTGTTTTTCTAAACCTTCCATTGCTTTAGCCCAGGCTTCTTTTGAATTAGAATGCGCCCCATAAAGTTTTGTTTTGAAATACCTGCCTGGTGGAATATAACCACAAAGTACAGAGCTTCCTTTAGGTGTAACTATTCTGTCGTTAACTGGAATGGCAGCTGAGACAATTGCAGTTCGTTCATTCGTGTCCCACTCTATAAATCTTATAAAAGGATTTTTAGATGCTGCTATGTTGTTGTGCTCCATAAAAGCACTAACCTCGGTGAATATATGATCAGTAGTCGTGGTGAGTTCATTGAATTTTGAGCTGACAGTCTGATATAAATAAAAACCTCCTCCGTATTCTGTTGGTCCCAAAATATCAATAGTATAACGCTTCATGTTTTGGTCAATTACACTATCTAAATTATGGAGTTCCTTTGAATAATCTCGTTCGTAGTTTTGTTCTCTACTTCGTTTTATTATAGCCAGAAATTTATCTGTAAAGCTAAAACTTCCTTCTACTCCAGCGGTGACAATGATGCCCTCTCCATTGGCAGTAGGGTTAAAAGCCCAAAATCTTCGAGCGGTCTCCTTCTGTGGAGAGTCGTAGTGAATCTCTTGGCTGATGGAGTCTTTTGAATAGTAAGTGGTGAGGACGCTTCCGCTTCCATATATTTTGCTATTCCAACGGCAACTTGCGCTGTCCCCTTTAAAACGGTCGCCATAGGTAATTTGCATTGAAGGATCGTTGAGGTTCCAAACACCCCATTGTGCCCATTTGGTGTAGTCGTCTATATGAGATCGAATTAAAGGTAATGGTGCCTTAATCACGCGAGTCTTAATGATTTTGTAGTCGTCGGGTTGTACAGCAACGTAAATTGCAAGTCCGATGGCTAATATAAGGAGAAGAAAGATTAGATATTTTAAAACTCTCATAAAGGACAATAAAAGAAATTGTTAACAGCTAAAGCACAAAGATAGTACCTTCTCCGTTAAGAATTTAAAATTGCTTTTTTAATTTTCGTGGTACTATATGGCTTTCTTAAAAGCTACATCGTAATCGTTGTCCTTACCCGCCTTGTCTAAAACTTTTGTGCTAGGCTTGTTATAAACAGCCTGTTGCTTTTTAGCTTTGGGTAATTTGTTGACGCTAAATACTAGTAATACCATATTAATTACCAACAAACCAAATAAAATTGAAAAGAAAATCATCATTGCTTAAGTTGATTGCTTTGTGCAAAGGTATGTATTTTAAGTCATAAATTCTCCGTTAGGCGTAAAAAAATTACATTTTGTCAAACTTAAAGGCGATGCCTTTGGAAGAAATTTAGCCTCTTGTTAAGTTTTTCACTAGCAGTAAAAAGGCGATGAAGGCAAGGAATCCGATCAATATCCAAAGGGAACCTTTGTATTGCTTTTTGTGAATTTTTTTATCGCGGGTATAGCTAACAATCATTACGATAATAAATACCACTGCAAATATTCCTGCGAATATCATCTGTCCCTGTGTAAACATACGGCCTTAATTTTTGGCAAATTTAATCAAATTGCATTTAGGAATTCTTAAATTGCTCGTTCTTTTAGTAATATTAAATATATACTGAGTTAGCATGAAGAATAAATTAGCAAGTGTGGAAAAATTTCACAGGGCTTTTGGATTAGGAGTCGCCGATACCCCGCAAGCAACTTTAGAAGGATCCAAAATTGCCCTAAGGCACAATCTTATGGCGGAAGAGAATAATGAGTATTTAGAGGCAGCAACCAATGGTGATCTTGTAGAAGTTGCTGACGCCTTGGGGGATATGTTATATATATTGTGTGGTACGATATTAGAGCACGGTATGCAAGATGTGATAGAAGATGTTTTTACAGAAATTCAATCCAGTAACATGAGTAAATTAGGTGCTGATGGCAAACCTATCTACAGAGAAGATGGTAAGGTCCTAAAGGGGCCAAGCTACTTTAAACCGAATATTAAAAAACACCTGGGCTAGTTATGTAAAATCATCAATAAGATGGACATGTAATGGAATAGGGCGCTATATAAAATAGAAATAGCGGTAAATTCCCTGAGAATCTTACCGCTATTTTTCTAATTATTCTAGTTAGTTCCGATTGGATTAATCCACTTTAACTCTCCAACCGTATTTATCTTCTATAGTATTGTATTGAATCCCAAGTATAGTATCTTTAATTGCCGTAGCATAAGAGTCATTCATACTTGGTAGCTCCCACTTGTCTCCTTGATAACCAAATCCTAAAATTGGATTGATTACGGCAGCTGTGCCACTTCCGAAAATTTCTTTAAGCTCATTGTTGTTAGCAGCTTCGATAAGTTCTGATACTTTTATAGGACGAATATCTACTTTAATTCCCATGTCTTCAGCTACCTGAATTACACTTTTACGTGTAACACCATCTAGTATTCTGTCACTAGTTGGACAGGTGATTAATTTATCACCAATTCTAAAGAACACATTCATTGTTCCAGCTTCCTCTAGGTATTCATGTGTATTTGAATCAGTCCAAATTACTTGTTGAAATCCTTCCTTGTTTGCAAGGCTGGTAGGGTAGAACTGTCCTGCATAGTTTCCTGCTGCTTTAGCAAAACCAAAACCTCCACTTGCTGAACGGCTGTAGTGATCCGCTATTTTTACGCGGACCTCACCGGCATAATACGACTGTGCAGGTGAACAAATAATAATAAATTTATACTCAGCGGAAGGTGAAGCTGAAACTCCAGACTCAGTTGCAATTACAAAAGGTCTAATGTAGAGGCTGTTACCAAATCCTTTTTGGATCCACTGCTTGTCTAATTTTAATAGTTGATGTAAACCTTCAAAGAAATAATCCTCCGGGAATTCTGGCATAGCCAACCTGGCTGAAGATTTATTTATACGATGAAAATTTTCATCTGGTCTAAATAGCCAGACATCGTCTTGGTCATCTTTATAGGCTTTCATTCCTTCAAATACGGCTTGACCGTAATGAAATACCTTAGCCGAAGGGTCCATGGATAGTTTTTGGTAAGGCACAATAGTTGGTGTCTGCCAACTTCCATTTTTAAATTCACAAATAAACATGTGATCAGTAAAAACACTTCCAAAACTCAAGTTGCTGAAATCAACTTCATTAATCTTTGAAGTCTCAGCCTTTTCTATTTTTATATTCACAACTGTATCCTTTTCCATAATGGATCATTATTTTGAGCAAAATTAGCAAAATAACAGATGTAATTACTGATTTGTGATTGTAAAAAATGCCTTAAATTGCGTTTCAATGCTAATTATTAAAATTCCATTACAAATGAGAACGTTATTTTCTATTATTTCGGTTGTTTTATTTCTTACTTCCTGTCAACCCAATAAGCAGCAACAAAAACTTGAAATGGCTGAAAACTTTATCATTTACGGAGATACAATCATAGTTTCTAACAAGACAGATATGACCGATGTAAATGGATTATATGATGAATTAGCAATCGGAGATACTCTGTCTACAAGGATAATCGCCACTGTAACTGAAGTATGTAAAAAGAAGGGGTGTTGGATGAAATTAGATTTAAACCAAAACCAAGAGGTTATGGTCCGATTTAAGGATTACGGATTTTTCGTTCCTGAAGGAATCGTTGGTAAAGAGGTGATTTTAGAAGGGAATGCCTTTGTGGATCAGGTTTCGGTTGAGGATCAACAACACTATGCCAAGGACGGAGGAAAGAGTGAAGCGGAAATAGCGGCAATCACCCAGCCTAAAAATACGTATAGTTTTGTGGCCAATGGAGTGTTGACTAAAAAATAACACGAACTCAACTGATGAAAAGAGAAGTTATTAAGACCAGCGACGGTTCTACGACCATTTATCTCGAACAATGGGAGGAACACTATCATTCTAAACACGGTGCTATACAAGAGGCTTACCATGTTTTTATTAAAAGTGGACTTGCACAATGGCTCAATCAAAACGACTCCAATAGCATACGTATTTTAGAAATAGGATTTGGTACTGGGCTTAATGCCTTTATTAGCTTTTTAGAATGTCAAAAAATGGGACTGCATATCAACTATCACGGGGTCGAAGCCTACCCTGTAAACCCTCAGGAGGTTGCACTTTTGAATTATGTTGAGCAGCTCGATGCCGGGAACTACAAGGAGACATTTATTAGGATGCATCAAGGAGATTGGGATACTGATCTTGATATTGATCCTTTGTTTACACTTCGAAAGAGGAAGCAGTTTTTTGGTAGCATAGATGATCAGCGGGCTTTTGATCTGATTTACTTTGACGCCTTTGGAGCTCGAGTACAACCTGAGCTTTGGGATGTTTCTATGTTTGAACGAATGTACAAGGCTTTGGATAAAAATGGAATTCTGGTTACCTACGCGGCTAAAGGTAGTGTCCGTAGGGCGATGCAAGAGGTAGGATTTCTAATAGAAAAACTTCCTGGCCCCCCAGGGAAACGTGAAATGTTAAGAGCTGTTAAAAAGTAGGACACTTCCGCGCTTACAGTGTTAAATATCTATAATTTATTTGTTAAAGCTTGACTAATCATTGATTTGATCCTCCTTATATTGTCTAATTTTGATCCTAGAATAACAATTCAGACTTAATAATGAAAATTTTAATTGCAGGAGCAAGTGGAATGATCGGGCAACAGATCACTAAGTTGTGTCATCAAAGAGGGGATGTGGTTCACTTTTTGACAACCGACAAGTCTAAACTTTGTAATGATCCTAATTACAAAGGTTTTTATTGGAATCCTGCAAAGAATGAAATTGACCCGAATTGTTTTTCACAAGTAGATGCTATAATCAACCTCGCTGGCGAGAACATTGCAGCCCCATGGACATTGTTTCGAAAAAAGAAAATCCTTAATAGTCGTAAAAGATCGATTGGACTTTTAAACAGAAGTATTCCAAAAAAGCATAAAATTAAGGCTTTTGCGACGGCATCTGCAATAAGTATATACCCACACTCCTTTACCAACTATTATGAAGAAGATGTGACGGAGTACAGCGATGATTTCTTAGGCAGAGTGGTACAAAGTTGGGAGAAAAAGGCATTCCATTTGAAAGAAGATCACAAGTTTCCAGTGGCTATTATACGGACAGGTTTGGTGTTGTCTGAAACCGGTGGAGCCTTGGGGAAAATGAAAGGATTGACCTCTAAGTACCTCGGCGCTGTTATTGGCTCTGGAGAACAGTGGGTGAGTTGGATTCACATACAAGACATCGCAGCCATTTATCTGTTTTGTATAGATAAGCAGTTGGATGGGGTCTTCAATGGTGTCGCTCCTAATCCGGTGTGTAATTCAAAACTAACTCGAGAACTTGCCTGTTTACTTGGTAAACCTTTAATTCTGCCCGCAGTTCCAGTTAAAGTTTTGAAGCTTTTTATAGGAGAACGTGCTTCACTTTTATGCGGTAGCCATAGGGTTAGCGCTAAGAAGATAGAAGAAGAGGGGTATCATTTTCGTTATACCAACTTAAAACCCGCACTATTGGATGTTGTACTGCATGAAAAAAGCCAACTCATAGAAGAATTGGCTTAGTTTAAAAAAAAATAGGTCTATTCTATTTCTTATGCTTTGCTACCTTTTACAGTAATCACAAGTTCAATCTCATCATTGACAAATTTGTCACCAAGGTTATCGAAAACACTTTTAGAACCGTAGTTAACATTCCATTGTGTTCTGTCGATTGTAAATGACTCAGAAGTTAAAGTGATGTTTGATCCTTGCTCAGTATGGCTAACCGGGAAGGATACATTTTTCTTAATGCCTTTAATTGTAAGGTTTCCGCTTAAGGTTGTTATACCGTTTTTCACTTCATTGCCAGTGATTTCAAAGTAAGCAGTAGGGTGCTCAGCAACATTGAAGAAATGATCTTCTTTACCCTCAACTGTACCTTTTAAGTGCGCTTCTAAATCTTCTTTTCCTTCACCTGATTTTAAATCAGTTACAGTGATGGAATTCATGTCGATAAGGAAGTTACCACTTTCAATGACACCACCTTTAGTAGTGATCACTCCAGATTCTATAGCGATAGTGCCAGTGTGGGTTCCTGTTGGTTTAGAACCTTTCCAGTCGATAGTGCTTTGATCTGCGTTAATTTTGTACTTAACAGCCTCAGCTGTTATTTCTGTAGCTGTCGCTGCTTCTTTAGCGGTAGTGTCATTTTTTTTCTCGCTTTTACAAGCAGTAAAAAACACCATACATGCCACTAGGGGTAAGGTAAAGATTGCTTTTTTCATGATTATTCTTATTCTTAGGATTTAGGAGGCAAAAATAGAAATATAAAAGTATTGTTTAGAATTATATTTAGAGTTTATTTTTTGATGACATTTTGACATTTTAATAGAATTGGCAATACTTTTGCAAATTAAAATGAAGATAAATAATATTCAATAGAACAATGTCGAAGAAAGAAGATATAAATAAAGAGTCCATTTCAGACAATGGAGTTGAAAAAGAGCAATTAAATTCTGAAACAGAGGTTGTCGCAGAAGAGGAGGTGCAGAGTGAGTCTGAAAAATTACAAGAAGAATTGGCCTTGGAGAAGGATAAGTTTTTAAGACTTTTTGCAGAATTTGAAAACTACAAGAAGCGAACTGCTAAAGAACGTAACGAGCTGTTTAAGACTGCAGGTCAGGATATCATGTCCTCAATGTTGCCTGTTCTTGATGATTTTGAAAGAGCCTTGTCTGAGATTTCGAAAACAAAGGAAAAGGAGTTGTTTAAAGGTGTTGAGTTGATTCGTCAAAAGATGAAAAATGTTCTGGGTGGTCATGGACTATCAGAAATAGAAACTAAAGCTGGAGACAATTTTGATGCTGAAATTCACGATGCAATTACTCAAATCCCTGCGCCTAGTGCAGATTTAAAAGGGAAAATTGTTGATGTTATTGAAAAGGGGTATACGTTGAGTGATAAGATTATTCGTCATCCAAAGGTTGTCGTAGGGCAACAATAGACGTTTTGTCAGTTTAAACTCTGACACTTTTAATTAACGGAAGGTTAAACTTTCTACACTAGAATTACATGAAGCAAGACTATTACGAAATATTAGGAGTTGACAAAGGCGCAACTGCAGCTGATATTAAAAAGGCATATCGCAAAAAAGCCATTCAATATCACCCGGATAAAAATCCTGGAAATAAGGAGGCTGAAGATATGTTTAAAAAAGCAGCAGAGGCCTATGAGGTTTTAAGTGACCCTGCTAAAAAGCAACGTTACGACCAGTACGGTCATGCAGCCTTTGAAGGCGGCGGCGGTGGATATAGCGGTGGCGGAATGAACATGGATGACATCTTCAGTCAATTTGGTGATATTTTCGGAAGTGCCTTTGGAGGCGGCGGAGGCTTTGGTGGTTTTTCTGGCTTCGGTGGTGGAGCAAGAGGTCACGTTAAGGGAAGTAATCTTCGTATTCGAGTAAAACTTAGCCTTGAAGAGGTCGCCAATGGCGTTGAGAAAAAGGTGAAGGTTCGACGTAAGATACAGGCATCTGGAGTAACTTTTAAAACCTGTCCAACATGTCATGGAACTGGTCAAGTTACCCGTGTTACCAATACCATTTTAGGAAGAATGCAAACTGCAAGCAGCTGTACAAGCTGTGGTGGTCTCGGTCAAATTATCGATAAAAAACCAGCGGATGCTGATGCCCAAGGAATGGTGATCCAAGAAGAGACCGTTTCGATCAAAATACCTGCAGGAGTCGTAGATGGTATGCAACTTAAAGTTACTGGAAAAGGTAATGGAGCTCCAGGAAACAACGGCATAGCGGGGGATCTTCTAGTACTCATAGAGGAACTCGATCACGATACCCTAAAGCGAGAAGGTGATAATTTACATTTCGATTTGTATATAAGTGTAGCTGAGGCTATTCTAGGAACATCTAAAGAAATAGACACAGTCTCTGGTAAAGTACGTATCAAATTAGAAGAAGGGATTCAGTCTGGAAAAATTTTAAGATTGAAAGGCAAAGGGATTCCAAGTATTAATGGTTATGGAAGTGGTGACCTACTAGTGCATATTAATGTGTGGACACCTAAAACCCTAAATAAAGAACAACGCGAATTTTTCGAGAGTATGTTAGGAGATGATAATTTTACACCTCATCCGGAAAAGAGCGATAAATCGTTTTTTGAAAAAGTAAAAGACATGTTTTCTTAATTTAACTTTTGTGTTTTATAAAAAAACATATCTTTGCAATCACACTGGTTCTAACCTAGTGTTAATTTTTTCTTTTTCATAGCAATTTTTTCCCATCCTTGATATTTTTTAAGGGTGGGTTTTTATTTTTGTGAAAGTATATTCAACTTAAACCCGCTATACATGCCGAACTTATTGGTTGCCGAAAACGTTTCTAAGTCTTATGGTAACTTTACTGCGCTTAATAATGTCTCATTAGAAATCCCTAAAGGCTCCATTTTTGGTCTCTTAGGACCTAACGGTGCTGGTAAAACAACCTTGATACGGATTATAAATCAAATTACTTATCCAGATAGTGGTAGGGTTCTTTTTGACAATATGCCTTTGAGCCAAAAGCATATTCAGTCCATTGGCTATTTACCGGAAGAACGAGGCTTGTACAAAAGTATGAAGGTAGGGGAACAGGCTCTTTACCTAGCACAACTCAAAGGAATGTCCAAATCACAAGCTAAAGAGAAGTTACATTATTGGTTTGACAGATTGGAAATAGGGCACTGGTGGGATAAGAAAATACAAGAGTTATCCAAAGGGATGGCACAGAAAATACAATTTGTGGTCACGGTACTTCACGAGCCGCAATTGTTAATCTTTGATGAGCCATTTAGTGGCTTTGATCCGATTAACGCTAACTTGATTAAGGATGAAATTTTAAGGCTGAATAAACAAGGGACTACCATAATTTTCTCTACCCACCGTATGGAATCGGTAGAAGAACTTTGCGATCAAATAGCACTCATTGATCGTTCAAACAAAATCTTAGATGGTAAACTAGTCGATATTAAACGAAGTTTTAAAAACGGTACGTTTGAAATCGGAATTCACTGTAAAAATCAACTTCAGTTAGAAGGACAACTCGCGCAGCGGTATAGTATAAGCCCTGGTGAATTTAAGTCTTTTGACGGTGCTTCGAGCTTGCGTGTAAAGCTCAATGAGAAGGATTCTCCCAATGATTTGCTACATTATTTAACCAGCCTAGGTACGGTAAGTCATTTTGTAGAGGTTGTGCCTACTGTTAATGAAATATTTATTGAATTTGTAAAGGACAACTTAAATGGATAAGCTCTTATTGATTATTAAACGAGAATATTTGGCTAAAGTTAGAAACAAGTCATTTATTGTGCTCACTGTTCTTAGCCCTGTTATAATTGTAGGGATGATCGCACTTATCGTTTACTTGGCTAAAGTAAATAGTGACGAAAAACGAGTGATTGCCGTCCTGGATGAAAGCCCTTTTTTCGATTATCAGTTTGAGAATAGTATACAGGTGAATTATGTTCACTTTGAGGGTATACAGCTTCAAGCTGCACTGGACTCCGTCTCTCAGCTGGGGCTATATGGGTTGCTCTATATTCCTCAAGGGAATAGGATAGAAAATGTTGCAGATCAAATTACTTTTTATACCAAAGTGTCTCCAGGATTGGAGTTACTGTCGGTAATGGAACAAAAGATTCAGCATCGGGTACGCGATGAAAAACTAAAAGAACTCAAAATTTCAACGCAGGGTATAGAAGACCTCAATCAGAGGTTTGAAATGAATATCGTGAATTTTAGTGGTGAAAAAAATGTAAAAGGAATCTCTGAATTAAAGGCTGTGATCGGTGGAGGGTTTGGGTATTTAATAATGATGTTTATCATCATCTATGGCGCCTTTGTCATGCGTAGTGTGATAGAAGAAAAAACCTCAAGAATTATTGAAGTGATTATTTCGTCTGTGAAGCCATTTCAATTGATGTTAGGTAAAATCATAGGGACTTCGCTTGCCGGGATCACTCAATTTGTGATCTGGATTATATCAGCGGGATTACTGTCTTATCTGGTCTTATCATTTATGGGGATTGAGTTTGATGTTATTAATCACCAAGCTAATATTTCTACAGGTGCTTTAGAAACTTTTGAAGCCTCCGCATCTAAAGATACCTTGCAATTGTATATTAATGAATTGGTACAAATTCCTTGGCTCACTCTAATACTTTGTTTTATGTTGTACTTTTCATTGGGCTATCTAATTTACAGCTCAATATATGCAGCTATTGGAGCTGCGGTTGACAATGAAACTGACACCCAGCAATTTGTGTTTCCAGTGATTACCCCTCTAATGCTAGCCATATACGTAGGATTTATTTCTGTTTTTGACAATCCTAATGGACCTATCGCAGTTGGATTTTCGCTGTTCCCTTTGACCTCTCCTATAGTGATGATGATGCGCTTGCCTAATGGAATCGGAGATGGTGGTGTGCCTTTGTGGCAACTCATTACTTCCATTGTAATTTTAATGGTTACGTTCTTGCTTATTGTATGGTTGGCAGCTAAAATATATAGAGTGGGTATCCTTATGTACGGTAAAAAACCATCTTATAAGGAGTTATACAAATGGCTTAGATATTAGAAGTTGTTGGTTAAATTGGACTTCGACTGATTTGTTGTGATGAATTTGAAAAAAATGCTAACTTCGTAAGAATTGAAATATTAAATTATACGCATGTCAAAGATATTAGTGGTAGAAGATGAAGCTGCGATTCGTAGAGTACTTATAAAAATATTATCTGAGGAGAATGATTCCTATCAGCTCAATGAAGCCGAAGATGGCCTTGGGGCTATGGATCTGATAAAAAAGGAGGATTTTGATTTGGTAATTTGTGATATCAAAATGCCAAAAATGGATGGTGTAGAGGTGCTTCAAGCTTCAAAGAAAATCAAGCCGGAGCTTCCCTTTGTAATGATTTCTGGACACGGGGACTTAGAAACCGCTGTCAATACCATGCGCTATGGGGCCTATGATTATATTTCTAAACCACCAGATCTGAATCGCTTATTGAACACTGTTCGAAACGCCTTGGATAGAAACGCCTTGGTGAGTGAGAACAAAAGACTGAAAAAGAAGGTCAGTAAAAATTATGAGATGATCGGTGATAGCAGTGAGATTTCTTTTATTATCGACATGATAGAAAAGGTAGCACCCACTGAAGCCAGAGTAATGATTACAGGTCCTAATGGTACCGGTAAAGAACTCGTAGCACACTGGATTCACGAAAAGAGTGAACGCTCTAATAAACCTATGATCGAGGTGAATTGCGCGGCTATTCCGTCTGAACTTATAGAAAGTGAACTATTTGGTCACATCAAAGGGGCTTTTACCTCTGCCGTTAAGGATAGGGCAGGAAAATTCGAGGCTGCTAATGGAGGTACTTTATTCTTAGACGAAATTGGTGATATGAGCTTATCAGCACAAGCCAAGGTTCTAAGAGCGTTACAGGAAAACAAAATATCCCGAGTTGGAAGCGACAAGGATATCAGTGTTAATGTGCGGGTTATTGCAGCGACCAACAAGGATTTAAAGAAAGAAATTGCCGCAGGTACATTTAGGGAGGATCTCTACCACAGATTAGCCGTTATCTTAATTGATGTTCCTTCTTTAAATGATAGAAGGGATGACATTCCTTTACTAATAGAACACTTCGCTAAAAAAATTGCTGAAGAGCAGGGGAGTATTCCCAAAGTTTTCAATGATAAAGCCGTCAGTTTGCTTCAAGAGTATGATTGGACCGGAAATATCCGAGAACTTAGAAATGTAGTTGAAAGACTTATTATCCTAGGAGGTGCAGAAATTAACGAGCAGGAAGTAAAACTATTTGCTAAAAAATAATAATATGCAGATTACCCATTTTGTGTAGGTTGTACACAATGATCTTAAGTGGGAAATATGTAGGTATAATTATGATTATGCTGTCAATGGATAGCACCGTTCAAGTTCTGAGGCAATGGCGCTCCTCCAACCTCTAGCATGAAAAGTCAAAAACAGGCCATAGAGTTTCTAGCCTAAAACACTTTAGGTTGGAAACTCAGCCAGCTCTTAACTATAGTTCAGTTTGGGAACATTGCTTTAATGCTTCCAGTAGTTTTTCTTGAGTTCGAATGGTGAGCTGAAGGTAGTGACTTCTGGTCTGTGCTAGGTTTTCTGAATTTAGCACAGCATCCTCACGAGAATAGCCGCCATTTAATACATCATCAAGATTCAAGCAGCCAAAGCTTTTAAAAAGTAGTTTATAATTTTTTTCTAGGTCGAATAGTTTTTGCTCGGCCAAATGCTTAAGTTTTATTTGTTGCTCGAGTTCCAACTGTCTATTAACTCTTGCTTGTTCTGCTAATTGTCGTTGTTTCGCGATTTTTTCTTCCAGTAATTGTTGCTGTTCGAGCAGGCGTTGTTTCTCAAGCTCTAACTGTTTTTGTTGTTCCAAGTAATTGGTTGATTCACCAGAGTCGTTGGTTGTAGATATTGCCACCTCAGGCGAATAATCAACGGAAGTTGCTGCACCACCGCTGGTACATATGTCCAATTTAGTCATTAAGGTTTGCAAATACTCATAGGCATGTTGAGCATAGAACCTTCCGGCTTCCCAGTCTGCTGGATCCTTAGACTGCGCGAGGTTGTCTAATCCATCTAGGATGGGAGGGATGGCATCTGAACACCCACAACTTTCTACCAAGGATTTTGCTTTTTCTAAAGCTTCTAGCGCTCTGTCAGCATAATATTTTTGGTGATCAAAGTTGTTTGAGCTTAATGATTTTTTAGTGTGAGCAAGGGCGTACGTTGCTTGCGAATATGCCGAACTGCATTGGGCGTTAGAGTACTGTGCTATAAAAATCAGGAGGAAAAACAGCGCTGTTTTCTTCATAGTATGATGTAATTAAGTTCAATTATTTTGGGTGAAACAATAATACAACTTAAATTGTAATTCGAAAAACCTTTGTGGTGAACGTCTCTCATTTAGTGGCTAAAGTTAGCTTTCAAAGGGTAAAGTCGTTTTTGTTGCAAAAGGTGAATTAAACGCGCAATCTTTTTAAATTTGATAGGATATGGATAAAATTAAAACTTCGGATTATAGAGTAGATAAGGCTGTTAAGCTTAAAGATACTGCTACCTTAACCATGTTAAGCAGTACAGAAGATAAATTGAAAGAGCGTTTGCGAGACACTCGAGACAAGCTTAGCAAGTTACAGGACGTCTTCTATGCGCATAACAAGTACAGCGTGTTAATTTGCTTGCAAGGAATGGATACTGCTGGGAAGGATAGCTTAATTCGAGAGGTATTCCAAGACTTTAATTCAAGGGGGGTTGTGGTTCACAGTTTTAAAACACCCACCTTTAAAGAAAAGCAACACGATTATCTTTGGCGCCATTATTTGGCACTTCCTGACCGTGGAAAATTTGGTGTTTTTAACCGCACCCATTATGAGAATGTACTGGTTACAAGGGTACACCCGGAATATATCGTAGGTGAAAATATACCAGGAATAAACAGTATTGAAGATATTGATGATAAATTTTGGGAATCCCGATTTGAACACATAAATAATTTTGAAAAACACCTCGTGGCCAATGGGACGATCATTTTTAAATTCTTCCTTCACCTTTCAAAAGATGAACAAAAAAATCGATTGTTAAGGCGCTTGACTCGCCAGGATAAGAATTGGAAATTTTCCCCTGGCGATTTAGATGAAAGAGAGTTGTGGGATCAATATCAAAATTGCTATGAGCAGGCCATTAATAAAACCTCCAACAAAGATGCACCATGGTATATTATTCCATCGGATAATAAAAAAGCCGCGCGGGCTATTGTCGCTGACATTCTTTATGATGAATTAAAAACGATAAAGGAGGTGCAATACCCGACACTTGATCCGAGTATTAAATCACAGATAGAACACTACAAAAAAATATTAAATGAAGAGTAGTTTTATTAAACTTAGTAGTATCAAAATTGCTCTTTATTTGTGTTTTATGGGAAGTGTTCTTTTTGGATATGCTCAAAAAACAGATACCTCCGCTTTTTGATTTTATAAAACGGAGCGTAAAACCCATCCATCGTTTTTAAGTGGATGGGATGTAAGCGACTGACCCTAATTGAGAATATACGTACCAATAGTATCATAAGAAGCCTCACCGATTGAGCAAACAAAATAACCATCTGACCAAAATAGATGCTGATACCACTATTGCTTACCAAGTGTAGCAGGATGTAATAACCAAATTTGACGAGTAGATTCTTGTTTTAACCTACGGACAATTTGAGCAATAGACAAACGAGCAATGTAACGGATCAGAAAATGAATGTGGTCAATATCGCTCTCAAATACTTCAATTTCAAAATCAGAGCCATCAGTAATAGATTGAAAGATGCGTTTAATATCAGTATTTAACGGACCGACAAGTAACTTTTTGCGATATTTACAAATAATTACTATTTTTCCATAAGTGAAAACAATACATAAGACATATCGCTTTGCACTAATTCCAAATCAGGAACAACAAATCCTATTAAGCAAACATTTTGGATGTGTTAGATGGGCTTATAATCACTTTCTAAATGAGAGAAAGGAACAGTATGAGTTGCGTAAGAAATCAGACAATTACTATGCACAGGCAAAGACATTGACTGAAATTAAAAAGTAAGAAGAAACGATATGGCTGAAAGAAGTAAACAGTCAAACACTGCAATTTGCTTTAAGATGCTTAGATACTGCATACCTAAACTTTTTCCGTGGCAATGCTAAGTTTCCACGCTTTAAAAGCAGGAGAGCTAAAAATACATTCACTGTTCCACAATCTGTAACAGTTGAAAAAGACTTATTGTATATTCCAAAATTCAAAGATGGAATTAAGGTCAATCTTCACAGAGAAATAAAAGGAGAAGTAAAAGGTTGCACCATTAGCAAAACACCAACAGGTAAATATTTTGTTTCAATACTTTGTAAAACCCAATATGCACCGAAACAAAAAACAGGTAAAGCAGTTGGAATAGATTTAGGCTTGAAAGATTTTGTAATTACTTCGGATGGAATTAAATTTAAAAATAATCGTTACACAAAACACCATGAACGTGCTTTAGCAAAGGCACAAAAACACCTTTCTCGTAAAACAAAAGGCAGTAATCGGTATGAAAACCAAAGACTGAAAGTTGCCTTGTTACATGAGAAAACAGCCAATTCAAGATGAGATAATTTACACAAAGTAAGTTCTCAAATCATTTCTGATAATGATGTAATTTGTTTAGAAGATTTACACATAAAAGGAATGATTAAAAATCATAAACTTGCAAAACATATCGCAGATGCAAGCTGGGGAAACTTTGTAAGATTGTTGGAATACAAAGCAGAATGGAATGCTAAGCAACTAGTAAAAATAAACCGCTTCTTTCCCTCTTCTAAAACCTGTAATTCTTGTGGTTGGATAAATCAAAACTTAAACCTTTCTGAAAGAGAATGGACTTGCAAATGTGGAGTAATCCATGATAGGGATTATAACGCTGCAATAAATATCTTGAAAGAAGGAAAGAAAATAATCGGGGCGGGACTCTCCGATAACACTCTTCGAGGCTCAAATCAGACTTCTGCAAAGAGGCGCAAGCCGTTGAAAAGAGAAGCCCATCCCATCAGCTTTGCTGTGGTTGGGTAGTCCACGAATGAAGAAAACGGATTAAGAGGTGGTACCGAATATGCGGAGCAGGCAAACAAGGCAGGTGAACACCACATTTTCGCCCTTGAAAGTGACGCTGGAGGTTTTACGCCTAGAGGATTTTCCATCGACAGCGATCAGGCTAATTTTTAGCAAATTAGTTCATGGAGATCACTGTTTAAACCCTATCTAATTCACTATTTTGAACAAGGTGGAAGTGGTGCAGATATAGGGCCATTAAAAGAGTTAGGTACTGTACTTGCGGGTTTGCGTCCAGATTCGCAACGGTATTTCGATCATCACCATTCTGACAATGATACTTTCGAACATATCAACAAAAGAGAGTTAGAACTTGGGGCAGCTACCATGGCTTCACTTGTCTATCTCATCGATACATACGGTATCGTTGAACACTAATATATAAATGCAGCGAATGGATAATTGCTGTGAATTGTTTTGCTTTATAGCTACTGTAGGTGTTAAATTCGCAACATTTTTGCTCGGTCTTGAGAAAATTCATGATTTCTTGAGTATGCAAATTGCAAATAAGTTTATCTTCGCAACCTAACTTAAACTTAAATTTATTGGCATGGCAATTATTACTTTTGTTGGTTTTACGCTGTTAGTAGCAGTAATAGCTTATTTTGCTACACGAAAAACAAATGAAAAATCCTCTGATGGTTACTTTCTTGGAGGACGAAGCTTAACTGCAGGTGTCGTTGCTGGTTCACTATTGTTAACTAACCTTTCTACTGAACAAATTGTCGGACTTAATGGACAGGCATTCTCCGAAGGTCTTTCCGTAATGGCATGGGAAACATTAGCCGCGATTTCTATTGTAATTGCCGCGATTTTCTTGTTACCTAGGTATTTAAAAGGAGGGCTGACCACAGTTCCTCAATTTTTAGAAATCAGGTATGACAAAACGACCAAGTCCATTGCCTCAGGCTTGTTTTTATTAGGGTATGTGGTAATTCTTTTGCCAATCGTATTATACTCTGGATCTATTGCGATTTCTGATATGTTTGATATCCCAATGTTATTGGGTGTTTCACATGAGGTATCTATCTGGATTTGTGTATGGGGTATTGGTATTATAGGATCTATTTATGCTATATTCGGCGGTCTAAAGGCGGTTGCTATTTCAGATACAGTTAACGCCATAGGATTACTTATAGGTGGATTAATGATCCCTGTATTTGGATTAATGGCCATAGGTGATGGATCGGTAACCGAAGGGATCACAACATTGATGAGAGAGGCTCCGGAGAAATTTCATTCCATGGGTAAACCTACCAACTCAGTACCCTTTAGTACAATATTTACCGGTATGATGTTGGTACAGCTTTTTTACTGGGGAACGAACCAGGCTATTATTCAACGTGCCTTGGCGGCAAAGAATCTAAAAGAAGGTCAAAAAGGACTTTTACTGGCCGCATTTTTTAAGATTTTAGGTCCGCTAATTGTGGTACTTCCCGGGATTATCGCGTATTATCTTTTAGGTAATGAGATTGACACTCCGGATAGAGCATATGCTTTGTTGGTTAATGCTGTATTGCCTAAAGTATTTTTAGGATTCTTTGCTGCAGTTTTATTTGGTGCAATTTTAAGTTCCTTTAACAGTGCTCTTAATAGTTCGGTCACTTTATTTTCGATAGATTTTTATTCCGAATATATTAAAAAGGATGCCTCCGAACTTGATATCATTCGAAAAGGAAAATACTTTGGGATTGTACTTGCCATACTTTCAATGTTGATTGCACCTTTAATTGCCAGAGCTCCTCAGGGTTTATTTGGATATCTTCAAGAGGTCAACGGTTGTTATAGTATTCCGATTTTAACTATTATCGCAGTCGGGTATTTAACCAAAAGAGTTCCTGCATTAGCTGCGAAAGTGGGTATTCTTTCAGGAAGTTTACTCTATATCATTAGCCAATTCATCATTAAACCCATTATGACTAATAATGCTGTTGAGGCTGCAATGGCTTCGGGTGTTACTGACACTACGGAATTAGCACTAGTAGAATCTCAAGCTTATCCACATTATTTACACGTGATGGCAATTCTATTTGTTGCAAACATTATAATTATGCTTGTTATTGGAAAACTTTATCCTAGAAAAACAGAATTTGTTCTAGAGTATACAGAGAAAGTAAGTATTGAACCTTATAAGTATTTAATTCCTGTCGGATTGACTATCTGTGCAATAGTAATTGGAATTTACTGGTACTTTGCCTAACAAAATGAAATTATCACAAATTACAAAATTAGCCCTTCCGGGCTTTTTTTGTTTGCGCTAATCACAGATTTTGAAGGGAGATTACGCCGCTAGGAAGAATTTTAGTATTTTTAGTCAAAATGCTAGAAATAAGAATTATTTATGTCGAAACCAGCACTGAATTGTGACTTAGGTGAGGGAACTAATAACGAAGCTCAAATCATGCCTTTGATAAATTCCTGCAGTATCGCGTGTGGTGGACATGCAGGTGATCCTCAAAGTATGATGCGAGCGATAGTTCTCGCTAAGGAAAACAATGTTTTTATAGGAGCCCATCCATCGTATCCCGATCGTGATAATTTTGGTAGGGTTCCTATGGAAATGGAAGATAAACAGTTTATTTTAAGTATTCAGCAGCAACTTAACACCTTTGATCTTTTGCTTCAAAAGCACCATATGGAGTTACATCATATAAAGGCTCACGGAGCGCTTTATAATGAGGTGGTAAACGATTCTAACGCAGCGTTAAGGTATTTAAAAGCTATTGAACTATACAAAACCCGGTGTTGCCTTTATGTGCCTTTTGGATCTATAATTGCAACGCTAGCCAAAGAACATGGCTTTAGGATAAAATATGAGGCCTTTGGTGACCGTTCTTATAGAGATGACCTTAGTCTTATGTCCAGAGCAGAGCCTGGAGCAGTAATAGAAGATGAGCAGCAGGTTTATCAGCAGATTTACGCCATTGTAACAGGCGGATGCGTGCTAAGTTGGAAAGGGAACAAAGTGAATATTAAGGCCGATACATTTTGTATTCACTCAGACACGGCGAATGCCGTTAGTATTCTTAAATTTTTGCAGGAACAATTTCAAAAAAATGATTTTGGATAAATTCAAACTTTCATATAAACCCTATGGGCGGAAGGCGCTATTGATGGAATGGCCACGTATGATAAATGAGTCTGTTTTACAGGATATATTGAGATTTAAACAACTCATTACTGAAGCCTATCCCGACCTAGAACAAATCCCAGCGTACAATTCCCTTTGTTTGGTCGCTTTAACGCCATTAAATTTTGATTCGCTTATTTCGAGCCTCAAGACCATCTACGCTGAGAAATTTACCGTACAAATCCCAATTAAGAAGGTATGGCACATTCCAGTTTGCTATGATTTGGATTTTGGGATTGACATGGATGCCTTTTCATTAGAAAAGAAAATGTCTATTGCACATATTATTGAATTGCATACTGCTCCCGAGTATATGGTGTATTGCATAGGTTTTTTACCCGGCTTCATGTATCTAGGGGGATTAAACAGTGCCTTGGTCCAACCTAGGCGTTCGGAGCCGAGGCTCAGCATTCCAAAAGGTTCAGTAGGGATAGGTGGGCAACAAACTGGAATATATCCCCAGAAATCACCTGGAGGCTGGAATATTATCGGGAATTCTCCTGTTCCCTTATTTGACCCAAATAGGGAGGATCCCTGTGTGATCTCTGTAGGAGATGGGGTTAAGTTTTATCCCATTGACAAGGCAGAGCACCAACTTATGAGTATCCAAGTTGAGGCAAAAATTTATCAATTTAAATCCTATCAGACGGATGATTCAAGTACTTAAGCCAGGTTTTTTAACTAGTATCCAGGATAAGGGACGTTTTGGATACAGGCATAGCGGAGTTCCCATTAGTGGTGCAATGGATGAAGTGTCTTCCGACATGGCGAATGCTTTGTTGGGAAACAGTAAGGATGCTGCTGTAATGGAAATTACCCTAAGTGGCCCTGAATTGCTTTTCGAATCTGATACCGCCATTGCAATAAGTGGTGCCATGATGTCACCAACGATCAACGACAATGAGCTGTTTAATGATGAGGTGTATCGTATAAAAGCGGGTTCAATTTTAAAATTCGGCAAACTTGTCCGAGGTATACGGTGCTATTTGGCAGTATCGGGAGGGTTTAATACAAAAAAGGTTTTAGGGAGTCGTTCCTGGTATTTTTCGGTGACGGGAGTGGAGGTTTTATCTACGGGTAAGCGCTTACCAATTGCTGAAAATAGATCGCTAAACAAGAATCCTGATCTGACAGCAGCTATGGTACACAATTACAATTCAAGTGTTATAGAGGTTGAGCAGGGACCTGAATTTGACCTTTTATCGGAAGCCCAAAAAGCACAGCTGTTTAATGGTATTTTTAATATTGCCAAAGAGAACAACCGTATGGCATATCAATTAAAACAGCAGATTTATAAACATACTTATTCAATACTAACTTCATCTACCTTACCCGGAACGGTGCAACTGACACCATCTGGAAAATTAATAATTTTGATGAAGGATGCACAAACCACAGGTGGATACCCTAGAGTTTTACAGCTGACAGAGGCTTCCATTGCGCTATTGTCGCAAAAAAGCACCTCAGATGAAGTTGATTTTACCTTAAAATAACAATCCGAAAGAGACTTTGTTTAAATTTGCGAAAGGAATTCCTCCAAAATCGATACGGTCTTTTTAAAGACTTGGGGGTCTGTAGTTGTTTGTGCTTGATTTTAAGTGCTTTTTCTTAAATCATTTACCAAATGCTTAACTTCTGTATTAAAAAGATACTGCTTTACAAATAAAATGAATATTTTTGAACTGTTTTTAAAACGAAAGAATTAATCTTGAAGTATATGTCACATAATTTATTAAAAGGAAAAAGAGGAATCATTTTTGGAGCATTGGATCCAAATTCCATTGCATGGAAAACTGCGGTTAAGGCTCATGAAGAAGGTGCTGTATTTGTATTGTCAAACGCGCCAATTGCCATGAGAATGGGGCAGATTAATGAACTTGCCCAGCAAACTGGTTCAGAGATTATTCCAGCGGACGCTACTAGTGTAGAAGATCTTGAAAATTTAGTCGATCAGGCCGTTGAAATTCTTGGGGGTAAGCTAGACTTTGTATTGCACTCCATCGGAATGTCAGTAAACGTTAGAAAAGGAAGGCACTATACGGATCAAAATTATGATTTCACTGATAAAGGATGGGATGTTTCTGCCTTATCTTTCCATAAAGTGTGTCAAACCTTATACAAAAAAGATGCAATGAACCAGTGGGGAAGTATTGTAGCACTTACTTATATGGCTGCGCAACGTGTTTTCCCTGACTACAATGATATGGCGGATAACAAAGCTTACTTGGAATCTATTGCAAGAAGTTTTGGATATTATTTCGGAAAGGAAAAACAAGTAAGAGTTAATACTATTTCACAATCACCAACACCAACTACAGCTGGTAAAGGAGTTAAAGGGTTTGACGGATTTATTGCTTATGCAGAGATGATGTCTCCACTAGGGAATGCTACAGCTGACGATTGCGCAAACTATGCAGTTAGCTTATTCTCCGACTTTACTAAAAAAGTAACCATGCAGAACTTATTCCACGATGGTGGATTTACAAGCACGGGTGTAAGTAATGATGTTATGGAGCGATTCATGAAGGAAGATTAAATCATAGAAAACAATACGATTTCAGCTGTTTAAAGGTTATATCATTTGATTATTACTTTAAACAGCTTTTTTAATTATAATTATCTGCTATGGAACTTCAGTTTTCATTTATAATTCCAGTGTATAACAGGCCAGAGGAAATAAAGGAACTCCTCAGTAGCATGCTGCTTCTAAAAGGAGCACATGACTTTGAGGTAGTAGTGGTTGAGGATGGCTCATCAATACCCTGTAAAGGTGTTGTGGATGCGTATAATGATCGTTTGAATATTGCTTATTATTTTAAACCAAATTCTGGGCCCGGAGATTCTCGAAATTACGCAATGCAGAAGGCCAGAGGCAATTACTTTATTATATTGGATTCTGATTGCATTTTGCCTGATAATTATCTCATAAGTGTAAAGGAAAGCCTAGCACAACAGTATACAGATTGTTTTGGAGGTCCTGATGCGGCTCATGAGTCGTTTAGTTCCATTCAAAAAGCTATTAACTACAGTATGACTTCTTGGCTTACAACAGGAGGTATTCGAGGTAAAAAAGGAGGCGTTGATAAGTTTCAACCGAGAAGCTTTAACATGGGACTTTCTAAAAAAGCTTTTCTCGCCACTGGTGGTTTCGGTAAAATTCATCCTGGTGAGGATCCAGATTTAACCCTTCGTTTGTGGAGTGCCGGATTTGAAACGAAACTCATCGCGGAGGCATTCGTTTATCATAAAAGAAGGATTTCTTGGGAGAAATTTTATATGCAGGTCAATAAGTTTGGGATGACGCGCCCAATTCTAAACCTATGGCATCCTGAATCTCGAAAAATCACTTATTGGTTCCCAAGTCTATTTGTTTTTGGATTTTTTATCGCCATATTATTTTGGTGTGCCGGTTATAATTGGATTTTGGGATGTTATGGGTTATACGCACTGTTGGTCTTCATTGATGCCCTAAGGAATACAAGAAGTATTCATCTTGCTTTTCTTTCTGTGTACGCTAGTGCGATTCAGTTTTTAGGCTATGGTTTGGGCTTTGCCAAATCCACATTTTTAACTACCTTTTCAAAGAAAAAACCTGAAGTACTTTTTCCAAATCTCTTTTTTAAATAATGGTAAGAAAAGTCAGTAATCAAATCAAAAGCCTGCTCAGTAGGCCAAAGGCATCGATGTTCTTTATGTTTTTGGTTATTTCCTTTTTTATATGGTTTTTGATTACCTTATCAGATACCTATGTTTCGCGCCTGAATTTCAGCGTCTCGTATTCAGGTATACCTGAAGAAAAATTAGTACTAGGATCACCAACTTCCTCCTTTGAAGCTACAGTTCAAGCGACAGGTTTTAAAATATTAACTTACAGGCTATTTAGACAAAATGTAGAGTTGCCTTATGCGGATTTTAGAAAGCAAAATGATAGCATTTATATGTTGTCGGCAGATGTGGAATCAGCCATTAATAGACAACATAAATCACTTATGGTTAGACGATTGGATCTGGATTCTTTAAAGCTAACTCTGGGTGAAAATATAAAAAAATACGTTCCCGTAGTCCCTAGATTGTTTTTCTCCTTTGAGGAAGATTTTGATATCAGTGATTCGATTCAAGTCATTCCAGACAGCATATGGGTCCGCGGCCCTGAAGATATTGTTGCCAAGGTGGATCGAGTGCATACAATTGTGAAAAACTACAAAAATGTTCACAATTCAATCGATGGTGCCATTGCCCTTCAAATACCGGACTCTCTACACAATCTAGAGTATGAGACTGAACAAGTGACTATTAAAGCTCAGGTAGAGCGGTTTTCAGAAAAGATCATAGCACTTGAAGTGCAGGTGAAGAACCTGCCTGAGAACACCAGTATTAAACTTTATCCACCAAAAGTTGAGATCCTTTGTAAGGCACCTATTTCTCAACTTAAGAACATTAGAGCTTCTGATTTTGTGGTCGTCTGTGACTTTAAAGATGCCAATGACGAGGTTTCTTATCTGATTCCACAAATTATAGAAAAACCATCTTTTGTCAGTGGGGTTAAGCTTATAGATCAAAAGATTGAATTTTTAACCAAAATAAAGCAACAATGATTGTAGGGTTGACTGGGGGCATTGGTAGTGGTAAATCTACAATTGCTTCTTTTTTTAAGGAATTGGGTGTTCCGGTCTATATTGCCGATGACCGAGCGAAGATTCTCATGGAAAGTGATGAAACTATTCGCAATAGCATTATAGAAGAATTTGGTCACGGGGCCTATCAAGGAGCTAAGCCAAATCGTAAATTCTTAAGCAATATTGTATTCAACCAACCTGATAAACTCGCTATTTTAAACGGGATCATACATCCAGTGGTAAGAGCAGATTTTGACTCTTGGTATGCCACACAGAATGCGCCATATGTGATTAAAGAAGTAGCCGTACTCTTTGAATCTGGAGGGGATAAGTTGTGTGATGCTATCATTTCAGTAACTGCACCGGAGGAAATTCGGATTCAGCGGGTTGTAGAAAGAGACAATACCAGCATATCAGCCGTAGAGGATCGCATGAGAAATCAGTGGACTGATCAGCAACGTGTGGATAAATCAACATATGTTATCGAAAACATTGATCTAGACACTACAAGAGAAAATGTTTGTAAAATTCACGATCATATACTTAAAAAAACGATTTGAAACAAAAAATTTAACATTTTTGTTAAGGTTAGGTTAAAAGCTTAACCTACCTTATTACAAAGGCTTAATTTTGCTTAGATGAGTAGACGCTTATTAGTACTGCTGATTATCCTGATGAGTTTGTCCTTAATTGGAATAATTTTTGTTCAGGGATATTGGATAAAAACAGCAGTAGAAGATAAAGAAGAGCAATTTTCGAATACCATATTTTTGGTGTTGCATACTGTTATCAATAAAATCGAGAAGAGAGAAATGAAGGATTACTTCAACAAATCTTTACGATTAAAGGACAGTATTGGAGAATTAAAAGAATCGAATTTAAAAGAAATATTTTATGTTGAACGCGATGGAAATAACAATGAAACTTTCATCTATTCACATGGAATCCTAGAAGAAGATTACGGTATATCTTCAGCGTTCTTTGATAATAATGCAGCTGATTCTTCCACCATAAAGAATTATACGAGTAGAAGAACTACACAAATTTTTAAGGAAGAGTTTGGCATTGATGGAAGGATATACTCCCCTGTGGAACGCATTGAAAAAATCGGTGGATTTTCTGCTATAGAGAAAGCTGCTTTTGAAGATGTATTCAAGGAAGCAGCAAATAGAGTGCCTATTCACAAAAGAGTAAGTCCTCAAGAAATTGAGCTTTTAATGCAAAAAGAGCTCAGAGATAGAGGCATTGATTTGAATTTTGATTACGGTATTTATAGTAAGGGGTTGGCCACAAGGGTGCGCTCGAGCAATTCCATGGATCAGATAGAATCACGCTATAGAGCTCAGATTTTTTCAGATAGTGATGGGAAGAGTAATTACAATTTGGTAGTGAGTTTTCCGGACAAGAAGAAGTTTTTGATCTCTTCGGTTATCGAGATGGCAATCTTGTCTATGGTGTTCACTTTTGTGATTTTAATTGCTTACGCCAGTGCCCTGTATCAATTGATTAAGCAGAAGCAGATTTCGGAGATTAAAACCGATTTCATCAATAATATGACGCATGAATTTAAAACTCCAATTGCCACCATTAATTTGGCCTTGGATGCTTTAAAGAATCCTAAAGCTTCGCAGAACACTGAAATGGTTCAGCGGTATATGCAAATGATTCGAGATGAGAATAAGCGGATGCATGCTCAGGTTGAAAATGTGTTGCGAATATCCAAATTGGAAAAGAATCAAATGGATATCAAGAAAGACCGAGTGGATGTTCATGAGGTATTGGAAGAGGCCCTTGCTCATGTGGAGTTAATGGTTGAAAATAGAGGCGGGTATATCAAGACTCATTTGGATGCCAAAAGATCTGAAATATTGGGGAACGAGTTTCATTTGACCAATATTTTTGTAAACATTTTGGACAATGCGAATAAGTATTCTCCAGATGAGCCAAAGATTGAGGTGTTTACCGAAATAGTAAAAAACAGTATTGTTGTTAAAATAACGGACAAGGGAGCCGGAATGAGTAAAGCGGTATTGAAGCGAATATTTGAGAAATTTTATCGTGAAACCACCGGAAACATACATAATATAAAAGGACATGGCCTTGGTTTAGCATACGTTAAAAGTATTGTAGAAGACCACCAGGGTGAAGTATATGTCGAGAGTGAAAAAGACAAAGGAAGTACCTTTTTTGTAAAGTTACCTTTAATATAAAAGCATGGAAACAGTAAATAAAAAAATTCTATTGGTAGAAGATGATCCAAATTTTGGAATTGTTCTTAAAGATTATTTGTCAATGAATGACTTTGATGTGACATTAGCCAAAAATGGGATGGAAGGTTTTGAAAAGTTCAGAAAAGATAATTTTGATTTATGTATTCTGGATGTAATGATGCCTTATAAAGACGGGTTTACATTAGCTAAGGAAATAAGAGAAAAGGATGATAATGTTCCTATTATATTCCTTACTGCAAAAACAATGAAAGAAGATGTACTCAAAGGTTATAAAGTGGGTGCAGATGATTATTTAAATAAACCGTTTGATTCTGAGGTGCTATTGTTTAAAATCAAAGCCATAATTCAGCGTAAATCAACCGAGTCATTGGCGGATAGTAAACAATTTGAATTTGAAATTGGAGGCTTCCATTTGAATTCAAAACTTCGCTTCTTAACCTTTAAGGATGAAGATCCTATCAAACTATCACCTAAAGAAAATGAACTGCTCCGGTTATTGGCCCTGCATGAAAATGACTTAATGCCTAGAGAGCTTGCACTGACCAAGATTTGGAGAGATGATAACTATTTTACGTCCAGAAGTATGGATGTGTATATCGCCAAGCTTCGTAAGTACCTTAAAAAGGACGAAGATGTAGAAATTCTCAACATCCATGGTGAAGGCTTTAGACTGGTGGTTAAAAGCCAAGCAGATAAGTAGTAGATACTTTTACAGTGGGAAAGAAGTACGATTGTTAGATACAACTGCCCATTGAAATCCTAATATAAACCTCCTCAACTTTTTGCTTTGGAGGTTTTTTTAATATTCGTTTATGACTTCTGCCAAGGTTTCAATATCCCTTGGTGTATGGAATGCACTGATTACAATTCTACTCATTAGTTGGGATTCCTTGGTCGGGTAGGGGAAACTGGTAACAATGATTCTATTGTCGTATAAATGGGTGGTTAATTGCTCGTCCATAAAGGTGAAAGTCGGGTGATCACCTAGGTGTATAAATAATTCTGGCTTTTTTACCAGGGAGCAAAATTGTTTGAGATTGCTTCTGAGTTTCTCTCGTTGCCGCTCCAAAATGTATTGACTTTCCATTAGCGTAGCCAATGTTGCTGGAGACGCTGGTGAACTCCCTCCAAAAATCGGAGTTTGCCGCAATTCTTCTATTCGCTTTTTAGTACCAAATACCCCTCCAAGTTGAAGTCCAAATCCCTTTCCTAAAGATCCACAAACGATAAGTTCCCCAAGCGGAAGTTGAAGTAGCCGGTTGAATACACCCGCGCCTTTTGGACCTACAACTCCTAGCCCATGAGAATCATCTACTACAACGATGCAGTCTTGAAGGTTGAGTGATTGGAGTCCTTTAAAATCTGGATAGTTTAATCCCATAAAATCAATGGAATCTAGGAGTATAACAGCTTTTTGTTCTTGTCGCTTACGCTTAAGTGCATCTTTTAATTCTTCATAGTCCTTCACTTTCAATTGTCCTGCTGCAGCGAGGGAATCATGACTGTATGGAGTTCTATAGACAATATGTTCTGTAACTGAAAAATATTGACTTACCAGTTGAGAAGCCATATAGCCAGAGGATAAAGAGAGACAGGATTCACTGCCAATATAACGCGCAAGATACTGTTCGGCCTTATCATATATGGAAAAGCGAACGTTGGAGGCTCTAGAGGCTCCATAATGCGTACCGTAATGTATTATGTTTGTTGTGTAGTGCTCGATAAAATCTTTGCGAGTCTGTAAGCCTAAATATGCAGTCCCTCCGAAATATCGATATTCGCCCTTGTCGGTTTGTACAACGCGACTTGGGAATTTGTCCATATAATGTTCCATATCGCTTAACTTAACAAACGCACGCCTGATCCTCCAATGGTTGGAAATTTCAGTTTTCCACCTTCTTGTATTTCGATTCCTGTGGCAATATCTTTTTTCAAAAGCATCGCACCGTCCATGTCTACGAAATCTAATTGGGGTGTCAACTGAGCGATTGCAGAGATACCTACTGTGGATTCTGTCATACAACCTACCATGACTTTCATGTTTAGTACTTTGGCCTGTTTAATCATGCGAAGCGCAGGAGTGAGACCGCCACATTTGGTCAGTTTGATATTGATTCCATCAAAAAGGCCTGCACATTTAATCACGTCTTCTTCAACAATGCAACTTTCATCAGCTATAATAGGTAGGGCGCATTTTCCTTTTAGGGCCTTGTAACCTTCAGTATTATCCGCATCAAGAGGCTGTTCAAGGAACTCAACGTTCAGTGCTTTAAGTAATGGTGCTAATTCTAAGGTTTGCTCCACCGACCATGCATTATTTGCATCAATTCTAAAAATTGCGTCTGTATGTTTTCTAAGAGATTTTATGATCTCGAGATCATAATCTGTCCCTAGTTTGATTTTATATAGTGGCCAAGGTTTTTCAAGCATCTTATCTATCATCTTATCAACGGTATCTATACCGATGGTGTAGTTTGTAATAGGGTAGTGCTTATTGGAGGTCCCCCAGAGTTCGTATAGTGGTTTTTCTTTTAGTTTTCCATGGAGATCATGTGCTGCGAGGTCCAAGGCACATGTTGCAAAATAACTCAGTCCTTTATCCGTTAAAAAACTATGGAAACTTTCTGGATCTATTGTTGTTAAGGCTTGAATTTCAGATTCGATTTCCAAAATCTCGGCCATCATAGATTCAACCGTTACATTGTAGTAGGGGTTGGAGGTTGCCTCTCCATATCCAGTTTTACCGTTTAAACTCAGGCACACCACTAGGGAATCCTGGTCATCACGTGATTCTCTAGATATTTTAAAGGTGTGGCTAAGTTGTAAAACGTATTTTTTTAATTCGAGTTCCATGCGATTTTACTAGTTTGGGACGAATTTACATATTACCATGGTAATATGTTCCACATTGCATGAAAAAGTAATTAGCCGGCATGCGGTTGATTTATCGTCCTGCCCCAATTGTATTTTGTTCGATACTCACATGGCCTCCAGAGCTTTCATCTGTAGTGATTTTATCTGCTTTAAACACTTTGACATCGCCGCCAGAGGAAGCTTCCGCCAGTGTGATTTGCGACTGGAGCTTTCCGGAATCTACATGGGCGCCAGAGGATGATTTAGCAGTTAAATTAACGGTTTTTCCTTCTGCCTTCAGGTCCGCCCCGCTGCTGGCACTAAGTTGTAGGGATTGTACATTCACAGTAATTGACATCTCACTGCCGCTACTGGCATCAACTTCTAAAGCATCTGCAACTAAAGTATCTGCACTCCAAAGCTGAGCTCCACTGCTCGTTTTCAGGCGAGACAAGCTTTCTATACCTACACGTACTTTTTTAGATTTGTTATTCCCGATGTTTTGCTCAGCGGTGATGTGGAGCGTGTTGTTTTTGACCTCTGTGGTGATGATGTCTATCAAATTTTCATCGGCAACAACCAATACTTTGGGATTCTGATCCATGCTCAGTTCCACATCGATTCCGCGAGAAACTTCAATGGCATTGAAAGGTTGGTCGATGACTCTCTCATCATTGACAACATTGCCATTTCCATTGACCACTGCAAAATTAAAATCACAGGAACAAAGAAATAATGAAATGACAATGGTTACGATTACTTTGATTAAGGCGTTCATTGCTGGTTGTTTTTGATTGGTTTACGTTTGTGTTTATTTAATTGTGTCTTTTATAATCTCGATTGTGCTACTATCTACAACCGTAGTGTCAACTTGGCTGGACTTAATTGGTTCTGGAATTTCTTTGATAGGACAATCCAAGCAAATTAATGTTCCATTGGAGTCCATCCTCCAGAGCTGCTGAGATACTTTATTAAACCCATAGCCCATGTTATTATCCACATTGAAATAATTTCTAGTGGAGTGATCTAATTTTAGAGCGACTGACGAAGGAATATATATCGTCACATCAAGTTCTTGATCTCTAAATCCATTATCTAAGGAAGTTTTCAAATAGTCGTCTAGGGATAATACTCCTGATTCCAGACTATAGTTGTAGCTAATCGCTTCGGCTCTTTTATAAGCGTCACGTTGGCTAGCGCCATGAGACTCTTTCCTAATCTCAATCTTAAGCTTCTCATTTCCTGAGGGTTTAATACGCAAATCAACATCTTCACTATAAATGGACTTATTCTCGCTGTCCACCCCTATATCAGTGATCACTAAACCATCTGTATCAAATACAGTCTGCTCCATCATATCTGTTGAAGCGACTTTCAACTCAAGGGTGTCAATAGCATTCAATACTGGGTAATCTACTTGCGTCGCAGTGGCATGAAAGGCATAACTATGTGCGGTTTTGATTCCCAGTATGGTAATGCCAATTAAGGACATTATCCAGAGTCCTAAAAGCGTAAATTTAGCAAAATTACCAATTGATTTTGAATTGTTTAGTAGAATCTTTAAACCCAAGTAAAACAGAAAAAACAAAGGAATCCCAACGGCTAGAAAACTTAATAGTGATATGACCCAAATTGGGGCATCTATCGTTGCGTTGATATAATCATTCCAAGGTGCTCCCCAAATCTCCATAGTGCCGGCAGTAAATAAACCAAAGAATACTGCTATTAAGGCTACGGCAGCAGCTACTAATATGATAATTCCGATGAATTTTGCACAAATCCTCACCAAGGTCATGATGACTGCGATGAGAGAATCAAAGAAATTTTTTGAATTTTTTTTTACCGAAGCGCCCATCTTATCATAGTCGACACTTTTCACCTTTTCAGTGACGTCATCAAAACCCTCCCTGATTTTCTTTTCAATATTACTGATATTGACAGGGTCACCTGCCATAGCAATTTTTTGAGCAGTTGTTCGGGCTTCGGGCACTAAAACCCAAAGTGCAAGATAAATAAGGATGCCGGTTCCAAAGCTAATTATGGTAATTAGTATAAACAATAAACGAACCCATAATACTTCTAATCCTAAGTAGTGGCTAAGCCCCGCACACACTCCGGCAAAGTATTTTCGATCGATGTCGCGAAACAATTGTTTGTGTGATTTTGCTGTAGCATTTGATCTACCTTGTGGTTCATCCTCAAAGAGCTCCTCATCTACCAAGTAATCCTCTGGTTGTCCCATAATACTGATGATCTCATCCACCTCCTTGGTAGTAATCACCTGTCTATCGTGCTGTAATCTTTCCGAAAAAAGTTCAGCAATTCGAGCTTCGATATCAGCTATGATCTCATCCTTCCCTTGAGATTTTGTAAAGGAACGTTTTACCGCATCTAAGTAGCGCTGTAATTTTAAATAGGCTTCCTCGTCAATGTGGAAAAAGGTGTTTGCCAAATTTATATTTATCGTCTTGTTCATTGTTAGTGTTTTATTTTGTTACCAGGTTAACTGCATTTCTTAGTTCCTCCCAGGTACTGTTTAGTTCCTCTAGAAACAGCTTTCCTTTTTCTGTAAGCGAATAATATTTTCGAGGTGGGCCAGAGGTGGACTCTTCCCATCGATAATTTAATAAGCCTGCATTTTTCAATCTTGTGAGTAAAGGGTAAATCGTCCCTTCCACTACTAGCATTTTTGCGTCTTTTAAGGTTTCCAGAATCTCTGAAGTATACTTGTCCTGGTCCTGAATGATGGACAAAATACAGAATTCTAGAACCCCTTTTCGCATTTGTGCTTTTGTGTTTTCTATCTTCATGGTTACATAATGCTTTTGTTTAACTGATCGTTTTTTGATTGATGCTTTTTGATGAATGTTGCACTGTATTCAACTGATTAGGTTAAAAACGGAATACAGAGCGGGTATTTATATAATTTTCCTTCATTAGCTCTTAGAGTTGCTATTATGGTACATAAGATATCAATCAGTAGCAATACAATCCCGAGCATACCTAAAATCATCAGTATGATGACATTTGTTCCAAGGCCTGGTAGATGACTAAAGTTTAAATCCAGTTCGTGTCTGTTGTATTGCCAGAAGTTGGTGAATTCTACAAATTCCCAACCAGCCATCAATAAAATGGGAATTGAAATAAGCCCTAGGACTAAGCTATATAAAAGGAGGCTTATTTGAAAATTAAGTGCTTGCTTCCCATTGGAATCTACAAAGGGAAGTTTATCCTTATTTAACACCCAAAGTAATAATGGGAATATAAAATTTCCAAAGGGGAAAAAGTATTTTGTAAATGTAGACAGATGTATAAAACCTGCCATATTACGTTCATGTTTGTTGGTTGCGTCGTCCATTTGATTTGATTGATGTTGTTGTTGTTGTTGTTGGTGTATCCTATGCATACTAATATCCAATGCAAATATATGTCCTTTGGAAGGTAGTGTGCAAAACATAGTACTATAATTAACAAAAATTTAACACAGTTAGGTCACAATAGAATTGTGGAATAATCAATACCTTACGATTTATAATTTACAATTCACATGAAATTAACGGCATCAAAGCTCAATACCTTCGCTATGTTCAAGCTGCCTTCAGCTTGGCTTGCCGGCGTGAGGGTTAAGGAGATTAATGATTTTTATTGCACAACCACAGTTCGTCATCGTTGGATGAACCAGAATCCATTTAATTCGATGTTCTGGGCAGTTCAGGGTATGGCGGCGGAGTTGTCAACTGGAGCAATGGTCATTGGGAAAATTAAGGATAGCAATCAAAGAATTTCTATGTTAGTGGCTCAAAATAAGGCTGTCTTTACCAAAAAGGCGAGAGGTAGAATTACCTTCGAATGTCATCAGGGCGATCTGATAGACCATGCGATTTTAAAAACCATATCCACAGGAGAAGGACAAACCTTTTGGATGCAATCTACGGGTAAGGATAAACAAGGTGATGTGGTAAGTATCTTTGATTTTGAGTGGACTATAAAATTAAAGTGATTTTGAAATCATATTTTAAGGTATATAAGAATTCAAATCTTCACTGTGTAACAAACCAAAGGCATATAATACTAATACTTTTAGAAGACAACAAAAAACAATAAATTATGACAGCGCACGAAATTGATTACCAAATTTACGGAGAAGAAATGCAATATGTGGAAATAGAACTTGATCCACAGGAGGCTGTAGTCGCAGAGGCGGGGAGTTTTATGATGATGGAGGATGGTCTGAATATGGAAACCATATTCGGAGATGGTTCTAACCAAAGCAGTGGAGTTTTGGGAAAATTATTTTCTGCTGGTAAGCGTTTGCTAACCGGTGAAAGTCTCTTTATGACTGCATATCTTAATACAACTGTTCAAAAGCGTAAGGTGAGTTTCGCAGCACCTTATCCGGGTAAAATTGTTCCTATAGACCTCACTAAATATGATGGGAAGTTCATCTGTCAGAAAGATGCCTTTCTTTGTGCGGCCAAAGGTGTCTCTGTCGGTATTGAGTTTTCTAAGCGTTTGGGAAGAGGTTTTTTTGGCGGTGAAGGTTTTATTATGCAGAAACTTCAAGGTGACGGTATGGCTTTTGTTCACGCTGGTGGTACCCTAGCCAGAAAAGAATTAGCAGCTGGAGAAGTCTTAAAAATAGATACGGGCTGTATTGTAGGCTTTACAAAGGATGTGGATTACGATATTCAATTTGTGGGAGGAATTAAAAACACGGTCTTCGGGGGCGAAGGTTTGTTTTATGCTAGACTTAGAGGTCCGGGTGTTGTGTATATACAGTCGTTGCCTTTTAGTCGTTTAGCAAGTCGCGTATTCGCAGCTGCACCACAAGCAGGTGGAAAAAGTAAAGGGGAAGGAAGTGTCCTTGGGGGATTGGGTAATCTCTTGGACGGTGATAATCGCTTTTAGCTTAACGCTTGGCCGTTGATGTAGACGGTATCTATATTTATATTTCCAAAATCATAGGCTAAATAACCGTAGGAGGGCACTGATTTGGTGACGATGAAATTTGCCATCTTACCAGGGGTGATACTTCCGTGGGTAGCGGAAACACCCATGGCATGAGCTGCGTTTATTGTGGCCGCATTTATGGCCTCTTCTGGGCTTAATTTCATTTTGATACAGGCTGTGGATACTACCTGGTTCATGTTTCCGCTAGGAGATGATCCCGGGTTGTAATCGCTGGCCAGTACTAAAGGTAGTCCTGCATTGATAAGTTCCCTTGCAGGGGTGTATGGAATTCCAAGGAAAAACGAACACAGTGGTAATGCAACGGCAAGGGTATCTGAGTTTTGCAAAGCAATAATATCTTCCTTTTCGATGACCTCTAAATGATCAACTGTCAAGGCATTGTATTTTACCGCTGACGCAATACCTCCAATAGCGTTAAACTGATTGACATGTACCTTTGGAGTGAGTCCTTTAGCAGTAGCAGCCTCAAGGATCCTTTCCATGTCATTTACTGAAAAGTAGCCCTTTTCGCAGAACACATCAATATATTCTGCAAGTTGTTGCGAAACTACCTCGGGTAATATATGTTGAATGATGTAGTCAATGTATGCAGTTTGATTGTCTTTGTATTGTAGCGGCACCGCATGTGCTCCCAAAAAAGTACTTTTGATTGTTACATTACTGTGTTTCTTTAGCCGCTGAATCACGCGAAGCATTTTGAGTTCACCTTCTAATGATAGCCCGTAGCCGCTTTTGATTTCAATAGCAGCAGTACCTTGATGTGAGACCGCTTCTAAACGTTTTAATGATTGTTCAAATAGAGCATCCTCGGAGGTGTTTTCCAGCGTTTTAGCTGAATTTAGAATTCCACCACCCTTTTGAGCGATTTCTTCGTAGCTCAAGCCGTTGATTCTATCTATGAATTCCTGTTCGCGATTACCTGCATAGACCAAATGCGTATGGCTATCACACCAAGTAGGAAGTACCATCTTACCACTGAGTTCTACTTTTTTATCTACCTCCAGTTCTGGTAATGAATCCATGCTACCAAATTGGGAAATCTTTTGATCTTCGATCAATAGGTAGGCATTTTTAATACTAGGTAAGGTCTTCATCGCCTGGCCTTTGAGAATCGGAGTCGGATTGTCTCTGGTTTGTAAAAGCTCTTTTATGTGGGTAAACAGTATTTTCATGGTCCTCTAATTTAATAATCTTCCATTGGATTAATGGCGTTTTATGGCAGGTTAAGTTGGAATGAACTATAGGCCACTTTAAGTAATTGCTACACTTATGTAAATAAACAATCGCAAAATAAGACATTATTATAAAAAAAAAGATATTCATCTTTAAATTGCATAATATTATAAGATTCATGGAGTATAAAACGCGATTTTAAGGATGTAGTCATATGAAAAAATAATGGCGATAACAAGGTAGGAATCCACTCAAAAATAATCCGTGATAAAGACCCCAAACCGTTAGGAAAGCAGGGTAATATCTAGTATTTTTGATAGCAATTTAGGGTATGTAGGTACTGACCCTAGAAATTTGACTTAAATTAAAATGAATAAAGGAATTTATATTGCTACACTAGAATCAGATAGTGGAAAATCATTAATTACTTTAGGTTTAATGCGGACCTTTTTAGGGAAAACAGCTAAGGTGGGTTATTTTCGACCCATTATTAATGATACTAAAAGGGAGAAAGATAACCATATTGAAACCGTACTTTCCTACTTTGGTGTCGAAATGACTTATGAGGATGCTTATGCTTTCACCTCTAATCAGGTAATTGAAATGCAAAATAATAATGAGGTCGGACAGGTCTTCGATTTAATTATTCGCAAATACAAAGCCTTAGAGAAGCGTTTTGACTTTGTACTAGTGGAAGGATCTGATTTTGCTGGTGAGAGTAGGGTATTTGAGTTTGACCTCAATGTGACTATTGCAAAGAATCTCGGGCTTCCTACGATTCTAGTCTCCAGCGGCGTGGGGAAAACCAAGGAGGATTTAGCCTTGAGTCTGCGCATGGCCTATAATTCCTATCTCCACAGGGATGTCAAAGTGATGGCGATCATTGCCAATAAGATCAACGCGCAAAACTTATCAATTGCGGAGAATGTCTTAAGAGATTTTCTTCCGGATGAGGTCGATGTGTTTGCGATTCCCAGGATTGAATCCTTGGCCAATCCAACCATTAAAGAAATTGTTGCCTATCTGGATGGTAAAGTATTGTTAGGTGAGGATTTCTTGGACAATCAAACTGCAAGTTTTGGAGTCGGCGCAATGCAACTTAGAAATTACATCACCAAGCTTAAAGAAAACAGTTTGGTAATCACCCCGGGAGACCGAGGAGATATTATATTAGGGGCTCTAGTAGCCAATAGCTCCACCAACTATCCGAAAATTTCCGGAATTATCCTCACAGGGGGGTTAATACCCGAGGCTTCTATTTTAAAGCTCATTGAAGGACTTAGTCAAGTTGTTCCAATAATCTCTGTGCAGGAAGGAACATTCAGTGTAGCCAATAAAGTAGGAAGCATTAAAGCCAACATACATGCTGAGAGTATTAATAAGATTGAGACTTCGATAAGTACGTTTCAGAATCATGTGAAGTTTGATTCCTTGGCAGAACGTCTAATTAGTTTCAAACCCAAAGGGATTACTCCTAGAATGTTCCAATACGATTTGATCAGTCGTGCAAAATTGCATAAAAAACGGATCGTGTTGCCTGAGGGCACAGATGAAAGAGTGCTTCAGGCTACGGCTCATCTTAGAGCTATCGACATTGTGGACATCACCCTACTAGGCAATCGCACTCAAATTATTGAAAAGATCAATAGCTTAGGCCTACATATCGACCTGGAACGCATAGAGATTATCGATCCAACCATTTCAGATAAATTTATGGATTATGTTCAAACATTTTATGAACTCCGCAAACATAAAAACATAAACACGGACATCGCCAAGGATTGGATGAGTGATGTTTCTTATTATGGTACAATGATGATTTATAAAGGCGATGCAGATGGAATGGTTTCCGGAGCGGCACATACCACTCAACATACCATACGTCCAGCCTTACAATTTATAAAAACCAAGCCTGGAGTTTCTGTTGTTTCTTCAGTATTCTTTATGTGTTTGGAAGATCGGGTCGCTGTTTTTGGAGATTGTGCAATTAATCCAAACCCAAATGCAGAGGAACTAGCAGAGATTGCGATATCATCTGCAGATAGTAGTCAGGCCTTTGGTATAGAACCTAAGATTGCAATGCTGTCTTATTCTTCTGGTAGTTCAGGCAAAGGAGAGGATGTTGATGTAGTACGCCAGGCGACAGCCATAGTAAAAGAGAAACGGCCTGACTTAAAAATTGAGGGGCCAATTCAGTACGATGCAGCGGTGGATTTAAGAGTAGGGCAGAGTAAACTCCCAAACTCAGAAGTTGCCGGTCAAGCTAGCGTGCTGATATTCCCAGATTTAAATACAGGAAACAACACCTATAAAGCCGTGCAGAGAGAAACAGGAGCCTTGGCCATAGGGCCAATGTTGCAAGGGCTTAACAAGCCTGTAAATGATCTTAGTAGAGGTTGTACTGTTGATGATATTTTTAACACCGTGATCATCACCGCGATTCAGGCACAAGGATTATAAAACGGATTGAAGAGTTAATAAAGTAGAAGTAATAAGTTTTTAAGATAGTTATGAAAAAAATATTAGTCATCAATGCAGGAAGTTCTTCTATAAAATTTCAACTAATGCGTATGCCGGGAGAAATTGTAATAGCTTCTGGGCTAGTTGAGAGTATTGGTCTTTCTAACGCTGCCATACACTACAAGTCGAAGAAAATGAATATTTCTGAAACTGTTGAAATTGAAAACCATCAAGTTGGATTGGAGCGTATTGCTGCACTGCTCATGGATTCTGAAAGGGGAGCTATTAAAAGTGTGGATGAGATCGATGTTGTTGGTCACAGAGTGGTTCATGGTGGTAAAGATTTTTCGAATACTGTATTTATTGACGATAAGGTCAAGGCTACCATAAAGCGATTGTTCAGCCTTGCCCCACTTCACAATCCACATAATTTTACTGGAATAGAGGTGGCAGAAAAGGTTTTTCCGAACGCTAAGAAAGTTGCCGTTTTTGATACAGCTTTTCATCAAACTATTCCAGAGCGCGCCTATAAATATGCTATTCCTGATTCGTTTCTAGAGGAGAATTATATTCGACTATACGGTTTTCATGGAACTAGTCATAAATATGTGACTACAAAGGCAAAAGATTTTATCAGTAAGAAAAAGTCCAAACTCATTTCAGTTCACCTCGGAAACGGTTGTAGTATTACTGCAGTTCAAAACGGTAAAAGTGTTGACCACTCCATGGGATTCGGACCTGTCAATGGACTTATAATGGGTACCCGAAGTGGTGATATTGACCAATCGGTGATCTTCTATATGGTGAATACTTTAGGATATTCGTTGGATGAGGTATCTGAAATTCTTCATAAAAAGAGTGGAATGATTGGTATGACTGGATTTAGTGATTTAAGGATCATTGAAGAAAAAGCCCAACAAGGAGATCGAAAATGTCAGTTGGCCTTAGAAATGAATGCGTACCGTATTAAAAAATATATTGGTTCTTATGCCGCTGCTATGAACGGTGTTGACGTTATTGTGTTTACCGCTGGAATAGGTGAAAATAGCAGTGTACTAAGACGTATGATCTGTGATGAGATGAGTTATTTAGGAATTGAACTCGAAGATTACAAAAACAACGTAAGATCTACAGAAAATAGAATAATTAGCAAAGAGACTTCCAAAGTATTGGTTCTTGTTATTCCGACAAATGAGGAATTGGAAATAGCAAAAGATTGCTATGAGATGATTAACTAGTTCCCATCAAGAAATTTAGATTCAAGGGCAGGTGTTGGAATCATACAACTGTCCTTTTTACCAAACCATTTGTATCGGTTTTTTGCGATTAACTCGTATATAGAATCCCTAATACCCTCGGGTAAGATATAAGAGAATACCTGTATCGTCGGCCACAATCCTCCAAGCTCTTTTGCAATTTCAATGGCAGCACTAGACTTAACATAGTAAGCAACTTGTGGTTCTATGACAATAATAGAGTTATTGGACTCCGGGTCGATGTTACGCTCCTCCATGAGTTGTTTCCCGATTTCGCTTTGTAAAGAAGCAAAACGAAATAAATCTTTGCGGTCGCGTTTGATGATAAATTGCACAGTACCTGTACATAAGTTGCAAATGCCGTCAAAGAGCACTATTTTTTTGTCATTTAAATCTTCCATATTCAAATATTTTCTGTCTTAACGACAAGCATTCCATAAGGGTTCATCGGGTAGTGGGGCTGTAAATGTAAGTTGCTCTTTCTTCACAGGATGCATTAAGCTTAACGTATGGGCATGTAGATGTATGCTACCGTCTTTATTGCTACGATCGAATCCGTATTTTAAATCTCCTTTAATAGGGCAACCTATAACAGAGAGTTGAGAGCGAATTTGATGGTGTCTACCTGTTTCCAAATCTATTTCTATAAGATGATAATTATTCAAAGCCTTTAAGACCTCATAATGTAAAATCGCCTTTTTGCTATCGGGAACTTCCTTGGAATTTGCATAGGATTTGTTCTGTTTGGGATTTCTTTTCATCCAATGTTCCAAGGTTCCTTTCTCTTGTGGAGGTTTTACTTTGGTGATCGCCAAATAGGTTTTTCGAGCCTCTTTCTCTTTAAAAAGTTTATTTAGTCGAGGTAGAGCTTTGGAGGTTTTAGCAAATAACACAATGCCGGTGGTTGGTCTGTCGAGTCTATGAACAACCCCTAAATAGACATTTCCCGGCTTTTGGTATTTCTCCTTAATATAACCCTTAACAATATCCGCCAAAGGCGTATCTCTAGTCTTGTCTCCTTGTACAAGATCTCCAGCACGCTTATTGATGACAATAATGTGATTATCTTCGTAAATAACCTGGAGATTATCCTTGGTTGTTAAGCGCTTCATTTTAAATTGTATAGATTAATATTGCTCCTGATCGCTGGGGAAGTCCCTAGATTTAACGTCAGAAACATAGTTTGATATCGCATCTGTCATATCTTGGTATAAGTTCATATAACGACGTAAAAAACGAGGATTGAACTCATGAGTCATACCCAAAAGGTCATGAAGGACTAATACCTGACCGTCGACACCATTTCCGGCACCGATCCCAATAACAGGTATAGATACAGTCTCTGCTACCTCTTTGGCAAGTTTTGCTGGAATTTTTTCCAATACAATGGCAAAGCAACCTGATTTTTCTAGGAATTTTGCATCTTCTTTTAGCTTATTAGCCTCTGCTTCCTCTTTTGCTCTAACGGTATAGGTTCCAAATTTATAAATGGATTGCGGTGTAAGACCTAAGTGCCCCATTACAGGAATACCTGCGTTTAGGATTCTTTTAATCGACTCTTTAATTTCTTTTCCACCCTCCAATTTAATAGCGTGAGCCCCACTTTCTTTCATGATTCTGATTGCAGACCGCAATGCTTCTCTTGGGTCTGATTGGTAGCTTCCAAAAGGAAGGTCAACCACAACAAGAGCTCGTTGTACTCCTCGAATCACTGAACTCGCGTGATAAATCATTTGATCTAGTGTAATTGGGAGGGTTGTTTCATGCCCAGCCATCACATTACTTGCAGAATCACCAACTAAAATACAATCCACTTCGGCTCCATCTACGATTTTTGCCATGGAATAATCGTATGCAGTTAGCATGGAGATTTTTTCTCCTAGCTGCTTCATTTCAATTAATGATTTAACCGTTACTCGCTTATATTCCTTTTTTGCTACTGACATTTGCACTAAATTTTGATGTAAAATTACAGTTTAAAATAGAGATTCTCTCTAGTTATGCTAAGAATTTGTTTTGGTGGTTAGGGGTGGCAGTGTATTATTTTTTCTTTTTGGCTTCCACGAGTTCCAATTGATCTAAACTGACCTTGGTGGTGAAAATACCATAGTTTACGGTGGCCTTGTTTTTCTCTATGATATCGATGGTGCCTACAGATTTACTTTCCAAAAGACGTACCCTGTCTCCAACCTTTAAGGTTGGTCTTGGTTTTGGTGCGATTTTGGCTTGTTCTATTTTTTCTGCTTTTTCTTTCTGCTTACGTTCTCTAATCTTCTGAACTTGCTTTTGTACCTCAGTTTCAACTACTTTCTTTTTGGCGCGTTCTTTCTTTTTCACCGCTGCTGATTCTTGTTTTCGTTTGGAGTTTTCGGTTTCCACAATACGCAAGAACTCTGAAATTAAGGGTCTCTTTTTCTTGCTCATGAAATAATCTTCAGCTAAGGTATTGACCTTGTTCCCAAGGGAAATCATTCGCTGGTTGTGATCGTATAGTTGTTGGTATTTCTCTAGTTTATCTTTTATGCGAACATTGAGTTCTTCTAGTCGTTTAGCTTCCTCTCTCGCCTTGGATTGCTGGTCAATGAGATCGGTGGAGGTTTTTTCCATCTTGCTTCGCTGTTTCTGCAATTTTGCAATGGTGGCGTCAAAGCGAACTTTTCCGCGCTCAATTTTCTTTTTAGCCCTATTGATCAAGCTATAAGGGATACCATTTTTTTGGGCCACCTCAAAGGTAAACGAACTTCCAGCCTCACCTAAGACTAATTTGAATACAGGTTCCAAGGTTTTATTGTCAAAACGCATATTGGCGTTAGTGGCGAAGGGTAGTTCATTGGCTAATATTTTTAAATTTGAATAGTGGGTGGTTATAATCCCAAAAGCTTCTTTTTCATAGAAAACTTCTAAGAAGGTCTCAGCGAGTGCACCTCCGAGTTCCGGGTCACTACCTGTTCCAAATTCATCAATTAAAAATAAGGTTTTATCATTGCATTTGCGCAGGAAAAAATTCATGTTTTTCAATCTGTAACTATAAGTGCTCAGGTGATTTTCTATGGATTGATTATCACCGATATCTGTCAATATTCTATCGAAAAGACACATTGTAGATCTTTGGTGTACTGGCACTAATAGACCACTTTGAAGCATTAGTTGCAGTAGACCAACAGTTTTAAGGGTAATACTTTTCCCCCCGGCATTCGGACCGGAAATCACAATAATGCGATTCTCCTGGTGAAGCTCAATGGTTTGGGGATAGGTTTTTTTAAGACTCGCTTTATTAGAGTGATAGAGTAGTGGGTGATAAGCATCGATGAGTTCAAAGCGACGCTCGGTTGTGATCTGGGGAAGTACAGCGTTCAGCTGACGGGCGTATTTTGCTTTTGCTGCCACCGTATCGATTCGGATTAAAAATTCCTCATAGTCTATGAGCAAGCTCCTAAAAGGGCGCAGAAAGTTCGTTAATTCTCTTAATATTTTCTGTATTTCTTCCTGCTCGTCATATTCTAGGTTTGTAAGGGTGTGGCTATATTGACGAGTAGCTTCAGGTTCTATATAAACAATGCTCCCTGTTTTAGAGTTGCCTAATATAGCACCTTTGACCCGTTTGCGGTACATTGCGGTTACGGCTAATACACGCCTGTTATCAATTATGGTTTCTCGAATATCATCCAAATACCCAGCACTAGTATAGGTGCTTAAGGCTCCGCCGAAACTTTGATTTATTTTGGTGCGTACTTGAGCGATATCCCTCCTTATTTTTTGTAAATTAGAAGAGGCTGTGTCCTTGATTTCTCCAAAGCGATCGATAACCTGATGAATTTCATTTTGAAGAACTTTGGTGTATTCAATATGAGATATACTAGCGTATAGGTTAGGATAGTAGACCGTAAATTTTTTATAGCACTGTATGTGGTTGTTGACCGTTTCAGACACCAATGCGATTCTCCTAAACCCCTCAATTTCTATCAAGCTGTTTTCAACTTTCAGCAGTTTAATCTCAGGTGTGATAGCATCAAAATAATGATTTGGGATGGTGTTGTCATTCTCAAAAGAAGCGAGATATTCATTGGTTTGATTCAACGCGCTTTCAAGAGCTTCTCTATCCGTAAGCGGACTGATTTCGAGAGCTGCTTCCTTTCCTAAAACAGTAATGCAAAGGGAGGAGACCTGCTCCAGTACTGATGAAAACTCAAGGTCTTGTAAAGTTTTTGAATATATTTTGTGCATAAATGTTTGTGCCGATAGCTAATTAAGCAAGCAAATTTACTAATATTCCCCTGTTTTAACGGTAGCCTACTCCCATATTTTAATTTAATAGTGATCCCGTATGGATTCTAGGATCTGAGCCATTTTCGCCTTAAGCTCACTAGAGCTTTGACGATAGTGATTGTTCATAAAACTAAAAATCAAGGTTTTGCCTGAATTAGTCACCAAATAACCACTCAGGCAATAATTATTGCTTAAACTTCCTGTTTTGGCGTGTATATATGGTCGAGGATTTCCTTTGAAATAATGTTCTAATGTACCGCTTTCGCCGCCTGTCGGGAAAATATCGTATAGGGTTTGAGTTGGTATCTTTTGATATAACTCATTTAAAGTATACACCATGGAGGATGGGGTAAATAGGTTGTAACGGGACAAACCAGAACCATCCACCCATCTGGGTTTGTATTGAATACCTTCTAAATTGTTCTCTAAAATATACGCACGAGTTTTAGCACTACTCAGGGTGTCTCCCAGGCTAGAAGAGGACATGATAAGTAGTTGTTCTGCAATAAAGTTATCACTGACTTGCATGAGTTGTTTGTACACCGAGTCAGCTGCGATTCCATAAACGGTCTTCTTTTTTCCTGCTGGAAAATGATCTACTATTTTAATGGTTTGACCTGTTTGATTTTCCAAAATCTGTCTGATAAGGGTGCTGTCGACAATAAATGGAACTTCAATGGTGTCCTTTTGCGCGGGTGATAAGAAAAATTCATTTTTAGAAACAGCTCTACTATAAGGCGCATCTTTTAATTCGACATGTGCCCGAAGTGACTCCACAGAAACAAACAAGGAATCATTTTTATACAACCGTACAATGTTCCCGTACACGGGTAATGGACTTCGCTGGGGTGAATAATAGGCATCAAAATCATCCCACGCCCATCCAGGACCCAACGGAGTATCTTCTAGGTTGTCAGAATAAAGGTTGATGTGCTGTTGCTTTTTAAGAAAATTAATCAGAGAGCTATCCTTTAATACGGGATGTAAAGTGGCCGGGTTTCCGACACCTTTAATGTACATCTCACCATTTGCAGTGGTGTATTGCATACTAGGTAAAAACTCCGGAAGTAAACTTATGGCCGAATATAGCGTAAAAATCTTAGTGTTGCTCGCCGGGGTAAAATACTTATCGCCATTGTAATTAATTAAGGTATCACCTGAAACAGGGTCATAAACAAATAACCCGCTAAATTGATTTTCAAAAAAAGAGGTGTTCAATTCGTACCTTAGCTTCTTTGTCAATGGCTTATAGCTGGAACAACTCATAAAACACGCAATTCCGATAAGCAAAAAGTGTATCTTCTTCATAAGGTTTTAAACTAATGCAGTTCACTAAAATACTAAAACCATTAACTACAAAAGTAAATTTAATGGGAAAATTAAAAGTAAACGAGAAACTTTTAGATAAGATGTTAAAAAATATTATATATTTACAATTGCCTAAATCTTATAATTATGTTTAAAAATCCCTTTTCCTTCACTGGAAGGATACGCAGAACCGAGTTCGGTTTAAGCCTATTGTTATGTGTCCTAGGTTATTTCCTATGTTACTTAATTTCGAGTATATTGGCAGCCATATTACAAATTCATCTTGGCGAATTTTCCGTGGTCTTCTGGTTCTTATTTGTGCCCATTATATACTTTATAATTGCTCAAGGTGTTAAGAGATGTCATGATTTGGGACAAAGTGGTTGGTATCAATTGATACCATTTTACTGCCTTGTTCAGTTGTTTAAAGAAGGGGAGTCAAATGTCAATAAATTTGGCTCTAATCCTAAAGAACTTGGGAATTTTGAAACCTTGACAAGACTAGAAAACACGCACTAAATGTATTTTAACATTTAAACTTTGATTTTAACGGAAAGACAACAATTTTGTATCTTGGTATTCGTTAAATTTAAGTCAACCTAATAAAATTTTAAACCAATGGCAAGAGCTATGTTTGAATACACCAAAATGGTGTTGCATAAGGTGAGCTTCGATCCTAAATTATTTTGTAAAGAATTAGAAAAGGCCGCCTCCAGATTACTACCTTACGAAATTGATGAATTAAGAATTTGGCTTAATGCCTACATCCAAGGTAGACCAGAATTATCACAATGTTTAATCTACATTAAATAAAAAACTAAGAATTCCTATTAAAAGAGAAGTTTAAACTTCTCTTTTAATAGCGGTTGAAAATGCTTTTATAGTGTATGAGTTTTATTTCGAGATGCTTCTATTAGATACCGGGCTAATAATTTTGACATCTTGAAATGCGATGGCACCTCTGATGACACCGGTAATGATATCCTTAAGTGCATGAGTGATATGCATTTTTAATTCGCTTTTGTGATAGATTAAACTAACCTCACGAGCAGGGTTTGGTTCATTAAAAAAGCGAAGATTCAATTTCTGACTCTCACTCAGATCCATAGTATGTAAAAAAGGAAGTAGTGTCATTCCCATTCCTTCATCCGCCAATTTCATCATGGTTTCAAAACTACCGCTTTCTAAATGGAAGCGATCGTTCTTGAAATTTCTATTCTTACAAAGGTTAATGACACCTTCTCTGAAGCAATGTCCATCTTCGAGTAATAGTATGTCCTCTAAATCTAAATCCTCAATAGATACCTTTTTAACAGGATTCAGTCTGTGGTTCTGTGGGACGTATGCCACAAAAGGCTCATAATATAAAACGCTCTCTTTGATATTTGGATTCTCTAAGGGAGTAGCGGCAATAGCAGCATCTAGATAGCCATCCTCTAGCTTTTGGATAAGTACATCGGTGTTTTGCTCCTCAATTTTCAAGTTGACCTTTGGGTACTTGTTCACAAAGTTTTTTAAGAACAACGGTAGTAGCGTCGGCATAATGGTAGGAATGATTCCAATTCTGTATTCACCTCCAATAAACCCCTTTTCTTGATCTACAATATCCTGAATACGATTGGATTCATTGACTATATTCTTGGCCTGTTCCACTATTTTTTCTCCGACTGCCGTTAGTTGGATGGGTTTTTTACTTCGATCAAAAATCAAGATATCTAATTCATCTTCTAGTTTCTGTATTTGCATACTCAAGGTGGGTTGCGTCACGAAACTTTTTTCAGCGGCATGCGTAAAATTTTGGTGCTCAGCGACTGCTAGCACGTATTGTAATTGGGTAATGGTCATAGTTATTTTTTGAAAAACAAAGATAAGAAACTATTGCTAAAATCTATAATTATTTTATAATTGATATATTTAAACAATGCATAGAAGGAGCTAGTTGTGGAACGTAATGTTGAGGATTATGAAAAAATCAACGAATGTTTTAAAAGGGGCTTATGGATATGTTTCGCTAAACTCAGACAATAGATTAGTCGAGGATTGAGATAGAATCAATAATAACATTTTTTAGTGGCCATTCGTCTTCACCAGTTTTAACACCATTGATTTTATCGACTACATCCATCCCGGAACTCACCATTCCAAAGGCTGTAAATTTACCGTTAAGATGAGGAGCACCAGTTTTGGTTGTGACAATAAAAAACTCAAAGGGCGATGCGAGTTTGTGGGGATTGGTAACCTCATCACTACTAGGCATGGAAACTGTACCTCTTATGTGTTTGTGTCCTTTTTCAACATCGGGAGGTAAAAGATAAAAGCCAATACTGTCCCGTTTGCTGGCGGTCACTCTCAGATCGGTATTCCCGCCTTGAATGATAAAATCTTTGACCACTCTATGGAAGTAGGTCTTGTTAAAGTAATTCTTTGAGCTTAGGTAGATGAAGTTTGCTCTATGATAGGGCGTGTTCTTAAATAAGTCAATGGTAAAGTTCCCCATAGAGGTAAAGACCTTAACCTTAGATTGTTTATGTGTTTTTTCATATTCGAAAAAAAAAGGAATGGCGTTTTCTTCGGTTAGTAAGAATGGTTTTTTTTCCTCTTCCTTTTTAGCCCTTTCTATAATTTCTTTGGTAAAGGCTACGCTGTCTTTTATATTTTTCTGCTCAAGCGTCTTTTTTTGCTTAGGTTTTTCGTTGCAAGCGGATAAAAAAATTAATACTAATATTGTAATAGCTCTTAAATAATACTGCATATGGAATTTACGAATTTTCATGAATTAGTTTCAAAAATAAAAAATATGCCATTACCTGGAGAAGAATCTCATAATAAAATGGCACCTGAGGCAAGATTAAAGGAAATTGAGAAATGGAAATTGACTAAAAAAGTACCCAGGCAAGCTGGGGTGATTAGTTTGTTCTATCCTGATCACCAGGATCAGACGCGCCTATTGCTTATTTTGAGGAAGACCTATAATGGCGTTCATTCAAATCAAGTGGGATTCCCCGGGGGGAAGGTCGAGCTTTCAGATCGAGATATTCAAGAGACCGCATTAAGAGAAACCATGGAAGAAGTAGGAGTTGCACCTCAACAAATTCAGCTCATAAAATCTGTGACAGAACTCTTTATTCCACCGAGTAATTTTCTGGTACATCCATTTATCGGTTTAAGTAACAGTACTCCAAAGTTTGTACCGCAACAAACGGAGGTAGAGCAAATTATTGAAGTGTTGTTTTCTGATTTTATGGATGATCGACTTGAAACTTCCCAAACTTTGAGTACTTCCTATGCGCATAATATTACTGTCCCATCTTTTAAATTTAATGACTTTACTGTTTGGGGTGCCACCGCAATGATACTAAGTGAAATAAAAGACCTTTTTAAAAAGTCAATTGAACTGTAAGTTTTGTATTTTTGAGATTCCTATAATGATAACGATTTAAGATGGCTTTATTCAAAAGAAATCCTTTTGGACATATATTATTTATAAAAAAATGGTTGATTCGGATTGCGGGTGTTATGACACATCGCCGCTATCGGGGATTTAATGAGCTTCAGATTGAAGGATCGGAAATCATTAAAAATCTGCCAGATTCAGGGGTGTTGTTTATTTCAAATCACCAGACCTATTTTGCTGATGTTGTTGCGATGTTTCACGTCTTCAATGCAAGCCTTAGCGGTAGAGTTGATTCCATAAAAAATGTGAGCTACCTCTGGCAACCTAAAATGAACTTGTACTATGTCGCTGCCAAAGAAACAATGAAGTCCGGGCTTTTGCCTAAGATATTGACTTATGCTGGCTCCATAAGTATTGAGCGTACTTGGAGAGCAGGTGGAAAGGATGTGAACAGACAAGTGAAGTTTAGTGACATCTCAAATATCAGCAAAGCATTAGATGATGGTTGGGTGATCACTTTTCCACAAGGAACAACCAAACCTTGGAAGCCTATTCGCAAAGGAACTGCTCATATTATCAAACATTATAAGCCCATTGTTATTCCAGTGGTCATCGATGGTTTTCGCCGTTCCTTTGATAAAAAGGGACTTCATATTAAGAAGAAAGGAATCTTACAATCCATGGTTATTAAAGAGCCGTTAGATATTGACTACGATAATGAATCTATAGAAGAAATTGTTGAAAAGATTGAGTATGCAATTGAACAACATCCTTCATTTTTAAAGGTGATTCCCGAAGAAACAATAGCGGAAATTGAAAGTTTGAACAAAAAGCGGGAGTGGTAACTCATTAATCCTGCGATGCTATACTTCCATCTTTTTAAGTTCCTTATAATTCATTTTTAGACGCCTCATTAAGAAGCCATAAAGCAATAGGTAAATACCTAATAGTACGGCCATTACAATTGTTGTTGCAATTACCGCAACAACGAAAATGATAAGATAGTCTTTTATTTGAGCCTCTTGTACAAATACGTTCCAGCCACCTTGTTGGTCTATATACACATAGATAAGTGTGAAAATGGAGGCCAGTCCACCAAGTATCATATTTAAAATGATATATAGCCTCACGGTACGACGTGCTTTCATTATGCTCTCCAATAAGCCCTTCACTGAGGAAGTCGTAGAGATGTTTTTGTAATTTTGAAAGAACCGGTATACAAAAAACAGTAGTACAGGTATGGAGAGATAAGAAAAGTAATTAATGTATTCGGGGAGCTGGATCTGCCTCCCAACACTAGGGTGATAAAACAAGATAATTAGAATCCCTAAGCCTAGTTCTATTATACTGATATAAAAGATCCATCGCACTGAAGATGATGATTTCTTGAGCATCATCTTATATATATCTTCATAGGAAAGATTTGGAAGATTCTTCTCCCTTTTCTGCCAATCCTTTTTTAATAAATCAAGCTCTTCCATCAGGGATTAAGTATATTTTTAAGTTTCTTTTTTATTCTGTTCATTTTAACTCGGGCATTAATTTCACTGATACCGATTGTTTCTGAAATTTCACGGTAATTCTTATCTTCTAGGTATAAGAATACCAATGCCTTTTCAATGTCGTTGAGCTGCTTAATTGCATCGTACATCAGGGCTAATTGCTGTTCTTCTGTGTCATCATAATCAATCGCTTTAACCTTGTACAGCAGTGGATCTAATTTATCCGTGTGTGGTTGTCGTTTGGTTTTTCTGTATAAGGTAATCGCAGTGTTTAGCGATATTCTGTACATCCAAGTGCTAAATTTAGCCTCACCACGAAATTTGGGATAAGCCTTCCATAGTTGTATGGTGATTTCCTGAAACAAATCTTTGTGCGCGTCGGTACAATCCGTATATATCTTACATATTTTATGCACGATATTTTGGTTTGCTTCCAATTCACTTACAAACTTATGTTCTAGGTCTTGTGTCAATGTTGAGATAGATGTTTTAATATTAGTAGCCAACTTGTGTGTAATGTTACAAAAATATTCAACTGATTTGTAGGTGGTAACAGAAAATAAATTGTAGCATATACAGTAACCTAATTAGTGAATCTCGGTGTTTTGCCAATATATTGGAAGTAATGACAGCGGCTTGGAGGCTCTTTTATACGGTTTTATACTATATGTTGTGACAGTTTGTCATTTTTAAATCCATGGCACAAAGATTGAATTTTGTATTGCGAATTAAAAGAATTTTCAAACACTATAAAAATATAAACATGAGTAAAATTATTGGTATAGATTTAGGTACAACCAACTCTTGCGTTTCTGTGATGGAAGGAAACGAACCAGTGGTAATACCTAATGCTGAAGGAAAGCGAACTACCCCTTCTGTAATCGCTTTTGTTGATGGTGGAGAAATAAAGGTTGGAGATCCAGCTAAACGTCAGGCGGTAACCAACCCTAATAAGACCATATATTCCATCAAACGTTTTATGGGAAATAGGTATTCAGAATCTGAAAAAGAAGCCTCCAGAGTTCCTTATAAAGTAGTAAAAGGTGATAATGATACCCCGAGAGTAGATATTGATGGACGTTTATACACGCCACAAGAGTTGTCTGCCATGATTCTTCAGAAAATGAAAAAAACAGCTGAGGATTATCTTGGACAGGATGTTTCTCGTGCTGTGATCACGGTTCCTGCATATTTCAATGACTCTCAGCGTCAAGCAACTAAAGAGGCTGGAGAGATTGCTGGATTGATAGTAGAGCGCATTATTAATGAGCCTACTGCAGCTGCACTAGCTTATGGTCTTGACAAAAAAGGTCAAGATCAAAAAGTTGTTGTCTTTGACTTTGGTGGAGGTACTCACGATGTATCTATCTTGGAGTTAGGAGATGGAGTATTTGAAGTATTGTCTACTGACGGTGATACTCACCTTGGTGGTGATGATGTCGATGAAAAAATCATCGACTGGTTGGCTGACGATTTTAAGGCTGAAGAGGATGTAGATTTAAGAAAAGATTCTATCGCTTTACAACGTCTAAAAGAAGCGGCTGAAAAAGCGAAAATAGAACTTTCTTCTGCAAGCCAAACAGAAATTAACTTGCCATATATTACTGCAACTGCAAGCGGACCTAAGCACTTAGTAAAAAGTCTTACACGTGCTAAGTTCGAGCAATTGATCAGTGATTTGGTAGCTAGAACAATTAAGCCTTGTGAGTCAGCTATTAAAAATGCTGGTATTTCAAAAAGTGAAATCGATGAAATTATACTTGTAGGGGGATCCACTAGAATTCCAGCAGTAGTAGAAGCTGTTGAGAAGTTCTTTGGTAAGAAGCCTTCTAAAGGAGTGAATCCTGATGAAGTTGTAGCTGTAGGTGCTGCAATTCAAGGGGGAGTATTGACTGGAGATGTTAAGGATGTATTGTTGTTGGATGTAACACCATTATCATTAGGTATTGAAACCATGGGTGGTGTAATGACTAAACTTATTGAGGCCAATACAACTATTCCTTCTAAAAAATCTCAGGTGTTCTCAACTGCTGCTGATAATCAACCTTCTGTTGAAATCCATGTGATTCAAGGAGAGCGTTCTATGGCATCGGACAACAAAACTATCGGACGTTTCCATTTAGACGGTATTCCACCGGCACAAAGAGGGGTTCCACAGATTGAAGTAACCTTTGACATCGATGCCAACGGTATTATCAATGTATCGGCAAAAGATAAAGGAACAAACAAAGAGCAAAACATCAGAATTGAGGCTTCTTCAGGATTGACAGACGAAGAAATCGAAAAAATGAAAAGAGAAGCGGAAGCTAATGCTGAAGCGGATCAAAAAGCTAAAGAGAAAGTTGATAAACTCAACGAAGCAGATAGCATGGTTTTCCAAACTGAGAAGCAGCTTAAAGAATTTGGTGATAAATTATCAGCTGATAAGAAAAAACCAATTGAAGACGCTTTAGAGGAATTGAAAAAAGCTCATGCATCTCAAGATGTAGAGCAAGTTCAACCTGCTTTAGATAAGATCAATGAAGCTTGGAAAGTAGCTTCTGAAGAAATGTATAAAGCTACAGCAGACGCGCAACAAAATGGTGCTGCAGCTGGTGCTGAAAATACAGAGGCTTCTAAAGAAGGAGATAACGTACAAGACGTTGACTTCGAAGAAGTGAAATAATAGCTGATGGGCATAGCCTAATTAGGTTATAAACAATCATAGATAAAAAAGAATCTCGGGGCATTGCTTCGAGATTTTTTTTTGAATACGGGTCGTTAGTAAAATCTTCTGATGATTATCCTAAGGATGGTTAGTTTAGTGTTCGACCTCAAAAGAGTAGTCTATGTGGTTTACCTACAAAAACGATATACTAACATCCGAAGGAACAGTAAAATATTTTGTGTTTTTTGGGGAACATAGCTAGAAAAATAATTTTCAAATTCATGGGTGTAAAAATCGTTATTACAATCTACCCGAGAATATATATTCTAATAAAAAACAAGTTTATATGCCACTTTTTTTCAGAGTTGATTGGGGATAGATGCCTCCCTTTTTTTATAATTTTAGTAATGAAGATGTCTTTAGGATCAGTTGCTCAGCGGTATTGTAAACATAAACTTGAAATATGTACAAAGGTTATTCCTTCTTTTCAATTTATGTAATAGACCTAGGGTTCAATTGTCGAAAGTCCGGAATGAATTTTCTAATACGGGTCTTATTCTCTTCAATGAACCCTGGCTTGACGGTGTAGGATACGAGTGCTGTAATTATTGATTTTGGTTGAATCAATACTTTGGAAAATAAAAATAAGTGCTGTGAAAAAAAGCTACAAATGAAGTTGCGTATTGAACTAGCGCTTCTTTTTGTTGAGCATACGGACTCCTATTTCCTTTATTATCCAAATCACAATTCCGAAAATTGCTAGAATTTTAGCGATTTCTAATATCCATAAGTTCGAGGTCATAATCGTATCTTTTTTTAATATTAATTTACCAATCCAGGTATCCGGATGGTTATTGTATGTATACGATGATATAAACGGGAAAGGTTGCTTATAAGTTGTGGTTTATGATGATATTTAACACATTTTAATATATATTTAACGATACTGGAGAAGAGTCCTACCTGATATTCGTTGTTTAATTAATCCGTGTTAAAATGGAAGTATTAGGAAAAAGATACTAACTACCATTCACCTTTTAAAATGCCGTAACAGCATGTGTTTCTTTTATACCCATCATTTAGGTAAACGTTTTGTCTCAGTACGCCTTCAAGCTGAGCACCTAACTTTTCTACCGCTTTTCGGGAGCGAATATTTCGTTGATCTATTCGGAATTCGACCTTTTCAAATTCCATTTTCTGAAATGCATAATTGATCATCAACTTTTTCATTGATGTGTTTAGGCCGGTACCTTGAAATTCTTTACCTATCCAGGTAGCCCCGATGTGTAAAACCTTGTTGTGCCAATCGATATTCATAAAGCGTGTGCTACCTGCATACCGCTGGGTTGTTTTATCGTATATTATAAAAGGAACAGCCAAATCCTTTTCACATTGTTCCAGTGCGAACTCCACATAAGTTGTCAACGCCTGAAAAGTAGAAATATCAGAGGGTGAATATTTAAGCAAATCTCTATCCGAGGAAATGGCATATAGATTTTTGAAATTATCCAGACTTAAGGGTTCCAGTTTTACAATTTCGTTTTGTAAGGTCGGTATATTCATCAACGTTTGTTGTATTTTTGTGTGTCCAAAAATAGTAATATGCAAATTGATAAGGAAAAGATTTTAGCAACGATTAACCAAAGGTGTAAAAATACACTAATGGAAACCCTTGAAATTGAATACATCGAAATTGGTGAAGATTACCTGGTTGCCAAGATGCCTGTTACTCCCAAGGTACATCAGCCTGACGGTGTTTTACATGGTGGAGCCTCCGTAGCGCTGGCTGAAAGCGTTGGTAGTGCTGCTTCATTTTTGTTCTTAAACACAAAAGACTTTATGATTCGCGGTATTGAAATCAGCGCCAATCACCTTAAAAGTATTAAAGAAGGTGATGTATACGCCACGGCCAGATACATACATAAGGGTCGAACCACCCAGTTGTGGGAGATTAAAATCACTGACCAACAGGACAATATTGTTTCGATTTGTAAATTAACGACTATCCGATTGCCAAAATCTAACTAGTGCCATGACTCTTTCTGGTAATGTTTTTTTTCAAGAAGCCTCTGATCATTACGATAGGGAGCTACCTTTTGTAGTATACAAATACCCTAATCAGTCGCATATCCATGGACTGTTACAATCCAGTGATCAACTTCATAAATTGGATCATATGGAACAAGAAGGCTTTGTAATGGTTCCATTTATAGGGAAAGCAGAAGCTGTTATTATTCCTAAAGCTACCTCTAAGGAACTATTATGTGAATTGTCTAGTGTGCAAAATGGACCTACAACAGCTGCTCTACAGCTTGAGTATTTGGATAAACAGGAACATATGGCCCTTGTAAATAAGGGGATCAAGGCGATCAAAAATGGAAGCTTTCAAAAAGTAGTACTGTCAAGAGAACAACATATTGCTCTTCCTGATTTGGATTGTATCGGGCTTTATAAAAATTTAGTTTTACGCTACCCCCATGCTTTTTGTTATCTCTGGTATCATCCTAAAGTAGGGCTTTGGATGGGCGCTAGCCCAGAAACGCTAATCGAAGTAGATAATCAAAATGTGAATACTATGGCCCTAGCCGCCACGGTAGGTGATATAGGGCAAACTGAGATACACTGGGGGGTGAAAGAAGAGCAGGAGCAAGCACTGGTTACTGTAGCTATTTTGGATGCTTTAAAAGACTACTGTAGCGATATTAAGGTGTCAGAGGTGCAAACCGTTAAGGCTGCTAACCTCTACCACTTACAGACCAAATTAACAGCGAGATTGAGTGGTGATTTAGGCGGACTAGTAGATAAGCTTCACCCTACACCAGCGGTATGTGGTCTGCCGAAATTAGCCGCTTCAGATTTTATTCTAGAAAACGAGTATTATAACCGCAGTTATTATACAGGTTATTTGGGAACCTTAAACATGGAACAACAAGCCAAGCTATACGTGAATTTGCGATGTATGCAATATCTTAAGCAGCAATTAGTACTTTATGTTGGCGGAGGAATTACCATAGATTCTGTGCCTGAATTAGAGTGGGAGGAGACCGTGAACAAAGGGAAGACTATTTTGAATGTGGTCACCGGCACCCTATAATTTACCGCCTTATTTATCGATAAACGCGCTAATTTTGAGTATTTTTGTTACCTCAATTAGGCAATCATAAATGAAGAGATCCAGCATAGCTTTAGCACAAACGGTTACGCAATTGTGCAAATTAAAAAAGATTCAACATATAATTATTTCCCCTGGTAGTCGTAATGCACCTTTGACTATAAGTTTCACTGAGGATCCTTATTTTAAGACTTACAGTGTAGTAGATGAGCGTTCTGCCGGCTTTTTTGGCTTGGGAATTGCCCAACAAATCAAGCAACCGGTGGCCTTGGTTTGTACTTCAGGTTCAGCTCTTTTAAACTATTATCCAGCGATTTCTGAGGCTTTTTATAGTGATATCCCTCTAATTGTACTCTCAGCTGATCGACCTACCTCAAAGATCGATATAGGAGATGGTCAAACCATTCGTCAGGATCGTGTGTATGACCGACATATTATATACTCGGCCAACTTAAAGGAAGACAACGCAGTTTACGATGGTAAAACAACTGCTCCTGAAAGGAAGTACAATGCTTTTCAAAGTGAAAATGAGCAGCAGATAAACCTTGCTATAAATACTGCCATTTTAGAAAATGGTCCAGTACATATCAATATACCATTTGAAGAACCCTTATACCATAGTGTGGATCAGCAATTGGTTTTTCCTGAAGTTATCCCTGCAGTGGTTACGGACAGTCAAATCACTTCTGATGAAGTCGCGCCTTATGCTAAAATTTGGAATTCGGCGAAAAAGAAAATGATTTTAGTTGGGGTGAATTCACCTGATGAAATTGATGTGGAACTATTAGAAAAACTAGGTGATGATGCCAGTGTGATTGTCTTTACAGAAACCACTTCTAATTTACACCATTTCAACTTTTTTCCAAACATCGATAAGATTATAGCGCCTTTGGAATACAGCCAAGAAGTTGAAACTTATTTTAAGGAATTGCAGCCGGAGGTATTACTAACTTTTGGAGGACTAGTCGTTTCCAAAAAGATAAAAGCATTTTTACGCAACTATTCACCGAAGTATCATTGGCATATTGACCCTAAGAAGGCCTACAATACTTTTTTTTGCTTGGAACGACATTTTAAAATGAAACCAACGACATTTTTAAAAATTTTTCTACCGCAAGTAAAAGCGAGTGCTACTGGCCAACGGCAGAAATGGTTAAAGGTCAAAGCGCAGCGTAGTGTTGCTCACAAACACTATGTGGCCCAATTACCTTTTTCAGACTTTAGTGTGTACGAACGTGTGTTAAAGACCATACCGGATCAGTATCAATTGCAATTGAGTAATAGCTCTACCATTCGTTACGCACAATTATTTCAGTTAAATGACAAGCTACAGGTGTTCTGTAACAGGGGTACCAGTGGGATTGACGGAAGTATTAGCACCGCAGTGGGCGCTGCTGTAGCAAGTGATCGTCCTGTGCTCATGATCACTGGTGATCTGAGTTTCTTTTATGATTCTAATGCCTTGTGGAATAATTACATTCCATCCAACTTTAGGGTGATTGTAATCAATAACCAAGGTGGAGGTATTTTTAGGATACTACCAGGGGATAAAAACACGGATGCTTTTACGACTTATTTTGAAACTAAACATTCCTTGAACGCTAAAGGTATTTGTGAAACATTTGGGGTAGGTTATCAAAGTGCCTCTAAGCTAGAAGAACTGGAAGAGCAATTGGTAGAATTCTACAGTCCTTCGCAGAATCCGAAATTATTAGAAATTCATACGCCAAGATTGCTCAATGACGAGATATTACTCGGATATTTCAAATTTCTGGCTGAAAATTAATTTATTTCGTAGTCCACAGGGGTAGAATAGTGGAATGATCGAGTTAAGTAGAATTTAAATTTATACCTTTAATGTACCATAAAATTTAAATTATGAATATACCACAGATAACTTCACCCCGCGTTGTAATAATAGGTGGAGGCTTTGGCGGAATTGCCTTAGCTAAGAAACTGGCAAAACGGGAAGTTCAGGTGGTGATGTTGGACAAGCATAACTACCATACCTTTCAACCTTTATTATATCAAGTGTCTACAGGTGGACTCGAGCCTGATTCTATAGCATATCCGATTCGTAAAATCGTAAGCAGGTACCCTAACTTTTATTTTAGATTGGCCAATGTAACTAATATTGATCCTGATGCTAAAAAGATAGAGACTGATATAGGGCCTTTGAAGTATGATTATTTAGTTTTAGCTACAGGTTCTAAGACTAATTTCTTTGGAAATAAAGAGATTGAGATTAACAGTATGATCATGAAGACTGTGCCTGATGCACTTAATCTTCGCAGCTTAATCCTACAGAATTTTGAAAAAGCTTTACTCACTGATAGTCTTGATGAACAGGATTCTTTAATGAATTTTGTAATCGTTGGTGGCGGCCCTACAGGGGTTGAGCTGGCGGGAGCCTTGGCTGAAATAAAAAAAGGAATACTTCCAAAAGACTATCCTGATTTGGATACCAGAAGGGCTCAAATCAATATTGTACAATCTTCAGAACGGGTACTAGATGGCATGAGTGAAATCGCATCTCAAAAGGCTGAAGAGTTTTTAGAAAAAATGGGCGTGAACATCTGGAAAGATACTCTAGTTACTGGCTACGATGGTGATATTGTATCTACCAATACTGATTTAACCTTTAGGACAGCTACTCTGATATGGGCAGCAGGAGTAGAGGGAGATTTGATCGATGGTCTGAAAACCTCTGAGTGTTTAATGCCGGGAAATCGTCTTAAAGTCAATGCGTATAATCAAGTAACTCATTATAAAAGCATTTATGCCATTGGTGATATTGCATGCATGGCAAGTAAAGAAAACCCTAGAGGGCATCCTATGGTGGCCCAAGTGGCTATTCAACAGGGAACACATCTAGGAGAAAACTTGTTGAAAATTTTAGCTAAAAAAAATGACCTTAAGCCTTTTGTTTACAAAGATAAAGGAACCATGGCTACCATTGGCAGAAATAAGGCGGTAGTGGATCTTAAGCATTGGAAGTTCCAAGGGTTCTTTGCTTGGTTTGTATGGATGTTTGTGCATTTATTGTCTTTGATTGGATTTAGAAATCGTGCGATTGTCTTCGTAAATTGGGTATATAATTATATTAGGTTTGATAGGGCAGCACGACTTATTATCAGACCTTATAAAAAAGAACTTCAAATTAAAAACATAAAAGTAAAGACAAAAGAGCCGGCAAAAGTAACCACTACATAGAAGTCGGACGTTTTTCAAGGGTAGATAAATTGTAATAGATTTAGTATTGCTTGTAATTATCAATGATTTGAATATATTGACATTGTTAAAAATTGTTTAGATTGTGAGTTATGGCAGATTTGATACGTATATATGAAGAGAACCCAAATCCTAGGGAAATTGAGAAGGTGGTTAATGTGCTTCGAAGTGGAGGTCTAGTGATCTATCCTACAGATACAGTTTACGGCCTTGGGTGTGATATCACCAACACAAAGGCTTTAGAAAAAATTGCGCGTATAAAAGGGGTCAAGCTTGAAAAGGCTAACTTCTCTTTTATTTGCGCAGATTTGAGTAATCTGTCAGATTATGTGAAACAGATTGATACAGCTACTTTTAAAATTTTAAAAAGAGCTTTACCCGGACCCTATACTTTTATTCTTCCAGGTAGCAATAAACTTCCAAAAGTATTTAAAAAGAAAAGAACAGTGGGGATTAGAGTTCCAGATAATGCAATCGCACTGAGCCTGGTTCAAAAACTTGGGAATCCTATTGTTTCTACTTCCATCTATGATGAGGATGAATTGATCGAGTATACTACCGACCCTGAACTTATTCATGAAAAATGGGATAATTTGGTGTCTATTGTTATCGATGGGGGATATGGTGACAACGTTGCCTCTACGGTAATTGATCTTTCAGAGTCAACGCCGACCGTTGTTCGTCAAGGTAAGGGATCTCTTGATGTAATCAATTAATTATTTTGGAATTAAAAAGCATACTCTTTATTGGATTTGTGTGGCCAGAGGCTAGTTCGTCGGCTGCGGGTAGTCGAATGATGCAACTCATAGGATACTTTCAAGCCTTAGGGGCTAAAGTAACCTTTGCAAGTGCTGCAAATCCAGGGGAACACCCCAGCGATCTAGAGGCTATTGGAGTGACAACTGTACCCATAGCATTAAATCATAGTAGTTTTGATAACTTTATTATTGCCTTAAACCCAACCGTGGTTGTCTTCGATCGTTATATGACCGAGGAGCAATTTGGATGGAGAGTTGCAGCTCATTGCCCAGACTGTGTTCGTATTTTAGACACCGAAGATCTACATTCCTTAAGAGCGGTCAGACAACAATGTGTCAAGGATGATCTGCAGCTTACTAATGACTTGCTCTTAGGAAATGAATTGTCTAAAAGAGAGCTTGCCAGTATATTTCGTTCGGATCTCAGTTTAATTATTTCTGAGTTTGAGATGGAACTTCTAAAAGAGCTATATGGCGTATCAACCGATTTGCTTTGTTACCTTCCCTTGGTTGTAGAGGCCAAGGCTAGTGAGAATGTGGAATGGGAGTCGAAAAAGGACTTTGTGTTTATTGGCAATTTTATTCATGCACCCAATTGGGATGCTGTATTGAATTTAAAAAATAATATTTGGCCACTGATCCATCAAAAGCTCCCTGGGGTAAAACTTCACATCTACGGCGCATATGCTTCGGCAAGGGTCAATCAACTTCACAATGAGCAGAGTGGATTCCTCGTGCATGGTTGGGCAGAGAGAGCTTCCACAGTTTTTGAATCCGCTAGGATATGCCTAGCGCCATTGCGTTTTGGTGCCGGAATCAAAGGGAAGCTTCTTGAGACTATGTATTATGGAACGCCTAATGTGACAACCTCAATTGGCGCTGAAGGGATACAAGGAGAAATGCCATGGGGTGGGGCGGTAGAAGATAGCTGGGAGTTGTTCTCAATGGCTGCTGTGCAATTGTATAATGATAAGGCCTTTTGGGAGCAATCACAGAAAAATGGATATGCCATACTTAGAGAACGATTCGATAAGAAGGTTCATTTTAATGCATTCATAAGTAGACTTCAACATGTTTTGTCACATCTAAAGAATAACCGAAATAAGAACTTTATAGGAGGTATGTTGATGCAACAAACCACTGCAGCCAGTAAGTATATGGCAAAATGGATAGAGGCTAAAAACAAAAGCAATCCAAAGCCTTAAGTAAACAAGTTTGTCAATTCTTTGGTGAGTCTTATCACTCGTTTGGAGGTTCTATCAATTAGGCACCAGTCGGCAGTAGACCTGAGAATAAGTTTATTTTCTTGATTATGTATTTCCACAACACGAACAGAGATCGGTCCATGTGCGTCTTTGATAAAGGTTTTGAGATATAGTGTTTCCCCTAGAAATGCCTGACCTTTGTATTCAATATAATTACTGCGGACCATCCAGATGTATTTATCCAGCATTTCAGTTGTGGCTTCCGTTTGCCAGTGCTCTTTAGCAATGTCTTGTACCCACTCGAGATAGCGCACGTTATTCACGTGATCCAGGTCATCTAGATCTTCCTTCTTTACGACAATGGTCTTGGTATAATGTTTCAATATATTATATTGTAATTAGATATTCTTTCAAGTGCTATTTTTCTTTGATGGTAACTTCAAATAACTTGTCCCAATTCTTACCCGTTACGAAGAAAGTTTTGGTTTTTGGATTATAGGCGATTCCGTTGAGTACATCTAAATCAGGATGTTGTTTTACCTTGCTTTTTAATCCTCGAAAATCAATTACACCAATAATAGCGCCCGTTTGAGCATCGATTATCATAGCGCTGTCCCTAAGGTATACATTTGCATAAATCTTACCATCTACATACTCTAATTCATTCGCTCTGTTGAAAACTGAGGTGTTGGTGACTGTTTCAATAAAACCTACTTCTTGAAGCGTCTTTGGATCCAATAACCATATTTTATCACTGCCGTCACTTTTGTAGATGTGTTTTTGTTCCGGATCATGGGTTAGTCCCCAGCCTTCTTTACTTTTATCGTATTGAAAAGTATCTAATTGCTTAAAGGTGTTTAAATCAAACACAAAGCCTTTTTTGCCCAGCCAAGTTAACATATATACTTTTTGGTCCATAATGGTAATTCCTTCACCAAAATACATGGCATCCAGATCGATCTTCTTTAGAACCTTTCCAGTTTTGTAGTCTACCTTTCTAAGTGAAGACTCTCCTTTTCTTCCTGTACTCTCATACAAGGTGTCATTGTGAAACTCAAGTCCTTGGGTATAGGCCTCCATATCATGGGGATAAGTATTAATAATCTCAAAAGTATAAACCTTTGGTGGAGTGTTGGAAAGCACTGTGAGTTTTTCTGAAACTGAAACTGTATCACCTTCAAATTCGATGTGAGCCACAAGATTTTGAATTCCGAGCTTTTCAGTATTTAAAGTTAGTTTGTTGTTGGAAACTTCTACTTTTTTACCGTTTAAAGTATACTGTACTTGGTCAATAGTCTTGTTCTCTTTATTGACGAGCTCAATTTCAATAACCTTTCCTTGCTGAATTTCCTTGTTTGGACTAACAATCGACATGGAAAACAGCTTGTCTTTTTGTGACTTGTTGGAATTACAACTTCCTGCTGTTAGGATTAAAAAACTGACGATGAATAACTTGGATAAATACATGGGCCATACAAAATTTAAAGCAAGATATTTAATAAAATTAAGATAGTAAAATAATTGCTTAAAGATAAAAAGTTTGTATTTTTGCACCGGCAAGTCCTACACGACCAGCTCCTGTAGAACCCCCCAGGGCGGGAACGCAGCAAGGGTATATGGTCGTAGCGGTGCGATGTAGGTAGCTTGCCATTTTTTGTACCCATAAGTGAACGATTTCTCAGCCACTTAATTCCTCCGTATTAACCCTTTCGATAATGATTTGTAAAGAATGGCAAAAAACTTCTGTAATAAGGGTATTAAATTATAACTTTGTAGTAACAATTTGTTTTTTATAGGAGTAGTAGAAAACTCTATATTATATTTACAGGATATTAATTTTAACAACAATAGAAGCTATGAAATTTTTTATAGACACAGCAAATCTCGATCAAATAGCCGAAGCGCAAGCATTAGGAGTTTTGGACGGTGTAACTACTAATCCATCTCTTATGGCTAAGGAAGGTATTGTCGGACGTGACAACATCTTAAAACATTATGTTGATATATGTAACATCGTTGAAGGAGATGTATCAGCAGAGGTTATTGCTACCGATTTCGATGCCATGATTAAAGAAGGGGAGGAGTTAGCAGAACTACACGAGCAAATCATTGTGAAAATTCCTATGATTAAAGATGGTGTTAAAGCCATGAAATATTTTTCAGATAAGGGTATTAAAACTAACTGTACTCTAGTATTCTCTCCAGGACAAGCACTCTTGGCTGCAAAAGCCGGAGCGGCTTATGTATCTCCGTTCATCGGAAGATTGGATGATATTTCAACAGACGGGTTAAACCTTATTGCTGAAATTCGTCAAATTTATGATAATTATGGATTCGAAACTGAAATTTTAGCAGCTTCGATTCGTCACACTATGCATGTAATTGATTGTGCTAAATTAGGAGCGGATGTTATGACCGGGCCATTGTCAGCCATTACAGGATTGTTAAATCACCCATTGACTGATATCGGTTTAGCGAAATTCCTTGCTGATTACCAAAAAGGTAATTAATAACATAAAAACGAAAACGGATTCTTGACACTTATAGTTCAAGATTGAAGATTAATACAAGGCTTGCAGATAATGCAGGCCTTAGTTTTTTATGGACTCTAGAATGTTTTCAAGTTGTCTCGTATAGTATATGTTTGCGAAGCCCTCTTCGATTTTACCATCCTTATCTACCACAATTACTTTGTTGAGGTTTTTTATAACTAGAGTCGATAATAGCTCGTCTACATTGTCAGTTCTATATTGGTTCTCGACATCCTTAGGATCTTTAATAGAGGCGATGTTTTGTAACCAGTGAGCTTGGTCATTGTTAACATTGATGCCAATATAATCAAATTCAGGATATTTCGCTTTGAGGTTGTGAATACGCGTTAAAACGTTAGATAGGTGATTTCGTTGGTGATAGTTCCAAAAATAAAACACAGTGTTCTTTTTATAGTGATCTGTTGAGAGTGTGAGCTTTTCTCCATTTATTGTAACTAAATGAAGGGGAGGAATTTCTAATCCCTTCTGCATCTGTTGAACATTGTGATAAAACGCATCAATTTCTTCATGATGCTGGTTATGGACAGCATACTTTTTGAAAGCGGTCATGAACTCAGAATTTTCCTCCGCGTTATGTCTGGCTAACAAATATGAGAAGGCCGCGTTTCGTGTCAAATTATCGCGTACGGTCTTATTCTTGGTAACTAAACTATCGATTAATTTAAGCTTATGAATGCTGTAGTGAGTTGATCTGCTGTAATTTTGATTATGTTTTTTACAGTCATTTTTACAAGCCCCCAGAGCCATATTGTTGAAATGTGTAATCAGGTAATTGAAATATGGACTGTAATAGGTTAGTAGGCTATCGTTGTATGATATGTTTTCCCTAAAGGTGTAAAATTGGGCAGGGAGTTTTTCGATATAATCTTTACCCGTACGACGTCTGTGAATAAATGGATATTCTTCCATGTCAGTAAAATACCGATAATTGATTGCACTTTGAGCAATGTGTAAAGATAGGGGAGAAAGTGTCTGCTCTTCGTTTAAGTCTTTTAACAACTCTTGCTTCATGGCTCTTAAGGAGTCGATTTTAGCCATAAAATCTCCTGCATCTAACTCACTATATTTATTCACTGCTTTTTCTTCATCCTCGTAGATGAGAAACATATCCATCAAGAAATTATTCTTTATCGCTCCTTTTCCTGTGAAGACAAGGGATTCATCAAAATCTAGAGTGTTTAAACGAACCATTAAACTATCGCCTTTCTCAAGTACAATATATTGATACTCGTTATGATCAAAGTGATATAAGCCTTCTTTGATGTTATCAATTTGGAAGGAAAACCTATTGTCCTGATTCAGTAATGCGGAGTCTATCACGGTATTATTCCAATACAAATAGACGTGATCAGTAGTTGGGTTGACAATCTCTCCTCCGAAATAAGCGGAGGTAGGGGAGTGTGAACAACTGCAGGTCAGGGTAATAAATATCGTTAAGTAAAAGTACTTCATATAACAGCTTGATGTGTTTTCCGCACCATTTGTAACAAATCTATAAAAGCCCCCAATAGATAAATGTTAATGCAACGTTAAATAAGACTTTTTAACGTTTGACACAGGCGAGGATATGTGTACTAAATTTGTTACTTTTGCGCTTTTAATAGTAAAAGCAAAGGTGAATGTTATCAGTGTCTAATTTATCGGTACAATTTGGAAAACGCATTTTATTTGATGAAGTAAATGTGTCGTTTGTCCAAGGGAATTGTTATGGAATTATTGGCGCCAATGGTGCCGGGAAATCCACATTGTTAAAAATAATATCTGGTAAACAAGATGCGACTAGTGGTCATGTGCATTTAGAGCCTGGTAAACGTATGTCCATTTTAGAACAGGATCACTACGCTTACGATACGCATACCGTGTTAGAGACCGTTTTAATGGGGAATAAGCCTTTATTTGCCATTAAGAAAGAAATGGATGAATTGTATGCTGATTATACGGATGCGAATGCTGATAGAATCGGGGAATTACAAGTGGATTTCGAAGAAATGAATGGATGGAATGCAGATAGCGATGCTGCTGCTTTGTTGTCTAACCTGGGTATTTCTGAATCCTTGCATTATTCATTGATGGGGGATTTAGATGGTAAACAAAAGGTTCGTGTGCTTCTTGCACAGGCTTTATTTGGAAATCCTGATGTGTTGATTATGGATGAGCCTACCAACGACTTGGATTTCGAAACTATTTCTTGGTTGGAAAATTTCTTGGCCAATTATGAGAACACTGTAATTGTCGTTTCTCACGACCGTCACTTTTTAGATGCGGTTTGTACCCATATAGCAGATATAGATTTTGGAAAAATTAACCTCTACAGCGGGAATTACTCCTTCTGGTACGAAAGTAGCCAATTAGCTGCTCGTCAGCGTTCTCAACAAAATAAGAAAGCTGAAGAAAAAGCCAAGGAGTTACAAGAGTTTATCATGCGTTTTAGTGCCAACGTTGCTAAAAGTAAGCAGGCTACATCGCGTAAAAAGATGCTTGAGAAATTAAAGATTGATGATATTAAGCCATCTAGTAGGCGTTACCCGGCGATCATTTTTGAAAGAGAGCGTGAGGCAGGAGATCAAATATTGAATATTGAAGGCCTTCAAGCGAGTATAGACGGTGAATTGCTTTTTGATAAGATAAGTATTAACCTTGCCAAAGGGGATAAGGTAGCTGTAATCTCAAAGGATTCTAGAGCAACTACGGTGTTCTATGAAATTCTAAACGGGAAGCAAAAAGCAGATGCTGGAGATTATCAATGGGGGATTACCACAACACAGGCCTACTTGCCTGTAGATAATGCTTCTTATTTTGATAATGACCTTACGTTGGTAGATTGGTTGAGACAATGGGCTAAAACTGATCAGGAGCGCGAAGAAGTATATGTAAGAGGGTTTTTAGGCAAGATGCTCTTTAGTGGAGAAGAAGCCTTGAAAACAGGTCGTGTACTCTCTGGAGGTGAAAAGGTAAGATGTATGTTGAGTAGAATGATGATGCTTAGAGCTAATGTATTGATGTTAGATGAGCCGACGAACCATTTGGATTTGGAAAGTATTACGGCATTTAACAACTCTCTTAAAAAGTTCCCTGGAACTGTAATGTTGACTACTCATGACCACGAGTTTTCTCAAACCGTGGCAAATCGAATTATAGAAATCACTCCAAAGGGTGTTATTGATAGGTATTTAAGCTTTGATGACTATATGAGTGATCCTAGCATTAAGGAGCAAAGAGATCAAATGTACGCAAAGTAGAGCAGTACATTAAACAGAATTGCATATTCATATGTAAGCGGGGGCATTTTCGGATACCTCCGCTTTTTTATATTATTATATCGTCTTATCGATTTCTTCGCTCCAGTTTCGAGCTCTCTAAATACTCTCCTATTTAATTGATTATTGCCTTTATATTTCGTAAATTAACTACTTAGTTTGAATTCGCAATCGTTTACTACACGATTTCAGAATTTTCGGTATGGATAATCGGTGGATTTATAAAAGGAATAGGCCTAACCATGTGTGTTGTTGGGGTAATAAAATCATATTATAATAGTTTAATTTAATCAGATGGAACTCAAAAATTTAAAAAGGAAACTTACCGTAAAAGGAAAGTCGTATGATTATTATGCGCTAACTGATCCCGCTCTGGGTGAGGTTAAAAAGCTACCTTTCAGTATTCGGATTCTGTTGGAGAATGCCATCCGTAATTATGATGGATTTGGTGTCACGGATCAGCATGTTAAAACATTAGCCAATTGGAAACCAGCTCCTGAAGACAAGGATATTCCTTTTAAACCAGCACGTATTCTAATGCAAGATTTTACAGGTGTACCTGCGGTGGTTGATATTGCATCCCTGAGATCAGAATTTGTTCGACATGGCAAAGATGGACAAAAGATAAATCCTTCCATCCCTGTGGATTTGATTATTGATCACTCTGTTCAGGTCGATTACTATGGAACCAATTATGCATACAACAAAAATGTTGAAAAGGAGTACCAGCGAAACGCTGAACGGTATGAACTTTTAAAATGGGCACAACAAGGATTGAATAATTTCACTGTGGTACCTCCCGGAATGGGGATTTGTCATCAGGTTAACTTAGAGTATTTGGCTAAGGGAATTACAAGCAGAGATGGTTGGCTTTTTCCCGACACTCTTGTCGGAACGGATTCACATACCCCTATGGTAAACGGAATTGGAGTATTGGGCTGGGGAGTAGGTGGTATTGAGGCAGAAGCTGCAATGCTTGACCAACCCATTTATTTTGGTTGTCCTGAAGTTGTAGGCTTGAAGTTAACCGGGAAAATTCCTGATCAATGTACAGCCACCGACATGGTGCTCTCCATTACAAAGGTATTAAGAGATACAGGTGTGGTGGGTAAATTTGTTGAGGTCTTTGGTGATGGCTTGGATCACCTAACTGTAACAGACCGGGCGACAATCTCTAATATGTCACCTGAATTTGGATGCACAGTAACGTATTTCCCAATTGATGTGCAGACCTTACAGTATATGCGCCAAACCAACCGTACTGAAGAAGAAATTGAAATCGTTGAGACCTATTGTAAAGAAAATCTTTTGTGGAGAACCGGAAAAGAGGATGTCGAATATTCGTCGATTGTTGAATTCGATTTGTCTTCCTTGGAGCCGACAGTTTCAGGCCCTAAGCGTCCACAGGATAAGATCTTGGTAAAAGAGCTTGATAAGCAATTCAAAGTGTTGTTAGAAAATGAATTTGATCGAACCTATAGTCCCTTGAAGGAAAGACAAGAGTCTGCATGGCTTGAAGAAGGTGGTTCACGTACGGAATTTACCTTTGGTAAAGTACCGGTAAGTGCTCCAACAAAACTTGAAGTAAAAACAGAAGCCCTACAATCGGTTCGAATCAAACATAATGATAAAGAGTTTGTTCTAAGTGATGGAAGTATAGTTATCGCAGCCATTACGAGCTGTACGAACACCTCAAATCCTACTGTAATGGTAGGAGCCGGGCTATTGGCTAGAAATGCAGTCCAACGAGGTCTGCGTACTAAATCATGGGTAAAAACCTCTATGGCTCCCGGATCTAAGGTGGTAACACAATATCTTGAGCGCGCAGGCTTAAATGTCGACCTAGAAGCGTTACGTTTCCATACGGTAGGTTATGGTTGTACATCTTGTATTGGGAATTCAGGGCCACTTCCTCCTCATATTGCTGAAGCAGTGGATAAAGGATCTCTGGTGGTAGCTTCTGCCTTGTCCGGGAACAGGAATTTTGAAGCGAGAGTTCATCCGCAAGTGAAAATGAATTTCTTGATGTCGCCTATGCTCGTTGTGGCTTATGCTCTTATTGGTAGAATCGATGTCAATCTTATTGATGATCCTATTGACTTAGATCCAAATGGCAATCCGGTCTATTTAAAAGACATTTGGCCAAGTAGAGAAGAGATCATTAAAACCATTAATGATTGTATGAAGGTAAAGGATTTCCAAGATGTATATGATGTGATTTTTGACGGCTCTACTGATTGGCAGAATCTTGAGGTGAATATGGACAAGAATTACCAATGGAATGAAAATTCAACATATATCAAAGAATCACCCTTCTTTGAAAATCTAGAAGTGGATTCAAAGCCGTTACAAGATTTAACTAATGCTAGAGTGTTGTTGTATTTGGGAGATTCGGTAACCACGGATCACATTTCGCCTGCAGGATCGTTCAGTGAAGATTCGGCTGCCGGAGCGTATTTGAAACAGAAAGGCATAGAACAAGCGGACTTTAACTCTTACGGTTCAAGAAGAGGAAATCACGAGGTCATGATGAGGGGTACCTTTGGGAATGTGAGAATTAAAAATAAAATAGTAGACAAGGAAGGTGGGTTTAGTACCTATTTCCCTACCAATGAAGTAAAGACCGTTTATGATACTGCAATGGCTTATAAGGAAGATAATACCCCGTTAATAGTTATTGCAGGTAAAGAGTATGGTTCAGGTTCATCAAGGGATTGGGCAGCGAAAGGAACTTTCTTACTAGGTGTTAAAGCAGTAATTGCAGATAGTTATGAACGTATACATCGTAGTAACCTTATTGGAATGGGGGTTGCACCTTTAGTGTTTTTAGAAGGTGAAAATGCTGCTACTTATGATCTTGACGGTACTGAAACCTTTTCGATCACCGGTTTAGCTGATAATCTAATACCGCATAAAAAACTTGACGTAAAAGCAATTCACACTTCTGGAAAAGTTACAGAATTTCAGGTAGAGGCAAAATTTGATTCTGAGATTGAAATTGCCTACTACAAAAATGATGGAATATTGCAGTATGTTTTAAGACAATATCTAAAATCGGAAGCTTAATAATTTCAGTTTAATTAAAGAGAAATGCGGGATTTCATTATACTTAGATCCCGCATTTAGTATTATAGACAAGCCTTAAGACTTAGTATTAATTGGCTTAATTTACTTTAATCCACCAACCATTTCCTCTGGTTTCACCCATTGGTCAAATTCTTCATCAGTCAAATGGTTTAAGGCTACTGCGGCTTCTTTAAGGGTTGTTCCTTCTTGATGTGCTTTGTTGGCAATCTCTGCAGCTTTGTAATACCCTATTTTGGTATTAAGTGCGGTAACTAACATTAAAGAGTTGTTTACGAGCTCTTCTATTCGTTGATTGTTTGGTTCAATACCTTGAGCGCAATGCTCGTCAAAACTAGCACAAGCGTCTCCTAATAAACGAGCTGATTCTAATAGATTAGCAGCCATTAAAGGTTTAAATACATTGAGTTCGTAATGCCCTTGTGTGCCTCCCACAGTAATTGCTACATCATTACCGATGACCTGTGCACAAACCATAGTTAGTGCCTCGCATTGAGTTGGGTTTACCTTTCCTGGCATAATTGAACTTCCTGGTTCATTTGCTGGGATGATAAGTTCGCCAATACCACTCCTAGGCCCTGAAGCCATTAGGCGAATATCGTTAGCTATTTTATTAAGAGAAACAGCTAATTGTTTTAGGGCTCCATGAGTTTCAACAAAAGCATCGTGTGCGGCTAATGCTTCAAACTTGTTATCCGCCGTTTTAAACGGATGCTCGGTAAACTTAGCAATAAATTCCGAAACGCGTTTAGCGTAACCCTTAGGGGTGTTTAAACCAGTCCCTACGGCCGTTCCTCCAAGTGCCAACTCTGAAAGATGGTCTAATGTATTGTTAAGTGCATTCAACCCGTGATCGAGCTGGGATACATAGCCTGAAAATTCTTGTCCTAGTGTTAAAGGTGTAGCATCCATTAAGTGAGTACGTCCAATTTTAACAACATTTTTATAGGCTTCTGATTTCTTTTTTAGGGTATCTCTTAATTTAGTGACCCCAGGGATGGTAACTTCCACAACCATTTTATAGGCTGCGATATGCATCCCAGTAGGGAAGGTGTCATTGGAAGACTGAGACTTGTTGACATCGTCATTAGGCTGTATTGTCTTTTCACCTTCTCCAATAACTTTACCGGCAATCTGATGTGCCCGATTGGCAATAACCTCATTAACATTCATGTTACTTTGAGTCCCAGAGCCTGTTTGCCAGATAACTAATGGAAATTGTTGATCGTGTTTTCCTTCTAATATCTCATCACAAACTTGAGCGATCAAGTCTCTCTTTTCGATGGGTAACGCACCCAATTCACAATTGGTATATGCTGCTGCCTTTTTTAGGTATGCAAAACCATATACAATTTCTAAAGGCATAGAAGCCGATGGGCCAATTTTGAAGTTGTTTCTAGAACGTTCTGTTTGCGCTCCCCATAGCTTATCTGAAGGCACCTGAACTTCTCCCATGGTGTCTTTCTCAATTCTGTATTCCATAATAAATATCGAAGTTTTATTGATAACACAAATGTACAGTTTTTATTTTTTTCAACACCCAAATTAAGTATTTACATTTATCGCTAGATGCTACTATAACAAGGGATGCAAAAGTGATCCTTCAATTGAAACTGAACATCTCGGGAATTGAATAAATTTCCAGAGATTATTTAAATTATTTGATTTATTGATATGAAAATTAAGAAATGTACTTATCTTTGGAACGAATTCAGAAAATTTCCGGAATTATGTTCGAATTTGATCAGTATCTGGGCTTTTTAGCGATTATGGCTGTTTTAGTTATAGGGTTTTGGTTAATGATATTTTTGTTAACCTTCGTAGTACCTTATTGGTTAGGTGGTTCAATTATTGAACTCATCAAGGAGAAAAAAGCTGCTAAAAAGGCACAGGAAAATTAAAGAAACAAAAAAAGAAGCTCAAAAGGCTTCTTTTTTTTATTTCTGGCTGTTGGTTTTCTGATTGACTCACCTATATGAACTACACTTGGATGGTTACATTTCTATTTTATTTTTAAACTAGATAATTGCTCTTCATCAAAGCGATGCATTTACTTGTAACAATAAGGTGATGGTCGTTAATTTTGGCTACTTTCATAGGATGTGTGCGACTTTCAAGGTCTAGTGTAGCGAAATGAATGGGAAGTGTTTAGAAACAAATAAGGAAGCCTTTTGAACTTCCTTATTTACTTCTAACTATCTATATTCAATTGGCTAAATTACCGCATTAGCCTTGGAATCCTCCACCATCTTGTTCCATGTCATTGTTGTTATTTTGACGGTTTCTCATTCTATCGTTTTTAGATTGATTGAATCTATAGACAAATGATACCGTGAACTGGCGTTCTCTCCACTGAAATTCGCTATCTGAGGTAAAGGATAAATCTCCGAATTCATTATAAGATTGTGTAAATGAATTTCTTTTACGAGTGTTTAACAAGTCGCTCACATTCATTGAAATCGTTGCATTGTCTCCCATGATATCTTTACTAACAGCCATGTTCAAGGACAACATACCATCAGATTTGGTTTGTGAGTTCTCACGTGGTCCCATATAGAAAGCATTGGTTTGCCAATCAACTCGTGCCGGTAGTTTTACCTTAGCACTAAGTCTAGAGAACCAGCTTGTGTTTTCTGCACCATAATCTACACCTTCATATTCACCATCTGTTTTAGATTTGAACAGGTTGAAACTTCCGTTAAGTTGTAACCAGTCAATTCCACCATACATAAGACCTATTTCACCACCGTAACGCTGGTTTGTAGAAAGGTTAATCGGAATAGTACTAATGATGTCAATACCGTCAGAGGTCTGTTGACCAGTTTGTCTTTGAACTCTGTCAAAAGATTCTGTTTCTCTTTGGTAATATATAGAAGAGGTCAATGTTAGATCTTCCCATCTTTTTAGATATCCTAAATCAAAGGCATCAGCAAAGGCAGGATTTAAATCTGGGTTCCCTTGAAAGATATTCGTTCTACTTGAACGAGATGGGAATGGGTTAATAAACCAACCTCTAGGTCTGTTGATTCTTCTGTTATACCCTAATGAAATATTTTCATTTTCACCCAACTCATAAGTAAGGTTAACAGTAGGGAATAGATCTAAATAATTCTTGTCGAAATCTGGATCGAAATTAAACCCTAAGGTATCCATGAGCTGTTCGTTAGTCAAGTCAGAAGTTACTTTACCTTTTAATTGAGTGTTTTCTAATCGCAATCCAAGTAAGAATGAAAATTTGCCAAATTTGTTACCGTATTGTGTATAAACGGCATTTACATTCTCTTCGTAATCAAATATATTGGTAAGTCCGTAATCAACTGAATATTCATCAGTTTCCGGATTGTATCGAGAGAGTTGATAATCATTTTTCGAATGTTCGAAATCACCACGGTATCCTGCTTCAAATTGAGCATCTCCCATAGGTAGTACATAATCCGCTTGTATTAAATATTCATCCTCTACATCAGTTTCGAATACTCTTTCTCTATCTACATACGCTTGATTTGGGAAAGTCTGATTTTCAAAAACGTTGGTGTTGTTAGTTTCATCATCGTTGGAGTATTGAAAATCTGCTGTTAATTTATGTCCTTCATCATTGAAGTGATTGGTGTAGTTTAAAGAAATCTGGTATGATTTATCATCCTGTTTTTCTTGCTCTTCACGAAGTGTTTTACTATCAATACTAGTATCGATGTAACGTGTTGTGAAGTTTTTTGTATTGTCTTCCTCATCTGAAAGACGGGTGAACACACTAGCAGTAATCGAAGATCTATCTGTTAGAAAGTACTCCATGCCTAGGTTGATGTTGAACCCAGTATTTTTTCTGTTCATTTCTCTGTCTTCCAAAACTCTGCTGAATTTTGATTCTCCAAAGTAATGGTTGTCAAAATGAGCTTGTCCCGGAGGCTCACGATAGAAGTGACCTAAGGTAGTAAAGACATTAAATTTATCGGTTCTTAGATTTAAATTAGCGCTAATGCTGCTAGTAGACGGATAACCCGCATTTAAACTAACAGAACCATTTAATCCGAGTGTTTTTTCCTTTTTTAAAACAATGTTTAAAATACCTGCAGTACCTTCAGCATCGTACCTTGCAGAAGGACTTGTGATCACCTCTACTTTTTCAATGGCATCTGCCGGAAGTTGTTTTAGGGCATCAGTAGAACCGAAGCCAGCCATTGCAGAAGGCTTTCCGTTGATAAGAATACGTACATTCTCATTTCCTCTCAAGCTAATAGCACCTTCAACGTCTACTGTAACAGAAGGAACATTGTTTAAAGCATCAGTTACAGTTGCACCACTAGTGGTGAGGTCCTTTCCTAGATTGTAAACCTTTTTGTCCAATCTAACTTCAACAGTTGTTTTTTCTCCAACAACCTCCACAGCATCTAGCTGAGCAACATCAATAGCTAATTCAATAGTTCCAAAATCTTTATCTGATGTTAAACTTTGATTGTTAACAGAGAAGGGGCGGTAGGATATAAATTCTACCTTTACATTGTATTTTCCGGCTGGAGCATCGACCTTAAACACACCGTGTTGATCTGTGATTCCCCCTGTTACTAGATTTGGGTCATCTATACTTTGTAATACTAGAGTAGCAAACTCAAGCGGTTCAGAAGTATCGGAATCAATGACCTTCCCGGTAACGGTGATTTGCTTTCCCACTCTTGACCCTTGTGCATAGCCGAAAGCAGTAATAAAAATTGCTGCGAGTACACAGCATAAACTTTTAAATTTCATAGTAAGCGTCTAAATAATTAGTTCGAATAAATTACGTTTGATAGTCAGACGCCAAAAATCTATGAAGGTTTAAGCAGGAATGGTTAAACTTTTCATAAAATTGCCTTAATGTTCTCCAAGGGTCTACCAATAACTGCCTTATTGTCCTTTATCACTATGGGACGCTCGATGAGTCTAGGATTGTCTACCATCGCTCTAATAATTTCAGGATCACTTAACTTCTTATTTTTATAGTGCTCTTTCCAGATTTCCTCTTTTGTGCGAACCAGTTCAATAGGCGCTATTCCTAGGGTTTTAATGATTTTTGTAAGTTCAGATACCGTGGGTACCTCTTCAAGGTATTTTATCACCTGTATTTCTTCACCAGTGCTTTCAAGAAGTTGAAGACCTTCTCGGGATTTTTGACATCTTGGGTTGTGGTATATCGTAATCATAATGACTTAATTATAAATATTTTTGATTCGTCGTTAAACCATTGCTTTTTGCAATGTGATCAATCCTCTTGACTTTGTCCCATCATCATTAAATAGGCCTTTAAAAACTCATCAAGCCCTCCATCCATAACATGGTCAACATTTCCGGTTTCATGACCTGAGCGTACATCTTTTATAAGTTTATAGGGATGTAATACATAATTTCTAATCTGTGATCCCCATTCAATTTTCATTTTTCCTGCCTCGATCTCATCCTTGGCTGCTTGTCTTTTCTTAAGCTCAATTTCGTACAATTGAGATTTAAGCATCTGCATGGCCTTCTCTCTGTTTTCGAGCTGTGAACGCGTCTCTGAGTTATGAATGATAATTCCGGTAGGGTGGTGGGTAAGTATGGCTTTGGTCTCTACCTTGTTGACATTTTGCCCACCTGCACCACTAGAGCGCGCAAAGTCCCAGGAGATATCCGCTGGATTAATATCAATTTCAATAGAGTCGTCTGCTAGCGGATACACATAAACAGAAGCAAAAGAAGTGTGTCGTTTGGCGTTACTATCAAAAGGTGAGATTCTCACCAAACGGTGAACGCCATTTTCTCCCTTTAACCAACCGAAGGCAAAATCTCCTTCGAATTCTAAGGTCACTGTCTTTATTCCGGCAACATCGCCTTCTTGGTGATTGAGTTCCTTAATTTTATAACCGTGCTTTTCTCCCCACATAAGATACATTCTCATAAGCATGGATGCCCAATCACAGCTCTCGGTACCACCGGCACCGGATGTGATCTGTAGTACAGCACTCATATTATCACCTTCTTCCGAAAGCATATTTTTGAATTCTAGGCTTTCTATATGTTCCTTAACGTTGTGGTATTGATTTAACACATCCTCTTCAGTGGCATCCCCTTCTTTATAAAATTCTAATAAAACCTCTAAATCGCTAACCATGGTTTTAGAGCGTTGAAAATCATTAACCCATTTTTTTTGGGTTCGGAGGACTTTCATGATGTTTTCTGCCTCCTTGGGTTTATCCCAAAAATCTGGAGCAAATGTCTTTTCTTCTTCATTCTGAATTTCAATTAACTTCTGCTCTATATTGAGATATTTCCTAAGATCTTCCGTTCTATCCGCAAGATTTTTCACCTGTTCATGGCTAATCATAACATTATTTTTTTCAAAAGTATAACAACTTTTTTTAATCTTAATAAGTTTTTAGCCGCGGTTGTTTAACTTTAGCGATAGTTAAAACTATTCAGATGGAAGTAAATTTAATCAGTGATACCGTCACCAGACCGACAGCTGAGATGCTGGATTATATGATGAAAGCTCAAGTCGGTGACGATGTGTTCAAAGAAGACCCCACAGTTATAGCACTGGAAACCAGAGTGGCAAAAATGTTTAGCAAGCAAGCTGCCTTGTTTTTCCCTAGTGGGACAATGGCGAATCAAACTGCGATAAAGGTGCATACACAGCCCGGAGAGCAATTGATTGCGGATAAAGATGCTCATGTGTTTAACTTTGAAGGAGGTGGAGTGAGTTTTAATAGTGGTGTCAGCTGTAGGCTGATCGATGGTGAAAATGGGACCTTTACAGCACCACAGGTAAGCAATGTGATCAATTCCCCCGAATTCTACCATACACCACTTACTTCATTAGTCTGTATAGAGAACACTGCAAACAGTGCTGGAGGTAGTTGTTGGGATTTAAATGAAATAAAAAAAATCCGTAAAGTCTGTGATCAAAATGATTTAGGCATGCACTTGGATGGTGCTCGGATCTGGAATGCTATGGTAGCCAGAAATGAAAGCCCAAACCAATATGGGGAACTATTTGATTCCATTTCGGTGTGTTTGAGTAAAGGTTTAGGATGTCCAGTGGGTTCATTATTGATAGGCGATGAAGCATTTATTTCAAAAGCCCTACGTGTACGTAAAGTTTTAGGTGGAGGGATGCGTCAAATCGGATATTTAGCTGCAGCCGGGCTGTATGCTTTGGATCATCATATAGATCGTCTAGCAGAGGATCACCAAAGGGCTAAAGAATTAGCAGAAGTACTTCATGCCAAGACTTTTGTAAGAGCCATTGAACCTGTAGAAACCAATATTGTAATCTTTTACTTAGATGAAAGGGTAGTGGTGCCTGAGTTTTTAGATGTTTTAGGGCGGCACAACATTCGTATTATACACTTGGGGCAAGGGAAGCTTAGAATGGTAACCCACTTAGATTATACAGCTAGGATGCATTCAGAAACATTAGAGATATTAAAAAATTTGGAACTTTAATACAGCCTTAAGAGGGTAGCTGAATTTGTAGAGTATGTGCATTGCTTTTAACGGCAAGAATACCGTTTTCCATACCAGCTTCAGAGGAGTAGGTTTGGCTTCTTCCTAATACAGCACCGCTAGCGTTTGTTAGATTGAAATAGAATTTGCCGTCAGAAGTAGTTTTGCGCTCATAACGACTCATGTTCAAGGCGTTTGTCTTGACACTTTCAATTTGTTTTTTTACGTCTTCAACACTATCAAAAAAATTACTTTTAAGAATGGTGTGCCCGTGTTCTGCCAGCAATACAAAATTAAAATCGTTACCAGGACTTGTTCTCTCAATCTTATACATAGTGCTATTCAACTTAAGTGTTCATTTAAAAAAATGAACGATGTTCTACATTCCTTGTGAATTTAAAAAATATATTGATAACAATATCAATACTTTCCATTTTTTACATTCTCACAAGTTGCCTTTAAGATGATTTTGCATATACAGATTTCAATATAGAGCCACGTACTACTGTAGCTTGTGACGAAAACGATGACATTGAGTACGGGTTAAAAAATTAGGACCACTATTATTTAAACATATCCATACCAGGAATGTTTGGCATTCCTTCTTTAGCTACTGCTGCCAATTCCGCTTCATTAATTTTAGTGGCTTGCGCAATAGCTTTGTTGATATACAGTACTAGGTAATCTTCTAGTTGCTCCTTGTCTTCTAGTAAACTAGGATCAAGTTCGATCCCTTTTAACGCTCTATTTGCTGTAATTGTAACTTGAATGAGGTTGTCGGGGCTTTTTTCACTCAAGGTAACTGTATCGAGTCTTTTTTTGGTTTCTTCTACTTTTTGCTGGGTTTCTTTTAATTTTCCCATCATACCCATGAGATCTCCAAACATAATATTAAGTTTTTGCGACAAATTTACTAAATTACTTCAAAATTTAACCAATAAAAATTTATATGCGGTACTTTACTTCTATTCTTATACTATGCCTTATTTTTGTGAGTTCCTGTAAAAAGAAACAACAAGAGGCTATGGAAAATATTACCCCGCCAGTTGCGGATATAAAAGAAAAGATATTAGAGAAACATGGTGATATCAGAGTTGATCAATACTTTTGGCTAAATGAGAGGGAAAACCCTGAGGTGGTGGACTATTTAGAACGTGAGAACGACTATTACAATAAAATGACCGCTCATACAGATGATTTCAAAGATTCTCTTTTTAAAGAAATGAAATCAAGAATTAAGGAAGATGATTCATCTGTCCCCTATAAGTACAATGGATACTGGTACTATACTAAATATGAAACAGGTAAGGATTATCCGATTTACCTTCGAAAAAAGGATGAGCCGGGTGCACAACAGCAGGTGATCTTCGATTGTAATGCAATGGCTGAAGGACATGCTTATTTTAATTTAAACGGCATCAATATAAGCCCTGACAATAAATTGGCAGTCTTTGGGGTGGACACCGTAAGTAGAAGAGAGTATGTGTTGCAGGTGAAGAATCTGGAGACCAACGAGATATATCCTTTGCGTATTGAAAATACCACAGGAACGAGCACTTGGGCTAATGATAATAAAACATTTTTTTATATCAGAAAGGACAAGCAAACCCTTCGTTCTGACAAGGTGTTTAAGCACAAGTTTGATGGAAAGGGTATAGCTACCCAAGACGAGCTTGTCTATCATGAAAAGGACGAAACTTTTAGAGCCTTTGTTTATAAAACCAAATCCCAAAAGTATATTGTTTTCGGTTCAGGCAGCACCTTAACTACTGAATTTAGTTTTATAGATGCTGAACATCCTGAACAAGAGCCTCGAATATTTCAGCCCAGAATTCGGGGGCTAGAATACAGTATTTCACATTATGAGGATACCTTTTATATATTGACCAATGCGGATGGAGCTACCAATTTTAAGCTCATGAAAACCCCAGTGGATAACACCTCAAAAGAACATTGGGGGGAAGTAATTGCACACCGACCTGAGGTGTTGTTGGAAGATATAGATATTTTTAAAAATTATTTGGTAGTGAGTGAACGATCAAATGGTTTAAATGAAATCATGATACGCAGGTGGGATAACACCGATTCCTATTATATTCCTTTTGATAATGAAACCTATACCGTATTTACCTCTACAAATTTGGAGTTTGATACAGATACACTTCGTTTTGTCTACAATTCACTGACAACGCCAGCGAGTACCATTGACTTTAATATGAATACTAAAGAAAGAGAAGTCAAAAAGGAACAAGAAGTATTAGGAGGTAGCTTTGATAAAGATAATTATGCCTCTGAAAGGGTATGGGCTCAGGCCAACGATGGTACCAAGATTCCAATTTCCCTTATCTATAGGAAGGATATGAAAAAAGATGGACAGAATCCGCTACTATTGTATGGGTACGGTTCTTATGGAGCGACTATAGATCCTTATTTTTCAACGGTACGAATTTCTTTACTCGACAGAGGGTTTATCTATGCCATTGCGCATATCAGAGGCGGAGAATATTTAGGACGGCAGTGGTATGAAGACGGAAAGCTCTTGAAAAAGAAAAACACCTTTACTGATTTTATTAATTGTACCGAATTCTTAATAAAAAAAGGTTATACCACCAGAGAACATATGTATGCGATGGGGGGCTCTGCAGGAGGATTGTTGATGGGAGCTGTAGTAAATATGGCACCTGAACTTTATAACGGTGTCATTGCCGCTGTTCCATTTGTAGATGTATTAACTACCATGCTTGATGAATCCATACCACTGACCACAGGTGAATACGATGAATGGGGAAATCCAAATAAAAAAGAGTATTACAACTATATGAAGTCTTATTCTCCCTATGATAACGTTCAGGCACAAGAGTATCCGAATTTACTTGTCACTACCGGGTTTCATGATTCTCAGGTACAGTATTGGGAACCTGCCAAATGGGTTGCAAAGTTAAGAAATGTTAAAAAAGGCAAACAAATATTGCTTTTTCAAACCAATATGGAAACAGGCCATGGCGGTGCTTCGGGACGTTTTGAAGCTTTGAAAGAGGTGGCCCAAGAATATGCCTTTATTTTAGATTTAGAAGGAATTAATCAATAGTTTTAAAAAAAGTATTTAAATTTGCAGGGTTTGGAGGAATTCAAATCTATTTTGTATCTAACCAAATTTCTATGAAACAAAAGATAAATGCTTACGATAATGTTTTAGATTTAATAGGTAATACACCCTTACTAAAACTAAGTACAATAACCCAAAATCTTATAGGAAACTTTTACGCTAAAGTTGAGGCTTTTAATCCCGGGCATTCTAGCAAAGATAGAATAGCACTGCATATTATTGAAGAAGCTGAACGTAAAGGAATTTTAAAACCAGGAGATACCATTATTGAAACCACCTCAGGGAATACTGGTTTTAGCATTGCCATGGTGAGTGTGATAAAGGGGTATGAATGCATTCTAGCTGTGAGTTCAAAGTCATCGCCGGATAAGATTGATATGCTACGCGCAATGGGAGCGAAGGTGTATGTGTGTCCTGCACATGTTAGTGCGGATGATCCTAGGTCATACTATCAAGTCGCTAGAAGAATCCATGAAGAAATGCAGGGTTCTGTCTACATCAATCAATATTTTAATCAACTCAATATGGAGGCTCATTACAGGACTACCGGTCCGGAAATATGGGAGCAAACCAATGGACAGATTACACACCTTATTGCTTGCAGTGGAACTGGGGGTACTATATCGGGGACAGGTCGTTTCCTAAAAGAGATGAATCCTAATATTAAGGTAATAGGAGTAGATGCTTACGGATCTGTTTTGAAAAAATATCACGAAACTCGGGAATTTGATTCCAATGAAATTTACCCCTATAGAATCGAAGGTTTAGGGAAAAATCTAATACCTGGTGCAACGGATTTTGATGTCATCGATAAATTTATCAAAGTTACTGACGAAGAAAGCGCTCATACAGCTCGGATGATTTCAAAAACGGAAGGATGCTTTGTAGGTTATACCAGCGGCGCTTCATTTCAAGCAGCTAAACAATTAGCTGAACAGGGTGAATTTGACAAGGATAGTAATGTTATACTGATATTCCCAGATCATGGATCACGCTATATGAGTAAGATCTATAGTGATGAATGGATGAGGGATCAAGGTTTCTTTGATTCTGTTAATACTGAAACAACTCAGAAAATAGAATATATCAAATAAATTAGTTTTTAGACATGTCGGATTTCAATTTGGTTGATAAAGTTGACGGAATCACCAAAGAGGAATTTAAAGAACAGTATCTTTCTACCTAGAGACCTGTAATTTTTAAAGATTTGACAAAATAATGGCTCGCCAGGGAAAAGTGGACTTTCGACTTTTTCCGGCAGCGATATGGCGATTAGGAAATTCCGATGTATGATGATTCCTATCACAATTCAGGTAATGACTATATGAGGCCCACTACTTATAATGGTTTGAAGAGTGTCTGAATATTATAGAGAGCAAACCAACGAATTTAAGATTCCATAATTTTCAAATTATGAAGCGTTCTCCTGAGCTAGCAAATAATTATACTCTACCCACAATAATGGATGGTTTTTTAAAATTTGCACTGATGTTTCTTGGAAGGGAAGGCTCGGCACTAAATCTTCATTACAATAATGGTTGTTCACATTTGTTTTTAACGCATTTTCAAATGCAAAAGGTTGTATTTCTATACCCTTGGAATCAGTCTGAGCTTTTATATAAACTACCATACACGAAGCATTCCCGCGTGAATGTTCTTAAATCAGATTTAAAAGATATCCTGTTTTTAAACCAGCCAAAGGTCTTAAAGTGGTTATCCAGTACGGTAAAATCCTGTTTATTCCATAACTTTGGTGGCATTTTGTATATTTTTCGAAAGAAGGATTCTCGCTATCCTTGAGAGCTAATGACTCTATAAAATCAAAAGTACAAGGTATATCGAAATTAGTGCGGCACTTTAATTTAGATACTAGCATGAATTATTTGACAGGACAAAAATGGAAACAATACAAAGAGAATAAAGCAATACTAAATGCCGAAGGGCTATGGAAAATTTGGGTCATGGATAATTAACCCGTTTCTAAATTTAAAAATATCTATGAAAAGTATATTGATCACTGGAGTATCCTCTGGAATTGGATGGAGTACTGCAAAATTATTTTTATCCAGAGGTTACCTTGTTTTTGGTAGCGTCAGAAAACGAGCTGATGCTGAGCGTCTTGCAGGGGAATTGGGAGAAAACTTTCATCCGTTGATTTTCGATGTTCAGGATTTAAAAGCCATACAAGATGCTTTTTTGAAAGTTAAAGAGGTCTTGGGGGACAAGCCCCTAAATTGCCTTGTAAACAATGCTGGGGTATCCGTTAATGGCCCAATGGCCTATATTGCACTAGAGGAGTTTTCAGAGCAACTGGATATAAATGTATTGGGCATGGTAAGAGTGACCCAAACCTTTTTACCATTGTTAGGTTTTGACAATAACCTTCCAAAGGGAAGGATAATAAATATCAGTAGTGGAGCTGGCCGTGTTACACGTCCCTTTATGGCGCCATATGCAGCCTCCAAACATGCTGTTGAAGCCGTTTCTGATGGCTTAAGAAGAGAATTATTAGATTTTGGAATTGGTGTAACTATTATTGAACCGGGGCCTATACAATCTGAAATATGGAATAAGGCCAAAGCTGAATCAGCTGAGCAGATTAATAAGTACAAAGGCACGCCATATGAACGGATTTATGCAAAGATGGATAAGGCGGTTCAAGGAATGGAAGGGGCTGCTTTAGATGCCGGTATTGTCGCAAATTTAATTTATGGCATTGCCGAGGGTAATAAAGCAAAAACTAGATATTTGGTAGCGCCTAAAAAGTGGTTGTTCTGGCTGGCGATACATGTCTTGCCGGATAAATTCTTAGATAAGATGTTCCAAAAGCAATTTCGTCATCTTTTACAAGATTCGTAAATATGTTATGAAAAGACCTTAATTTTAGTTACTTTTGCCCACTGTTGAGTAAACATATAATACAATTAAAAGAATAGAAAACCTCCATTTACATGAGAGACTTATTTGAAAGAATAATTGAGAATAAAGGTCCATTAGGAAAATGGGCTTCTCAGGCTGAGGGATATTTCGTATTTCCAAAATTGGAAGGACATATCTCGAATAGAATGAAGTTTAATGGAAAAGATGTTATCACCTGGAGTATTAATGATTACCTCGGGTTGGCAAATCATCCGGAGGTACTAAAGGTGGATGCAGAGGCTGCTGCTGAGCATGGCGCTGCTTACCCGATGGGAGCGCGAATGATGAGTGGTCACACTGACCTACACGAACAACTACAGAACGAGCTCGCAGAATTTGTGGACAAACAGGCTGCGTATTTATTGAATTTCGGATACCAAGGAATGGTATCTGCTATTGATGCATTAGTTACCAAGGATGATATCATCGTTTATGATGTTGATGCGCACGCTTGTATTATTGATGGTGTTCGACTTCACATGGGTAAACGCTTTACATATCAACATAATGATATGGAGAGCCTTGAGAAAAACTTAGAGCGTGCTACTAAAATGGCAGAACAAACCGGAGGCGGAATTTTAGTGATCTCTGAAGGTGTATTTGGAATGCGTGGAGAGCAAGGACGTTTAAAAGAAATCGTTGCCCTTAAAGGTAAATTCAACTTTAGACTTTTAGTAGATGATGCTCACGGTTTTGGAACTTTGGGTAAAACTGGAGCCGGAACTGGAGAAGAGCAAGGTGTTCAAGATCAAATAGATGTCTATTTCGCAACCTTTGCGAAGTCTATGGCTGGAATTGGAGCATTTTTGGCTGGGGATAAAGAAGTAATAGATTATCTTAAATATAACCTGCGTTCTCAGATGTTTGCTAAGTCATTACCAATGATATATGTAAAAGGTGGTTTGAAGCGTTTAGATATGTTAAGAACAATGCCTGAGCTTAAAGAAAAACTATGGGAGAATGTTAATGCCCTTCAAAATGGTTTGAAAGAACGTGGCTTTAACATTGGAACTACTCAAAGTTGTGTTACTCCAGTATATTTAAACGGAAGTATTCCTGAGGCTATGGCTTTGGTCAAAGATTTACGTGAGAATTATGGGATTTTCTGCTCGATAGTGGTATATCCTGTAATACCTAAAGGATTGATTCTTTTGCGCATGATTCCTACCGCTACACATGATTTAGAAGATATTCGACTTACATTAGATGCGTTCTCTGCAATTAGAGATCGCTTGGAAAATGGAACGTACAAACGCCTTTCAGCTGCTGTTGAAGCCGCTATGGGTGATAAATAATAGTGGTATCCAGTTGTTGGATTTAACACTCATTAAAATTAAAGAAGCTCAGAAATACCTTAAAGTATATTCTGAGCTTCTTTAATTTTATGCCTAAGCGGAGTCCTAATTAGGATAGGTGTTTACGATAGGTACGCCATTTCTTAATCAGCTGTGGGTTGTAGTCCTTCCACAAGGCATGTATTTGATTGTTGGTTTCCAACTCTGGATTGGTCTCCATAACTTTAGTTCCTCTTTTTAGAAAGGTCTTATAGGTCTCATGAAATATAATTGCGGTCAGTCCTTTACGCATATATTCGGGTGCAATACCAATGAGTAGAAGTGTAACTTTCTCCCCTGATTTTTGGGCCTTTAACAGATGGTAAAATCCGAATGGAAATAGTTTCCCTTTGGCCTTTTGTAAAGCTTTAGAAAACGAAGGCATAATAACCGAAAAACCGACAAGCTTGTCATCTTCATCCGCGATAAGGATAACAAAATCTGGATCTAGAAACTTTAAATACTTGTTTTTGTAATGCTCAACTTGATAGGGTTTGATCGGCGTGAAAGATTCCAAATTTTGGTAGGACCTATTCATGAGATCAAATATCTTCTCGGCATAAGGGAGTAAGGATTTTGTATTTGGAATGTCTAAGACTCTTAAATTGTACTTTTTTTGAAGTAAGATTGAAAATTTTGCAAGTTTATCAGGAATCTGTTCTGGCATTTTAATTTCATATTCCTTCCAATCGACCTCTTTTTTGAATCCGTAATTTTCAAGGAGCTCTGGGTAATAGGAATAATTGTAGTTGGTAGGCATACTTCCGATGCGATCAAAGCCCTCGATTAGCATACCTGCTTTGTCCATATTTGAAAAGCCTGCAGGTCCCTCTATGTACTCCAATTGATGTTCTTTTCCAATGGCTACGACCTGATCTAAAAGGGCATTGCAAACTTCCTGATCATTAATGAGGTCAAACCATCCGAATCTGAGCTTGCGATTGCCTTGTTGTTTTACTTCATTCCAGTTCACAATAGCGCAGACCCTGCCAACGATTTGGTCGTCTTTATGAGCCAGAAAAAACCATGCATCAGCATCTTTGAAAGCTGGATTTTTTGTTTTGTCAAAATTATTGAGCTCCTCACTTATTATGGGGGGTACCCAATTATCTGATGTCTTGTATAAATTAAATTGAAATTGTATAAATTCCTTTAATTGTTTTTTAGTACTTGCTTGTGTAATTTCTATCATATAACTATCAATCTTCTAATTCTTCAAATGGATTGGTATTCTTTCTTTTTTTCTTGGCATCCTTAATGAATTCTCTGTCTTGGTCGGTGAAGTTATCTTTGTTCTTTTGCGAATCCTTATGAAAATCTAAACGATAAGAAGCTCCGATTGCACCAAAGAATCGGGCAGGGGTATCCTTTATATTAATCCCAAACGAGGCATCTAATTGAAAATCCTTATTAAATAATCGAGCGGCTCCCATTCTAAAGATTCCATCGGAATAGTAATCGCTTTGAAATCCTTGATGTTCTACAAAGATAGTATATCTTGGGTCACGAAGCGCATGGGTGAGTGTCATTACATAGCTAAACATAGGGGTGTCGGAGGTGAACTTATCGTAAGCAAAATTCATAACAAACACCCAATTTGGAGTGAGATGGTGTTGTGTGGCTACCATTACCTTTGGACTGAAGTTAGGATCCTCTGGATAGAAAGGATTGTCTCCGAAATTTAAATTGATTCCTGCGTAAACAGCTATTGCTGGAATGAGGTTTTTCCACTGTAGGTGATTGTTGGCCTTCCAGCTATAGAGGTCAGGCTTATTTTTATCAGGATTTTTAAACGGATCATAAATTAAGTATTTAATACCTATGGTATTTTTTGTGAAGTTATTTAGATTGTAGTATTCTGCGTTATAACCCGTGTTATCAGTGACCTTGGCGTGAGTAAACTGCCCATCATATATCAGCTCGAGTTGCTCGAATAAAAGGCCGTAGCGCAATACAACATCCATAGCATAGCGGTTGGATTTTGTTCTTAACCAAGAGTGGTCCCATCGTTCGTAATACAAACCTCCTTCTATTTGGAATACATTTTTTCCAACTGCAAATGCACTGTAAGAGGCTCCAGGTCGATTGGAATTAATGACCTCTGTATATTGTGCATTCATCTCATAAGTGATAGCGATCAGGGCGATAGCAAATAAGTAGATTGACTTCTTCATTTCAAAAAAATATTAGAATAACGAATTTATGGATTTAGCGGCAATTTATCATGATTTTTTAAATTTCCACCATTGATCTTCTTATCAAACGGTAGTTTGTTAACTTTGGTCTTATAAATTAAGCAGATTTTATAATTATTTTAGTAGTTATAACCTTTAAATACGCTTAATCTGTTGTATTTTTGAATTTATTTTGAAAGCGAATTGTTATGCAGTTAATAAGAACAATATTAATTATTATTCTGGTTTATTACGGATTTAAGATTTTGTCACGTTTGTTTGCACCTTATTTGATGAAGTATGCTTCAAAAAAAATGGGGGAGAAGTTTGAACAACAATACAAAGCCCAACAGCAACAAAATCAAAGAAATACCTCGAAATATAAAGAAGGTGAAACTGTTATCGATAAAAAACCCCAATCTTCAAACTCAAATTCTTCAAATAAAGTTGGAGAATACATAGAATTTGAGGAAATTGAATAACTAAATCAATTTGTTATATGACTGACCAATTAAAGAAAATACTACCTCATAGTGTAGTATTTTTAATTTTTATATTGATTTCACTTATTTATTTTTCCCCAGTTCTTCAAGGGAAAAAAATATTCCAAAGCGATATTGTGCAATATATTGGAATGTCAAAAGAACGCAATGATTTTAAAGAAAATTCAGGAGAGGAATCCTATTGGACCAATTCTGCCTTTGGTGGAATGCCTACCTACCAATTAGGCGCTAACTATCCTCATAATTATATAAAGCATCTCGATAAGGTTATTCGGTTTCTGCCTAGACCTGCTGATTATTTGTTTTTGTATTTTATCGGTTTCTATGTGTTACTATTGGTACTCAGAGTCGATTGGAAATTAGCCTTATTAGGGGCTCTGGCCTTCGGTTTTTCAACATATCTCATTATCATACTCGGCGTTGGACATAACGCCAAGGCACATGCAGTAGGTTATTTTGCCTTTGTACTAGCAGGAATTTTACTTGTATTCCAGCGAAGGTATATCTCAGGGTTCTTGCTTACTACCTTTGCTATGGCACTTGAGATCAATGCAAATCACTTTCAGATGACGTATTATTTGATGTTTTTGGTGTTGATTTTAGGATTTACATATTTGATATTGGCTTATAAAGAGAAGTGGTTGCCGAGGTTTTTTAAATCTTTAGGTATACTATTTATAGCTGTGGTGTTGGCTGTTGCAACCAATGCAACAAACTTACTGGCAACGCAACAATATGCAAAGTGGAGTACAAGAGGGGCAAGTGAACTTACTTTAAATCCTGACGGTAGTCCTAAGGATGCAACATCTGGTTTGGATAAGGATTACATCACCCAATATAGCTATGGACTTTTCGAATCATTTAACTTACTCATTCCGCGCCTTGTTGGCGGTGGAAACGACGAGGCGCTTGGTACGGATTCCAAGACTTATGAATTTTTAGTATCACAGGGTGTTCCAGCGGTTCAAGCTAAGGATTTTGTAGAAAATCAAGCAGCGCATATGATGTATTGGGGAGATCAACCAGGGGTAGCGGCACCAGCCTACGTTGGTGCTATTATACTACTGCTGTTCGTCTTAGGGTTATACCTTGTCAAAGGACCTTTAAAATGGTGGCTGGTTGCTGGCTGTATTGTTTCATTGGTATTGTCATGGGGGCATAATTTTAATGCGCTGACCAATTTTATGATTGATTATTTTCCGCTCTATGATAAATTCCGTGCTATAACGTCTATTCAAGTGATCATTGAGCTATGTGTTCCTATATTAGCAATATTGGGCTTGAAAGAGTTTTTGAATAAAGACATCGATCAGAGGCAGAAGTTTAGGGCTTTGAAATGGTCTGCTTTAGTTTGTGTAGGAATAATTGCAGCTGTATTCCTCCTTAAAGGCACCTTTGATTACGCTCATGTCAACGACACCTATTATCGTCAGCAATTTGACCAAATGGGACTGTCTCAACTTATGGGGAAAATAAAAGAAGACCGTATGGGCTTGCTGACATCTGATTTAATTCGAAATTTCATACTAATCACTATTGCTAGTGCAGCACTGTGGTACTTTGCCAAAGAGAAGCTTAAATCCAACTTGTTGCTGATAGGAATAGGAGCATTGATCCTCATTGATTTAGTTGGTGTTGACCATCAATATGTGAATCAAAAAGACTTTGTCTCCGCACGTTATTTAAACAAACCTTTTCAAGAAACAGAGGTTGATAAGCAAATACTACAAGACAACGGATATTACAGGGTATATAACAGCCAGGAAGGACTCAATGGTGCATCCACATCATACTATCATAAATCATTAGGTGGATATCATGCTGCAAAACCAAAACGACTCGCTGATTTGTTTGATTATCAACTAGCAAAAAACAATGTTGGGATTCTCAATATGCTCAATGTAAAGTATATCATCAGACCTGATGATAAAGGACAATTGTACGCAGCGACAAATCCATACGCCAATGGACCGGTTTGGTTTGTCCAAGAACTTAAAGCTGTTGAAAATGCAGACCAAGAGATTGCTGCCCTAGATAGCATAGACACTAAAACTACAGCAGTATATGACTACAGTGTTTTTGGGGATGTATTACCTGGTCGATTTAATGTAGATTCCTCTGCGCAAATAAAGCTAAAGTATTATACCCCAAATGTATTGCTCTATGAATCTTCAAATACCGAAAATGGTTTGGCTGTATTTTCGGAGATGCATTACCCTGATGGATGGAAGGTGACCATAGATGGTCAACAAGCAGATCATTTTAGAGTAGATTACGCTCTAAGAGCTCTTAGAGTTCCGGCTGGAGACCACGAAATTAAATTTGAGTTTGATCCTCAGGTAGTTAAAACAGGTGGGATGATTAGTCTATCGAGCAACATTATTTTGTTGCTGTTACTTTTAAGTGGGGTATATTATATGACCAAGAAGAAGGCATCATGAGCTAACTAAGGTCTTTTGCCTTACAACCTTATATTATATTTCTGCTATGGATAAAGTTTTAATCATAACTTATTATTGGCCACCCGCCGGGGGACCAGGAGTGCAGCGATGGTTGAGCTTTGTGAAGTTCTTGGGAGAATTTGGAAAACAGGCGGTGGTCTATATCCCGGAAAACCCGGATTATCCTATGACAGACGATTCGTTTGTTTGTGAAATTCCTCAGGAGATTACGGTCATTAAAAAGTCAATCATCGAACCCTACAAATGGGCCTCATTTTTTTCGAGATCGAAAACACAACAAATCAGTAAAGGGATCATTTCTACCAAAAAGCAATCATGGATTGAAGGAGCGATGCTTTGGGTTAGAGGTAATTTTTTTATACCTGATGCTCGTGTTCTTTGGGTTAAGCCTTCGGTAAATTTCTTGAAGAGCTACATAGATCAGCACGGGATAAAAACCGTTATTACCACAGGCCCTCCACACAGTCTTCATTTGATTGGTTTAAACCTAAAACAATGGAACACCCAATTGAATTGGGTTGCTGATTTTAGAGACCCATGGACTACTATTGGCTATCATGAGGAATTAAAACTTAGTAAGGCTTCAAAAAAAAAGCACGAAGATCTTGAAACTTCGGTTTTACAAAAGGCTGATAAAATAATTACTACAAGTTTTACTACCAAAAAGGAGTTTGAACGAAAGACCTCAAAGCCCATTAAGGTGATCACTAATGGGTATCTTAATTACACTTCACAGGCAAAAGCCTTAAGTCCAAAATTTAGTTTGGCACATATTGGATCTCTACTTAGTGGAAGAAACCCAGAGGTGTTGTGGGAAACACTTTCTCAACTATGCGGTGAAAATTCTGAATTTTCAAAGGACTTGGAACTGATACTTGCTGGTGCTGTTAGTGAGGAAGTCATTCATAGCATTCATCGCGCAGGCCTAAAGGATGTATTGCAATTAAGAGGCTATATTGGCCACCAGCAGGCTATTGCTTTACAGCAAAGCTCCCAAGTGCTTTTACTTTTAGAAATAGATTCCGATAAGACTAGAGGGATCATTCCGGGAAAATTCTTTGAATACATGGCAGCTCAACGACCTATATTAGCAATGGGTCCTAAGGATTGGGACGTTGCGCGATTGATCGATCAAACCCAGACGGGGCGTTTTTTTGATTACAGTAACCGTGAACAATTAAAATTGTATATTTTAGAGTGTTACCAGAGTTACAAAACAAACGACTTAGTTGTACACTCAAAGGGAGTAGAGGCTTATCATAGAAAAGAATTGACTAGAACTCTAGTAGAATTTATAGACTGATGGGAATTGTAGTAAATCAAACCATAAAAAATACGATAATAACTTATGTTGGTTTTGCTATAGGAGCCATAAACACTCTATTTCTATATACTAATTTTTTAAGCCCTATCCATTATGGAATTGTTGGGTATTTACTTTCGGCCAGTACCATACTTATGCCGATATTGGCCTTTGGCACCCAAAATACTTTAATCAAATTTTTTAGTTCCTATACCGATAAGGAACAACAGAATGCCTTTACGGGATTTGTTTTATTATTACCACTGCTAATATGTATTCCAGCCGCTATAATTGGAATTATAAGCTATCGATGGATTGTAGATTTAATGACCTCAAAGAATGAAGTCTTGGAGCCCTATGTATGGACCATCTTTGTGCTGGCCTTCTTTATGGCCTATTTCGAGCTGTTATATGCCTGGGCGAAGGTACATCTGAAATCCGTTTATGGGAATCTCCTCAAGGAGGTCTATCACCGTGTAATGGTAATGGCTTTACTTGGAGGTGTTAGTTTGGATTGGATTGCGGTAGATACCTTTATTTATTTATTAATGGCGGTTTATGGTTCGCGATTGTTTCTTATGGGTATGGCCGCGGTATGGATTAAGAAACCAAGGATTAAATGGCGTTTTCCTGATAATTATGTACAAGTCTTAAAATATTCATTTCTCATTATACTTACAGGTTCTGTGGCCGCTGTGCTACTTGATGTCGATAAAGTGATGTTAGGCCAATTCAAGAGCATTGATAATATAGCCTATTACAATGTCGCAGTATTTATGGCTATGGTGATTGCAGTTCCTGCAAGAGCGATGCATCAAATTACCTATCCGATCACCAGTAAACTCCTCAACACAAAAAATATGACTGAATTAGGAGTATTGTATAAAAAAAGCTCGATAAATTTATTTTTAGTGGGTGGCGTGATTTTCCTGTTAATTACCTTAAATGTGAACGCGATGTATACGTTGCTTCCAAAGAACTATGAAGGAGGAGTGCTGGTGGTTTTCTTGATTGGTCTAGCCAAGGTATTTGATAACCTTATGGGAAACAATAATGCGATTATATTTAATTCAGATTACTACCGAATGGTGCTTTTCTTTGGAGTATTTTTAGCATGTTTAACTGTGGGTTTAAATATTGTATTTATACCCAAGTGGGGATTAAACGGAGCTGCTTTTGCAACCTTACTAGCTTTTGTAATTTACAATACTACAAAGCTGATTTTTGTATATCGCAAGTTAGGTTTACACCCCTTTACCAATTCCACACTAAGATCCGCAGTGGCTATGACAGCCATATTTTTAATGTTCTGTTGGTGGGATTTTGATTTTCATCCCATCGTTAATATCCTTCTAAAATCTACGATGATAAGTATGCTCTTTGCGTTGTCAGTTTATTTTTTAAAACTATCCGAGGATATCACTTCTTTATTTAATGGGTTATTAAAAAGCTTTCTTAAAAAATAAAAATCCGCAGGTATTACTACCCACGGACTTTTCCCATTTAACGAACGATTTAATTTAAGTTTTTTATCTTCTTCCTCTAGAGCTACTACTAGTGCTGGCAGCGTGTGTAGGTCTATTTGAAGTGGAGCTTCTTGCACTTCTATATGTTTTATTAGAACTAGCCCTACTGCTTGTACTATAATTCTTAGGACGCGCACTTCTTGAGCTAGGACTTGCGTTTACTTTTCTAGGAGCGCTAGTGGCTCTAGCTTTTGTATTCGTTCTATGTACCGGAGTGCTTTTAGTTTGTACCGCAGCTCTATTCGGTGTATTCGATCTACGTGCAGAGCTATTTACTGCCTTTGATGGCTGTGAACTTGAGTTTCGTACACTTCTTACCGCAGTGTTATTTCTTGTTGCGCTAGTATTAGGCTGTCTCACAGAACGTTGATTTGAACTTCTAACTGAAGTATTATTTCTTGTAGCACTAGTATTAGGCTGACTTACAGAACGTTGGTTTGAACTTCTAACTGAAGTATTATTTCTGGTAGCACTAGTATTAGGCTGCCTTACAGTACGTTGATTTGAACTTCTAACTACGCGACTGTTGTTCCTGCTTGCTACACTATTTTGACTTCTGGATCTAATTGATTTGGTAACAGCCACATCATTTCTTCTACTTACCCTTCTATCATTTTGATAGACACTTCTTCTAGGGTTGTTAGATTTATGATGATAGTTGTGTCCTACGCTAGCATAAGTTCTTCTACTGTTGTTTCTATATGGTCTATAGTATGTATATCGTTCTGGAATGTAATACTGTCTATAAGGTCTATAATTTACCATACAAAATGATGGGCCGGGTCTTCTAAAATATCTATGAAACGGTCTGTATACATATACCCTGTTGTAAGGGTTGATGAATCCAGTATAATGACTAAAAATACCATGTGTGTTGAAATAGATATGCATTCCACCTATACTACGAATGTAATTACCATTGTAAAGAATATCGATGTTTCCAATACGCGATACACGTCCATAATAATCGTAATAGATAGGTGTGTTTTCAATCTGAATTACCGCCCCATATGCATCATATTGTACATAAGGATCATAAGCATACCCTGAGTTAAAGGTAATACTCATGTTACCACTATGGATACCGGCTGCAATTCTTGGGTTGTCGATATAAAAATCGAACTCACCATCAGGATATACTGAAAAGTTAATCCCGTTTTCCATAAAAATAAAAGAATTTCCGTATCCTCTTATATTGCTTTCTGTGGAGGCAAAACTGTTTTGACCACCAAATACAAAAGCTATCAGTAAAATAAATAAGTTTTTCATGACTATAGGTTTTGATTCAACATTACTTTGGTTCTCAATTTTTTGATTGGTCACGATAGGTAAAAATCAAACTGCGTGCCACAAATTTATTTAATATCGCCAATTTATAATAATATGCTGTAATGCAGTAGTTTATATGTTTGAAAAAATATAAAAATTTTATATATAGTGATTTGTAAACGGAGAAAAGCATTAAAAAACCCCGAGAAGCAAAATGCAATCTCAGGGTTTTCTTAACTAACCAACCAAAAAAAATCAACTATGTAATTTTATCATAATAAAACAAAGAGCATGCCAAAGTAAATCTTCGTTAAGGCTGGGATCTCTTAAAATAAGTTAAAGTATAGATGACCCAGGGCTTTGAAGCCAAGGGCTTTGTAAGTGGTTTAATTTATTGGTAGAAAAGATTCCTACTGAGGAATTTCAAGTTGAATTTATCTCACAAAGAAAGTAACAACTGTAAGTACTTTAAAGTAGAGGAATTCTCATGAGAAACAATTAGATATGTTTATTTCAATGTTTTAAATAATAGGGTTTACAATTTGTCCTTTAAATACTGCCCAGTATAACTTTTTGCTACATGTGCGAGTTGTTCTGGAGTACCACTTCCCATAAGACTGCCTCCATTTTCGCCACCTTCAGGTCCCAAATCAATGATGTAATCAGCGCATTTTATCAGATCTAAATTATGTTCGATTACTATAATTGAATGCCCATTGTCCAATAACGCATCAAATGATTTGAGTAATTTTTTAATATCGTGAAAATGTAGTCCTGTTGTAGGCTCATCAAATATAAACAGTGTTTTGGTGGAGGTATTTCCTTTTATTAAGAAGGAAGCAAGTTTGATTCGCTGTGCTTCACCACCAGAAAGAGTAGAGGATGACTGTCCCAATGCCACATAACCCAGTCCAACATCCTGAAGCGATTGTAATTTTGCGGTTATCTTATTCTGTTTGTATTGGGCGAAGAACTCAATTGCTTGATCGATGGTCATGTTGAGTACATCATCAATATTCTTATCCTCGTATTTGACCTCTAAAACCTCTTTTTTAAATCGCTTTCCGCCACAGGTTTCGCATTCCAAATGGACATCAGCCATAAATTGCATTTCTATAGTAACCTCTCCTTCACCTTTACAAGTTTCGCATCTACCTGCATCCACATTAAAGGAGAAGTGTTTGGGCTGATAACCTCTTATCTTAGAAAGTTTTTGTTTTGCAAATAAGTTTCTGATGTCGTCATAGGCTTTAATGTAGGTGACCGGGTTTGAGCGGGAGGAACGTCCTATTGGATTTTGATCTACAAAATCAACAGCTCCAAGATTTCCAAAGTCACCGCTAATACTTGTAAACTGACCTGATTTTTCACCATAACCCCCTGTGGCTTTTAAAATGGCAGGATAAACGATCTTTTTCACCAAGGTAGTTTTACCACTCCCAGAGAGTCCTGTTACTACTGTAAGAGAATTGAGTGGAAATTCCACATCAATATTTTTTAAATTGTGCTCACGTGCTCCTTTAATTATAATGGAGTGTTTATGTTTTCTTCGCTTTTTAGGAATTTCTATCTGGATCTTACCACTCAGGTAGTTTGCTGTCAAGGTATTTAAATTCAAGATCTCTTCATAGGAACCGCTACCTACAACTTCCCCTCCATGAGTGCCGGCTTCAGGACCTATGTCTATAATCTGGTCTGCGGCTTTCATAATATCCTCATCATGTTCCACTACAATAACTGTATTGCCCAGATCCCTTAAGGATTTTAAAACACCAATTAGGTTTTCGGTATCCTTGGGGTGTAAACCAATACTAGGTTCATCTAGAATGTACATCGATCCCACCAAACTACTACCCAGGGAAGTAGCTAGGTTAATTCGTTGGGATTCTCCACCTGATAAACTGTTGGATTTACGATTTAGGCTCAAATAGTTTAAGCCTACACTTTGTAGGAATTGCAATCTGGTATGAATCTCTTTGAGTAATCGACTGGCAATTTTCTCCTGATGCGTATCCAGCTTAAGGTTGTCAAAATGTTCCTGAAGTCTGGTGATTGGAATCCCAACTAGGTCTGAAATCGTTTTGTCGCCGACTCGTACATAATTAGATTCCTTCCTAAGTCTAAGGCCTTTACATTGTGTACATCTAGTCTTTCCTCTGTACCTGGATAACATGACGCGGTTTTGAATCTTATAACTTTTATCTTCTAATTCTTTGAAAAATTCGGTTAGTCCGGTGAAATATTTATTTCCTTCCCAAACAAGTGATTTTTGTTCTTCACTAAGTTCAAACCATGGCTTGTGAATCGGGAAATCAAATTTATATGCATTGTTGACTAATTGGTCCCTAAACCAACTCATGCTATCACCCCTCCAGGGAAAAATGGCGTTTTCGAAAACTGATAGTGTGGTGTTGGGTACGATCAATTCTTCATCCAAACCTATCATATCACCGTAGCCTTCACAACTGGGACAAGCTCCGTATGGATTATTGAAACTAAATAGATGGGTGTTGGGCTCTAAAAACTGCATCCCATCCATTTCAAATTTGGTATTGAATTCCATTTGCGTATCAGTACTGAGATCTTCTATAGCACAAACACCTTTGCCTTCAAAAAAAGCAGTATCCACCGCGTCCGCTAGTCGGTTGTAGAAATCTTCATCGTCTTTGACGACGATACGATCCACAACTAGTGAAATATTGTGATCAATTTCTTTATCGATATCGCTAATGCGATGTACTTTGCCCTGATATTTTATACGTGCATAACCTTGTAAGGATAATATTTCTAAAGTTTTTAATACGCTTCTTTCTTTTGGTATGTGAACAGGGGCGAGCAGTAGTAGTTTTCTGCCTTGTTCAAAGGTTTTTACATGATCTAGTACATCAGATACTTGATGCTTTTTAACTTCTTTACCAGAGATAGGAGAGTAAGTTTTCCCAATTCGAGCATATAACAACTTCAAGTAATCATAGATCTCGGTACTTGTTCCTACTGTGGATCTTGGGTTGGTAGAATTTACCTTTTGTTCAATGGCAATAGCTGGGGCTATTCCTTTGATATAATCCACCTTTGGTTTATCAAGTCTTCCTAAGAATTGTCGCGCATAAGAAGAAAGACTTTCTACATAACGTCTTTGACCTTCTGCATACAGAGTGTCAAAGGCCAGAGAGGACTTTCCGCTTCCAGATAAACCAGTAATTACAACTAACTTATTTCTGGGAATTACGACATTAATATCTTTTAAATTGTGGAGTTTTGCTCCTTTTATAATGATGTTATCCTTAGGATTAACATTTGAAATATCTATCATGACAAAACATAAATGACAAAGATAACAATCTAATTCGAGCTGGGATGCGTGGGTTAATTATTAAATATAAGTTAATTTTTAAATTCAAACCTTGTATATTCTTCAAGAATTATAGTATATTTGACAAGAATAATTAAACAGAAAAGCGTATAGCATACAATTACTTTAATATTTAATCTAATTAACCAACAGTCGTTTCTCAATAAAGGAATGACAGTTATTTGATTGTAAAAGTAATTGTATGGAACAGACTCTTCAAGATTCGGTACTAGTAGCCGATTATATAAATGGTGATGAAAAATCATTAGAAATACTAATCAACAAACATTCACATCGTATTTACAGTTTTATCTTTTCAAAGGTATATGATAAAGATATCACCGAAGACATTTTTCAGGATACATTTATCAAAGTGATAAATACTTTAAAAAGAGGAAATTACAATGAGGAAGGAAAGTTCTTGCCATGGGTGATGCGTATTGCACACAACCTTGTTATCGATCACTTCCGCAAAAATTCTAGAATGCCTAAGTTCGAAGGTAGCGATGATTTCAATATATTTTCTGTCCTAGGAGATCAATCCTTAAATATCGAAAAACAAATCATCAAAGATCAGGTCGAAACTGATGTAAAGAACCTCATCGACGAGCTTCCGGATGATCAGAGAGAGGTGTTAATCATGAGAATGTACAAAGACATGAGTTTCAAAGAAATCGCGCAGCAAACCGATGTAAGTATCAATACGGCACTTGGTAGAATGCGTTATGCTATCATTAACTTGAGGAAGATGGTGGAGAAGAATCAGATCGTTTTAACGAATTAATACAATATTCCTCGATTGTTTGCGTTATTTATTTAAATCAAGCAAACAATTATGATATGGAAAAAATTTACACTGATGAAAAATTACGTACAGAATCGTTAAAACCCAAGAAATCTACAATTGAATTCTTACTTAGTTATTCTAAGGCTTTAAGTGTTATTAAATACAAAAAGTTGGAGTTTGAGACGCTTCTAAACTAAACTTTTCTAAAAAGACTCGCAAGACCTAGATTTTGCGGGTTTTTTTTGATAAATACTCTCTGATTACCGTTTTTCTACCAACCGTTTTGGTGATGATATCCTTCTCAAGATCCCATCCTCTAGCTGGGGAATATTCTCGAGCATAGTAGATAATTTGCAAATGGAGTTTATTCCATAATTCTTCTGGGAAAAGTCGTTTTGCGTCCTTCTCGGTTTGTGTTACGCTTTTGCCATTGGATAGTCCCCATCGGTACATCAATCTGTGGATGTGGGTGTCTACCGGAAATGCTGGAATACCAAAGGCCTGTGACATTACAACACTTGCTGTTTTATGACCTACCGCTGGTAAGGATTCCAAGGCTGCAAAGTCTGCAGGTACCTCTCCATTATAGTTGTCAATTAAAATATGAGAAAGTTCATAAATCCCTTTGGATTTCATGGGCGAAAGTCCAACTGGTCTTATAATATCTCGTATCTCTTCAACAGATAGTTTGATCATTTGATAGGGATTCATAGCTCTATCAAAAAGTAAAGGCGTAATTTGATTGACACGTTTGTCGGTGCTTTGTGCAGAAAGCAAGACGGCAATCAGTAAGGTGTATGGGTCAGTATGATCGAGTGGTATTGGGACCGTAGGGTAATACTCCTCAAGAGTATTAATGATATAGTTAATCTTTTCTTTCTTGGTCATTATTTAGTAATTTTGAACAAAAGTAATACAACTTAATTTAACAAAAATACGCATAAATGCAAACATTGGAAGTAGGTAGTATGGTACCGGAATTTAAGGTGTTAGATCAGGAGGGAAATACTGTTTCAAAAGCTGATTTTAAAGGTAAAAAACTCATTGTTTTTTTCTACCCTAAAGCGAGTACTCCAGGATGTACAGCAGAAGCATGTAATCTGAGGGATAATTATAATGAACTTCAGCAAAAGGGCTTTAGTTTGATAGGAGTGAGTGCGGATTCACAAAAGAGACAAACGAATTTCAGAAATAAATATGAATTTCCGTTTCCACTGATTGCTGATGAGGATAAAACCTTGATCAATGCTTTCGGAGTATGGGGGCCTAAGAAGTTTATGGGTAGATCTTATGAGGGTATTCATAGAATGACCTTTCTAGTCGATGAAAGTGGTGTTGTTACTCATGTTATCCAAAAGGTTAAAACCAAGGATCATGCGGAACAAATACTAGAGCTACTGGATTAGGTGTGCAATAGAATAATATACTTCTAGAACTATTAGTATTCCATTTCCATTCAAACAACTAGGATGGAAATGGAAAAGTTCCTTTAAAGGTTTACTGTTTTTTGGAATCTAAAGCTTTCTGAGGGACATAATCGAATAAGCCCTGTTCTTTTATATGCGCTGCAACCCCCTCTGGCAAGAGTTCCTCCCAGCCTGGCTCTCCGCTGGCGATTTTCTGTAGTACATCTCGAGAAAAGATTTGAAGTACATCTTCATCATAATCGAATATGTCAACCACTTTTCCGTTGTATTTGAAAAACTTGTACAATCCCTTCATTCTTGGATGAACTTTAAGGGTGTTACTAGTGTTGGTAAGCCCTGTGTCAGGGTCTATCATTGGGTAACAATATACCTTAAGGTCTTTATAGAAAAGTTTTCCAAAAGCCTCTAGGATACCACCACTGAGGTGACGATAGTATTTTTCGTCAAATATATCAACCAAGTTATTGACTCCCATGGTGAGTGCCATACGTTCTTTGGTGTATTCGGAGAAGTATTCTACAAGTTTATAGTATTCTTGGAAATTGGAGATCATCACCGTCTGCCCTAAGGAACATAACAGTCGCGCTCTGTCCATAAAATCTTCCTCGTCGATTTCTCCTTCAGCTCGTAGATTGGATAATGTAATTTCAAAAACAACGACGGTTCTATCTTCTTCTACTTTTGGTTCGCGTATAAAGATCTCGTAAGACTTCTTATACATGTCCATATTGACTAGGGTAACGGGTCTAAAACTACCTCTTAATGCAAGGATGTTCTTCTTGTAGAGCATGGAAGCTGGCAGTATGTTATTTCCATCTGGTCCGAACATTACGGCATCAGTCATCCCATTTTTAACCAATTGCAAACTCATCAGTCGGTTGTCTACGTCTTTGAATCTAGGCCCAGAAAAGTTGATTGTATCAATTTCGATAGTATCTCGGTCAATGTGATCGTAGAGATATCTCAATAAATTTTTAGGCTTATTGTGCTTGTAAAAGGCTCCATAGATAAGATTGACACCAACGATCCCTAGGGTTTCTTGTTGTAATCGGGTTTCGTTTTGCTTAAAACGAATATGAAGTTGAATTTCGTTATATTCTTCGTTAGGGTCAATCTGAAAACGGATTCCAAGCCAACCGTGTCCTTTGAACTTCTTTGCAAAATCAATAGTTGCCACCGTATTGGCATAAGCAAAGAAAATTTTGTTAGGGTTGTCATCTTTTAGAATGCGTTCTTCCATTAGATTCATTTCATGAGAAAGCATTTTTTTTAGTCGGTGCTCCGTTACATATCGTCCATCTTCCTCCGTCCCGTATATGGCGTCGCTAAAATTCTTATCATAAGCACTCATTGCCTTGGCAATAGTCCCTGAGGCTCCTCCGGCACGGAAGAAATGTCTTACGGTTTCTTGTCCAGCTCCTATTTCGGCAAAAGTGCCGTAAATATCCTTATTCAGATTAATCCGTAAAGCTTTGGCTTTAAGTGAAGGAATGTTTTCAAATTCCTTGTCGCCTTTTAAAACTACTGTCATTTAAGCAAAAAAATTTGTTACAAAGTTAAAAAGATTCAAGGAGCAATTAGAATTTAAATGATAAATTTGACAAATATTTTTGATAGTTTACACTAATTTTAAGACTTGAAAAAACTAAGCAGCCCTATTGGACATAAGAAAGCTTTAAGAACGATTTAAAACGCTACAAATGAAGGTCACATTTTTAGGTACAGGTACTTCTCAAGGCATCCCGATCATCGGAAGTGATGATCCTGTATCCAAAAGTACTGATGAGAAGGATAAACGCCTTAGAGTGTCCGTGATGGTACAATGGGAAGAGTTCTGCTACATTGTAGATTGTGGCCCAGATTTTAGGCAACAAATGTTGACTAATGATGTCAAGCATATAGATGGTATACTTTTTACACATGAACACGCAGATCACATCATGGGAATGGATGATATTAGGCCGTTCTTTTTCAGACAGGGTGATATCCCAATTTATGCACATAAACGCGTAATAAAGTCTTTAATAACCAAATTTGATTATATCTTTGCAACGAAAGAACGATACCCTGGAGCGCCAGCGGTTCGCGTCAACAAGGTGAAGAACGATGTTCCCATCACCTTGGGGGGGATAACGGTTATTCCAATCAATGCACATCACAATCGTTTGCAAGTGTTTGGATATAGATTCGATAAGTTTGCCTACCTGACCGACGTTAAGACCATTGAAGATGAAGAGGTCGAAAAATTGATCGGGGTTGATGTTTTGGTTGTCAATGCGCTTCGAAAGCAAAAGCATCATTCTCATTTTAATATCGCAGAAGCACTAGAGTTTATAGATAAGGTGAAGCCAAAACAAGCCTATTTAACACATATAAGTCCTATGTTAGGCTTTCATGCAGCTGTTCAGGCAGAATTGCCGGAGAACGTTTATCTAGCATATGACAATTTAGAAATTAAGTTATAAATGGAAATGCCATTTTTCCATAGCACATCGAAAATGATGTATTAATAAAGTTAAATTTTACCCTATGAGAAGAAGTATTTTTTTGTATTTGTTTATGTTTGCACTGCTATTTATTTTATACCAGTATGTAAGCGCAAAGCAATATTTCGAAAATCAATCTTCAAAAATGGAACATCTTGAATCAGAAGTAACACAATTAGAGGATTCTATTGAAACGATTACCTTGGAAAAGTTAAACCTTCAGTACTTTTCCCTTGAAAATAACGACGATGCACTTGCATATTACGATCACCTAGGACTTGAAAACCTTTCCAGGTATATAGCAGATAAATTATTGGAGACCAACGAGCACAAAGGAAATAATCCTTTGGTTCCTTATGACGGGATGTCTGGCGCTCCTATGAAACTTAATAAAATTAAAGTTTTAAACCACAAATGGATTGTGGTTGACTTTTCCGATGGGAAACATTGGGGAGAATTATTAATTGAATATAAATTGAAGGATGATTTAGGTATTGATTTTACCGTACTTGATCATCTGTTATACAGTAGAAATTAAGTATTATGATTGTTTGGGGATTATTTATCACGTTGATTATTATTTTTCTAGCTTTAGATCTAGGAGTATTTAATAAAAACCCACATGAGATATCCAATAAGGAAGCCTCTGTGTGGACCGCTATATGGGTCAGTGTAGCTATACTGTTTTCGGTTGCAGTGTATTTCATATTTAAAAATGGATGGGTGGAAAATGTGGATGGATTGTCGCCTACCACGGCCATGCTTAAATATATTACCGGGTACTTAATTGAACTCTCGCTTAGTATTGATAATATTTTTGTGATTGCGGTAATATTCACCTCTTTTAAAATTCCAAAGAAATTTCAACATCGCGTATTGTTTTGGGGTATTATTGGCGCAATCGTCTTTAGGGCGTTGATGATTTTATTCGGAGTATTCTTGATTAAGAAGTTTGATTGGATCATTTACGTATTTGGTGCATTCTTGATTTTTACGGCCTTACGAATGTTATTTGAAAAGGAAGATCATCAATATGATCCAAAACAATCCTTTGTCTACAAAACTGTTCGCAAGATGATGCCTATTACAACTGTTATAAATAGCCAAGAGTTTTTCATTAGAAAGCGTGGCCTTCTTATTGCTACTCCTTTGTTTTTAGCACTTATTCTAATTGAGTTCACAGATATCTTATTTGCCCTTGATAGCATACCTGCTATATTAGCGATTACTTCAGATCCGTTCTTGGTCTTTAGTTCGAATATCATGGCTATTCTAGGTCTACGGTCAATGTATTTCTTTCTAGCCAATATGCTAGAGCGCTTTGGATATCTAAAATACAGTTTGGTCGCCATATTAAGTTATGTGGGTGTAAAGATGATTTTAGCACATCATATTGAGATCCCAGAATGGTTCTCGCTAGCCTTTATTGGCTTATCTTTAGGTCTTGGAGTAGTGTTCTCCCTAAGACAAGAAAAGAAAACTCAGGTGAAAGCTTAATTTTATTCCTGATAGCTATACTATAAAAAAACATCGCCCTAGGTTTTATGGACTTAGGGTGATGTTTTTTGAATACTTTTTTTGAACTATACATCCTAGCCGATTGCTATGGACAACTGTAGTAGTCAGTTTATTTGGTGTAATTGCTTTTTTAAATTCTTTTATCAAGCCAAGATTTTAACGCAAAGAAATTCTGAGGAGCCACACCGTGTCCTACAGGAAACTCTTCGTAGACATGCTCGATATTTAGGGATTTTAATAGGGGAGGCGTATTTCTAGCCCATTCTACCGGGATGACTTGATCGACAGATCCGTGAGAGGCGTAAAAACTAAGCTCTGAAAAGTCGTTTGACACATAGTCAGTGGCTAAGATATCCACCTCTATATAACCACTTAAGGCAATGACATTCTTTACTTTTTCCGGATAAGACAAGGCCAAAGCATAACTTAAAATAGCACCTTGGCTAAAGCCTAACAAAGTAACGTTATTGGGATCTAGGTCATAGGTCTCAACGGCTTGATCGATGAAACTAACAATACTATTGAGAGAAGTCTTTGCTTGCTCCTTATCGGTCCATTTATTGGCGTTTTCATCAAAATTGATGGCATACCACGCAAAGGCGGAAGCCATAAGAGGGTGTGGAGCTCTAATGGAGATGATACAGAGCTCTGCTGGTAATTCTCTAGCGAATGAAAACAAATCGTCTTCATTACTCCCGTATCCGTGTAACATGAACATTACTGGAGCCTTTCCATCGGTGTTTTGCGATGGTTTTAAGAGGTGGTGTAGGGGTAAATTTTTAGTTTGCAAAATAGTATATTATTTAATGAAGGTGAACCATTTTTGAAAATATGGGCCAATAAAAGGAACCGGACTGCATTTATCCTGCAGCATGGTGATAAATCCATAAAACCACAATACTGAGATAAAAATATAAAAGGCAGTAGAGACACCCCATGAATTAAAATAGCTTACAAGGGTACCTAATAATAAATAGGTGATATTAATCCCTAAAGCCTGTCTAATATGAAAACGTGCAAAAGGGTTCTGTTTATCCATATTTAAAATGATTGCTATAACCGTTCCAAAGATGGTTATATACCCTATTATAGCGTTGGTTTTCCCTTGCTTTTCCGGTCTGATTTCCATTTTGTATAAATTTATAGGGTTTTAAGCTGTATAAGATTGTTTGAAATAACACCGTACACCTTTCCTTTGATCTCTTTTCCTGTAAAGGCGCAATTTGTAGACAAGGACAGGATGTCGCTTTTATCAAATTTGTAGTTAGGTTCAGGATCAAAAAGTGTGATATTTGCTTTGTTTCCGACTTCAATACTAGTATCAGTAATTCCAAAACGCTCTTTACCTGAGGTGAGTGTTTTAATAACTGTTTCTAAAGGGAACTGTTGTAACAACAACCCGAAACTTGCTTCCAATCCTATAGTTCCAAATAAAGCATGGTCAAACTCTATGTTCTTATTCTCGATATCAATAGGGTTGTGGTCACTGGTGACAAAGTCAATAACCCCCTTCTTAACACCTTCTACGAGTGCTTTTCTATCCTCTTCAGTACGCAATGGTGGAAGTACTTTGTAATTGGTGTCGAAGTCTTCTAATTCATTCTCATTGAGTACTAAATTAGCTAAAGCAACACTACAACTTACATCAAGGCCTTTTTCCTTTGCTTTTTTAATGAGGTCAACACTTAATTTTGTTGAAATTGTAGGAATGTGAAGCTTTCCTCCAGTATATTCCAAAATGAATAGATCTCGAACGATCTGTAGTTCTTCTGAAAGCGCGGGAATTCCTTTAAGTCCTAGTCTGGTACTAAGCACTCCTTCGTTGACTACACCTTTGCCTATAACTTTGTTTTCCATTGGAAAGGAAAGTACAAGACCATTGAAGTTTTGAGTGTATTGAAGGGCAATTTTGAGTAAATTTGGATTGGCTATGGGTTTTTGATAATCCCCAAAAGCAACGGCGCCCGCATTTTTCATATCGAAAAGCTCGGCTAAATCTACACCATCACTTTTTGTCGTAAGTGCCGCAATAGGGTAGAGGCTGGCAGCCTTTGAAGCCCCTTTTGATTTTATAAAACCAATATCCGCATTAGTGTCTGCAACTGGATGTGTATTGGGGTTTACGGCAACAGCGGTATATCCGCTAAAGGCTGCTGTGTCTAGACCATTTTCAATGGTTTCTCTGTCTTCGTACCCTGGTTCTCCAAAACAAACACTACTGTCAAACCAACCGTCAGAAACATGGAGGTTGTCTAAAGAAATTTCTGTTACCTGCTCCGATGTTTCTATCTGATCTTCAATTTTCGTTATCGTGCCATCTATAATTAGAATGTCTTTGGTTTGTTGATTATAGCTTTTTTTAGGCGCGATTATTTTGGCAGATTTTATAAGAATATTCATTATTTGAAATATTTTAGGATAAGAAGTTCTAAACATAAAAAGACTAGTGCAAAAATAGCAAACCATTTCCAAAGCTCATTGATATTGTTTTCACTTTTTATTTCCTTGAAAACTTGGGTTGCACTTTTTTGTGGTTGCGTATGGAAATCGCTAGTAGATAGATACTCTGAGCTACTTTCATGGCGTGGGTAATTGAAACTGAGGGCCGCCACTTTATCAGTATTATTTTTTACCCAATACATTCCTTGTTCTTTAGGATATTCACCTGTGGTAATGGACACATAATTTTGATAATTCATCTGTAGAGGAATAAAAGATTCCTTTTCGTTCTCTACACTCAATACCTGATCTTGCTCAAGTTGGGTATTTACAGCTATGGTATTGGCCTGTCCTAAATGATAATACAAAGTAGGAGTAGGCAGGCTCTGCTGCGCCATGTTATAGAATACTGGAACAATCAAGGGTGTGTTTTTAAAATTGCTATTGACCGTGCTTAATGCGGCTGTAAATACATAGTGACCTCCCGTTTCAATTAAAAAATCGCTTCCGTCTTCATAGCTTAAGACACTTTGATGACTTCCTGTGATTTCAAGGCTACTGTTTACCTTAGGGTACTGAAAGTTGGACACATTTGATTCAAATACGTGGTCAAATAAAGGGTGTTGATATGCAATGGTCGTGATGTGCTTCTCGGCAATATTACTTTTTGTGAATTTAAGATTTCCTAAAAAAGGAAATATAGGCTGCGAAGACACATAATTATCCACTTTGTCCGGAATTACACAAATTTTAATTCCGCTTTGGCTTGCCTCAAGCAGAGCAGCTGTTAGGGCCGGAGAAATAGTAGGTAGCTGATTTAGGATTATGAGATTTTGTTTTGTAAGGCTATTGTAATCGAGTTGATCGAGTGGAGTACTATTATAGTTAAATTCGTCAGGAGTGTAGATTCGTTTAAGGAACTCACTATCAGAGCCATAAATGCTAAGCACATTAATCTTTTCGGATGCGCTAAGTGAAAAATACAAATTGTTATCATAAGTCATCCCTTTGTCAATAACTTCGATACGTCCATTTTTAAACTCCTGGCCTGTACTAAATTCTACGGTCGCTTTGTTTTCCTTAAATTCTGCGGAAGTTTTGGCATAAAGCTCATTGTTATTGTATAAGGAGACGGGAGTGGAAGTATGGTTATCGCTACTTTGTAACTGAACTTTGATGTGGTACTGAAATGGGGTTTTGGATGCAATATAAGCACTATCTATTACGATATTCGAGGTGACATTAGCTTGAAGAGGTATAAAATAGCTCTTGGTATTAGGAAGAGTGTCTAGAGGTAAATGCCTCTTTTGAAAATCTGAAAATAAAATTAAATTTTTAATCGTGGCTTCCTTAGTGAATAGTTGATTTGCACCGCGATAAATAGCTTCAATAGATAACTGCTCTGCACTGTATGGAATGGCAATCAAGTCATTCTTAATACGTTCAATATTAGTGTCCTTAAAAGTATCTGTATTGGTGATAAGGCTAAAGGTTTGATCTACAGGAAATTGTTGTAGTACATTATTTACAGCCTCTTGTAACAAAGTGCCTTCAACTCCCTGAAGTTGCATGCTAAAAGAGTTGTCAATATAGATAACTGTTTCAATCTTGCTGTTTAACAGATCCCGTTTTGAAAAATAGGGTTCGGTAAAGGCCATTACCAAGCAGGTGATAGCCAGGGTTCTCATCAGTAGTATGAGCCATTTTTTAAGTTGCGATTGTTTGTTGGTTTGTTTGCGAATCTGTTTTAAGACCTGGACGTTGGTAAATGCCTCGGTTTGGTATTTACGCAATTTAAATAAATGAATAACAATAGGAATCAGTAGAAGAAAGAGTGCCCAAAGAAGTTCTGGATGTTTAAATTGCATTCCTAGTTTTGTTTATCGATTCAAAGATACAATTTAAGATCTATTGTACAGATTTAAAAATGACTTCTACGAATCAAAGTTTAATTTAAAGCTAAAGCTGTAGATATGCTTGGAGGTGCATTTCGCAAAACTTTATTCATTCCTTGGATGCTACTAAAATGCATTGGCAAAGAGTATATTAGGATTATAATTTTTATAGGTTTAATAGTATTGGGATGGAACAACAATGATATCTACCAAAAAGGATAACGCTGTGTGTTTTAAAAAACGAACATGATCTAAAAAAAAAGAGAAAATAAAAAACTACTTTTACGCCATGAACATCGATTTTAAAAAACTATATATTACCGCATTTTGGGCGAGCGTACTTGGTATTTTCGCTTTTATTTTTGATTTTGGTTTTTCTCATGTTATCATCGTTCAACAACTTATTGATGCTTTTTATTTCATTGTAATAGCATTGAGTTTGCTGGCAACTTTTGCCAGATATTTTGAAAACACCCGATTATTTAGCAGAAAAGTGGCCATTTTCGATATCCTAACGGTGGCATATACGCTTTATATTTTTTACATGTACCTTTTTGTAGGAGAGGCGTTTAAAACGGATTTGATTTTAGCAAACCCACTATGGGTTGTCTTGGCTGTCATCTTATCATTTATAAGAGAGGTATCAGAGCGTAAATTAGATCTGAACAGGACCTATTTTAATCCTGCACAAATCTTTATTCTAAGTTTTCTAACTATCATCTTACTTGGTTCATTATTGTTGATGTTACCAAAAGCTACCTATGATGGGATTTCGTTTGTAGATGCCTTGTTCACCTCGACAAGTGCCGTATGTGTTACGGGATTAATCGTGGTAGATACAGCAACATACTTTACGAGTTTTGGACAATCTATAATCTTATTTTTGATACAAATTGGTGGTTTGGGGATCTTGACATTTGCAAGTTACTTCAGTTATTTTTTTAAAGGAGGGAGCACTTATGATAATCAATTAACCTTAAGTGAGATAACGAATTCTCAAAAAGTCAGTGATGTATTTAGCACCCTAAAGTATATTATTGTTATTACGGTTACTGTTGAATTTTTCGCGGCAGTCTTCATTTTCTTTTCATTGGATGCATCCTTGTTTAAAGATTTTACTGACAGGGTATTCTTTTCGATATTTCACGCGATCTCAGCATTCTGTAATGCAGGATTTTCAACATTGAGTAACAATTTATATCAAACAGGATTCAGGTTTAATTACAATTTGCAGCTTATCCTTGTTGCTACCTTTGTACTAGGAGGTTTGGGGTTTCCAATTGTAGTGAATCTGATCAAGTATGTAAAGCATAAAATGATAAACCTTCTATCACTTAATTCAGGGATGAAGGTCTATAAGCCTTGGATACTAAATATTAACAGCCGTATTTCGCTAATTACGACATTAGCCCTTACTACTGTAGGTTTTATATTATTCTTTGCATTAGAATACAATAACACTCTTGCAGCACATTCTCTTTACGGGAAGGCTGTAAACGCATTGTTTGGGGCTGCTACACCTAGAACTGCTGGGTTCAATTCAATAGATATGAATGCATTGGCATTTCCAACGGTTATGGTGACTTTTTTATTGATGTGGATTGGTGCCTCACCAGCCTCAACGGGTGGTGGGATTAAAACAAGTACATTTGCCATAGCGGTGTTGAATATTTTGAGTTTAGCCAAAGGGAAGCAACGCATAGAGGTTTTTAGAAGAGAAATTGCTGATGTTTCGGTCAATAGAGCCTTTGCAACTATTGCTTTATCTTTGATTGTCATTGGATTAGGAGTTACGCTGATCACAATTTTTGATCCTAATAAAAACTTGTTAAACATCGCCTTTGAGTGTTTTTCTGCTTATAGTACCGTTGGACTAAGTCTGGGTATAACAGCTGGCCTGACAACCGCAAGTAAGGTTGTAGTGGTGGCAATTATGTTTATCGGTAGGGTAAGTATGCTCTCCATTATGGTAGCCATTTTCAAAAAAATTAATCATACAAACTATCGCTATCCTAGCGAAGAAATCACAATAAACTAAGACAATCATGAAATATATAGTTGTAGGACTTGGAAGTTTTGGAGCATCATTAGCAGAGAAGTTAACTGCACATGGAAATGAAGTCATTGCTATAGATAAGACAATGGCTAAAGTTGATTTGTTTAAAGAAAAAATATCACACACCATTTGTATGGACTCTACAGATGAAGCTACAGTTTCAGGTTTACCTTTGAATGATACTGATATGGTAATCATCACTATAGGTGAAGACAGAGGCGCAAATGTAATGACTACAGCCTTGTTTAAGAACCTTGAAGTGAAACGACTGATGAGTAGGGCTATCGATGGTTTACACGAAAAGGTATTACATGCCATAGGTGTAGATGAAATTGTATATCCCGAGGCAGAATCTGCAGAAAGATGGGCTAAAAAGTTAAGCTTGAAAGGTGTTGTGGATTCCTTTGAGTTGAGTGATGAATATAGTATTATTGAGGTTAATGTTCCAGAAAAATATGATAACATGATGATAAAGGCTACACAAATCAGAGAATCATATAACCTGCTCGTTTTAACCTCCATGCGTAATACTGAAACTAAAAGTGTCCTTGGAAAAACCAAAAAGACCGTAAGAGTTAACGGGGTTGCAAGTGCTAATGATTCACTCAGTAAGGATGATATCCTAGTGGTCTACGGAGCTAATAAAGATATTCAACGTTTTTTGAAAGACGCTAATTGAGGCTAAATAGTATTATTTAAGTCTAGAAGCCTTCAAAAACTCCTAATCCAAAGAGGGCGAAATCGTATTTCACTGGATCTTTAGGGTCTAATTTTCGTAATGCCGTATCGAGTTCCAAAAGAGCTTTGGCATCATTTTGTTTCCGGTTTAGAAGGCCTAATTTACGAGCAACTCTACCTGAATGGACATCTAGGGGGCAGGATAAAATTGCAGTTGAAATGCTATCCCAAATCCCGAAATCTACTCCTGAATTATCCTTTCTTACCATCCATCTAAGATACATATTGATACGTTTCGCAGCGGATCCTTTTTCTGGATTGGAAATGTGTTTTTGAGTTCGCACCAAATGTTCATTTTCAAAGAAGGCATTCTTAAGTTTAGCGATGGCCGGTTGGGTAGAATCTTGGGTTACATGCGTATTAAAAAACTGCTCCAATCCTTGATATTTCTGGTAGATATGTTGAAGACTTTTGATGAACTGAATGAAGTCATAACCATTAAATGTCCTGTGGACAAAGGGGAGAAGAGTTTCCAGCTGTTCATCTTTGTGATTGATGACAAAGTCATACGGACTCTCACCCATAAGTGTCATCATTTTAGTAGCATTGGTAATGATGCTTTTTCGATTGCCCCAAGCGATAGACGCTGTGAGAAAACCTGAAATTTCAATATCTTCTTTGAGTTGGAACTTATGCGGAATTTGTATAGGGTCGCTCTCCACAAACCTCGGATGGTTGTAATAGTTTACCTTTTCTTCTAAAAAATATTTGAGTTCTTCGTTAGTCAATACTTCAAGTTTACGTTATAGGTCATTTATGGTGTCTAAAGCTTCAGGTTTTTACCGAAAATCACCATCTACCATAGTTAGTTTTCGATCTGCCATTGCTGCCAGTTCTTCATTATGGGTAACAATTACAAAGGTCTGACCAAAGGTATCTCTCAATTCAAAGAATAGCTTATGAAGACGCTCTGCACTCTCAGAATCCAAGTTTCCACTGGGTTCATCGGCAAAGACAATTGAAGGGTTATTGATCAATGCTCGGGCCACAGCCACACGCTGTTGTTCACCTCCTGAGAGTTCGCTGGGTTTATGATCACTTCGATCCGAAAGACCTAAAAAAGCTAAGAGTTCGTGGGCTCTTTTTTTGGCCTGTTCTACGGGAGTTTTCTTAATAAATGCTGGAATACATACATTTTCTAATGCTGTAAATTCAGGTAGCAATTGATGGAACTGAAAAATAAATCCTATATGTTGGTTTCTAAACTTGGCTAGCTCTTTATCAGATAAACTTGCAACCTCAGTGTTATTTATCTTTAAGGATAAGTCGGAGGTTTTATCAGCCTTGTCTAGGGTGCCCAGAATTTGCAAAAGGGTGGTCTTTCCCGCGCCGGAGGCACCTACTATAGAAATAATTTCACCTTTATTAATATTGACATCTACCCCCTTTAGTACTTCTAAATCCCCGTAAGTTTTATGAATATTTTTCGCTTGTATCATCAAATCACATAATTATGTTGCTAAGGTAACTTGTTTCTAAAGAATAACAAATTAAAGAAGTTTAGAGATTTTCACTATATTTAACGGCTAAATATTCTTTCAATTAGAGCTGGATCCTCAGAAAAGATTCCAGCGAATAAACCACTATTTCATGGGCTACAAAACTTTCGAAGAGTACACGATTCAGACTACTGAAGAGTTAAAAAACAACTATACTAAAATAATTCAAGAACTCGGGGAGAATACCGATAGAGAAGGTTTAGTAAAAACCCCAGAGCGTGCAGCAAAAGCCATGCAATTTTTAACTCAGGGCTATGATCAGGATGCTACTCAGATTATAAAAAGCGCTATGTTTCGTGAAGATTACAATGAGATGGTTATTGTAAAGGATATTGAACTGTATTCGCTTTGTGAGCACCATATGTTACCTTTTTTTGGAAAGGCTCACATTGCTTATATTCCAAATGGGTACATTGTAGGTTTGAGCAAGCTGCCTAGAATAGTTGATGTGTTTGCGCGTAGATTACAAGTACAGGAGCGTCTTACTCACGATATTTTAGAATGTATTAACAACACACTAAATCCACAAGGAGTGGCAGTTGTTATAGAAGCTTCTCATATGTGTATGATGATGAGAGGTGTTCAAAAGCAGAATTCGACAACGACAACATCAGGTTTTAGGGGACAGTTTGAAAAAATTGAAACTCGAAATGAGTTTTTAAAATTAATTAGTACAGATTTATCATAAGAACTGGCACCTTTTTTGTTTTAGTGTAAATAAAAAAGAACAATGGAAAACAGTAATAAATATACCAAACTCTTCTTAGGCTTATTGTTTGATGCCGTGGGGATGCTTTCTTTTGCAATCCCTGGAGTAGGTGAATTTTCAGATGTCATATGGGCACCAATTTCCGGTTGGCTTATGACGCGTCTTTACAAAGGGAAAATCGGGAGAACGGCTGGAGTAATCGCCTTTGTGGAAGAACTCATGCCAGGAATGGATATTATACCTACTTTCACCATTACATGGTTATATACCTATGTAATCAAAAAGGAACACGTTAAACAAGCGGTACATAGTTGATGGAAAAAACCCTGGTAAAATAAAAATATTTATACAGGGTTTTTAACCTATAGATTAGGGAGAGGTATTATAAAGTTAGGGTTAACCCTAGGTTTATATTTCTACCAATATTATATATCCCATCCGTTTTTAAACGTGACAAATGTGAAATATATTTTGTATCAAAAATATTGTTGGCGGTTATTCTAAAATCAACAGGTAGGTCAAATATTTCGGTCGATGTTCCAATACCGGCATTTAATAGGGTATATGCCTGAGTAGGAGTCTCAAAGGTACCAACTTTATTTTGATTAAATGTGCTTTTTAGTGTTAAAAATGTATAACTGTTGGTGAATTTTTTTCCCTCAAATTCCAGTCTTAAAGTGTTGGTAAGCGTATTGGCAGGAATAAGTGGTATGTATTGATCTGTATCCGATAATTTCCCGACAACCATCTCAAAGTTACTCTCAAAATGCAACCAATCTACAGGGTGAGGGTGTAGGTGTAAACCCATCTCACCTCCATACAATTTACTGTCGTTTTGTGTGTATTGGTAAACAGGATTATTTAGTATAAACTCTCCTTTGGGCTGTAAATAGATATAATTGTTTATGTTGTTGTAGAATCCATTGACATAGACTTCTACATGTCTATTATTGTATTCTAAGGATAGATCGAACTGAATGTTTTGTTCGTTTTCTAATTCGGAATTACCTATTTCATATCGGTTTGCACCGCTGTGTCCTCCATTTGAGGTGAGCTCTGAGAGGTTTGGTGCTCTAAACCCAGACGCCAGGTTAATACGCCCGATAAAGTTGCGTAGGAAATCAAATCTGTATCCGGCTGATGCATTAAAACTGTTGTAGGTTTTATTTATTGCTGGAAAATAGTATTCTCCATCTATCTCTCCTGCCAGTTTGGTGTCGATTATACGATTATCGTATCTAAGCCCAAATTGTATATCACTATTTTCCATGTGATAATGCGATGTAGCCATGACTCCATAATCGGTCATCGAAGCATCGGGAATTAGGAGTTCTTCACCAAAGTTTTCATTGCTTTGGTACATGCCTTGTACCCCAATAATGGTTTCAAATTCACCTATTTTAGGCATGTGATACTGCATGTTATAACTCAGAGTTCTTAAGCGCATATCAAGCGCGAGGTGTTCGCTTGCATGTTCGTCCTCTTCTAAATGTCCTTCTTCCTCTTCATGCCCTTCTTCCTCATGATGATGCTCATCTTCATACTCTAATCTTTTATTGCTACTATACCCTAAGATGATATCAAGACTACTGGTGTCAAAATATAGAACACTTTTTAGACTTAAAATATGATTTTCTAAATCTTGATATGGGAAAATCGGTGTTCTGTGCCTGTTTTGAACACTAATTTCCTCTGGAATTCCAATTTCTGAGTGATTATAGTTGTAACGTAATTCCGTTTGAAAGTTGTCAAAATGATAGGCGAATCCAGTTTTTAAATCGTATTCTGAAAATCGTGAGTTTGTTGTGTACAGGCCGTTTCCTGACTCGTAATCCGCGTGTGAAACATGAGCTCCTCTTATAAGAAACTCGAAACGATCCGCTGATGTTTTAAAGCCTGCGTTGGCACTAGTCCCATTAGTGTTGCTATAATAATCGAAGTTTGCATCAGCTTTATTTGTGTTACTAGGGGCAAATTTCTCAGGGTTTAAATACAGGACACCTCCTAAGGCATCTGAACCGTAGAGTAGGGAGGCAGGTCCTTTTATTACTTCAATGCTTTCAATTCCAGCATCGTTAATTCCCAAACCGTGTTCTGCCCCATATTGTTGGTTCTCCAAACGAATCCCTTGTGTGTAGACTAGAACGCGGTTTCCACTAAGTCCTCGTATTACCGGTTTTCCAATACCAACTCCTGTGGAAAGCGTTTCAACTCCGGCAACCTGTGAAATCCCATCGGATAGGGTAATGGCACCTTGAGTCTTTAATTTTTTCACATTCGCTTGTGAAACCTTCATCACGTTCTCACTTCGAAGCTTATGAAATGGAGTTGAGACAATGACTTCATCCATTTCTATGGCTGAGTGAGTCAGTTCTGCAGTTATATTGCCATCCTCAGGTAAATTAATCGTTCTTGAGAAGGATTTGAATCCTATGGATGATATTACGAGTTGATACCTGCCATTTGGGATACCTACAAGAATGAACTCCCCGTCAACATTGGTATTCCCTCCCTTTTGGAGTGTAGGGATATAAACCGAAGCAAATGGAATTGGGGATCCAGTGTCGGCATCTATTACATTACCTTTTAAGTTATTTTGTGCAAATATGGATGTTGTAGCCAAGAATAGCGACAGCATAATAAGATTTTTCATTACCTGATTTTGTTATGATAAAGCATTGCCCAAATGCAGTTAAGCATAATGTGACATTACCTTAAGCCTATTGAACTAAGTTTGAATAAGAGAAAGAAAGTCTCTTGGTGGTGCACTTATGCATGCAGCGGTGGAGCTCGTAAAGAAAAATAGAGTTTCTGTTTATTGTTTACGTAAGAGTAGTCGCTATTGATTTTCTCCCTAGTAGGGATAATAATTTTAAAGGTGTAAGTTGGTGGGGTGTAAAGTATCTGCGGGGCATGCTGAAAGTCATACAGCTTACAGTCAAAGTCGGTTTGGTGAAAATGCGTTTGTCTATCATCATCACAGCTGACGTGCGTGTGACCGATAGTAAAGTGACTAAATTGAAGGATAGAGGGTGTCAATATGCCGATAGCTAGCAAAAGACTTAAAAAAACAACGATATGTTTTTGATAGTTCCTCATTCAATTATTTAATTCTTACACCCATTCGCCTTAACATCTTCTTTTCAAAATTCCAGAAGAATTTAAACTGCCCAAAAAGCCAGCCTGTACTGACGAGTAATACCTGATAAATTGGAAATATTAACAGGAGTCTTACCACCCAATAAAGTATGGGATGAATCGAATCTGAACTGATCCCTAAAAGTTCTGTAAATGGCCCAGCTAGCTTAGCCGAAGCAGAACCGGTAATGGCAAATACCACAAATATGACCACTAATTGAAAATTAGAAGAAATACCCCAGCGCTGTTTTAATTTTTCCATCTCATTAAAATCAAAGCGCAAAGGTACGTCAAATCTTAGGTTCGAAAAAATGAAAATGCTTTAAGTTCAAAAAGCTTGGTAGTTTGAACTGGTTCACCATTAAATAGGCACCTAAATCTATTTGAAAAGAATTGAAATTTATATAGTGAACTGAGCTTAGTCATTATTTGTACCCCTGACTTCTTTTAACTTCATGGTCATTCGTTGAGCCGAAGTATTGATCCATTGGTCATATTCTTCTATGGCTTTGTTCCTTAATTCCCCTGAAATATAACCTTCTTCAATCACTTGGTTTAATGTAGCAACTTTTGACCATATGCCAATTTTTTCTACAAAATTAGTATCTTCCCTTTTATAGGTTTCATCAGAATCAAAAGTTGCAATCGAGGTAAAACCTGCTTCCCTGAAGTAGTCAACCAAGTCTTCCGAAATGTGATTGTTCATCCCTGCTTTTGAACGCCAATTTAGAAACGATTGATAGTACAATTGCATGCTTTGAGGTGGAAGTGGATCCCATTCTAATTGTTCATGATTGTAATCTAGGATGGATAGCTGTCCACCAGGCTTGAGCAAGGACTTCATTTTCACAATTGCTTCTTGCGGGTTATTGAGCCACTGAAGTGTACGAGCAGAAACGATAACATCAAATTTTTCAGCAGAATTGAAGCTAAATAAATCGCTATGGATGAGTTTTAGGTTTGCTGTTTGACCATAACTCTCGTTTCCGCTGATAATAAATTTTTCAGTGTTATCAATACCAATGACATGGCCATTGGAGCCTACACGATTGGCAATTCCTTTTGAAATGGCTCCTGTACCGCACCCAACATCCAATACCCGTATCCCTTTGGTTAAAATTGGAATTACGGTGGGATAATCCTTTTCTAGACTACGAGTGTCAAAGATTTTATTAGAAACTTTAAGCTCTCGTTGGATAATTTTGTTTGCCTGTTCCATAAAGTAAATATATTTCTTTTCCGATAGTAACACACAGTATTAATGTGTTTTAAGTGTAAAACTTGGAAAGGAAGTCTGTCGAAAGTAAACTTGGGGTGTTTTTGCGTAGTAAATCATGCACATAATAATTTACCAAACAAATCAATAATAGTATCTTTAGCCTTTAAATTCTAATACGCGATGAATCGACGAAACTTTATAAGCTCCTCCGTATTGTCATCCTTAACTTTAGCCATAGGTAGTACCGTTGTATACGGGAAGATGATCCCTGAGGGATACACCCCCTTAGCGATGCAGGAGCCCAATCCATTTAAACTTTTTAATATTTCCGAAGAAATGACGGTACTCAATGACCGTCCATGGAATATAGAATCGAAAGCACATTTGCTTAACGACAAAGTGACTCCAAATAAGTATATGTTCATCAGGAATAATGGCATTATACCTGAAAACATAGAAGTGGATTCTTGGAAATTGATTGTTGATGGAGAGTCTGCTATGAGTTCCAAAGAGTATACCTTGGAAGATTTAAAGCAGAACTTTAAACATTATACCTATCAGTTAACCCTAGAATGCGGTGGTAATGGACGAAGTGAATTCAATCCACCCGCAAAAGGGAATCAATGGGGTGTGGGTGCTGTGTATTGTTCAAATTGGACAGGAATACGACTCAAGGATCTCTTGGAAGACGTCGGTGTTAAATCCGACGCGGTTTATGTGGCTTATTATGCTGCGGACTTGCATTTAAGTCGAAATCCTGAAAAAGAACCCATCTCTAGAGGGATGCCAATGTCTAAGGCCTTGGAAGATGAGACTTTAATTGCTTTTCAACTCAATGGAGAGGATATCCCTATAGCACATGGTTATCCGCTGCGACTCGTTGCTGGAGGTTGGCCAGCTTCCGTCTCTGGAAAGTGGCTAAACCGTATTCGCCTACGCGATGTAGTGCATGATGGAGCAAAGATGACAGGACAATCGTATAGAGTTCCTAAACGCCCTGTGGCACCAGGAGAAAAGGTGGATGATAAAGATATGGTAATTATTGAGTCCATGCCTGTAAAGTCCTTGATCACCTTTCCGAAATCTGGCGCGATACTCAATAAAAAACGCTCCTTGAACATTGAGGGTCATGCCTGGGCAGGGGACCTCGAAGTATCAAAAATGGAATATTCGATCGACTTTGGCAGTAACTGGACGCCGTGTACCTTGACCAAGCCAGTAAATAGACTAGCCTGGCAACATTTTGAAGCTCAAGTTGATTTTCCAGAAAATGGTTATTATGAAATTTGGGCAAGGGCAACTGATTCTAATGGGAAGAGCCAACCTATGGTTATACCGGGCTGGAATCCTAAAGGTTATTTGAATAATGCCTGTCATCGAATTGCAATAAAAGTGGAAGTTTAATGCAGTCAAATCAATTTAACAAACAGCTTAAACTTTTCTGGAACGGACTATGTCTATTCGTAATAGCCCTCATTGCTATGGGAGGATTTGCTATATATTATGTGTTTTATCCAGAGAGTAGTTTATTTAAGGCATCAAAACCTTCAGAAGAATATAGCGAAGTAACTGATTCATTAACTGAAGACACTACAAAGGCAGCAGAAATTGTCGATGGCGTGCACCTAGAGACTGGTTTTATTCAGGATGTTGGTATGACAGAGGTGATCAATAACTGTACAAATTGTCATTCGGCAAAATTAGTGACTCAAAACAGAATGAGTAGAGAGGCATGGCAAACCACTATTATATGGATGCAAGAAACTCAGAACTTATGGGACCTAGGTGAAAATGAGTCTGTAATATTAGATTATTTAGCGAAAAATTACGCCCCAGAATCCAAAGGAAGAAGACAAAATTTAGCGATTGAAAAGTGGTATGTTCTGCAACAATAAACTCATTAATTTAAACTAGATCTAAACTCTGTAATACCTATTTATGCTGAAAAAGAATGTTCTTTGCCGTGTAGTCTTGGTTTGTACATGTTTTTTAAATAAGACATTTGCACAACAAATTCATCAAATCGATATTCTCGATGCTGCTGTAAATGTACAGTTAATCCCTGATCAAAAGAAAATTCAAGGGGATGTCTCCTACGGTTTTAAAGTGTTGGAGTCTACAGATTCTTTAGTTGTGGATGCCAGGGCTCTTGAGATCCTTTCAGTTCAACTCAACGGTAGTGCTGTAGATTACAATTATGATGATAAGGTAACCTTGAAAGTCAAAACTCAGTTTAAGAAAGGGGATCAGCATCAGCTTGAGATAAGTTATCAAGGACAGCCTAATAAAAGCATGTATTTTATAGACGACCCAAATGGACGAGTGAAACAAGTATGGACGCAAGGACAAGGGAAGTATAGTTCCTATTGGCTTCCAAGTTTTGATGATATGAATGAAAAAATCATATTTGATATTACCGTAAAGGCACCAGAGCAGTTTGTTGTACTTGCTAATGGGAAGTTAAAAGAAAAGCAAAAAGTCGGTAAAGAAATTCTTTGGCAGTACCATATGAAGCAGCCGATGAGTAGTTATTTGTTGGCCATAGCAATGGGTGATTTTGATTTTGTGCAGTCACAAAGTAGATCAGGGATAAATATCAAGAACTACTTCTACCCAGAGGACAAATCAAAAGTGGAACCTACCTTTAGGCACACCACTGAAATAATGAATTTTTACGAAGATGAAATCGGGGTAAACTATCCATGGCAGGAATATAAACAGGTGGCCGTTCAAGACTTTTTATATGCAGGGATGGAGAATACCACACTGACCATTTTTTCTGATTCCTATATGGTGGATTCTATCGCTCAAAAAGACCGACCTTATTTTAATGTCAATGCACATGAATTGGCACATCACTGGTTTGGAGACATGGTAACAGAATCGAATTCCAAGGATCATTGGCTTCAAGAAGGTTTTGCAACCTACTATGCATTATTGGCGGCCCAACATGTCTTTGGTAGCGATCATTTTTACTTAGAATTGTACAAGTCTGCATTAGACTTAGAAGCTCAGCATGGGGAGTCGTTATTAGATCCTAAGGCTAGTAGTTTAACCTTCTATCAGAGAGGAGCATGGGTACTTGTTGCATTGCGAGATTTGATTGGTGAGCGAAGCTTTAAGAAGGCTATAAAAACATATCTTAATGATCATGCTTTTGAAAATGTAGATACTCATGACTTTTTTAACGTAGTAATGGCCAAAAGCCAAATGGAGTTAAATGGTTTTATTGATCGTTGGTTGGTTCAAAAGGAGTTCCCCATTCAGGAGGCAAAGACTATTCTATCTAAAAATGATTTAACGCGAAGATTATTGACCTTGAATGATATGGATGATAAGGCTTTTGAACTTTTTGTGACTGAGCATCCTGAGATTTATAATCAGACTGGTCAAATCGCAGTGGTGGACTATATCGTTAAGCGAGCAGCCATATTACCTGAGGCTTTAAGAAATGATACTTATAAACGGGCTTTACAATCATTAATTCCAGAAAACAAACAAAGTGTTGCCGTACATATAACAAAGATCCCAAATTCTTTAAAAGCTGACTTTGAAGCGCTGTTAAACCAAAAAAGTTATAAAACTATAGAGTTTACTCTTTTAAAACTATCTACAAACTTTCCGAAATCACTTCCTAAATATCTTGATCAAACACAAAGGATTGATGGCTTTAAAAACAAAAACATCAAAACACTATGGTTAGCCTTAGCGCTTATCACTCCAGAGTATCAAAAGGATCAAAAATACAAACATTACAATACACTAGTGGCGTATACGCAAGCATTTCAGCCTTATGAACTTCGCTTGAATGCCTTTCGATATTTATCGCAATTACAGGCCTTTAACGAGCCTGCTATTCGAAACTTAATTCAAGCCTGTTTGCATCCTGTTTGGCAATTTTCAAAATTCTCAAGGCAGATCTTGGATAATCTTTTAGCGCAGCCTGCCTATAAAGGATTGATAGGGGATATCAAAAAAGATTTGAATAAACAAGAGCAAAGGTTTTTAAATGAACGATTAGATCAGTAGATTTAACACCAAAATAGTTACAATGAGAGCATTGGTGATTTCTGGAGGAGGTAGTAAAGGTGCTTTCGCCGGTGGAGTTGCACAGTATTTAATTCAAGATTTAAAAAAGGATTACGGCATGTTCTTAGGGGCTTCCACAGGAAGTTTACTGGTCAATCACCTGGCCCTAGGTAAAATTGAAAAGATTAAAAACATCTACACTTCGGTTACCAATGAGGATATCTTTGACCGCTGTCCATTTCTAATAAAAAATAAATACGGTTCCCAGCATATAAGTATCCATCACCGCAACGTTGTTCGTAATTTTATCAGGGGAAGTAAAACTTTTGGAGAGAGTAATAATCTGAGACGCCTCATTGAACGTACATTTACTAAAGAGGAGTTTAATGAGCTGAGAAAGCTAAAAAAAGATGTGGTGGTAACGGTGAGTAATTTATCCTTAAATCAGGTGGAGTATAAATCGATTCGTGATTTTGATTATGAAGCGTTTTGTGATTGGATTTGGATTTCTGGAAACTACACACCATTTATGAGCCTTGTTAAAGTCGATGGCTGTGAATATGCCGATGGAGGTCTAGGGACGATGGTACCTATTGAAGAGGCCATTCGCAGAGGTGCTACGGAGGTTGATGCTGTAATTTTACATACGGAGATCACACAGTTTAACCGACTTCCTTCACGCAATCCATTTTCACTACTTACTACCATGTTTAGTTTTATGCTCGATCGTATTACCTATCAAAATATAAAGATTGGCAAATTTGTAGCCTCTCATAATAATGCAATTATCAACTTTTATTACACCCCAACAGTGTTGACTACAAACTCTTTAATTTTTGATAAGGATAAAATGAAAAGTTGGTGGCAAAGTGGTTATGATTTTGCGAAAATAAAAAATACGAATACGAGTCAATTGAACGTGGATAAACATTAAAACGCAATAGTATGAGAGCATTGGTAATTTCTGGAGGTGGGAGTAAAGGAGCATTTGCTGGAGGTGTAGCACAGTATCTTATCGAGCAAGAACACCGCGAGTATGATATGTATTTAGGAACCTCAACGGGAAGCCTTTTGATTCCATTACTGGCCAATAACCAGATTGAAAAGGCGTACGATATGTACACCAATGTCACCCAACGAAAAATCTTTAGTAACAACCCATTTGTAGTGCGTAAAAAGGGTGATAAGGAATATGTGGCCATCAATTACATGAATGTGTTCTGGCAGTTGTTAAAACGCAAAAGGACCTTTGGTGAGAGTAAGAACTTGCGAAAACAAATTCACAAGCACTTTTTAGAAAAGGATTTTGATTTGATTAAGTCTACTGGTAAAGATGTTATCGTTACAGTTTCCAATCTTTCTAAAAACAGGGTAGAGTACAAGTCTATTAATGAATTTGAGTATGAGGACTTCTGTGATTGGGTCTGGATGTCCTGTAATTATGTTCCATTTATGTCATTGGCCGAAAAAAATGGCTGTGAATATGCCGATGGGGGACTCGGATGTGTGATTCCAATTCGTGAAGCAATTAAGCGCGGTGCAACTACGGTAGATGCAATTATATTAGAGACTGAAAATATGGAACATAACAAGGTGGTTGGAAAAAATCCATTTTCCTTGATGGTAAACCTATATAGTTTTGTTTTGGATCAATTAGAAACACGAGATGTGATTGAAGGGAAATTGGCCGCTATGAATAAAAATGTCAAATTAAATACTTATTTCACACCGACCAGGCTTACCGAAAATTCCTTGTATTTCAATAAGGATTTAATGCGCCAATGGTGGGCACAAGGTATGACTTATGCCCAAGATCGTGTGAAGGTTGTACAGGACTCAAAACGCGTTGGAATAGCGGGTTAATCCTGTCTACCCTAATAGAAGTCTAACTTCCTTTTTGATGTACCCTAATGCAGTATTTGAAGGTGCTTGTTTATCAATTAAACGACTAAGAATATCCTCGCGTAATTTTTGTGTGTTTTCTGCCTCCTTTGCAGAAGTACGGATGAGTTGAATGGTTGCGTTTTTGGAAGTTTTAATAACATTCCAACATTCCTCAGTTATGTAAATCTGTTGACTGAGATTGTGCTCGAATTCACTTTCTATAGCCGAAATCAATTCCATTTCATAAGCCTCAGTTTGATCCGAATCTGGTTGTATTCTAAGCACTAACTTTGAAGGATTAATACGCTCTAAAAATAGTGCCATCCGTTCGTAGGCCTGTAATTGTAATGGCAGTGCTGATTTTTGAGTTTCCTTGTGCAACAAAAAACGTCTGCGTCCTTCTTCATTTTTGGTGTGCGCTGAGAAAAAATAATAAGCCACACCGCCAGTTACTACTGCTGGTAATAGATAAAATAGTAATTCGATAACATTTGCTTGATTCATGGAATTAAGATTGGGAGATTATTAGTATCGTACTTGTTTGTTCTTAAATTTAGCTAACGCCCCTTTAGTGGTGTATTGTCCACCAAGGTAAGGACAATTTAAGGCAGTTTCAACACCTTCGAAAGGTACAATAACCTTATTATATCCATAAACATTAGCTAGGGGTTGTGTAAGCATTTTATCACCTAAATTGATATCGACATCTTCCATGGTTAATTGAGCCGGATGTTCATATCCACAGGCATGCGTGATTTCGATAAGCTCTTTCTTAAAGTTTTTAAAGTAGTAACTAACACGTTCCGCTTTGTCTTCTATGTTAATTCCTGCTTGTAGCCATTTTTTTTGTGTAGCTACACCGCTTGGACAATTATTCGTGTGACATATTTTAGCTTGGATACAACCGATACTCATCATAGCTTCTCTTGCCACGTTGACTAAATCAGCACCCATAGCAAAGGCCATAGCCGCTTTAGAAGGGAAACCTAATTTGCCACTTCCTATAAAGACGATACGATCCGTTAGTCCTTCATCCTTAAAGATGCGATAAACATCACTGAATGAATAGATCCATGGTAATGATACGTGATCCGCAAAACTTGGTGGTGCAGCGCCCGTACCTCCTTCACCACCATCAATAGTAAGGAAGTCAGGTCCTTTGTTGGTCGACTTCATAATAGCAGCGAGTTCTTTCCACTGATCAAGTTTTCCGATAGCGGCTTTAATTCCAACAGGTAAGCCTGTTCTTTTTGCAATACGCTCTACTAATTCTACCAATTCATCTAGAGTTTGAAAAGCAGTGTGGTAAGCAGGTGAAAGTACGTCTTTACCTATAGGCACATGTCTTATTTCTGCAATTTCTTTGGTGATTTTGGACCCTGGAAGTACACCTCCCTTTCCTGGTTTAGCACCCTGAGAAAGCTTGATTTCGATGGCGCGGATCTGAGGATAATCTTCCACCAATTTCACTAATTTTTCAATATCGAATTCACCCTCATCATTTCGCACGCCAAAATATCCAGTTCCGATATGGAAGACGATATCCGCTCCTTTTTTATGATAGGGAGATAAACCACCTTCTCCTGTATTGTGGTAAGCATGTGAAAGCGAGCATCCCTTGTTCAAGGATTCGATAGCTCTTGCCGATAAGGAACCAAAGCTCATTGCTGAAACATTAATCACCGAAGCAGGTCTATAAGGTCTTTTTCGCTTGTTGTAAGCACCCATTACTTTAGCACAAGGCAAAAAGTATGGATCTAGCATATTTGGATGATCTGGTTTAATGCGATAAGGAATCATTGCATTGTTGATAAAGACATAGTGTGCTTGATGAATGTCTCTATCGGTACCAAAACCTTCATAATTGTTTTGGTTCTTTGCTGAGGCGTAAATCCATCCTCTTTCTATACGGTTAAATGGAAGTTCTTCTCGGTTATTCGCTACGATATACTGCCGTAGTTCAGGCCCTATACTTTCCAACATATACCTTAGGTGTCCCACAATAGGGAAGTTGTGCATAATGGTATGTGTTTTGTTGAAAAAAATATCCCTTATGGCGATTAACACAAGGACTATCAGCACCCAAGCCCACCAAGGAATTGTTCCTAAGAATTCTAATATTGATTCCATAATTGTCAAACTATAGTTAACTTGTTTTATTGTTAGATGACCAATTTAAATTCACTTTAAAAACCATTCGATTTGAGGTGTTTTTTAAACCTTAAATCTCAGCCGAAGACCATTGTTTTCGAATTTAATAGTTTTCCTTTCAAAAAGAAATTTAATCAGTATATTTTTTTTGGGAGGAAGAATAAATTCGGTGCCTTAGCCTTAATTTGAGTTTAAGTATTATTAGTGTCAAACAGCATAAAAAATGAATTATTAGCGTGATAAAATTAGTAATTAATTTGATGGAATTCCAGTAATAGCCATCAATTATTTTCAAAGTTGTAACCACTTGAGATGTAGTAGATTGAATGTGGTTTAAATTTTGGAATGAGGCAAACCAGATTTTGCTGGTTGATAACATTTCAAGAAGCTGTACTATGAAAATTGACTAATTCAAAACTTAGCTGTATTTTTGAATTAACTTTTACCCACTAGCGTCAAATATTAAAATTCAAAGATCGATTGGAAAATTATTTAGCAGAGTTGAACGATGCGCAACGTGCGCCTGTATTGCATAAGGATGGAGCATTAATGGTTATCGCAGGTGCAGGTTCAGGAAAGACAAGAGTGTTGACTTATAGGATTGCATACCTGATGCATAAAGGTGTGGATCCATTTAATATTCTCGCCTTGACCTTTACCAATAAGGCGGCTCGTGAAATGAAATCAAGGATCTCAAGTATCGTAGGGAGTAGTGAAGCTAAGAACCTATGGATGGGAACCTTTCACTCCGTATTTGCTAAAATACTGCGCTTTGAGGCAGACAAACTCGGTTATCCGAACAATTTTACCATATACGACACCCAAGATTCTCAACGGCTCATCAACGCTATTATAAAGGAGATGGGTCTGGATAAAGATGTTTACAAGTACAAACAGGTACAAAGTAGAATTTCTTCTTATAAGAATAGTTTAATCACGGTAAAGGCTTATTTCAATAATCCTGAGCTCATGGAAGCAGATGCCATGGCCAAAAAACCTCGATTAGGTGATATTTACAATGAATATTGTGAGCGCTGTTTTAAGGCAGGTGCAATGGATTTTGATGATTTACTTCTTAAAACCAACGAGTTATTAAACCGATTTCCTGAGGTTTTAATGAAATATCAAGAAAGATTTAAATACATTTTGGTAGATGAGTACCAGGATACCAATCATTCCCAATATTTGATTGTCAAGGCGCTTTCGGATAGATACCAAAATATTTGTGTGGTGGGAGATGATGCGCAAAGTATCTATGCTTTTAGGGGAGCGAATATCAACAACATTCTCAACTTCCAGAAGGATTATGACGATGTGGCTATGTATCGATTGGAACAGAATTATCGATCAACCCGAAATATTGTTCATGCCGCGAATTCTGTAATTGAGAAAAATAAAAGCCGTCTGGAAAAAGTGGTCTGGACAGACAATGAAGACGGTAACCTGATCAAGGTGCATCGCTCACCAACTGATGGAGAGGAGGGACGTTTTATAGCTTCTACCATTTTTGAAACTAAAATGCAGCAACAGATCCACGAAGGAGAATTTGCGGTGCTGTACAGAACGAATTCCCAGTCTCGCGCCATAGAGGACGCCTTAAGACGTAAAGATATTCCATATAGAATTTACGGGGGCTTATCTTTCTATCAACGAAAAGAAATAAAAGACGTATTAGGTTACCTGAGATTGATTCTCAACCCTAAAGATGAAGAAGCGCTAATTCGAGTGATTAACTTTCCTTCTAGGGGAATCGGTCAAACAACGGTCGAAAAACTAACAGTAACAGCAAATCATTACAAGCGTTCAATTTTCGAGGTTATGGAAAATCTTGATAAAATTGATTTAAAAATGAATGCTGGTACCATCAGGCGATTGGAGGATTTTGTCATTATGATCAAAAGTTTTCAGGTGGCGGCTCAGTCTGCGGATGCCTTTGATTTAACGGCGCAGGTTATTAAAAATACAGGCTTATATCAATTGTTCAAAAAGGATGGAACTCCGGAAGGTGTTACTCGGATGGAAAACGTGGAAGAGTTGCTCAATGGTATTCAGGATTTCGTGGATGGCCAAAAAGAGCTAGCTGATGCCACAGGTTCAATTGCAGAATTCATGGAGGATGTCGCTCTAGTGACTGATCTAGATAAAGACACAGGCGATGATGATAGGGTAGCATTAATGACAATACATTTAGCCAAAGGTTTAGAGTTTCCATATGTGTTTATCGTTGGATTGGAGGAAGATTTATTCCCTTCAGCAATGAGTATGAATACAAGAAGCGAATTGGAGGAAGAGCGTCGATTGTTTTATGTGGCTTTAACCCGAGCCGAAAAACAAGCCTACCTAACTTATGCACAAAGTAGGTATCGATGGGGGAAACTTATCGATGCTGAACCCAGCAGGTTTATAGAAGAAATAGATGACGCCTACTTGGAATATCTAACACCACCTTTAGACGGTAGTTATCGCTATAAGCCATTGATGGACACCGATATTTTTGGCGAGGTAGACAAGAGTAAGCTCCGTCTAAGTAAGCCAGTGGCCTCTGCGCCACCTTCGCACCATAAGCCATCAGAGGAGAAGCTTCGCAAACTGCGAAAACTAAAACCGGACCTAGGAGAGCCTTCTGCAGCTTCAAATTTATTTGATGCTGAAATGACTGTGGGTACTTTGGTGTCACATACCCGTTTTGGAAATGGTGAGGTATTAAAACTCGAAGGTGTGGGCAATGACAAGAAGGCCGAAATTAGATTTGATAAAGGTGGAATAAAAAAATTGTTGTTGCGATTCGCCAAACTAGATATTATAGGCTAGGATACAGATCAAACTAATTGCTATTAGTTGTTGTAGGATTTTTTGACGCGATCCAAGTTACGCTTGTTATCGCGATCCTTGATGGTTTCTCTTTTGTCATATAACTTTTTACCCTTGGCAAGTGCAATTTCCATCTTAGCTAATCCTCGATCATTAACAAATAGACGTAAAGGGACAATAGTAAGTCCTGAGACCTTAACTTCTTTATGCCATTTTTTGAGTTCTCTCTTGTTGAGGAGTAATTTGCGCTCGCTCTTTGGACGATGATTAAAGTGAGTGGCATGAGTGTACTCCTCAACAGTCATGTTAATGACAAAAAGCTCTCCCTTTTCATTAAACTCACAGAAGCTTTCTGCAATAGAGGCACGTCCGAGACGGATTGATTTGATTTCCGTTCCAGATAGTACTATTCCAGCTTTGTAAGTATCGAGAATTTCGTACTCAAAGCGGGCTCTTTTGTTCTTTATATTAATATGCTGCTTCATCGTTGGCAAATGTATAAAAGATTTTATGAATCTAAAGATCACGTTCAATGAAATAAATAGAAAAATGGTCAACGAGCTTAAATGTAATATATTTGAATATTGAAACTAAAATAACAAAGGTGAAAAAGTATTTATTCTTCCTATCAGTAGTGATTATAATGGTAAGTTGTTTAACTCCACAAACAGCGGATCAGATTATTGAATCGGCTATTAAACATGCAGGAGGGGAACATTACAATCATAAGAAAATTAGCTTTGAATTTAGAGGAAAAACCTATGTCTCCTGCCGCCAAGATGGAATGTACGCTCTAAAACGGATTACCGAAGACTCCACTGAAACGGTAGATATACTATCGAACGATGGTTTTAAAAGAATAGTCGACGGTCAGATGGTAGTTCTAGCCGATAGCTTGAAAACCAAATATAGTAATAGTGTAAATTCCGTTCACTACTTTGCCTACCTGCCACACGGCTTAACAGGATCTGCAGTCAATAAAGAGCTCTTAGGTGAAGTGAAGATTAAAGATCAAGTCTATTATAAGATCAAGGTGTGGTTTAACGAGCAAGGAGGAGGAGAAGACTTTGAAGACGTCTTTGTGTACTGGATCGGTAAAGAAAACCATCAGGTGGACTACTTGGCTTATGAATTTCATGTCAATGAAGGTGGGATGCGCTTTAGAGAAGCGTATAACCGCCGAGAGATTGGAGGAATCCAATTTGCGGATTACAACAATTACCAGCCTAAAAGCAATTCTGCTTCGTTGCTTGGGTTGGATAGTTTATTCCAACAAAATAATTTAAAACTATTGTCTAAAATAGAATTAGAGAATGTGCAAGTTGAAGCTACATCTGATTGCAAATGGTAATACAGCAGCATTATCCTAATAATATATATTTATTGAGCCGTGACTAGTTCTTAATCATCTTTTAAGCCGTGATCACAAAAAAAAGGCGACTGTTTTTTATGCAAGACAACTTTTATAATGTCATAATCCACATTTGTCGTCTTGCGTTCTGTTTGAATTTCCTTTTTGCATAACCTCAGTTTCTATTAAAAATCTTCATTTCAGTAACTATTCTTTTTAAACTACTTAAAGTCAATTAAATAGGGTTGTTTGAGTGGAGCTCACACGTGCTTTATGTCTAAATCTCATTTTGTTAGGCGTGCATTTCATCGAAAATATCGGGTTTTAAACGATTATTATTTTTTAATTTATATATTTGATATATGAAAAATCGATAGAAATTATTGAATTTCATTATTAAAGTACAATTTTAAGAAGTCCCATTTCTAAATTAACTACTTATGAAAACTATAGCTGCACTTTTGAATGTTTTGTTTCTGTTAGTTGTTACAAATTGTTTCAGTCAGAAATTAAATACCCCGGAATTAGGATTTGAATATGCCTGTGTCTCTAATGGTTATAATAGTTTCCAAGCTACTTTTTCTTTTGATGAGAAATCATTTGAGGCGGATAATGTATTCTATGTAGAACTATCTGATCAAAATGGTGGGTTTAACAATCCTGCAATACTTCAAACTGTAAAGGATCAGAACTATGCTTTTGAATTTAAAAGTAGTTTTGCACTTCCTGAGTCAGTTAGTGGTGAGGGGTATCAAATAAGATTACGAAGTACCTCTCCTGTACTTGTGAGTGAGGCTTCTGCAATGTTTGATGCGTATGTCATCAGCGGTAAAGAGCTGATACTTAACAACTATAGCGACGTCAATCTTTGTGGTGCTGGGACCGCCACAATAGAATTGAATGTTGATGTTGCTGATGAGTATGTTTGGTATAAAAACGGTGAATTATATAAACTAACCCAGGAAAATAGCCTTGCAATTTCAGAGCCGGGTGAATACTATGTAGAACCTTATTATGGTAATTGTACAGGAAGTAATTATTCCAATTTGGTTATTGCTAAGGAAGTGGAAGAGTTTGCTGTATCTGTTTCCGCCAGCAAAGATGCTGAAGACTGTAGTGCAACAACCTTAACCTTGACTGCTTCAGTTGATAACGAGAACTATAGCTACTCGTGGTTTAAGAATGATACCAAAATAGAAGGTTTAACTGGGTATTTCCCATCAATTGAATTGGATTATAATTCAGAGAACATAGGCGCCTATTATGTAGAAGTGGAAAACCAAGGAGGATGTACTGCCGTTTCTGACATTTATAGCTTCCAACAGAATAAAGGAACTGTAGTAGAGGTGACCTCACCTCTTAATGCGGTGATTATAGGAGATCACCGGGCTACATTATCTATAAAAACAGATTCTAGTGCCAGTGAAATCACTTGGTATAAAGATGGTCAACTATTAAAGGAAGGCTACAATAGCAACACTTTAATGGTGGCGGATCAAGGTGATTATTACGCAATGGTAAGTGGTGCCAGCCAATGTGATGGCACTACCAAATCTCAAACATTTAAAATTTACGAACCTGTATCCTATAAAGTGCAAATAAGCACTACTAAGGATTTTACACCTTGCGTAAGCACTCAGGCAAGTTTGTCCTTGAGTTCTGTTCAAGGTATATTGAGTAATGGAGATATGATCACTATAGCTCAAGAATTTTACAATAATTTTCAAATGCAGTGGAACTATGATCAAGAGATTGTCGGCCAAAGCACGGAACTAAATATTGATTATACCAAAAGTGGCACCTATGACCTTGAGTTAAGCTACCAAGGGAAGGTTTATGAGTCCAATAGCATTGCGATGACAATGGGATTACCTAACATGGAATTAGTCGTTGAAAAAGAATTGTCATGTGCCACAGCTAAAGGCATATTGCGAGTGGATTCTCCTATAGAAGGCGCTGTGTATAATTGGTATAACGATGGTTCGCTGATTGCAACCAATGATGTGAATAGCTTATCTGTGGCAAAGGATGGTGTTTATAAGGTGGAGGTTAGTTATGCTGGTTGTAGTCTGACTACTGCTTCAGTGACCCTTAAGCGTGAAGCTTCAGAATTGGTTGCTGTATACCCGGGTGAGACTGTCACTATTGGTCCAAATGGTGTAGTACAAGCCAATGCAACGGGTGGAAATTCATACCAATGGATCAATGAGCACGGAGAGGTTTTAAGTGAGGTGTCTACCTTGAACATCATTCAGCCAGGTGTGTACACCCTTATAGCAACAGCAGGATCTTGTATTGTTGAAAAAACATTGACTGTGGACGCTAATATGGTTGAAAATATTCCAAATGTTGTGAGTCCAAACAATGATACCGTCAATGATAAATGGACCTTACCACAAAAATTTATCAACGACCCTGAAACAGAAGTAGTTATTTGTGATGCCTATGGGGCAACGGTTTTAAAAACAACATCTTACGATAATAATTGGCCGAGTTCTACTACTCAATTTACTTCCCAAACACCAGTTTACTACTACTTTATTAACAAGAATGGGAAGAATGTGAAAAAAGGTTCCATCACTTTAGTAAATTAATTTGATTATATTAGCAGCAATGATTACTGTGGCCGTTTATTGTTGTCAAAGGGCGGACATGGCAGAATGTATTAAAATACGCAAGGGTTAATTAAAGCTTTGCGTATTTTGAACTTAAACCCAAATGAGTTCAGTTTATGAAAAGATACCTACTAAATGTGGCCATGCTACTGGTGTGCTATACTGCTATTTCTCAAATCGAAAATAAAAGTACCATTGTTGACTGGAGACAGCACAACTTGACCCAATACAATAAATTTCTTGTCAATCCTACCTATAGTGCTGTTCGAAATAAACAAAGAGCTGTGAGCTTTTGGAGTAGAATTCAGTGGACGGGAGTGGATAATTCACCTCAAACCTATATGCTGAGTTATGCTGGTAAGGTTGGTGAAAATTCAGGAGCAGGATTGGGATTGTATCAACAGAGTCTAGGGCTCTTGGTTGATTCTGGGCTTTTGGTTAATTACGCATATAACGTGCAACTAGCAGAAGAGATTTCCTTTGCCTTTGGGGTGAATACAACATTATTTAGGAGAGGTTTGGATAAAAACACGGCCAATGCAGTTGATCCTGATCCTGCAGTTTTAGACAATAAGGATGACTTTCTACTGGTGTTTATGCCTGGCTTAAATTTGTCGATAAAGAATTTCGATATTGGGTTCTATGCCGAAAACCTATTTGACTATAACTTCAACGATTCTAATACACTTACCGATTTCTCCAAAAAAATATTTTCTGGACAGTTAGGGTATACCAAGGAGCTAGAATATGCCAACGGTATGTTCTTAGATGCCAGATGGCGTACAATGGTTTACGGTAAATCCTTGCCCAACGAAGATTTTCAGTACGGGTTAAACACCATGATTGATTTGCCTTATACGGGCTGGATGCAGATCGGCTACAATAATGCCTTTGGAATCTCCGGAGGTATAGGCGTAAAGGTAGGCGAGGGTATAAGTATCGGGATTGTCTATGAAAATGGCACTTCAAAAACTAATAAAGCCTTTGGAAGTACTTATGAAGCTATTGCTACCATAGAGTTGGGCGCTCGCGAAAGACGTAAAAATATCATTGATATAGACGGTAAGGCCACAGTGTCTAGAAATGTTGACCAGGCTAATTTTGTGACCTCCAACGATATTAGCCGAAGCAGATTAGATAGTACTGATGAACCAGATGAGCAGCAAGTTGCTGCAGCCCCGCATGAAGAAGAGGTGGATCAAACTGATAAATATGCAGTTTACGCATCTGAAAGTGAAACTAAAGATTCAGCAGGGGTACAAACTGTTCCTGCAGAGGATTCGAATGCTGATGTGGATGTCGCTGAAGATCAAACCAATTCCTACGCTCAATATGGCGGGGATGATGCTCTGGAGTCTAAACCCAATCAGGGGGTAGAAAAACAAAACCCTGATCTTAAGGTAGGGGATATGCAATTGGCCATTGTAGAAAATGCAACGACTAGAGACAATTCAAACTCCGATGAAGCAGGTGATGATAAACCTCAAGAGATCAGCGCAGAAGAAATGGCTGAAATTGAGGCTGCATATCAAGAATTCTTGGAAAAGAGCGATGCGATTGCCTCTGGTTATTCACCTAGGGTGATCGATAGCACAGCGGTAACCGCAGAGATTTTTGGAACGGAGAGTAGCTATAAGACTTTAAAGGCGGTTCACGGAGTAGAGAAAGGCTTTTACCTAGTACTTAATGTCTTTTCTGTGAAACATTACTTTGAAGAATTTATGGAGATTCTCAAGGTGCGAGGTTTTGAGCCTAAGTTCTTTATTAACCCAGAAAATGACTATTACTATGTATACTTGTATAAAGCTGATCGTTACATCATCATTAAAAACTTACAACGCAATAATATAAATAACACCTACTTTGAGGATAAATGGGTCTTGTGGGTTAAGTAACCCAGGATCCTGTGGTCTGTTCCATGCTTGCCATGGATATAGTGTCATTTTTTTAGTGTGGATATTGTATACCACCACCCAAAATCAATTGATAAACGGATGGTGGTTATACAATAAGTAGCCCTAACACCGGTGCGGATAATGTGCACAATCAGGATTACAATTTTATGGTTACTAGATCGATTGTATGATTTGATCTATGGGTAAACGGGATTTTGGGTTTAAAGAGGGTTGGTTTTTATCTTCTGGGCTCCTATAACCAATAGCTACCGCGAATAAACACTTATAGCCATCTAATTGTAGGATCTCGTCGTACTGCTCATTTTTGATTCCCTCCATTGGAGTGCTGTCGATATCCAGGCTGGCACATGCTGACAGGAAAAATCCTAAAGAGAGGTAAACTTGGTGTCGAAACCAAGATCTAACTTCTATCTCTGGTAAGGGTTTAAGAAAGTTGTTGTAATATCCAATACTTCCCTCTGGTAAAGATTCTTTAATCTGTGCTTCGAATTTAGCTATATCATCTACAGCACTAAACACAATCAAATGACTCGCTTGATTGATTTTATTCTCGTTGAAATATGAAGCCGCAGCCAATTCGCGTTTTACTTTTTCATCGGAAACAAAAATGAATTTCCATGGTTGACTATTAATCGATGATGGACTCATTTGTAGTATGCCTTGGAGTTTTTTGATTTGCTCCTCTGGAATTTTCTTATCCTCTTTGTATTGTTTTGTGGTGTACCTGTTTTGTATTAATTCTGAAAAATTCATCTATATTTAGCCATTAAAATTAAACTATACTATTTATAGCTGCAAACATAAGTATAGTTTCTTATCTTTGCAATAACGGTCAAAAATGATAGTATCATATGTATTGTATAGACAACGAAGAATACCCATGCGCAACTAGCTTAACAATGAAATACATAGGCAAAAAATGGAAGGCAGTTATCCTCATTCATTTAATTGAAAAAAAACGATACAATGAGTTGAGAAAGGAGCTTCCTATGGTCACAGAGCGAACCATAAGTCTTCAATTAAAAGAATTGGAGGCTGATGGACTAGTTAAACGTACGGTATATACAAGTAAACCACCCTTGAAAGTAGTGTATGAGCTCACGGAATTTGGAAAGACCCTTATTCCATTGCTACACGCTATTGGTGACTGGGGTAAAAAGACTGCTGAGCAAAATCATCGTATAAAGGTCGTTGCTTAGTTTGATAGGTTAGGTTTCCTAAAGGAAGTATCTTGAATCAAATTGCCAGTTTAATGGGCTGAATCGCCAAACGCTTTTTCTTCTGCGACAGCTCCGTTAATTGACCAAGGGTTACTTTAGTTTTTAATCTTGCTTATTTTTGGTTCTATCATACAAATTACAATTCAGTTAAAAATCAATAAGTTAAAGCTTTTAGCTGTTCCGTATAGAAATAAGAATCTGTTAATGGACACAACCGTAGATAGCATACGTCTGTTTGGTGTGGTGTTCTGAAAAGTTGTAAAATATAACGTTATACCTGAAATTCGATATATTTATTTTTTTTAGAAAAAAACTCGATATAATATTTGGATACCAGTTTTTTATTGAGTTAAATTTGCAGTGTTAAACAAAACGACATGAAATTATTTAATGTACATCATCATCATTTTTACACTGGCACTCAGGCGAGGTAAAGATCTATGTACATTATCCAACATATGTTAACCCGTTTGAGTCAAATCAAACGGGTTTTTTTTATGCAATTTGCAGTAATCAATATTAATGTTCGAAGGTTTTAAAAATATGGAAGAAAGAAAAATTAAAATAGCAATTCAGAAATCAGGTAGACTGAATGAGGATTCATTAAAAATACTCAAAGACTGTGGGATTTCAATAGACAACGGGAGAGATCAACTTAAGGCCTTAGCTAGAAATTTCCCATTAGAGGTGTTGTATTTGAGAAATGGTGATATTCCACAATATCTAAGAGATGGTGTGGTGGATCTAGCTATTGTTGGTGAGAACCTTCTTTTTGAAAAAGGGTCTGATTTACGGGTGATTGAAAAATTAGGTTTTTCAAAGTGTAAAGTGTCTTTGGCAATTCCAAAAGGCCAAACGTTTAATTCCATTAAAGATTTGGAAGGAAAACGAATTGCGACATCATACCCTAATACGGTAAAAGAGTTTCTTCAACGAGAAAACATCAACGCGGAATTGCATATTATTAATGGTTCAGTAGAGATCGCTCCTAATATTGGATTGGCGGATGCTATTGTGGATATTGTTTCCAGTGGAAGTACCTTGTTTAAAAATAACTTAAAGGAGGTTACTACATTGATGAGGAGTGAAGCTGTTCTGGTATCATCTCCTGCGCTTCCTGAAGAAATAAATACGGTAGTTGAGAAGCTGAGATTTAGAATTCAATCGGTTTTAAATGCAAGAGAATCAAAATATGTGCTGCTAAATGCTCCAAATGATAAGATTGATGATATTATAGCACTTTTACCTGGAATGCGAAGCCCGACGGTACTACCTTTGGCTCAAGAGGGCTGGAGTTCGATACATACGGTTATTCACAAAGACCGCTTTTGGGAAGTTATTGATGAGTTAAGAGCCATAGGTGCTGAAGGAATCCTTGTTAGTCCAATTGAAAAATTGGTAGTTTAAATCAAAAAAGTAGAATCTAGCTATGCAAAAGATATCTAATCCAAATCAAAGCAGTTGGGAAGCAATACTCCAAAGACCAACAGTGCAAATAGACGATGTTGAGAGTACCGTTTGTGAGGTGTTTAACGAAGTGCGCAGCAAAGGGGATACAGCCTTGGATAAGTATACCAGCCTTTTTGACGGCGTACAATTACAAAACATTCAGGTTTCAGAATCAGAAATCCAACAAGCCAGTAATCAGGTAAGCGACTCCTTAAAGGAGGCTATTGATCTGGCGAAGAATAATATCACTGCTTTCCATAGCGCTCAAAAGACCTCCCGGGTAGAGGTGCAAACGACCCCAGGAGTATATTGCTGGCAGGAAAAGCGGCCTATTGAAAAGGTAGGATTGTATATTCCCGGAGGAACTGCACCTTTGTTTTCAACCATTTTAATGCTGGCAATCCCTGCACAACTGGCAGGTTGTAAGCAGGTTGTTTTGTGTACCCCTCCAGACAAACAAGGTAATGTGAATCCAGCCATTTTATACACGGCGGCCTTATGTGGGATTAAAACAATTTTTAAAGTAGGAGGTATCCAAGCCATTGCTGCAATGACCTTCGGAACACAGACCATTCCTGCAGTATATAAAATATTCGGTCCGGGTAATCAATTTGTAACAGTTGCCAAACAATATGCCACGCGATACAATATAGCCATTGATATGCCTGCAGGGCCATCAGAACTTCTTATTGTAGCAGATCAGAGCTCAAATCCAGCCTATGTTGCTTCAGATCTACTTTCACAAGCGGAGCACGGTGTGGATAGTCAAGTAATCCTTGTGAGCACCGATTCAGATACCATTGATAAGGTACAGCAAGCATTGGAAGAACAACTTGAAGATTTACCTAGAAAGGCTATTGCAAGTAAGTCTATTGAAAATTCTCGATTTGTTTACTTTGATACACAGGAAAGCGCCTTAGAATTCATCAATAGCTACGGCCCCGAACATTTTATAATAGCCAGTTCTAATGAGGAGTTTTATATCGATGGTATACGTAACGCGGGTTCAGTGTTTATTGGTAAATACACTCCTGAGTCTGCAGGTGATTACGCATCAGGGACCAATCACACCCTGCCTACAAACGGTTATGCCAAACAATATAGTGGTGTAAATTTGGATAGCTTTTTAAAAAGTATCACTTTTCAAAAGATTTCTGAGAAAGGTATCAAAAATATTGGAAATGCCATTGAATTAATGGCTGAGGCTGAAGGGCTTTTTGCGCATAAAAACGCAGTCAGTATCAGGTTAAAGGATTTAAATTAATTTCAAGGTGAGTGCAATCAATACATTATCCATGACAACAACTTTTAATTTAGAAGAATTAGTACGTAAAAATGTTCTAAAGCTTATACCTTATTCATCTGCAAGGGATGAATTTACGGGATTTAAAAATCCTATGATCTTTTTAGACGCCAACGAGAATCCGTTCAACAATGGTGTAAATCGTTATCCAGACCCTCAGCAACACTCAGTTAAAGAGGTTTTAGCGGAACAAAAGGGAGTGCTGGAGTCGCAGATTTTACTTGGGAATGGTAGTGATGAAGTTTTAGATCTGATATACAGAGTATTTTGTGAGCCCAAAGTAGATAATATCATAACCTTACCGCCCACCTATGGGATGTATAAGGTGCTTTCAGAAATAAATGATATAGAGAACAGGGAGGTTCTATTAACCGAGGACTTTGAATTGAATATCGCTGCCATCTTAGAGCAAATTGATCGCAATACAAAATTGATTTTTATCTGTAGCCCCAATAATCCAACAGGGAATATCTTTAATACAGAAGCCATTTCAACCTTGCTGAAATCATTCAAGGGGATGGTTGTAGTAGATGAGGCTTATATCGATTTTTCATCCCAATCAAGTTGGGTAAATCGATTGGAAGAATTCCCAAATCTAATAGTAACACAAACTCTTTCCAAAGCCTACGGAATGGCAGGAATTCGTTTGGGGATTTGCTATGCTAGCCAAGATGTAATTGCGCTTATCAATAAAGTTAAACCACCATATAATGTCAATGAGCTTACCCAAATAAAAGCGCTAGAGCGTCTAAGAAATCCGCAATTAATAAGAAGTGAAATTAATTCAATATTAGAAGCTAAGGATAGTTTACTTAAAGCTTTAGTTCGATTGGATTGGATAGAAAAAGTTTATCCAAGTGAGGCAAATTTCTTGCTTTTAAAAGTGGATAGCGCAAAAGAGCGGTACCAACAATTGATAGAAAGAGGCATCGTTATTCGTGATAGAAGTACACAGCCATTATGTGAGAATACCCTGAGGATAACCATAGGAACTCAACCTGAAAACACCAAATTGATAGAAGTTTTAAAGACCATATAAATGAGAAAGAAAGTACTTTTTATAGATAGGGATGGAACCCTAATTAAGGAGCCCGAAGATGAACAAATCGATTCATTTGAGAAATTAGAATTTTATCCAAAAGCGCTGCCCTATATGGCAAAAATTGCTACAGAATTGGATTATGAGTTGGTGATGGTTACCAATCAGGATGGATTAGGTGGTCCTGGATTTTCAGAGGATGATTTCTGGCCAGTTCAACATTTTATCATAAAATCTTTTGCTAATGAAGGTGTGACTTTTGAAAAGGTGGTCATCGATAAAACTTTTGCCAAGGACAATGCACCTACGCGTAAGCCCAATACCGGACTTTTGAACCAGTATTTCTCTCCAGTATATGATCTTGTTAATTCATATGTCATAGGGGATCGATTAACTGATATAGAATTGGCTAAAAACTTAGGTTCTAAAGGGATTTTCATCAATGACAATCGCTTTTTAGGTGCTGATGAGATTTCGGTAGAACGGAGCGATTTAGATGCATATATAGCGTTAGAAACTAATGATTGGAAGCAGATATATGAGTTTTTAAAATTGAGCAGCAGAGTTGCTGAAATCACCAGAAAAACCAATGAAACGGATATTTACATCAAAGTTAACCTAGACGGTACAGGGAAAAGTGATATTGCCACTGGAATTGCCTTTTTTGACCATATGTTAGACCAAATAGCAAGACATGGGCAATTAGACCTTACTATTAAAGTCGATGGTGATCTTGAGGTGGATGAGCATCACACCATTGAAGATACCGCAATTGCTTTAGGTGAGGTGTTTCAAAAAGCCTTAGGGGATAAGCTCGGAATGGAGCGTTATGGATTTTATTTACCAATGGACGATAGTTTGGCACAAGTAGCTATTGATTTTGGAGGTCGGAATTGGTTGGTTTGGGATGCAGAATTCAAACGAGAAATGATTGGAAAAATGCCTACTGAGATGTTTTATCACTTTTTTAAATCCTTTTCAGATGGGGCAAAAGCCAATTTAAATATTAAGGCAACAGGAGATAATGAGCACCATAAGATAGAGGCTATTTTCAAAGCACTTGCAAAATCAATTAAGGCAGCTGTCAAAAGAGATGTTGAAAAAATGCTTCTACCATCAACTAAAGGTGTAGTTTAGGTAGTGTATCCTAATTAGCTGGAATAAAATAACATAGTTTAATAAATAGTATATATCCTCATAGTGAAATAACTAATTTTAGCTTCGGTTTTGAGCATTATTTGGATAATATAAAATACAACAAAAATGAATATAAGTATTATAGACTATGGTGCAGGAAATATACAAAGTATAAAATTCGCACTAGAACGCATGGGTGTTGAAGCTGTTTTGACGCATGATGTTGATCAGATTACCCAAGCCGATCGTGTCATATTTCCAGGTGTTGGCCAGGCAAGTAGTGCAATGAAAAAACTTCGAAATACGGGACTTGATCAAGTCATACCTAATTTAAAACAACCTGTATTGGGCATTTGTTTAGGTATGCAGCTAATGTGTCATACTTCTCAAGAAGGAGACACCAAGGGGCTGTCCATATTCGATGTTGATGTTGTAAAATTCAGTGATAGGGTTAAAGTGCCTCAAATCGGATGGAATCAAATAACTGGATTAAGTTCTGATTTGTTTAAGAATATATGCGATCAAGAGTATATGTACTTGGTGCATAGTTACTATGCTCCACTATGCGAAGCCACTATAGCTAGTAGCTACTACGATTTACAATATTCCACTGCTTTAAATAAAGCAAATTTTTACGGAGTACAGTTTCATCCGGAAAAAAGTAGTGTGATAGGGCAGCAAATTTTAAGTAATTTTCTACAATTGATATAGCCTAAACACTAAGGACACTGACCGTACGGAGGTAGTAGAAATAAAGAATAATAGCAGATATAAAGAATTATGCAAATGAGAATAATACCGGCAATTGATATTATAGACGGGAAATGCGTACGTTTATCTAAGGGGGATTACAACACCAAAAAAGTGTATAATGAAAACCCTTTAGAGGTTGCTAAATCCTTTGAGGCACATGGTATTGAGTATTTACACTTGGTTGATTTAGACGGCGCTAAAAGCAACCATATAGTCAATTATAAGATTTTAGAGTCTATTGCTTCTAAAACAAATTTAAAAATTGATTTTGGTGGTGGGCTAAAAACTGATCAGGATCTGATAATTGCGTTCGAAAGTGGTGCGAATCAGATCACAGGTGGGAGTATTGCGGTAAAAAACCCTGAGGTATTTCAACAATGGATTCAACATTACGGGAGTGAAAAAATCATTTTAGGAGCTGATGCAGACAAGGAGAAAATTGCGATCTCAGGATGGCAAGAGGCTTCAAATGAGGCTTTATTTCCTTTTATTGCCTCATACCTTGCTAAAGGAATTCAGTATGTGATTTGTACAGATATCAGTAAGGATGGGATGCTACAAGGGCCCTCCTTCGATTTGTATCACAAGATCATAACTCAATCCCCTGAAATCAAATTAATAGCTTCAGGAGGTATTTCTACCTTTGATGAATTACCTAGGCTTGCGGAGATAGGTTGTGAAGGTACCATTATAGGAAAGGCTATTTACGAGAATAAAATTAGTTTAAAACAACTTGAAAATTATATAGTAAAGGGATGTTAACCAAAAGAATTATACCCTGTTTGGATATCAAAAACGGCAGGACGGTAAAAGGTGTTAATTTTGTGGATTTAAGGGATGCAGGTGATCCAATTGAGCTTGCAAAAATATATGCTGAGAACGGTGCTGATGAGTTGGTTTTTCTAGATATATCAGCAACAGAAGAAGAACGTAAGACCCTAAAAGATTTGGTGTTAGGCGTGGCAAAGAATGTCAACATACCCTTCACAGTAGGGGGGGGTATTTCTTCGGTAGAGGATGTGGATGCGCTACTAAAGTGTGGTGCAGACAAGGTTTCTGTAAATTCAGCAGCAGTTAAAAACCCTGACTTAATCAACCAATTATCTGCAAAATTTGGAAGCCAATGCGTGGTAGTTGCCATAGATGCCAAACAAATTGATGGGCAGTGGAAAGTTCATCTAGTTGGAGGAAAGGTTGCTACCGAGCTCGATTTGTTTGAATGGGCAAAGGAAGTCGAACAGCGTGGTGCTGGGGAAATTCTTTTCACCTCAATGGATCACGATGGGACAAAAGACGGCTTTGCCAATGAAGCTTTAGCTCGACTTTCCAATGAACTAAATATAGCTGTTATTGCCTCTGGAGGAGCTGGTAAAGCTGCTCATTTTGTAGATGCCTTTAAGACGGGGAAAGCTGATGCAGCTCTAGCTGCCAGTGTTTTCCATTTTAAAGAAATAGAAATTATCGCATTAAAGGAATCGCTTAGAGCAGAGGGAATACCAGTCCGTTTATAATAATATAAAACGTTAGTAGAATATGGAAAATATAGATTTTGATAAAAATAACGATGGACTTGTACCTGCGATCATTCAGGATTACAACACCAAAAATGTATTGATGCTTGGGTATATGGACCAAGAGGCATACCGGAGAACCATCGATACCAAAAAAGTAACCTTTTTCAGCCGCACCAAACGAAGGTTGTGGACCAAGGGTGAGGAGAGTGGAAATTTCTTGAATTTAGTTGATATTAAACTTGACTGCGATAATGATACTTTATTGGTTTACGTGAATCCAGTAGGGCCAGTGTGTCATAAGGGGACTGATAGCTGTTGGGGTGAATCTAATGAATTAAAACTTGGCTTTTTAAGTGATTTAGAAGCTATAATTAGTGACAGGCATACCAACAAAGAAAATGAGAAAAGTTATGTGGCTTCTTTATTTAGAAGTGGGATTAACAAAGTAGCTCAAAAAGTAGGAGAGGAGGCTGTTGAAACGGTTATTGAAGCACTGGATTCCAATGATGAGCTCTTCTTAAACGAAAGTGCAGATTTGTTATTTCACTATCTTATTTTACTTCAAGCCAAGGGGTATACCCTTAAAGATATAATAGCTGTATTGAAAGGTAGACACTAAGATTTTTCTTATATTTAGGTGGGAACAGATTTACGCATCTATGAAAAACAAACAAAGGAAAACCTTGAAAACACCCGCCAAACATCGGCGAACAAAGCACGCCCTAGGAAATGCGCCTGGAACCATAAGGTATGTGGGTAGTCGTGAAGTTGAACAGCAGATTATCCGTGTTACAGATTATAAGGAGAATTACCATAGCGTTCAAGAAGTGAAAGCTGTTGAGCAAGTGTTTCAGTACAAAGACACAGACACCGTAACCTTAATTGATATACAAGGTTTAAACCAGGAGGAGGAAATTGAAAAACTCGGGAAGCATTTTCAAATAAATCCCTTGGTTTTAGAGGATTTGGTCAATACCAGTCAGCGCCCAAAGGTAGATGAATATGAAGATTATATTTTTTGCGTATTCAAATCCGTTACTTTGAGTGAGGCCAATAGGGTAGTCATTGAGCATGTGGCAATTATTTTGTTTCAAGATTCAGTATTGTTGTTCCAAGAGGTTGAGAATCCGGTGTTCGATGGGGTGCGGCGACGAATTTCAAATGAATATGGTAGAATTCGTTATAAGAAATGTGATTATTTGTATTTTGCACTTATTGATTCTATTATTGATCAGTATTTTGTAGTTTTAGAAGAAATTACTGATCATATTGAACATCTTGAGGATCAAGTGTATAATTATCCGAAATCAGCAATTGTCAACGAAATTCAAGATCTCAGAAAGGAAATAATAGATCTAAGAAAGAACGTACTGCCAGTTCGCGAAATTAGTGCGCGGCTTGTGAATACTGAACACAAGCTCATAGGGGAGGACACCAAGTTGTATTTAGGAGATGTACATGATCATAGTGTTCAAATCCATGAAACCCTTGAAATGCTCCGTGAAATGAGTATGAGTTTGATGGAAATGTATATGAGTACGGTAACGGTCAAAATGAATGAGATCATGAAGGTGCTCACCATTATGACGAGTATATTTATTCCTTTAACCTTTATTACAGGGGTTTATGGCATGAATTTCCAATACTTGCCAGGGCTACATTCTGAATTTGGATTTTACGCTGCAATGGGAATAATGTTTTTAATTTTAGTGACACTGATTGTCTATTTTAAAAGCAAGCGGTGGATCTAAAATAAATCCAAATATTTTAGGGTCTTATAATGAAGTTTGACATCATAACCAGCCCAGCCAATACAAGCCCCATTCCGATTAACTTTTCAAGGGTGTTACTATTAAGACTGAGATTAAGTCGCTGTCCACCTAGAGCTCCAGCTGCAAATCCAAGCATAATTGGCCAAGCCGATATAAAATGGATATGATCCAATACGTAATGACTGAGACTTCCCGTAGTACTGGTAATAACAATCATAAATAGGGCAGTTGCCGTTGCAATTTTAACTGGCATTCGAAAGACCTTTAACATAATTGGAGTTTTTAAGAATCCTCCACCAATTCCAAATAGACCCGCAAGTGTTCCAGCCATCAAACCAAATAATAATACCATCCATCCACTAAATCTATAGGCCACATGATTGGGGTGATTCTTTATGATATACCGTGGCTTTAGGGTATTGAGCTTGTAGAAGAAACTTTGTCCTTTTTTGTTTTTACTGCGCAACTTTATGAAAAAAGAAAACCCCAGGAACAACACTAGTATCGCAAAAATAATTTCTAAATGCTTGGCAGTGATATAAGACAGTAGAAGTACTCCTATAAAGACTCCTAGTATTGTAGGGATTTCTAAAAGTATTCCCATTTTAAAATCGACATATCCTTCCTTTCGATTTAAAAAGGTGGAAATCAGTGAGGAAGGTAATAAGGAGATCATAACCGAGCCAACAGCTGTAGTTAATGGATAACTAAACACTGTAATTAAAATGGGTACCATGAAAATTCCACCTCCAAAGCCAACAACTGATCCAAATAAACTAATGGTAAAACTGATCAGTATGAGGATTAGGGTAATTATAATTTCTGTTTCCATCTAGCTTTGGCCTAAATTTTAGTATTTATGAAGCAAATTTAATCAATTGGCAGATTAGGATATCTATGTACTAGATAGGCTAATTGCCATTGTAAATTAGGCCATTTCACTAGGCTATGGAAATTCTATGAATAAGGGGTTATGGCCGCTATTTGTATAGATCAGATGATAGATAGCGATCTCCACGATCACAAATAATTACTACAATAACACCCTTGTCTAATGTTTTGGTGAGTTTTAAGGCAGCAGCGACAGCACCTCCGCTACTCATACCTGCAAAGACGCCTTCTTTTCGAGCTAAATCTCTGGCGGTTTGTCTAGCTTCTCCTTCACTGACCTCAATAACTTGATCTACTTTTTCTGCGTCGAAAATCTTAGGAAGATATTCCTGTGGCCATTTACGTATTCCCGGTATCTTTGAATTGTCTGTTGGTTGTACTCCTACAATTTGAACAGCTTTGTTCTGCTCCTTTAAATAGGTTGAAGTCCCCATAATTGTACCGGTAGTCCCCATGGATGATACAAAGTGAGTTACCTCTCCATCGGTATCATTCCATATTTCTGGGCCTGTGGTCAGGTAATGTGCTTTCCAATTGTCTGGATTTCCGAATTGATTTAAGGAGACATACCCATGATCTCTTACCTTACTCTCTGCATAATCTCGAGCACCTTCAATTCCAACCTCCGCAGGGGTTAGGGTTACAAGTGCGCCGTAGGCTCTCATAGTTTGAACACGCTCTTTGGTTGAGTTTTCAGGCATCACCAACTCAAGATCTAACCCAAATAAACTAGCAATCATGGCTAGGGCGATCCCAGTGTTTCCGCTGGTAGCTTCAATAATTTTGGTTTCTTTAGTGATTTCTCCGCGGTCCATGGCGCTTTTGATCATATAGTAAGCCGGTCTGTCTTTAACGCTTCCTCCAGGGTTATTCCCCTCAAGTTTAAAGAGCAGCTTGACTGCTGGATTTGTATTGAGGCTTTTGGATTCTACTATTGGAGTATTTCCAATTCGATCTAATATGCTATAACTATTCATTGTTTGCAGTCTTTATTTTAATATCAGGGGTGTGTGTAACTATGGAGTTTGGTGCTATGGACTTTGTCAACCAAACGTTTCCACCAATGGTACTATTTTTACCTATAACCGTATTACCACCCAAAATGGTTGCATTGGCATAAATTGTAACATTGTTTTCGATAGTAGGGTGCCTTTTTACATTTTTCAAATTCTTTGCCACATGGAGCGCACCTAGGGTTACCCCTTGATATATTCTTACAAAATCCTTTATATGCGCTGTTTCTCCTATGACAATTCCCGTTGCGTGATCAATAAAAAAGGATTTGCCAATGGTTGCTCCTGGATTGATATCCACTCCAGTTAACCTATGTGCATATTCTGTCATCAATCTCGGAACCAATGGAAAACCAGCCTTATAAAGCTCATGGGCTAGGCGATAGATAGCAATCGCATAGAATCCAGGATAACACAGGTACACTTCTTCCTTGGATATTGCTGCAGGATCATCTTCGAGGAAGGTGTCTGCATCTAAATTTAAAAGTTCTAATATCCCTGGTAGACTTGCAATATAGTTTTCCCATACACTGGAACATGTCTTATTTACATTCCAACATGCTAAATCCACCAATTCTTCGAAGATCTTCTCAAGTTCAAACATATTCTGTTCTACCGGAGTTTCGGCATCAAACAAAGTATAAAAAAGTAAGTCTGTGAACTTTTCTGCTCGCTCCTTGAGCCTGAACTTTAAATTAGGATGTTGTTTATGTTGTATTATTTGCTGAGCAATTGTCTTTTCCATTCCTTTTTTATTTCTTCAAATTTATGATAAATCCGCTGATTACTTGAGTGTTTTTGTAACTTTACAGGTAAAATTAATTACAAAATACATCAGTCGAATGGAAGCAGTTTGCATTTCAAAAACAACCTTAAAATTTTTAAAAACTTTAAAACAAAACAACAACAGAGAATGGTTTGAACAGCACAAGCCAGAATTTAAAGTAGAACAAGCGCTCTGTAAGAACTTTTTTGGGCAGGTGTTATTGAAATTGAAATCCCATGATGATATTATAGATTTAAAAGTGTTTCGAATTTATAGAGACGTACGCTTTTCGCACGATAAAACCCCGTATAAAACACATATAGCCTGTAGTTTTAAGCGTGCCAAACCAAATTTAAGGGGTGGTTATTACTTGCATATTGAACCGGGTAATTCTTTTCTAGCTTGTGGATTTTGGGCACCAGAAAAAAAGGATATCAATAGAGTTCGTAAAGAATTTGAAGTTGATGCCTTAGAGCTGCGAGAGATAATAGATGCCTCCGATTTTAAATTACACTTTGGTCAGCTTAAGGGTGACGAGCTTAAAACGGCACCTAGAGGTTTTGACAAAACGCACCGGAACATTGATCTGATTCGAAAAAAGCAATGGATTGTCACAAAAGAATTCACCGACAGTCAAGTCTTAGCCGAAAGTTTCTTAACTGAGATAGACGGTGCTTTTCAGTCTATTCGACCTTTTTTTGATTATATGAGTGAGGTACTAACCACTGACCTAAATGGTGAATCGCTACTATAGCCTTGCATTTTTGTAGCAATCCATATAACTATCAGACGCAAATCTCTAGCTCTATGAGCTGCATCTGATCTTTTAAGGTTTCAACGACCAAATTCATCATTCTTTTGTTTAGGGCGGAAGAATCTTCGATATAAATCAAATATTCATCTACGGTAAATTGCCCAATGACCATTCCCTTTAAGGAATTTCTAAATTTGATGTCTTTTTGGATTGCATTTTCAATGTATTGAAAGCGCTTTTCTACCTCGAGGGTGTAATAAACACCTTTGTGTTTGTTGGCGTAATTCTTAAAGGCTTCAACCAACAAATACTGCTGTAATTTGATTACTGGCCTGAGTGTAACGTTTTGAAAACGCTCGCTTGCACTCATTGAATCGTAAATTGTTTCTTGTGGAATTTCAGGGCGTATACGTAGTAAATCCACTGTTCTGGTATCCATAATAAAAGAAGTTTTACTAAAGATAAGGATATAAGAAGTCTCAAAATTGGTAAGGACAAATACTTTTCAACTGGGTTATAAACAATTACGTAAAGAATTTTACTGTCAATATATAGAGTCTAAAAACAATGAAGGTCCTCGAAATTACTTTCGAAGACCTCCATGTTCAATGTACTAAGTATTAGTTTTATTGGATTCCTTTAATAATTAGGATTTTGGATCAGTGTTGGTTGTCCACTTGCGTCAACACTCAAATCAATTTGTGCTTGAGGAATAGGGTAGTACTCACTTCGTCCAGGGATAAATTGACCTCCACGAACATCTGTGGTGATATTTCCTTGATAATCGAAGTAGGCATTGAGCGTTTGCGCTGCAATCCCCCAACGAACTAGATCAAAAAAGCGATGCCCCTCCATTGCCAGTTCTAGTTTTCTTTCAAAATAGATAGCATCTAACGCTTGCTGCGTTGATCCAAACTGGGTTGCAGTATACTCTGAAATCACATACTCTGCAGCAGTGGTTGTTTCGTCAAATCCATCCATTGGATTAGAAGCGTCTCTGTACTTGTGAAGGAACCCATCCGGATTAGCAGCTCTTCTACGAACTCTGTTCACATACTCCATGGCTATAGGAAGGCTACCGGCTTGAGCCTCTGCCTCAGCGGCCATAAGTAATACATCAGCAAATCGGATAACATGCACATTTATAGCAGTTCCTGGAGCCCAAGAACTTTGATCTGCAAATTTATCTTGTGTTGCTTGCCAATAGATAGTCTTCTTAGGAGCATAAGGACCACCATAGGCCTGATCCCTTACCCATGAGGCGCCTGGGTGAAGGCCCCAATCGTGAAATGGTATTCCACGTCTACCTACAGTCCAATCCAAACGAGGATCTAAGGAACCTGCATATGGCGTGAAAGGTTCATTAGATGAAATACCCATATCGCTTTTAACCGGATCAGTGTTGTAATTGTCTAAATCAGGTAATCCAGTAACTGGGTCGGTTTTATAAGAGTTCACAAGCTCTTGGGTGGGTTGATAAAATCCACAACATCTAAATGGACTGTTGTAAGGAAAATTTAACATTCCACCTTGATTTGAGTTAGCGATGGTTCCAGTTCCGTCATTGGCAACCATTTGAATGTCAAATACGGTCTCTGAATTATTTTCGGTTGCTGCATCAAAATTATCCCTAAACCGTGGTAGAAGGTCATACTTTACTCCACCGGCGTTGACACCTTGATTTACGACAATCGTAAAAATATCCTTAGCCTCTGTGAATTTATGTTGGAATAAATAGGTTTTACCCAAATATGAAGCAGCAGCCCACTTATTTGCTCTACCAAATTCACTTTGAACTGCTGGAAGATTTTCATAAGCAAATTGAAAATCAGCCTCTATCATAGGCCAGATATCTTTGTCATTTGGTGTCTTTGGATCTTCTGTCGTTTCGTCGATCCAAGGAACCATATTATACATTTTTTTAAGTTCGAAATAATAATGTCCTCTTAAGAATCTTGCCTCACCAAGAATTACCGCTTTCTGTGCCTCTGGAATATCCTCGGCCTGAACGCAGTAAAGAATGGTGTTGTTACATCGGTTAATCCCTTCATAAGTTGCTTTCCATTTGGTGTTGAAAAAGCCGTTAGAGGCATCGCTGGAAAATTTTGCAATAGGGTCTATCGCAGGTTGATCTCCTCCAAAACTTCCTTTACTGGCGATACCTCCGGCAATTGTTCCGTATATCCAGTTGTCTGGAGAGGCTTCCCATGCTCCACCACCTCCAAGTGCGGATCCGTTGGCTTGTCCATCTAAGGCTGCGTAAGCACCTATTAAGAGGGCGTTCACACCAGTTTGAGTGGCTACAGGTTCCTCTGGTAACGCACCTGTTGTGGGTTGTTCCAAGAAACTATCAGCACAGGAGCTTAGCAGTGCTGTCAGTATTAGAACAGCTGCAGGAAAACGCCATGTTTGTTTTATAAATTTCATATGTTTTATATTTTTCAATTTCATCTTTAGAATATTACGTTAAGTCCAAATAATAACTGTCTTTGATTTGGGTAAGCCCCTTCATCAATACCAAAGTTCACACTACCACCTGATATTTCAGGATCTAGTCCAGAATAAGAAGTGAAGGTAAATGGATTCACAACCTGTGCGTAAATTCTTAGTTTAGAAAGTTTTATTCTGTCTAATAAATCAGAAGAAAGTGAATACCCTAGTTGCATCTGTCTCACTCTTAAATAAGACCCATCTTCAACAAAATACGAGTTTGGAACGTTAGCTGTACTGAAAGATCCAGTAGTCTCCTGAATTGGTGCACTGGCATTCATATTAGTTGGAGTCCATGAATCATAAAGAGCTGTAGTACTTTTTGCACCTTGGAAAGAACTGTAGAAATCTGTCCACCAACGAACATTATTCCAAATATCATTTCCTTGTGAACCGTACATAAACATGCTAAAATCCCAGTTTTTATACAACAACTCAACATTTAACCCATAGGTGAAATCAGGGTTTGGATTGCCTAAAAATGTTCTATCTTCATCAGTGATGCGATTATCACCATTGACATCCTTGTAACGGAATCTACCAACAGCAACATCATTTTGATAAGTTGAGCTGGCATTCCCGGTTGCGGCAGCGGCATCTGCATTTGCTTGATTGATCTCGTCTTGAGAATCCCAGAAACCATCAACTTGGTAACCGAAGAATTCACTCACAGCATGTCCTTCAGCATTCCGGATAATTGTACTTCCATTAAATCGACGTCCTTCTAGATCGAAATACTGTAATTCGTCTGTGATCTTTACGATTTCATTATCGTAAGTTGTAAAGGTTACAGTGGTATTAAGTCTTAAATCGTCAGTTAAATTGAAAAAAGTAGAGACATCAAGGTCAATACCACTATTTTTCATCTCACCTACGTTGATAAAAGGAACTGTTGCAGTACCGACGGTAGCAGGAAGATTTGGATTATACAGCAGATCTTCTACTGTTTTTTTGTAGTAATCCACAGTAAGCTGAACGGTGTGATTAAACAAACTCGCATCAATACCGATGTTTGAGTTGATGTTTTTTTCCCATTCTGCTTGAGGGTTTCCTAATCTTGATCGTGAAAATCCTTCTGTTATACTTGAATTGGCAGCACCAATAGCATAATATGAAGTTTGTTGGTTACCTAAGAAGGTAGTAAAGGCGTTTTGAGGATCTACGTTTAACTGATTCCCCATGACACCATATCCTCCACGAATTTTAAGATTATCCAACCAATTTGTTTCGGGGAAGAAACTTTCATTGGTGATATTCCATCCCGCACTAACGGCAGGGAACCATCCGTATTGATTTTCTTGGAATCTAGATGAACCATCACGACGAATTGTACCGCTTAACAGGTACTTATCATTGAAGTTATAATCAACACGTCCAAAAACTGAGGCTAGTTGGTCCTGATATTGGAAACTGTAATTGGTTTGCGTACCGGAACCTGTATCTAGATTGACATAGTCTGGATCAAAGTTGAAGTAATTCTGAGTCGAACCTCCAACTTCTCTACCTTTATTTTGATAAGCCTCGGTACCTATTAATACGGTTAGATTATGCTTGTCATTAAAGGTGTTTTGGTACTGTACAGTATTGGTCCATGTCCAGTTAAAACTGGTAGCGGAAGCCTCGTTGTACTGGTTAACTGTTGTGTTTTCAGCATTTTCATATTCTGGGAACTGAAAAGAATTGAAGCTATTGCTATAATACTGCCCTCCAAAATTGGTTCTAAAGGTAAAGTTCTTTAAAAAATCAACTTCTAGGAAAATATTTCCGAATAATCTGGAAGATACACCACGATTGTTTCGAGTACGGTCCATAATGGCTACTGGGTTTTTAGCATTTCCTAATCCACTACCGAAAGAACCGGCGTAGTTACCCATTATATCATGAACAGGAATAATCGGTTGATTTCTAAAAGCAAATCCAATACCACTTCCCTCAGTAAGTGCATCAATTTGCGGATTATCGCGAATAGTGAAGCTTATATTTTCACCTATCCTTACATTGTCACTAATATTATAAGTGGAGTTTGCTCGGATGCTGTAACGCTTCAAATGCGTATTAATCAAGGTACCTTCCTGGTTGTAATAGTTCAAAGAGAACAAGTGACTTCCCCTTTCACCTCCACTACTAATGGATAGGTTGTGGCTTTGAATACTCGCTGGACTAAAGATTTCTTGAAACCAGTTCGTCCCTTGTTTGTTAGCACGTACTATACGATAAAAATCACCTACTTCGCTTGAATTAGTATACAAAGGATTTACATTATATAATGACTCATCCACAGTATCTGCACCAACTGGCGCAATGTAATTTGGAAGTACAGGATTGGCTCCATTTCCGTATTGTTCACTACTAGGATTTACTCCTGGATTAGTATTGCGTTGTGCCATCCAATTCAGATCCGCCATCTCCTGAGAACTAAGAATGTTCCACGGATTTCCGCGCTGTACCAATTGAACCCCATAATACGAGTCATAGGTAACTTTAAGTTTTCCTCGGCCTTTTTTGGTCGTAATAATAATTACCCCATTAGCTGCTCTAGATCCATAAATAGAAGCCGATGCTGCATCTTTCAATACCTGCATGGTTTCGATGTCATTTGGATTCAGATCCTGAATTCCTTCAGTAGGAATTCCATCCACTACATAAAGCGGGGTGTTGTTACCAAAGGTGTTGGCACCACGAATCTTAACTTGTGGAGCTTCTCCAGGTTGTCCACCACCGGTAATGGTAACACCTGAGACCCTACCTTGTAACTGACTGGTGACATCAGCTACCGGTTGTTGGGTTAGTTCATCGGTATCTACAACAGAGACAGCACCCGTTAAATCGGATCTCTTTTGAGTACCATAACCAACAACTACAATTTCATCCAATGCGGTGACATCGGCAGAAAGTGTGATATTGATTTGCGTTTGCTGGCCCACTAGAACTTCTTGTTCCTTATATCCGATATAGGAAAAGATCAGCGTGGCACCAGGAGCAACTGTAATGGAGTAGTTACCGTCAAAATCGGTAGTAGTTCCGTTGCTGCTTCCTTTTTCAATAACATTAGCTCCTGGAATAGGAGTGCCGGTTTCTGCATCTATTACAGTACCGGTAATCTGCTGTTGGCTAGTTGTTAAATGAATTGAAATTTCCTCGTTCGCATTCATGCTCACTGTACAAAACAGTGCTAGAATCAATGGGGAAAATAGCTTGTTGAATGTTGTTAAATAGTTTTTCACACATTTAATTTTGGTTAAACAAATAGTTAGTTAATTATGTTAATGAATTCATAATTATGCTAAAAATAGCCAAAAATAAATCGAAACATAAATAAGAATTCTAAAAATTTATGCTATAAATATTAATATTCTACATTAATTGTTAATTTCACAATAATTAATAAACTATAGTTTTAAAATCTACACTTATTGAATTTAAATAGAATTATGAAGGTTAAAATTTCTTTAAATTCCTGGATTATTGTTAGCAACTGAAGGTTTGTTGAATTATATAGATTTAATTTTAAAAATGTAAAGTGATAATGCCTATATAATACATCGTAGAATTAAATCTATAACAAAGAAGGTTAAAGTCGTAATGACAATTTGATTTAGGGGAAATAAAAAATTCAAAATAAAGATATTTTGTATAAAATGATCCCAAATTTTGGCTCTTAAAACACTAAAGTTTGTACGAAAAGTCAGTGTTCAAATCCGTAGACAAATGCAAAGATCGCTTTTATAAGGAGTACTCCCATTAAAAGTGCTATTTATGAGGACTTTTTGGTTCTAAATTTCCTGCTTTTAGTCTTGTCAGGATTACTAAACAATCGCTTTAAAAAACCATCTCTCTTTTCGGGATTACAATCCATACTCTCCAGCACTTCCTTGGATGTTGGTTCGAAACTTGCTTTTGTATAAGAACTAAAGGATTTATCCTTATTCATTTTCTGCATCCATCGTCCAAATATGGGTAGTGCGGCATTGGCACCTTGTCCCATTGCGGTAGATTTGAATCCGATTTGGTGATTGTTTAAACCAACCCATGTTACACTCACTAGGTTAGGGGAGAGCCCTACAAACCAAGCATCTTTATTGTTTTGTGTGGTACCCGTTTTGCCAGCCAGATCATTTTTTAATCCATAGGTGCTTCTGAGGCGTTGTGCCGTACCTTCATTGATGGTAGATTTCATCATTTCAAGAATAACTTCTCGGGTGGTTTCTGAGTAGGCGGGCTTCTTCTCCGGTTTTTTTTGTTTGATGTCTTTATTCTGGTATAAGATTCCTCCCTTGTCATCTTCGATTTTCGTGATAAATATAGGGGTTACCGGGATTCCTTGATTGAGATATGTGGAATATGCAGTGGCCATCTCCATAACGGTAAGTTCCGCTGTACCTAAAGCCAATGAAGGAACCTCAGGTAAACTGGAGCTTATTCCCATCTTCTGGGCCTGTAATATGGTGTTTTTGATTCCAGCTTTTTCCAATACTTTTACCGCAATAGTATTTATAGATCTACTCAAGGCGTATTCCATAGAATAATTGATGTAATCATCCTGTGCTTTATTAGAAGAATTTTTTGGCGTCCATCCCTTTAAATTCTCATATTCTACGGCTTGTAGAGAGAAGTATGTACACGGATCAATACCATTTTCAATTGCCGTAGTGTATACGATCGGTTTGAAGGTAGAACCTACTTGTCTTTTACTTTGTATTACGTGATCGTATTTAAAGTGTTTGTAATCAATTCCTCCGATCCAAACTTTCAAGGCTCCATTCTTAGGATTTAATGCAACAAACCCACAATTGAGAAGCTTCATATAATGTTGAATGCTATCAATACTACTGAGGTTCATTTGTCTTTCACCATTCCAACTAAAGACTTTCATGACTTTCTTCTTTTGAAGGGAATCCATAACAGCTGCGTCACTTAAACCTTGTTTTATTAGGTTTTTGTAGGCCGGAGTTTTCTTTATTTCATTATTGAGTAGTTCTTTATCTGTTAACCAAGGAGCGTTTTCTCCATAACTTTTTTCAAATTGTTGCTGCAATTTACTCAGATGTTCCTCCATGGCTTCTTCTGCCAGTTTTTGCATTTTGTAATTGATGGTGGTGTGGATTTTAAGCCCGTCAGTATAAATGTTAATCGCACTGTCCTTGCTTTGATTTTGATCTCGCAACCAATTTTTCAAATACAATCTAACATGTTCTCTAAAATAAGGAGCTATCCCATCGTTGTAGCTGTACTGCTGAAGGTCTAGTGTGATGGAATCTTTAACAAGGGTATCATAGGCTGCTTGGTCTAAGTATCCATAATTTTTCATTTGGCTTAGCACTACATTGCGGCGTTGCATACTTCGATCTGGAAAAATTTTAGGATTGTAGTAATAGGTCGCCTTTAAGGAACCGATTAATGTTGCACCTTGGGCGGTACTTAACTCTGCGGTGGAACTGTTGAAAAAATGCTTCGCTGCGCTTTCTATACCAAAGGTGTTGTCACTAAATGGTACAGTATTGAGATAGTGTAGTAGAATTTCATCCTTAGAGTATACTCCTTCTAATCGCTTGGCAATTATAGACTCTCTAATTTTATGGACCACAATACCTAAGGAACCTAGGTTTTTTCGAGGATATAGATTTTTAGCCAATTGTTGACTAATGGTGCTTCCACCTCCGGAGGATTCATCTTGAAGTATGATAGACTTTAATAATACACGGAAAAGGCTACGGACATCAACGCCTTTATGTTTGTAAAATCTGGCGTCTTCTGTAGCCACCAAGGCATCTATTAAGTGCTGAGGAATACTGTCAAATCCAATGGGTTGCCGATCATTGATATATAGTTTACCCAATAGTTCCCCATTTTCAGAAAGGATTTCTGTGGCTTGTTCGAGATTGAGATTGGAAAGTTCTTTTTTTGATGGGATGTGCCCCCAGAGACCAAAGTATATTGAACCGTAAAATATATAAAGCAAGCAACATAAGCCTGCTATTGAAATTAAAATTACTTTTTTGTGTTTTTTGATAAAGTCTTTTATTCTCATAATGTACAAACAAACGAATATTTAAGCACCTACTTGTTAAATCACCATTAAAACTTCTTAATGGTAAAATTCAAAAAAGGGGGTCGGATGTTACAAGTATTTACGGAAAAAAAACCCGTATGGTTCATACGGGTTTGAAATTTATAAGGATTAACCTAGATAAGTTTTTAAGATTTTACTTCTGGAATTGTGACGTAATCTGCGGATACCTTTCTCTCTAATTTGACGAACACGTTCTCTTGTCAAGTCAAATACATCTCCAATTTCTTCTAGTGTCATGGGTTGTTGATTGCCTAACCCATAATTTAATCGGATAACATCTGCCTCTCTAGAGGTAAGGGTTTCTAATGCACGACTTATTTCAGTATGCAATGAATCATGCATTAAATTCTTATCCGGATTTGGCGATTCACCTGAACGAACAACATCGTATAGGTTGGATGTTTCACCCTCCTTAAGTGGTGCGTCCATAGATAGGTGTCTTCCTGAGTTTCGCATGGACTCTTTAACGTCCTTAATAGTCATGTCTAATTCCTTTGCAATTTCTTCTGCTGAAGGTGCCCTTTCATGCTCTTGTTCTAGGAAGGAGAAGGCTTTGTTAATTTTATTGATTGAGCCAATCTTGTTTAAGGGTAATCTAACAATTCTAGATTGTTCTGCTAAGGCTTGTAGAATAGATTGACGAATCCACCATACAGCATAGGAAATGAATTTAAACCCACGGGTTTCATCAAATCTTTTAGCGGCTTTCACTAGTCCTAAGTTCCCCTCGTTGATTAAATCGGGTAGTTTTAATCCTTGATTCTGATACTGTTTGGCAACAGAAACCACAAAGCGTAAATTGGCTTTGGTTAACTGTTCTAAAGCCAATTGATCTCCAGCTTTAATTCGTTGTGCAAGTTCTACTTCCTGATCAGCAGTAATCATATCAATCTTACTGATGTCTTGTAGGTATTTGTCAAGAGATTTGGATTCTCGGTTGGTAACCTGCTTTATAATCTTAAGCTGTCTCATGTATTTTTTTCTATAAATTGTTACTCAACTTACATTAATACATAATTTTTTCCAGAAAAGCAAGAGATACAGACTAATAGTGCTATTCGCTAGTGAATTTTAATCTTTTTTTAAGAGTAATGTCAGAACGTTAATCTTTATTTAAGAATTAAAAATAAAAAGGCCTGAGAATATAATTATTTTCAGGCCCTATGATATGATGGTGTAATGGCTACTTAATTTCCAATACCTCAATGTCAAAAATCAAATCTTTTCCAGCTAATGGGTGATTTGCATCTACTATGATACTCTCTTCTTTTACCTCAGAAACTACAAGCTGAATGTCACTTCCATCCGGAGTTCTTGATACAAGACCCATTCCTTTTTCTGGTTTGATGTCCTCTGGTAAATCATTTTTTGGTATTTCTTGAAATAATTCATCTTGAACCTGGCCATAAGCCTCGGCGGATGGAATGTGAATCGTCTTTTTTTGATTAACAGACATGTTTAAAATTCCGTTTTCAAAACCAGGGATTAATTGACCCTGACCTAGGGTGAACTCTAGCGGTTCTCTCTCAAGGGAGCTGTCAAAAATTTGACCGTCTTCTAATTTTCCTGTGTAATGAACTTTAACAGTGTCGTTTTCTTTTACTTGACTCATAAATTTACTTTTGTTGTTTTACCTTTTGCTTTAGGCTTCTATGTAATTTGAATTGCTAAACTAAAAGAATTATGTGGATTGACCATAGTATTTATGTTAAGGATTATTTAAACCCTTATTATTCAGCATGAAAGCTTAATTTTAACAGTTTTTCGTTAATCTACCGTTATTATTTCACTTTAAGCATAAAACTGACTAAATTTGCATGTTTAACCAATTACCTTATAGAAATAGGTGTATGATAGCTACGGAAGAAGAAAAGAGAAAAGAATTATACGATTATCAGAAAGGAGCCATTGATGAAATATTTAATCGAATAGAGAATCAACCTCCTAATTATCATTTGTTATACCAACTGCCGACAGGCGGTGGGAAAACCGTAATTTTCTCAGAGATTGTTAGAAGGTATCTAGAGCAATACGATAAAAAAGTAGTTGTACTTACACACCGAATTGAGCTTAGTAAACAGACCTCTAAAATGCTACATGGTTTTAACGTCAATAACAAAGTCATCAATAGTAAGGTAAAGGAACTTCCAGATCAAGATCAGTACATGTGTTTTGTTGCCATGGTGGAAACCTTAAAGAACAGGCTTAACGACAATAAACTGGAAATTGATAATATTGGATTGGTTATTATTGATGAGGCTCATTACAATTCTTTTCGAAAATTACTGTCTTACTTCAAGAATAGCTTCATTTTAGGGGTTACAGCTACACCTTTGAGTTCAAACATTAAACTTCCTATGAAGGATAATTACAATGAACTTATCATAGGAGAGGCAATTCAAACACTAATCAATAAAGGTTTCTTGGCCAAGGCTCATACCTATTCCTATGATGTTGGTTTAGGGAGCTTAAAGGTGGGAATTAATGGAGATTATACCGTAAAATCTTCGGAAGCACTATATACCAATTTGGATATGCAAGAGAAGTTACTCTATGCTTATGAAGAAAAGGCAAAGGGTACTAAAACACTGATTTTTAATAACGGTATCAATACCTCTTGGTATGTATATGAAATGTTTAGAGAGGCTGGATATCCGGTCAGGCACCTCGACAACACCCATAGTAATAAGGAACGAAAAGATATTTTAAAATGGTTTAAACATACACCAGATGCTATCTTGAGTTCTGTGAGTATTCTAACTACTGGTTTTGATGAGCCCTCAGTAGAGACCATTATATTGAATAGAGCGACTCGTTCGTTGACATTGTATTTCCAGATGATTGGAAGGGGATCTAGGGTCTTGCCTAATAAAAACAAGTTTACTGTACTGGATTTGGGGAACAATGTTGCCCGGTTTGGATTGTGGAGTCAACCAGTAGATTGGCAGCATATCTTTAAATATCCAGATTTTTATTTGGAAAATATTAAGGATGACGAGGAAATTGAAAGCCACTTTGTATATGAAATGCCCAAGGAATTACGGGTAAGATTTTCAAAAAGTGAAGAGGTTACTCTAGATATAGAAACCTTATATGATGACATTATAAAAAGGGGACAAAAGTCCAAAGTTATTTTGGAACGGTCCCTGGATCAGCACACCCAAATGTGCGTAATTAACAGTGAAGATGCATATGATGCTCGAATGCTTGCCATGGAATTAAAGGATGATATTCAAAGTAGAATTAAGCGCTATTCCATGTGTATCAGTAAGAGTACTAAGAACTATAGAGATTGGCTGGCAGAAGACTACTTCCGCAAGCTGAGAATGAATATTGTCAAAGAGTACCAATCTTAAAATTTTGATATCTATAATGGTTTAAAACCATTGCTAATAAAAGGCATATATCAAAATAAAAAGTGCTTTCTATTTAGATCTAGAAAGCACTTTTTATTTTGTCCTGATATTCTCAGTGTTTATTTCCAGCTGAGGGTGAGTTTATTCACAACCACCGGTAAATCCAGTGGCATCGAACTCAGTTTGAACGGATCCCTTGTTCTCGCCTTGAGTAGCTTGTATCACTAAGAGGTTTTTACCGCTTCTTTTTGGACTACAATACTCAAATAAATAGAAGCTATTTGCTTGTCCCTCTACATCATCCGATATTTCCTCAAAGGTTTCTTCGAGTTCTTCTTTGTTGGCGGCATAAGCGCTTCCATTTTTCCCGATCGCATCTAGTATATTTTCCTCGATTTCAGAACCTAAACCAATAGCAAAGAAAGAGATGTTCTCATCTGCATTTTTTACCTTGTTTAATGCATCTTCCACCCTGTATCGGGCTGCTTGGTCAGAACCATCGGTAAATATAACAACTGAGGCTGCAGCTAAGATTTCTTCTTTTGTATTCTCTGCTAGAATGGCTGTTGCAGTATCTGTGGCCTTTATCACTGCACCGTATAAATCAGTTGATGGATCATTACTAATATCTGTAGTAATGCCGTCAATGGCAGTGATTAAAGCTGCTCTGTCAGTTGTAATTGGGTGTAATTCATGTAAAACATCTTCACCGTCAAACCAATAGACTCCCATTTTAAATTCTTCACTTGCATTTGCGGGCATGACCTCCTCAATAAAACTGGTACTAGCCATCTTTAATTCTTCTAAACTGGTACTTAGTACACTATTACTTAAATCCAGTACCAAAAGTGTGTTGGTATTGAATATTTGTGATTTAGAGGAAATTCTTCCATTGGATTCTGAAGCAGAAACTGGTTTATAGCAGTTGTCATTTGAACCTTTTTCAAAAATTTTAAAATTAGTGGCTGTAAGCCCGGAAACAGGATGATTACCGTCCTTTGTGGTGACTTTAAAAAACACGGAGACTTTACCAGGTAAAGTGGTGTAATGATCCTGAATTTTTAAAGAAAGTTGCTCGGCACCAAGACCTAAACAATCATCTACTACAGGGCCTGAACCAAAGTCATCGTCTGAAGAACCACAGCTAGTTAGTACGAACAGTGTACAAAATAGGCTGAAAAATAAATTGTTAAGTTTCATTTGCATCGTTATTTTTTGATTTGTTTACACTAAACATTTAACGATGTATCATTGCATAAAGTGTGCCAGGCCTCTAATAATTTATAAAATTAAACAAAGAATAGCCTAAGCCTTAGTACTATCAATGGTGCGAAAGGTAAGGTTTATCCTGGGCTGATTGATTTTTTTGGTAGGAGGTAAGCGGTGAAGCCAATGCCGCTGCGTTTCTCCCTTCATCACTAAAAGACTTCCTGAAGGTAGGTGAATAGCACGTGTTTCCTTGGTTGTCTTATGTTTGAATGCAAACTTGCGCTGCGCTCCTAAGCTAAGCGAAGCGATGGCTCCATTTTCTTTCAAATCCTTCTCCGCATCACTGTGCCAGGCCATAGATTGATTACCGTCGTGGTATAAATTTAAAAGGCAGGAGTTGAAACTTTCATTTGTATACGATTCGACTAAGGATTTTAGCTCCAATAGTTCCTTAGTCCATGGTAATGCGGTTTTGGTAGTATTGGAGTAAGAGTAGGAAAAAGGTTGGTCTGCATACCAAGCAACCTCTCTTTTGGTGATGATGAGCTTCCCAAATATAATAGCCCGATCATTTTGCCATGAAATTGTATCCATTAAAATCCGATAAAAATGCGCTGCTTTTGTGGCATCCATAATGAGACCGTAGTAGTTGACTATTCCTTGATAGGGAAGAAGATTCTCAGAAGGATTATTTGAATGGCTAAAAAGATCCATATAATTTAGTGTTAACTCTCGCAAAGTTATTAAATTTCAATGGGGTGAGCATTACGAAAAGTTGCTGTATTTCTATGTAAACGGTAGGGTAAAAGCACGGATTTTCTACATTATTTCACTTTAATTGTGTTCCTTTGCAGCCAGTTTAATAACTTGAGCTTTATGATACGTATCGGTGAATATAATACCTTAGAAATATTAAGAGAAACCTCTGTAGGAATTTTTCTTGGAGATGAATCTGGAAATGATGTTTTATTGCCTAATAAATACGTTCCCAAAGAATTTGAGATTGGGCAAAGCATTACTGTATTCTGCTATCTTGACCACGAAGAGCGTCCAGTGGCTACGACCTTAAAACCTAAAGTTACTAAAGACGAATTTGCCCTATTAAAGGTTGTGGAGGTGAACAACATTGGCGCCTTTTTAGATTGGGGACTAGAGAAGCATCTTTTCGCACCCTTTAGGGAGCAAGCTCGAAAAATGGAAGAGGGGAAGTGGTATTTAGTATATGTGTACGAGGACACTGAAACTGGAAGGTTGGTAGCCTCGAGTAAAACCAATCAATTTGTATCCAATGAGCATATAGAATTAGCCTTTAATGATCAGGTTCAATTGATTGTCTCTAGATTCACTGAATTGGGTGTGGAGGTGATCATTAACAACAAGAATAAAGGCTTGATCTATAACGATGAACTTTTCGAAAATTTGAAACTTGGGAGTATTCATCAAGGGTACATCAAAAAGGTAAGGGAGGATCAAAAAATTGACGTGAGTTTACAACCGCAAGGTTATAAAGCAATCGAGCCTGCTTCTCAAAAAGTGCTCGATGAGTTAAGAGCCAATAACGGCTATTTAGCCTTAGGAGATAAAAGTGATCCTGAACTTATAAAAGCAACCTTAAATTTGAGTAAAAAGAGCTTTAAAAAAGCTATTGGATCCTTGTATAAGGAGAAGCTAATTACCATCGAAGAGAATGGTATTCGCCTACAGTAGGCACTACCATAAGTAATGTATAATCGCGATTAGAATCGAATATTTAATGATTCAGGCTAAAATCTTCCCTATAAAGTTAGCTTTGAATTGTATAACTTCATATTTTTGAGAAAAATAGAAATCCTATGAATGAGCCTAGCTGGGAAACCGTTAGAGAGTTTGAAGATATTACCTATAAAAAATGCAATGGGGTTGCTCGCATTGCATTTAACAGACCAAATGTAAGAAACGCATTTAGACCCAAAACGACAAGTGAGCTTTATCAGGCATTTTACGATGCTCAAGAGGATGTCAATATTGGAGTTGTACTCCTTTCTGCTGAGGGACCGTCAACTAAAGATGGTGTTTATTCATTCTGTAGCGGTGGTGATCAGAAAGCCCGTGGAGATCAAGGATATGTTGGAGAAGATGGCTACCATCGATTGAATATACTGGAGGTTCAACGTCTGATACGTTTTATGCCAAAGGTTGTCATCGCTGTGGTTCCAGGTTGGGCAGTAGGAGGAGGGCATAGCCTTCATGTAGTATGTGATATGACTCTAGCCAGTAAAGAACACGCTATCTTTAAACAAACTGATGCTGATGTAACCAGTTTTGATGGTGGCTACGGATCTGCTTACTTGGCTAAAATGGTGGGGCAGAAAAAAGCTAGAGAAATTTTCTTTTTAGGAAGAAATTACAGTGCACAAGAAGCCTTAGAAATGGGTATGGTAAATGCAGTTGTACCTCATCAAGAGCTTGAAAATACCGCTTACCAGTGGGCACAAGAGATATTGGAGAAATCGCCAACTTCAATAAAAATGTTGAAATTTGCGATGAACCTAACTGATGATGGAATGGTTGGGCAGCAAGTTTTCGCAGGAGAAGCCACACGTCTGGCTTATATGACTGATGAGGCCAAGGAAGGAAGAAATGCATTTTTAGAGAAAAGGAAACCAGATTTTAAAGGGATAAAATGGATTCCTTGAAAATATCAAGTAGAATTAAATCTGTTCGATCATGCCTTATATTGACGAAAATCATTTAGTTAGCTTACATAAAACTATTGAGGTCAAAGAAATACAAGAGCAAAGACTACTGAACGAATTGAAGAAGCAACGTGTTGAAAAAGATAAACTGTATCGATCACGCAATTTTTTAAGGTTAGTCTCAGTATGCCTGTTTGTGGTTTTGGTCCTCGGTATAGCATTGTATTTTATAAAACCTTCGGTGTATATTAATGAGCGCTTTTTGGAATCTAAAAACAAGATGCTCATCGAGAAAAGTGAATGGAATAGTTTTGAGAATGAGATTGTAAACTTAAATCAAAAACTGCACAACCTATCACTAAAATCAAAAAATTCAGCTGAAGCCCTAATAGACACAATGCTTGTATACGCCGTACAGGTGGCAGCATTTGAGGACAAAGGAATTTCTTTGTATTCTAGTGAATTGAAGAATATAAATCAATATAAAGATAAGCCGTTTAACAAATACGCACTTGGCAATTTCACAAATTTGGAAGATGCAAATTTATTCCGAAAAGAAATGGTTGCTCTGGGTTTTAAAGATGTTTTTGTAGCCTCTTATAAAAATGGTAAACGGATTAAAATTGAAGAAGCATTTTAAACCTGAATGACAAAATTTAAAACCCTCATAGAGGCCGCTCGTTTGAGAACGCTGCCCTTGTCAGTATCCGGAATTCTAGTAGGTTCTGCTATCGCCTTTACTGAAGGCTTTTTTAATCCTTATATTTTCATTTTAGCCTTGGTGACCACTGTAGGTTTTCAGGTGCTTTCCAATTTTGCCAATGATTATGGTGATGGAGTTAAAGGAACGGATAATGCGGAAAGGGTAGGTCCGGTTCGCGCATTACAAAGTGGCGTTATTTCTGCTAAAGAAATGCTTTATGCCATTGTGGTTACAACGTTATTGACACTACTAATCGCAATAGGGCTTATTTATGTCTCCTTCGGCAGTGAACAACTATTGCTATCACTATTGTTTTTTGTATTAGGTGTTTCGGCAGTTGCAGCGGCTATTAAATACACTGTTGGTAACTCTGCATACGGATATCATGGATACGGAGATCTTTTTGTTTTTATTTTCTTTGGTTTAGTCAGTGTTGTAGGGTCTTACTTCTTATATACTAAAAAATTAGAGTGGGACTTGTTATTACCGGCCGTATCTATAGGACTTTTAAGTGTTGGAGTATTGAATTTAAACAATATGAGAGATGCTAAAAGTGATGCCCTATCAAATAAAAACACCATGGTTGTCAAGCTGGGAGTTGCTAGAGCAAAAAGTTATCACACCTTATTGATATGGATAGCATTGGTGTCGGCAACATTGTTTTTATGTCTTAATTTTAAGCATTGGTCGAATGCCTTGTTTTTAATTTCCTATGTTCCAATTATTTTGCATCTAAACCGAGTCCGTTCCAATACGGAAGAATCACTGCTGGATCCGGAGTTGAAAAAACTATCCTTATCTACATTTTTATTTGCCTTGCTTTTTCTATTAAGTTATAATAATTTTTTGTAGCTTTAAATCTTAATTAACAGCATTTATTTTGAACCAACTAATAAAGATTCTTATCCTTGAGGATAATGTGATCATAGCCGATGACATGCAGTCTATGCTCGAAGACATCGGTTATGAAATTGTCGCAAATGTAGTGGACTTTGAGAGTGCTGCTCAGGCGCTTAAGGAAAATGAAGTCGACTTAGCCCTTGTAGATATTGTATTAGCAACGGATAAAACGGGAATAGATTTTGGAAAATACATCCGAGAAAATTACAATATCCCCTTTATTTTTGTTACTTCAAATTCTGATAAAGCAACAGTCGAGAATGCCAAAAGCGTCCATCCTAGTGGTTATTTAGTCAAACCATTTGAACAACAAGATTTATTTACTTCTATTGAAATAGCTCTTTCCAATTTTAATGAAGAAGCCAGCACTGCCGTTCAGACTGATATTGTTGCGGAAGACGAAAACAAACATTTGTCCAGTTCTGTACTAAGGAATTCTATCTTTGTTAAAAAGAATCAACATTATTATAGAATTCCCTTTGACGACATTCATTATGTCAAAGCAGACAATGTGTATTTAGAGGTCTATACAGCTGATAAGAATTTCTTAGTGAGATCTGCTTTAAAAGATTACTTGGAAAAACTTCCTTCGGAACAATTTTATCGTGCACATAAATCATACATCGTTAATATTGACCACATTGAGGCCATTAATACTAAGGACATCATGATCAATGGCAAAAACATTCCAATTTCTAAAGAGTTCAGGGAATTTATACTCTCAAACATGAACTCTTAAATTAAGAATTACATCTCTTAACAACAGTTATACCGGAATTAACAACAATCTGAGGCTAGTTGTCAACATATATTTTATACTACACTTCAATAATTATATATTTGAAGTGTAGTTAGTGTTACGATAATTAATTTCCCCTAACCAATACCGTTATCTACATCCCCCACACTAACTGACACTTTAACAACCTAACTAATAAATAGGTTACAAAAGAGTTTTGGAGTTTCCAGAGCTCTTTTGACTTTTTTGGGAGATTCTAATAATTTTAACTTTGTTTTTATGGTAAACTACAAATAGGTTTCGTGCTAAAGAAACAATTAACCGACTGCTATATCATCCAATAGGTTTGCAATTAAATTTCTTAAAAAAATCACTTTTTTTACCACACAAAAGTATTCTTATACAACAAAAATTTAATTAATTAAATATATTGAAGTAAGTTTAACCGCTGTTAAGATGTTAATTATATAATAATGACGCTTGAAAGATTATTTATTATATAGTGACCAAAAGCCTAAATGTAATGTTTAGGCTTTTTTAAAGAAACATGTAGAAAATTAATTTACATAAAAACTCTTGAGAAAGCTCCGCACAACATATATTTTTTTCCTTTTAATAATGGGTAGTACGCTAAACGGGAGTGCCCAAAACTCAGATACCATTGAAGATCCATTGGAAGTATTTCTCGGCATGAAAGATGTTGACCAGCGGGTGAATTACTTCTTTGATACCAAAAGGCGCTACTCAGTTAGTTCCGCATATAGTTGGTTAGATTCCATTAATCAGCCACTTATTGCAGCCGAAAAGAAAAAAGATTCCGTAGCTGTTTTTAAGTACAAACTAATGCTCTCCGAGCTTTATTACGATGTAGGTAATTATGATAAGGGTGCCCTTTTAGGAGAGGTGTTATTACGCAAACCTAAAAAATTAGATCGTCCTATAAAGATTCAATTACTGTATACTTTGGATAAGCTCTATAAAGAGCTGCAACTATATGACAAGCAATTGGAGATTAGAAGGCAGCTAAAAGGCCTGGGGGAGAAAGTCGTTCTTTATGATATTTATGCTGAATTAGGGCTGTATCGACAGGCTATGATGGAATATACCATTGCCAATAAATCTAAATTAGGCAAAGGAGAGGACAATTTTTACAAGGCTGAATATTATAATAATCTGGGCACCTATTTATTAAAAGATGGGTCTATTTACACCGCTTTAAAAGATATTGAAATTGCGCATCAGAGCATTTTAGCTTATCTCAATAATGAAAGTTTAATCAGTTCTGAGGACTTTAATGAAGCCGTGTATTTAAAAGGCCAGATCGAGAGTAATCTAGGGAAGTGCAAAATGTTCCAAAATAAATTTGAAGAAGCTATTTCTTACTTGGAGTCTGGAGTTTCTTCAAGTAGGGTATACGACAAGGGAAGGTACTCAAAAACGACTGTTAATTTGTGGGGTAATTTAGCAGAATGCTATATGGAAATCAACAATCTGGAGATGGCAAAATCCTATCTGGACAGTATAGTAACCAAACAAAAGTTAGTTAAATCAACCACAGTAAATTACAACCGATTAAGAGCAAATCTTTACCTTCGGGACAGTGCTCCGGATTCTGCATCTATATTTTTCAAACGCTATGTGAAATTAAAGGACTCTCTGGATTACAGCAGCAGGAAAAAACAGCTATTGAGTTTGTTGGTGCAATTTGACTTAAACAATCAAAAGGAAACCATCGAGCGCCAACGACTTAACTTGGAGAAAAATAAAACTGAGATTTTAGAAAGGGAAAAAGCGATTTACCTGAGTGTGTCTGCTCTTATATTGTGCTTTATATGTGTGATCGGCCTGGTAGTGGCTTACCTTAAGAGTTTGAAAAACAAACGTCTGATAGAGAATCAAAAACAAATCATTGAAAACTCTCTAATTGAAAAAGATTCGCTTTTAAAAGAAATCCACCACCGTGTTAAGAACAACTTACAGGTGGTCTCTAGCCTACTGAGTATACAAACAAAGAACACCCGTAGTAAATCTGCAATCAACGCTCTAGAAGAGGGAAAGAGCAGAGTGAAGGCTATGGCACTGATTCATCAAAAACTCTATCAAAACGAAGATTTATCCGTCATTAAGATGCAGGAGTATATAGAATCCCTTTCGGCGAGTATTCAGTCGGTCTACAAAAAAAGAGGATTCAGGATTACTATGCATATCGATGCCCATAGCGCAGCTTTGGATGTGGATAGAGCCATTCCTATAGGACTTATCTTAAACGAACTCATCTCGAACTCCTTTAAATATGCTTTTGAGGGTGAGAAGACTGGAAATATTTTTATCCAGTTAAAGGAGGAAAACGGGCATTTATTGTTTGACTATAAGGATGATGGAATCGGTTTACCCGCTGGTTTCGATCTAGAATCCTCAGGATCCATGGGGCTAAATCTTATCCGAAGACTAGCCAATCAACTTCGTTCTATTCTAAATGTAGATACCGATGTAGAAGGTGTTCATTTTTGGTTTGTTTTCAAATAAGATATCAAATTAGTTGATTTTAGTATAATTGTTTAAATTTAAACTTTGAAGACTAATTCGAGGAGCATTATTATCTTAAACAAATTCTATACAATATGAAAATCACATTCTATGGACACGCTTGCATTGGCATACAAATAGAGGAAATTCACCTTTTGGTTGATCCATTTATTTCTGCAAACGAAAAAGCCTCCCATATTGATATGGAGTCCGTCAAAGCTGATTATATACTAATTACTCATGCACACCGGGATCATACGGCTGATGTCGAATCCATAGCTAAAAGAACAGCTGGGGTAATTATTTCAAATGCTGAAATTGCAGATTATTACAGTGACAAAGGTTTTGATAGCCATCCTATGAATCATGGTGGAAGTTGGGATTTTGAATTCGGTGTCCTGAGATACGTCAATGCAATTCACTCTTCCTCCTTTGCAGATGGATCCCATGGTGGGCAACCTGGAGGGTTCGTACTCGAGGGGGAGCACAAAAACATCTATATAGCCGGAGATACGGCTTTAACTATGGATATGAAGCTTATTCCGCTACGCACCAATCTGGATTTGGCCGTTTTACCTATTGGTGATAATTTTACTATGGGGGTTGAAGATGCCATTATAGCTTCTGATTTTATTCAGTGCGATAAAATCCTGGGATACCATTATGACACCTTTGGTTATATCGAGATTGATCACGAGGAAGCTAAAAAGAAATTTTACAGTGCTCAGAAGGATTTGATGTTACTCAGTATTGGTGAAAGCATTGAATTGTAAATGGAGGCCTACTACAGAAAACACATATTAGATTTTAAAAGGCCAAGCGGAACCTCTAGAGGTGTACTACGGCAAAAGGAAACTTGGTTTATAGTTATCGAAAATAATGGGAAAACTGGCGTTGGAGAATGTGGATTATTGGCTGGACTAAGTATTGATGATCGTCCAGACTACGAATCTAAGTTACAATGGACCTGTAATCATATCGGTTTGGGGTTTGAGCAGCTGTGGACAGACCTTTTAGAGTATCCTTCCATTCAATGTGGACTTGAACAAGCCTTCCGGTCCCTTTCCGCAGCACAACCATTTGAATTATATCCTTCCTCGTTTACTCGCGGTGAAAAAGGGATACCGATCAACGGTCTTATATGGATGGGGGATGAGGATTTTATGAAATCCCAGATCAAAGAAAAAATTGATCAGGGTTTTTCTTGTATCAAAATGAAAATTGGAGCCATTGACTTTTCTACAGAAATAAAACTTTTAACAGCAATTCGAAAAGAGTTCAGTGCTACGGATATCGAGCTCAGAGTAGATGCCAATGGTGCTTTCTCTCCTGAGGATGCACTATCAAAACTCCGGCGATTAGCAACTCTTGATATTCATTCGATTGAACAGCCTATTAGGCAAGGGCAGTGGGAAGCTATGGCCGAACTCTGCAGTAAAACACCTTTACCGATAGCTTTGGATGAAGAACTTATCGGGGTCTTTGAACCTGAAGATAAAAAGAAATTACTCCAAATTATGAAACCCCAATACCTGATTTTTAAACCGAGTTTAATTGGAGGATTTAAGGGCGTCAATACATGGATAAAGCTTTGTGAAGAAGCTGCAGTTGATTGGTGGGTCACTTCAGCCCTAGAAAGTAATATTGGGCTCAATGCCATTGCCCAATGGACTTATACATTAAACAATTCCATGCCCCAAGGACTTGGGACAGGTAGCTTATATACCAACAATATTAGTTCGCCACTACAGGTTATTGGCGAGAATTTATATTATAAGAGAAATGGAAATTGGGATACGGAATACCTAAAACTTAATTAAACTATGTACATAGAGCAAGGATATCGAGGACAATTGGGCCTTTGGAAATATTTGGTGATTCCAACTGGATTTATCGGGTTAATTATTATCAATTATATAACTGTACTAAACACTCCTCAAAGCACAGAAGAAATAATGCAAATAATGGTAGAGCGGCTAGGTTCTAACCTAGTACTGATCACCATGTTACTTCCTCTCGCCATTGCCTTATTTCTGCTATGGATCTGGGTCAAACTGATACATCAACAAAGCATCACATCATTAACTACATCTCGAAAGAAAGTCGATTGGAAGCGCATTTTCTTTTCATTTTTCCTTTGGGGAGGAATTACGGCACTTTTTGTGGTGGTCGACTACTATTTTAATCCACAGGATTACATTTGGAATTTTGATCTCGTTCCCTTTTTATCACTAGTAGTGATAGCCATCTTATTGGTACCCTTACAAACGAGTTTTGAGGAGTACCTATTCAGAGGCTACTTGATGCAAGGTATTGGGATTTTTGCTAAAAACAGATGGGTTCCATTGGTGGTAACCTCGGTAATATTTGGCCTAATGCACATCGCTAATCCAGAAGTGGAAAAACTTGGCTACGGCATCATGATCTACTATATCGGAACAGGATTCTTTTTGGGAGTCATTACACTGATGGATGAAGGTATGGAGCTTGCATTGGGATTTCATGCAGCCAATAACCTGGTAACAGTGTTATTGGTTACAGCAACTTGGACTGCTTTTCAAACAGAATCGGTATTAAAAGATGTATCCACTCCCGCATTAGGTTACGATGTGCTTGTTCCTGTTTTAGTCGTCTTCCCTATATTGATTTTTATATTTTCCAAAAAGTACAAATGGAGTCAATGGAAGGAAAGATTAACTGGTGCGGTTGAAAAAGCAAAATTGAATTTAGAGTCTTAGAAACTAATACGTTTTACGCTTTTAATTGTGATATTTCAATCATAACTTTGGGAATCACTAATTGATTGCTAGTTTAATAGAAAAAGAGACTATGAATACAACACCTACCTTTGATAAACTTCACTTAAGATTTAAGCTAAACGGTTCCTATTATGACCGTGAAGATTTAATGGAAGTAGCATATAGCTACATTAAGGAAGGGGAACCTTATGAACAATCTATCGGTGATTTTTTGATGGATTGGTTAAATGAGAAGCCATTTATGTACGTCCGTACTTCTGGATCTACTGGGCAGGCTAAACAAATTCGTATTCATAAGCAAGCCATGGTAAATTCTGCAATTACCTCTGGTGATTTTTTCAAAATAAATGTAGGAGATAATGCGTTACATTGCCTTCCAGCTGCTTTTATCGCTGGCAAAATGATGTTGGTTCGTGCCATGATATTGGGGCTGGAGATTGATTTAGTGGAGCCAAATTTAACGCCTTTAACAGGGTTGAGTAAAACCTATGACTTTTCAGCTATGATCCCATTACAAGTTGAAAATTCACTGGATAAACTCGATCAGGTTAGAAAATTAATTGTCGGCGGAGCACCAATAGACAGTACATTAATAGATAGTCTTCAGGATAAATCTACTGAAATCTTCGAAACTTACGGGATGACAGAAACGGTGACCCATATTGCCGCGAAGAAAATCAATAATTTTTCAAATTCAGAAAATCTTGAGAATTCAAATTTTAAAATATTGCCTAATATTACCATAGGAACTGATGATAGGGGATGTTTAGTGATTGATGCACCGAATATCGCTGAGCAAGTCATTGTAACCAACGACTTGGTAAGTCTAGTAAGTGCCGATTCGTTTAAATGGAAAGGCCGCATTGATCACGTGATAAATTCTGGTGGGGTGAAATTGGTCCCTGAACAAATTGAAAAGAAATTGGCAGAGGTTATTCCCTCGAGATTTTTCATTTATGGTGTAGACGATTCTTCCCTGGGACAAAAATTAATCGCCGTTGTGGAGGGTAAAAAAGATCCCAAATTACTAGAAACCATTAAGGGATTAACATCACTAGAGAAGTTTGAACATCCTAAGGAAGTGTATTTCATTGATACTTTTCTTGAAACCGAAAATGGCAAAGTAAAAAGGGAGGCTACCATAGAAAAAGTGGTAAATCAATTATAAATAAGGGTGCCATTTTCAGACTTAGTCTTGAGATTAGGTCTGAAGAACACCCATATTAAAATCCTTAGTGATGGGGGCATTATTGGCAGCCTCAATCCCCATACTAATCCATTTGCGAGTATCTAGAGGGTCTATGATGGCATCGGTCCAAAGTCTTGCCGCTCCATAGTAAGGGGAGGTCTGCTCATCGTACTTGGATTTAATTTTTTGGAACATGGCTTCTTGTTGCTCTTCTGTTATGGTTTCACCTTTTTTCTTCAATGATGCGGTTTCTATCTGCAACAGTACTTTAGCAGCCTGAGTACCACCCATAACGGCCAACTCTGCACTAGGCCAAGCTACAATTAACCTAGGGTCATAAGCTTTACCGCACATTGCATAATTTCCAGCACCATAGGAATTCCCCATGACCACTGTAAACTTAGGTACCACTGAATTTGATACGGCATTCACCATTTTGGCGCCATCTTTAATAATTCCACCATGTTCAGATTTACTACCGACCATAAAGCCAGTAACATCCTGTAAGAATACAAGAGGGACTTTCTTTTGATTGCAGTTGGCAATAAAGCGTGTTGCTTTATCTGCAGAGTCGGAATAGATTACTCCTCCAAATTGTAATTCTCCCTTATTGGTTTTAACCATTTTGCGTTGGTTGGCTACAATACCTACAGCCCAACCGTCTATTCTTGCATAACCACAGATTATCGTTTTACCAAAACCAGCTTTGTATTCTTGAAAAGAATTGGCATCAATTAGGCGGGTGATAATTTCAAGGGTATCGTAGGGTTGGGTTCGACTCTTAGGAATCAATCCATAAATATCTTGGGGCTCCAGAAGTGGCTTGATGGATTTTTTCCGGCTAAAACCAGCCTTAGGTACATCCCCAATTTTATCCATAATATTTTTAATAATATCCAAGGCGTGGTGATCATCCTTTGCTTTGTAATCGGTTACCCCACTAATTTCTGAATGTGTAGTAGCCCCACCAAGGGTTTCATTGTCAATTTGCTCGCCAATAGCAGCTTTGACCAAATAACTCCCTGCTAAAAATATACTCCCGGTTTTTTCAACTATAATTGCCTCATCACTCATGATGGGAAGATAAGCTCCTCCAGCAACGCAACTACCCATAATGGCAGCTATTTGAGTAATACCCATGCTACTCATTTGCGCATTGTTTCTGAAGATACGTCCGAAGTGTTCCTTGTCAGGAAATATTTCATCTTGCATGGGTAGATAAACTCCAGCGCTATCCACTAGGTATATAATGGGTAATTTGTTTTCTATTGCAATTTCTTGTGCACGAAGGTTTTTCTTACCGGTAATCGGAAACCAAGCACCAGCTTTTACCGTGGCATCATTAGCCACCACAATACACTGCTTTGCTCCGATATAGCCAATCTTCACCACAACCCCGCCAGAGGGGCATCCACCGTGTTCTTGATACATCTGATCACCGGCTAGGGCTCCAATTTCTATAACTGGGGCTTTGCTATCTAATAGATAGTCGATGCGTTCTCTAGCAGTCAACTTTCCTTGGGAGTGTAATTTATCTATTCGCTTTTCTCCACCTCCTAAAGACACCTTAGCTAGTTTTTGTCTTAAGGCAGAAAGTGATAATTTATTATGATCCTCGTTCTGATTGAATTTTAAATCCATTAAATTGTGATTCTGTTAGTGTGAGACTTCGTGAAAAACGCGTTCTAATATAAATATTCTATTAAAACACCTTGTATTTTCTGCTAAAATACGAAATCAAGCCAAATCGAATTGTTTAATAATTGCTTAAATTGTACGATATTTGTCAATTGGAAAATACGCAATAGAATTTATATGAAAAGTAACACAGGTCGAGGTATGAATAAAAATACAATATTAGCATGGGCAACTTGGATAATGATCATCGTAGGATGTGGACTTATTGCATTGGGAGCCTTTCGTTATGATGATGTTGCCGGATATGGATTTGCATCCGTTGGCATAGGTTTTTTTGCCATTGCTTGGGTATTCAATGCCCTAAAAGGCAGGGTATAGGTATACTGGTCAAAATTCATGAAGTAAATCGCTAGAGAAGCGACCCATATAATAACATAAAAGTAAATATAGGAATATAATGGCTGATGATAAAAAGGTGATATTCTCCATGTCTGGAGTATCCAAGACTTACCAGAGCACAAATAAACAAGTTCTAAAAGATATCTATTTGAGTTTCTTCTACGGAGCTAAGATTGGGATCTTAGGTTTAAATGGTTCAGGAAAGTCAACGCTACTCCGTATTATTGCTGGGGAGGAAAAAAATTACCAAGGAGATGTTGTATTCTCATCTGGGTATTCTGTGGGGTATTTGGCCCAAGAGCCTCAATTGGATGAAACGAAAACGGTAATCGACATCGTTAAAGAAGGTGTGGCAGAAACCGTAGGCATTCTCGATGAATACAATAAGATAAACGATATGTTTGGTTTGCCAGAGGTATATGAGGATGCAGATAAGATGCAAAAGCTCATGGATCGCCAAGCAGAATTGCAAGATAAGATCGATGCTAGCAACGCCTGGGAACTCGATACCAAGCTCGAGATTGCAATGGATGCTTTAAGAACACCAGAACCTGATACACCAATTAATATACTCTCTGGTGGGGAACGCAGACGTGTAGCCCTATGTCGATTACTACTTCAAGAGCCTGATGTTTTGCTGTTGGATGAGCCTACCAACCACTTGGATGCAGAGTCTGTGTTGTGGTTAGAACAACATCTACAACAGTACAAGGGTACTGTAATTGCAGTAACCCATGATAGATACTTCTTAGATAATGTGGCAGGCTGGATTTTAGAATTGGATAGAGGAGAAGGTATACCTTGGAAAGGGAATTATTCATCTTGGTTAGATCAAAAGTCTAAAAGGCTGTCCCAAGAGCAAAAGCAAGCCTCTAAACGACAAAAGACTTTAGAACGAGAGTTGGAATGGGTCCGTATGGCTCCAAAAGGAAGACAGGCTAAACAAAAGGCTCGTTTGAATAATTACGATAAACTCCTAAATGAGGATCAGAATAAATTGGATGAAAAATTAGAGATTTACATTCCAAATGGGCCACGATTAGGAACCAATGTGATAGAAGCCAAAGGCGTTTCCAAAGCTTTTGGAGATAAACTACTTTATGAGGATTTGAATTTTAACCTACCACAAGCCGGGATTGTTGGAATCATTGGTCCAAACGGTGCGGGGAAAACGACGATTTTCAAAATGATCATGGGGGAGCAAACCCCTGATAAAGGAAGTTTTGAAGTTGGCGAAACTGCAAAGATTGCTTATGTGGATCAATCGCACTCTAATATTGATCCTTCAAAAACTATTTATGAGAATTTCTGCGACGGACAAGAGCTCGTTATGATGGGAGGGAAGCAGGTGAATTCTCGCGCCTACCTAAGTCGCTTTAACTTTGCAGGTAGTGACCAAAATAAAAAAGTAGAGGCTTTATCTGGAGGTGAACGCAATAGACTACACTTGGCTATGACCCTAAAAGAAGAAGGCAATGTGTTATTACTCGATGAGCCTACGAATGATTTGGACATTAATACCTTAAGAGCACTTGAAGAAGGTTTGGAAAACTTCGCAGGTTGCGCTGTGGTCATATCTCACGACCGTTGGTTCTTAGATAGAATTTGTACTCACATTCTTGCTTTTGAAGGGAATTCTGAAGTTTATTTCTTTGAGGGAGGATTCTCTGATTACGAAGAGAACAAACGTAAACGTCTTGGAGCTGATATTACTCCAAAACGTATCAAATACAAAAAATTGATCCGAGATTAGGTCACAACAGATATAATTCATATAACCAAACGAGAAGTACTTCACAATACTTCTCGTTTAGTTATGTCTGTTTAGAGTATACTATTTTCGAATAAAATCAATAATCAAATAACTAAGGGCTTTTCCTAATTGAAACTTATCTTCTGTATCTAAATTCGGTGCAGCTTCACAAATATGTAAGTAGGCTACATTTTTAATCCCACTGGCCTTATTTACAATCTCACGAACTTGATTTAGTTGAAATCCTGAGCTGCTTTGCGCGCTACTGGGTGCATGTGCAATACTATCCATATCGACTTCTATCCCAAACTTGGACTGTCTGACAAAGTTAATGGCTTCATGAAGCTCAAAATCAAATTCTTTTTCCTTGCGAACATACAACTCTTCAAGTGTATTAAATCTGATCCTTTTCTCCGCTTTCAAGCTTTTGAACACCTTTTTTGAGTTGTAATTTTCATGTAAACCCATGATGAAATATTGATTTAAGAATCCCTCTCGGAAAGCATAAGTAAAACCATTGCCACTATGGCGGCCTTCTCGTTTTCTAAAATCACTATGTGCATCTACATTTAAACAATTGATAGCCGTATTATAGGCCAATGCCGTCCCCTTTATAATACCATAGGCATTATTGTGTCCACCTCCGATAACTATAGGGATTTTACCGCATTGAACAATTTGGCGAACAAGATCTGTAACTTCTGTATCGATATAAGCAGTGAGCTCACGAGCCTTTTCGATTTTTGAATCATCAGTAATTGCATCGATTTGCTGCAATTCTTTCTCAAAATTCAGATGACCTAAGAGAAGTAGGTTTTTACCTTTCACAAATTTATTGTTCTGCACATTTAAAAGGTGGGGGAGACAGTTTAACCACGCATCACGAGCTCCAGGTTTACCATAGTTACCTATCACTCCAATATCTTCTGGAATCCCAAAGAGTACATATTTTGCATTTGAATTTAACAGAGCTGTTTCTAAAGTATCCTCCTTGGATAAGAATTCCATATGCTCACCGAGCTTTCCTTCGCCTTTTCTAACCTTTATCAAAGGAGTCACTTTTTGAAGGTCATAGATCACTAGTCTAGATCTCATATTTTAATTTAATTGTGCGTTATGCAAAAGTATATAATCTAAATTCATTTTTGATTCGTATATACAATCGTAAAGCAATTTAAAAAAGATTGATTAAATTGCTGAACCAAATTGTAAAAAAAATAATGAGCTTATGGCAGAAACAAAAAGTAATAATGGTCTAAAGGTCATTGCAGGGCTACTTGCTGCTGCTTTGATTGGAACCCTTATTTACACTGGTAGTTTGTACAAGAGTAAAAAGGACACTACCGAGAAGTTAAATAAGGAGAAAAACTTGGTTATTGAAGATCTGAACAACCTAAAATCAGACTATGATCGAGCTATATCTGAAAATGAATCTACTAATGCAGAGCTTATTGAAGCTCGAAACAAGATCGCGGTTTATATTGACTCCGTTCAGAAAATGAAGGCTGACATCAGCACTTTATCTCGTTACAGAAGACAAGTTAACCAATTGACAAAGGAAAGAGAATACCTGCTAGCACAGAACGACTCTTTAAGAGCTTCAAACACTTTGTTATCTATGCAGAGAGATAGTACTCAAGCTGCCTTGGCTGAACAATCTATGTTTACAGATTCTTTGATCATGCAAAACACACAATTGTCTAAAGTTGTAGAAACTGGAGCTTCATTGGGATTGTCTAAATTCTCAGCAGAAGCGGTAAGAGAACGCAGCAGTGGAAAAGTGGTATCTGTTAGTAATAACAGAAGAGCGGATAAGCTAAAAATTTGTTACACCGTTGGATCAAATAAAATTACCAAGCCCGGAGCTAAACAATTTTATATTCAGGTTACTGATCCAAGTGGAACTATTATAGGAGAAAGAGCTGTTGCTGCTAAAGAAGGTGATGAATTAAACGAATCTATCAGTGTAACTTATAGTAAAGCTTCTAGCTTCTATTACGAGAACACTTCATTAGATGTTTGTGATTTCATTGACAAAAGTGGCGCTGAATTTCCAGAAGGGACCTATGGCGTTGTGGTTTATGACCAGAACTTGAAAGAATTAGGATCAACAGAGTTCCAACTCAATTAAGCAACATACTAACCGATCAACTTATTGATAAAACACCAGCATCGCTGGTGTTTTTTTATACCCAAACCTGACATACTATTGGTCGTGAATGATCCTTAATGCGTTGGTCCTAAAATCTACTATAGGCTTCATTCGCTAAACGAAACAAAACACTTCCTTCTAAACATAAAGAACAATTAGTATTTCTTGGACTACCTAATTTAAGATATTATCTTGCATCTGATTTTGTAGCTAAACCTATGATATGCTATATATCAGTTTGATAATCATATTTGTAGCAGAATGAATCCAAAACGTCGACCGACCAAAGAATTAAAAGAGCAGTGGCACAAAGACTCCAATAACTGGAAATTTGGCCTGCTTTACTATAACAAAGAAGATAAAAGAATATTCCCGCCAAAGCGCTTTAAGTATCTTGGCTGGACTGTAAATTTTGCGAATCCAACTTCAATTTTAGTCTTATCGCTGATAATCATCGCGATTATTGTCAAGGCTATATACATCGATAAATCCTAGTAAAATGAAACACAAACTGTTGATGATTTTAGTTGCTATGTTCGCCATGAACATGTACGCACAAGACCTAACCGGACAATGGAACGGTGTTTTAAAAGTCCAAGGCGTACAGTTAAGATTAGTGTTTAACGTTGCAAAATCAGACAATGGTTATAGCTCGACCATGGATAGTCCTGACCAAGGAGCCAATGGAATTCCGGTAACTAGTACCACCTTTGAAAATTCAACACTTCAATTTGTAGTCTCCAATGCCGGAATTCAATACACTGGTGTGTTAGTAGAAAACAAATTTGTTGGAACCTTTAAACAAGGTGGGATGGAATTGCCACTGAATCTGTCAAGGGATGTAGTTGCGAAAGAAAATAGTATACGACCTCAGGAGCCTAAAGAACCATTCCCGTATTATTCTGAAGATGTTACTTTTATAAATAAAGAAGCCGATATTTCATTATCTGGAACTTTAACGCTCCCAAGCAAAGTTGGAAAGTTTCCTGTAGTCATTTTGATTTCAGGTAGTGGACCTCAAAATAGAGATCAAGAGTTGTTTGGTCACAAACCATTTCTAGTGATATCAGATTATTTAACCAAGAAAGGAATCGCGGTTTTGAGATATGATGATAGGGGGGTAGGGCAATCAAGTGGCGAGTTTAAAACTGCGACCACCGTTGACTTTGCAACAGACGTCGAAAGTGCAATTGCGTATTTGAAAACCAGAAAAGAAATCAATAAAAATAAAATTGGTCTTATAGGGCATAGTGAGGGAGGGATCATTGCTCCTCTAGTAGCCTCAAAATCTAAAGACGTTAGCTTCATTGTTTTGTTGGCAGGCACAGGGATTCCAGGGGATCAATTATTGCTGCGTCAGCAACAAGCCATTTCCAAAGCAGGAGGTGTTTCAGGCACAGAATTAGCAAAGTCCCTTGAAACCAGCGCACAAGCCTTTGAATTAATCGCTCAATCAAATAACGATCAGACTTTAAAAGAAGATTTGACAAAGCTTTTGGAAAAGAATCTGGAAAGGGACATAACTGTGAATTTATCAAACGGTATGACCAAAGAAGAATTTATCAGCGCGCAAGTCGAACAAATCTCAAGTCCCTGGACTCAGTATTTTGTAAAATATGACCCTGCAACAGCTTTAGAAAAGGTCAAATGTCCTGTGCTAGCTGTCATTGGCGAAAAAGACTTGCAAGTGCCCGCGAAAGAAAACTTAGAAGCCATTAGCAATGCTTTAAAAAATGGAGGGAATAAGGAAGTTACTACCAAAGTGTTTCCAGGGCTGAATCACTTGTTTCAAGAATGTGAGACAGGTTTACCCATGGAATATGCTAACATTAATCAGACATTTTCGCCAACAGCATTGTTAGAAATAACTGAATGGATCATAAAGCAGGCAAAATAGTTTTTAGTTTACAAAAGGGGCTTTACGTGATTTCATTATCCAATGCCTTAATGATCTTATCGATTATCTGTTGTGGATTAAGCTTTAAATCCACCGTAATAGCATTTTTAGGTGGTTCTAAGGTGTCGAATTGTGATTTTAACAGGGTAGCGGGCATAAAGTGAGAATTGCGCTTAGAGAGCCTTGTTTGTATAGTTTGATAATCACCTTCCAGGTAAATAAACTTAAGTTCTTTTTCCATACCCTTGCATAAGACATCACGATAAGACTGTTTTAGGGCGGAACATGCGATGACACAGGAACAATTTTCTTCTAATTGTTGAAGTCCAAAATCGTGAATAGCTTCTAACCAGCCAGCTCTATCCTGATCGTTTAAGGGATGTCCAGCGCTCATCTTGTCAATATTCTCTTGTGGGTGGAAATCATCTCCGTCATAGAATTCGATATCTAGGGCATCGGAAAGCAACTTCCCTATGGTCGATTTACCAGAGCCAGAAACTCCCATAATTATTAATATAACTGGTGTATTATTGTGAATCATCGTTTAAAATTTCGATTACTTTATCGGTGCGTATTCGGTGTGGTGTTTTAAAATCAAACCAATGTATGTCTTCTTCCTTGTTTAGCCAAGTCAGTTGCCGTTTTGCGAATCTTCTGGTGTTTTTTTTGATTTCAGATACTGCAAATTCTAGAGAAACATTTCCTTCAAAGAACTCAAAGAGTTCTTTATAACCAACAGTTTGGAGCGCATTTAAATGGCGATAGGGATACAGGGATTTAGCCTCTTCCAATAACCCGTTTTCCATCATAATATCTACCCTTTTGTTGATTCTATCATATATTACTGAACGCTCTGCAGTTAAACCAATCTTAAGCGTCCGAAATGAACGTTGTTGCGGATTATGATTTAAAAAGGAAGAGAAAGGTTTCCCGGTGCCAATACAAATTTCTAGCGCACGGATCAAACGGCGAGTATTTTGAAGGTCCATGCTAGAATATGACACCGGATCCAGGGTTTGTAATTGTCTCTGTAGCACTTCAATTCCCTCTTCTTCCAGTTGCAGATTTAATGCCGTTCGAATTTCAGAGTCTACCTTTGGAAAGTCATCCAAGCCTTCTGTCACGGCCCTGTTATATAATCCACTACCTCCAGCCATGACGACAATGTCGTTGAAGTTAAAGAGTTGCTCTAGAGTGTTTATAGCTTCTATTTCAAAATCCCCAACGGAATAGGGATCGTGTATACTTATGTGCTGAATAAAATGGTGTTGTACCGCTTCTAATTCACTAAGACTTGGAACCGCTGTTCCAATATACATTTCTTTATAAAACTGCCTTGAATCAGAGGAGATAATTTGCGTGTTAAAATGCCTTGCCAATTCAATAGCTAGGGCAGTCTTTCCGATGGCAGTAGGACCAAGGACAGTTATTAGTGTTTTAGGCTTCATTTAAAAGGTTTCCGCAATTATAGCAATACTCAGCCTTATCGTTGTGGTTATGCGCGTTGCAGTTCGGACAGGCTTGAGTGTTAATATGTATATTGTTAAGTTTACTTTGTCGGGAGAACTGAGCTGAAACAATTCCTGTGGGAACAGCAATAATTCCGTACCCCATAACCATGACAATAACCGAAATAGTCTGTCCCAAAGCCGTCAGTGGTACCATGTCACCAAAACCAACGGTAGTCATAGTCACTATTGTCCAATAGATACCTTTTGGTATACTGGTAAACCCGGCAGCAGAACCCTCCACCAAATACATAACGGTTCCGATAATCACCGAAAGAATCATCATGGTAAAAATAAATACTGAAATTTTAGTTCGACTTTCCCATAGTGCATCCTTAAGTTTACTTGCTTCACCAATAAACTTAATCATTTTTAGAATCCTAAAAATACGTAGTAGACGAATTGCTCTAATAACGATAAGCGCATGAGAGCCTGGAAATAGAAACGATAAATAGAGGGGTATGGTGGAGAGTAAGTCTATGATACCATAAAAGCTAAAAATATACCTATGAGGTTTTTTTAAACTTAAGCATCTGGCGATATATTCAACGCTAAACAAAATAGTTATCACCCATTCTGAAATATACAAAAGCTGATGGTGCTCCCTATCAAAAGATGCTACACTTTCTAGGATCACTAATAAAATACTAGCAAGGATCAGAATAAAAAGTGTGATGTCAAACCATTTTCCAACCGGGGTGTCAGCTTCATAGATAATCTCATGAAGTCTGGATCTCCAGTTTTTAACGGTGGCATTATTGTCTTTCATGTGAGGTGTCAATTTAGTTTAATAGTGGTATTGAATGGCATCTCAATTAATGGCTTATAATGGCCTTCTCATACAAGATTGAAAATTTCAATTCTAGTTGCTAATACGCTCAGATTCGTACTGAATTATTTTAAGATTTTGTTTTTTCCTCAAATACTTTTGAATACAATAACGAGCCATATCTGAGTCCTTCATTGAGGTTATGATGGACTTGAGTATGTCAAGGTTGTTTAGTTGGTGGTTAAGCTCATAGAAGCCATAACCATTGAATTCTCCTTGGATAAATAAAACAACACTGTGTTCATCAATAGCTCTACCAGCATCTATGATGGCGAAGCTCTTGTCAGAAATACCATATTTGTGTATGGCGCTACGAACACGTTTGTTATAAGCTTTAGAATCTTCATTATACTCTTGGCCATTTCCTAAATGGTCTGCGATATCACGAGATCCATCGCCATTGAGGTGCAACTGAAATTCTAATGAAATTTCACCTAGAACCTTTATTGCCTGATTATAACCCACAAAATTGATGATTGAATCTTTGTTCAAGTCAAAATTGTCTAGGACTAAATTTAATCGAGAATCATTGCCTTTTGTCACATACAAGGCATGGGTGAATTTTTGTTTTTTCTTAGGATTATACCTTGGTTTGTTTTTCGCGATCTCCTGATACTCTTTAAGTTCCGCAATCAACGTATTTCCAGTGAGGTCAAAGGTGACTATCTTAACTTCCTTCTGTATTTTTCTGTTTTTCGCGGCACTGCTGATAAATAGTTTATTGACTCTTTTTCGAATATTGCTACTTTTAGAGAGATAAATGAGCTCCCCATCGGTATTGTACATATAGAATACTCCAACGTCATTGGGAAGTCGCTCAACAATTTCAATAAGCCTTGGGTTGAGTTGGCCCACCTGTTCTTGGCGTATATTGTTCTGAACAATTTTCTTATTGGAATCCTTTGACAATAGGAGTTTAAATAATTTCACTGTGGCTAGGGCATCACCATTTGCCCGGTGCCTATCACTTACAGGTATGCCTAAAGCACGCACCAGTTTTCCTAGGCTATACGAGGGTTGTTCCGGTAATAGTTCCTTAGATAATTCTACAGTACAAAGTGATTTTCGTTGGTAATCATAACCTAAACGATTAAATTCGGTCTGTAGGATTCTATAATCAAACTGAGCATTGTGTGCAACCAAGGTACAATTGTCAGTAATTTCAATGATTCGTTTGGCAATCTCGTAAAACTTTGGCGCTGTTTGTAGCATTTGGTTATTGATGCCCGTTAATTTTACTACAAAGGGCTGAATCTCCTTTTCCGGGTTAACTAGACTAATGAACTGATCCTCCACTTTATGGCCGTCAAACCTATAAATTGCAATCTCTGTAATTCCTTCTTCATTGTATTTCCCTCCAGTGGTTTCTATATCAAGTACGGCATACATTCTTTTACATGAGTTTTTAGTGAAATTTTTAAAGCTAGTTTTTAGTTGTAATTTCTAGATCCGAAAATATGACTTCCAATGCGCACCATAGTACTGCCGCATTGTATTGCGATGTTATAATCACCGCTCATACCCATGGATCGGATACTTAATTCTAGGTTATCAGTTTTGGGGTGTGTGCTTTTTAAGGATTCAAAAATAGAATTTAAATGTGTAAATTCATTTGCTATTTGCTTACTATCTTCCGTAAATGTCGCCATGCCCATAAGCCCAACCACTTTAATAGCATTGAGTTTTTTAAAAGTATCACTGCTTAGAAGTTCTTCCAATTCAGAAACATTCATCCCAAACTTAGTATCTTCATCAGCAATATGAACTTGTAACAAACAGGGGATTACGCGATCGGTCATATTCGCTTGTTTATTGATTTCTTTGAGTAATTTAAGACTATCAACTCCGTGAATTAAACTGACAAAGGGAGCCATATACTTGACTTTATTTCGTTGAAGATGTCCAATCATATGCCATTCAATATCCTTTGGAAGTTGTTCCCATTTTCCGACCATTTCTTGAACCTTATTTTCTCCAAAAACGCGCTGTCCAGCTTGATATGCCTCCATGATATCATCATTACTTTTGGTCTTCGAAACTGCCACTAGATTTACATGTGAAGGAAGTGATTCCTTAATGCGAAGTAAATTTTCTTTTATATTCATTATACATTAAAACTTTCTAGGCTAAAAATAAGTATTTCTTTCTGGATTCACCTTCAATTCAGTAAAGAACTTACTAAAATAGCCACACTAGCAAAGCTTAATATTCGTTTCTGGGGTGATGTTTTGAAATTACATTGGCCAAATCCTTCTGGTTGAGATGCATGTATATTTCAGTGGTTGTAATACTTTGGTGTCCTAACATTTGTTGTATAGCCCGTAAATCAGCGCCGTTTTGCAATAGGTGAGTGGCAAAAGAATGCCTAAAAGTATGAGGGCTGATGCTTTTTTTAATGCCAGCTTTTTTGGCAGCGTTTTTTATAATAGTAAATACCATAGCCCTAGTTAACTGGGCACCTCGACGGTTTAAAAACAATATATCTTCATGCCCTTTCTTAATGGCAATTTGAGGCCTTATTTCTGTAAGATAGATGTCGATATACTTTATTGTGACTTGGGCGATGGGGACAAAGCGCTGTTTACTACCTTTTCCAAGTACGCGAATAAAACCTTCTTTAAAGTACAATTCTGATATTTTTAAACTGATAAGTTCCGTTGCCCTGAGACCACAACTGTATAATGTTTCAATCATACAGCGATTTCTTTCGCCTTCGGGTAAGCTTAAATCGATACTTGAAATCAACATGTCTATTTCATCTATTGTGAGCGTATTAGGTAATTTTCTTCCAAGCTTTGGAGTTTCAATTAAAGCCATTGGATCATCGGCGCGGTAATCCTCAAAAACCAGGTAATTGAAAAAACTTTTTAAACCAGAAATCAACCTAGCTTGCGAACGCGCACTTAGAGATTTTGCGGCTTGGTAAATGAAATTTTGGAGCGTTTCGGAATCAATAGCTGTTGGGGAACTCTGAATTTTATGATGCTCTAAGTAGTTCAACAACTTCTGAATATCCAAGCCATAATTTTCCACAGAATTTACAGACAGCCCTCTTTCTATTCTAAGGTAGTATTTGTAGTCCGATATGATCTGTTTCCAATCCATGGGGTAAAGCTAAATATTATATTTAATTCTTCATCATCAAGCTTTGAATAATTAGATAATCGGATGGAATGTGGACTAACGAACGTTGGAGTAGTAGCCAATTAAGGGGTTGAGGTTTTCCATAATTTCAACTCTTTTGATTGGAGTATGTAAGAATAATCTTTAGATTTGGGCTATCAATTAAAATTCAATAATCATGAAAAAAATTTTAGTAACAGCTACATTTATTTTAGGAGCATTATTCGCATCTAATGCTCAATCTACTTCTAATCCAGCATTGTCTGAGGGGAGTTGGCTTGTAGAGGCCAATACGAACTTTGGAAGAGCGCATCGTTCCAATACTGGTTTTAGCCTAAACACTAGTGACGATTATACCGAATGGAATGTCGGTTTTGAAGGTGGATATTTTATCATCGATGATCTTGCACTTAAAGCTGGACTAGGTTATGGTGATGCCGATGGCGCTGATGGAAGGTTCTCTTATAAACTGGGCGCTAAATATTATATCGAATCTCAATTTCCCGTACAAATTGATTTAAATGGTGTTAGCAGTGATAACTTTAGTCCATTATTTGTTGGTCTGCAAGGTGGATATGCCTGGTTTGTTGCTGATAATGTTGCTTTGGAACCTGGAGTACGTTACGATGTGGATATTAATGACGACGCAGACAATCTTGGTGGTCTGGGATTAAGCGTAGGATTTGCTATCTACTTTTAAGCGGTAAAACGACTGTAGATTACCATTATAGAATTAAAGAGGCTTCGGCCTCTTTTTTAGTGGATAATGTTTAAATTTACAGCATTAGGTCAAACCATAATCAGCGAAATCTAGGAGAATCACACAGGTGATAAAACCTTCCAGAATTGCTCATTAATTAAAATTTAAGCTATTGAAAATCACAATTATCAACGGTCCCAATTTAAATTTATTAGGTAAACGAGAGCCCGAGATCTATGGATCTGAAAGTTTTGAGGATTACTTAGGAATCCTTAAAACCAAATACCCTTCGGTATCTTTTGAATATTTCCAATCCAATGTAGAGGGTGAACTGGTTAATAAACTTCACCAGGCAGGCTTTGAAGGGGATGGAATTATTCTTAATGCTGGAGCATATACGCATACCTCAGTGGCTATAGGTGATGCTGTTAAAGGCATTACAACAGCTGTAATCGAAGTGCATATTTCCAATACCTTTTCAAGAGAATCTATACGGCATCAATCCTATATCTCTGCCAACGCAAAAGGCGTAATCCTTGGATTTGGTATGCAGAGTTACGAATTGGCACTACAAAGTTTTCTTTTGCAATAGCCCGAGTGGCAACTAGCGTATGGCATTTAAAACGTTTTTTAATTGGAGTACCGGTAAGGATAGTGCCTTAGCATTATATAGCCTGTTACAGGACCCATCTTACAGTGTTGACCAACTTTTCACCACGATAAGCATGGATAGTAATCGTGTATCCATGCATGGCATTCAAAGAGATTTACTGTTAAAACAGGCATCACAAATTGGTTTACCACTGTCAATTCTAGAATTGCCGGAGCAAACATCGATGCAGGTGTATGACCAATTGATGCAAACAACTTTAGTTGAGAAAAAGAAACAAGGATTCACTCATGCCGGTTTTGGAGACATCTTTTTAGAAGACCTTAGAACTTATCGGGAAAGTAAGTTAGAATCTATTGGCTTACAGGCTCATTTTCCGTTGTGGAAAATAGATAGCCTCAAGCTGATGCATAAATTCATAGACTTGGGATTCAAAGCCATTACAGTGGCTGTGAACGCCAAGGTATTGGATAAAACTATGGTCGGTAAAGAAATAGATGAAGACTTTTTGCAATTGCTCCCTCTTGGAGTAGACCCATGTGGTGAAAATGGAGAGTTTCATACATTTGTATATGATGGTCCCATTTTTAAAAAACCTGTTGAATTTATAATTGGAGATAAAGTACTTAGGACATACAGCTCTCCCAATTCGAAAGAGGACAAGGATCATCAAAGGAGTTGGGATGATTCCTTTTGGTTCTGTGATCTATCTGTCAAATAATTAACATTTTCATTTGATGTATTAAAAAAAGGCGAAACCTCTAGGTTCCACCTTTTTTACGTTATGATATGCTTTTTTATTTTAAGTTTTTTTCCAACTAGATATGGATAACTTCTCCATATGCAGCTGCAACAGCCTCCATCACCGCTTCACTCATTGTAGGGTGGGGGTGTACTGCTTTTAACACCTCATGAGCGGTAGTTTCAAGTTTTCTAGCTACGACTGCCTCGGCAATCATATCAGTAACTCCAGCTCCTATCATGTGGCAGCCTAACCATTCTCCGTATTTGGCATCAAAAATTACTTTTACAAAACCATCAGGGTGCCCACTAGCTTTTGCTTTTCCACTTGCAGAGAATGGGAATTTCCCGACTTTGAGATCATAACCTTTCTCTTTGGCTTGCTTTTCAGTCAAACCAACAGAGGCGATTTCAGGTGAACAGTAGGTACACCCAGGGATGTTTCCATAATCAAGTGCTTCAACATGTTGTCCTGCAATTTTTTCAACACAAAGAATCCCTTCAGCAGATGCAACGTGTGCCAAAGCTTGTCCAGGGACTACATCACCGATAGCATAATATCCAGGTATGTTCGTTTGATAAAAATCATTGACTACTATTTTATCACGGTCAGTCGCAATTCCGACTTCTTCTAATCCGATATTTTCAATATTGGCTTTAATTCCAACCGCAGAAAGCACCATGTCCGCCTCAATAACTTCTTCTCCTTTACTGGTTTTTACAGTAGCTTTAACACCTTTACCACTAGTGTCAACTTTAGTGACCTCTGCAGAGGTTTTGATCTTAACACCCATCTTTTTAAAGCTACGTTCTAACTGTTTAGAGATATCTTCATCCTCTACGGGAACAATGTTTGGTAAATACTCAACAACAGTAACTTCAGTACCCATAGAATTGTAGAAGTACGCAAACTCAATACCGATAGCACCACTACCAACAATAATCAATTTTTTAGGCTGCTCTTTTAGGGTAAGAGCTTCGCGATATCCGATAACTTTCTTACCGTCCTGTGGCAGACTTGGTAATTCCCTAGAACGAGCTCCTGTCGCGATGATAATGTGATCAGCGCTATATACGGTTGCTTTATTGTCCTTGTCCTTAACTTCTATTTTCTTTCCTGACTTAAGGGTTCCGTAACCTTGAAGTACGTCAATCTTATTTTTCTTCATCAAGAACTGAACACCCTTACTCATATCCCCGGCAACGTTTCTACTACGATTAATTACGGCGTTAAAGTCCTTTTCAACATTATCTACATGAAGTCCGTAATCTTCAGCATGCTTTAGGTATTCAAATACTTGTGCTGATTTTAACAGTGCTTTAGTAGGGATACATCCCCAATTCAAACATACGCCTCCTAGATTTTCTTTTTCGACAACAGCGGTTTTAAAACCTAGTTGAGAAGCACGTATGGCAGTTACATATCCACCAGGGCCACTTCCTAAAACAATTACGTCATATTTATTCATTTCGTATGATTTTTTAATGAGCTAAAATTTTGCGAATACGAAGTTAAGCAATAAGTTTTTAAAGGGTAAATTTTTAATGGCTTTTTGCCTGATTCTAATTCAAAACAATAGTGGAAAACTGTGGGTATAATTTTTAAGCCGTATGTTAAATTCTCTATAAACTGTATTTTCTTGGGAGCAGAATTACTTAATTTCCCCATGAAAACAATACCACACGCCAATCTATGAATCGATTCACCTTATTTTCATTGCTGATTATCAGTTTAGTAACCCATAGTACATTTTCCCAAACCATTAAAGCAACCTTGGTTGATCAAACTTCCAAAGAACCCATACCATTTGCTACCATAAGTCTGAATCAAGAATCTTGGATGATTAGCTCTGAGCAAGGGAAGTTTGACTTTCATATCAATGGTGAAACCTCAGAGCAGGATTCGATATATATTCGATCTCTAGGTTATGAAGAAAAAGTAATCGCTGTATCAAATTTTACAGATAGTATCATTAAACTTCAACCTCAAGATATCATACTCAGTGAGGTAGTTCTATTGAACAACAGTTATACTGCAGAACAGATCATGGAGAAAGTGTTGGATAGTCTTCAAGAAAATTACCAGGCAAATTATACAAGCCAAAGAGTATTCTACAGAGATTCCGATATTAATAAATTAAATAATTCTAAGGTTGATGTGAAGCAGAGCACCATTGAGGAGTTTGATCAACATTTTGCCGATAAAATTATCGAGGAGATTCCTAACTCATTTCCTTACCATAGGGAATTACTTGCTGACCTTTACCTAAAAAGTACAGTTACAGGGGTAGAGGAGTTAAAAATGGATCCTATCAAAGCTTGCCAATTATACGATAAAAACAATGAGTTTTCCAGTGATAAAATGGAAGATAAATTGCAATCACTTCTTCGTAAACACATAAAGCGAAATTCGTATTTTGTAATCAAGTCGGGGCTTATAGGTGCCAAAACGGAGGAGATTGATTCCAGTTTTTTCGATCATAAAGTAGATTCATTGGTCTCGGCTAAGGATTCTTTGGAAAAGCAAAAAAAATCCAAGGAACACTTCAATAGCTCACTCCGCAGTGGTATTACTGATTTTTTGAATTCTAATTTTTTGGATCCCGAATCTGATTTAGATGTCATCCATAGGCAAAACAAGTATAAGTATAGTTTAGAAGGTTTGACCAATTTGGATAACGCCTTGGTCTATAAAGTCACTTTTGAGCCCAAAAGGGGGGATTACAGCGGAATCCTGTATATCAATACTGAAGATTTTGGGATTATGCGCATTGATTATCACAATGTCGAACCTTTGCGAAAGATTCGTCTTTTTGGAATATCCTACAGGCATAACCTTAGGGAAGGAACTTATTTATATAAAAGAAACACTAATGGTACCTATAGTATAAAATTCCAAGAAGAGAACAACAGCATTGTGTTTGGAATTGAGAGACCATTAAAAATCATCGAAAAAAACAAGCACGTCAAGGGTAGGAGAAAACAAAACCAAGTTCGTTTAGGTGTAGATTTTAAAATACAAAACAGCCAAAAAAAGACACTTGTAGTTTTTGAAAGCAGTCCATTAACACAAGAGTCCTTTGGCCAAATAGATGGAAAGAATAATATAGAGCCGGCATATCTACCCAAGTATGATCCTGCTTTTTGGGAGGGCTATAATATTTTAGCGCCAAACCAGGCTATAACTGAATTCAAAAGTTTAGAACAGTAAAATCCAGGCAAAACTCAAGATTTTTCTGCAACACTTATTTACGGCTGGGATAAAAAAAATCCCTGATTTTTATTCAGGGATTTTTCCGTATTCTTATAGTAGTTTACGACTATATTATTGAACTCTTTGTACGGTTTTAATATTTGCAGCCTCCATCACAGCATCAATGTTTTTGGTATCTACAGAATTCATAAGATCTGCCGGCACAATTACGGCTCTAAATACTTGATTGCTTAAAAAATCTGCACCGAAACCTGGATAGTCATTGCTTTCTACTCCAATTTGGACATTACTAAGTGTGTAATTAAACCAGTATTGTAAATCAGTACCAGCATCAGTATAATAAAGCGCGGTAGGTACTTGTTCCCATACATCTGCTCCGCCATCAACGGCTTGAAGTCTGTAAACAAGCATTGCATCACCATTTATTAGTGGTGGATTAAAACTTGCCGTAAATGTGTAGCCATTTGCATCGGTGAAATTAACGTTTGTGTATTCAAATGTTTCACCAACGATATTTGTTCCTGGTTCACCAGGAGGTCCTTCAGGTCCTTCACAGGCGGTGAATACAAAAAGAGTTACGAATGCTAAAGTGATTAATTTTTTCATGATTATTGAGTTTTAAAGATTTTTTAATTTTAATAATTATAAAACAAATGTTATGCCAATTTATTTTAGAAAACTTAATGTAAAGCTACTTTTTATTTGTTGTGGCATGTAAAAATTCAAGTAATTGTTGGATAACTTCAGGATCTCCCAATATTTTTCTGTGCCCAAGGCCTTGAGTTAAGATGAGCTTAGACTCTTTGAGAATTTGGTTTATTTTTCTGGAAGCATCAACTGGCGAATCCATATCCTGCTCATCGTGTATTAAGAGAACCGGTATGTGAACATGTTCGGCGCTGGCACTGGCTGAAAAAGTATTGATGTCGATTTGGAATCTTTGATCTAACGATTTCTTGAGATTAACTCCAATCGCTCTATCGAGTCCTAATTTGTCCGTAAAGTCATATATAATTTCTTCAATTTTATTCCCACTTCCAATCAGCGCCATCCGCTCGAGATTAAGCCCTTCTTTAACGCTATACAAAAGCGCCATACTGCCTAAGGAATGTCCGATAGCAGCTTCAAATGGGCCGTAAGCTCGTTCCATTTCTAGAATACATTTTACAAATTCGAGCATATTGGTTGTTTTTCCGCTAGACTTACCATGAGCCGGGCCGTCAAAACTGTATGTCGTATAACCTTGCTGTACCAGAGCATCAGCAATTTTGACAAGTTGGGTGCCTCTACCACACCAGCCATGAACCAAAAGTGCCTTCTTCTCCCCATCACCATAACGGAAAGTTTGGATTTTTTTATGGATTTCAGGGATTTCTAAGATAGATTTTATAGCCTCTCGCTCCATATGTTCTTCTCGTTTAGGAGTAGGGTAAATGACGGGAGTCTGAAACAATTTAGCAGCAAATTTTTCTGCCTGTTTAGGCGATACGAATTGTAGTGCTTTGGCAGTTATTAATATAGATTTTGGAATTTTAAGATTCTGACGGTAATTTTCGTTAGTACGCTTGGACATCTTTATAATTTTTTACTAAGCAAGGTGTTGGAGGAGAAGTTGGATTAATTGCCTTTCTCAAAGTAAAGAAAACAATTTTATCAAAGTAACGGATAATTTTTTCCATTGTCAGATTTAAAATTATATTTTTTGTCTCTACATTAAGTTGCTGTTAAGGATAAGCTTCTAAAAACGAAGTACAAAGAAATAGTTAGGCTTTGAAAACCTTTGCGTATTGCAGTGGCGTGAAATCTGAGAAGACAAATTTCATCGTATGTATTAACGCAGGGATTCTAATTTTATGATCAAAAGATTGTAATTTTTTCCGTAAATTCGATTTGTTAAATAAATTATTAAACTTATCCATAATAATATAACTCACATGAAAAAGTATCTAACTATAGCAGTTTTTGCGGTATTGGTTTTGTCTTGTTCGACAAATCCATTTACGGGTAAACAAACGCTTAATTTTCACTCCAATGCAGAGATATTCCCAACGGCCTTTGCTGAGTATGACAAGTTTTTGAATACCCATGAGGTTATTAAAGGAACTGAAGCGGCAGCAACCATTCAAAGGGTAGGTAAGCGCTTGACTAAAGCAGCTGAACTTTGGTTTAATGCCAATGGTTACCAAGGATATTTGGATGATTACAAGTGGGAGTATAATCTTGTAGCCGATGATGCGGTCAATGCATGGTGTATGCCTGGAGGTAAAATCGTTTTTTATACAGGGATATTACCTATCTGTCAAAATGATGCAGGAGTTGCTGTGGTTATGGGGCATGAAATCGCCCATGCATTAGTCAATCATGGAGCCCAACGTATGAGTGCAAGTGCTTTACAACAGTATGTTGGTTTAGCAGGAAATGTTGCCTTAGGGGCTAGTGGAAGTAGCGCACAAACTATCAATATATTTAATCAAGCTTATGGGATTGGATCCCAAGTAGGAGTAATGCTTCCCTTTAGTAGAAACCACGAAACGGAGGCTGATGCCATTGGGTTAAGAATTATGGCGATTGCAGGTTATGATCCAACCGAGGCTGCTAGATTATGGGAACGGATGAGCGCCAACTCTGGAGGATCACAACCTTCCGAAATTTTAAGCACACACCCTTCAAACCAAAGTAGAATTGCTAATTTGAGATCCTTAGCACCAGCAGCAAAAGCCGAAGCTTCCAAATATGGCGTAACTTCTTTTGAATAAGTATTTAAATTAAAAAAAACATTACCAACCGAGCAGGAGGCGCACTCACACCTCTTGCTTTTTTTATTTCATATCGCATGAGACCATTAGAAAAAGGGAGTAAAAAATTACTCAACGCCTGGGCATTTTATGACTGGGCAAATTCTGTTTATAGTCTTACCATTGCCTCTGCAATATTTCCGTTATTCTACGGGGCTCTATTTCGAGAGGCTGGTGTGGAAAAAATAGAAATTTTTGGCGGCGAAATTGCCAGGGGACCGCTGATTACCTATGTAACCTCCTTTGCTTTTTTAATTGTTTCATTTTTAACCCCATTGCTTTCCGGGGTTGCAGATTATGTGGGTAATAAAAAGGTGTTTCTCAAATTCTTTTGTTATCTAGGTTCGCTGGCAAGCATTGGACTATATTGGTTTAGCCTTGAAAATATATACTTAAGCCTTAGCGTGTACCTTTTAGGACTGATCGGCTTTTGGGGTAGCTTAGTTTTTTATAATTCATATCTACCTGATGTAGCCTTTGTGGAACAACAGGATAGCATTAGTGCTAAAGGCTATTCCTTGGGGTACATTGGAAGTGTGCTGCTATTAGTACTCAATTTGGTCATGATAATGAAATTCGAATGGTTTGGCTTCGAGAGTGCAACTGCGCCAACCCAAATTTCCTTTGTTCTTGTTGGGCTCTGGTGGGCAGGATTTAGCCAGTATTCTTTTTATTACCTACCCAAAGGCAACGGAAACCAAGGTAAAGTCTCCAAAGGAATACTTTTAAGTGGTTTTAAAGAGCTCAAAAAGGTTTGGAATGCATTGGGTACTAATAAAACTTTGAAGCGTTACTTAGCGGCCTTCTTCGTTTATAGTATGGGCGTACAAACTGTGATGCTCGTGGCTTCATATTTCGCTGAGGAAGAACTCGCATGGGAGAGTGATAGCCAACGTACCACGGGCCTTATTATAAGCATCTTGCTCATACAGTTACTTGCTGTGCTAGGAGCTACACTTACCTCGAGAGCATCCTCGAAGTTCGGTAATATCAAAACCCTTATTGGAATTAACCTTGTATGGGTTGTGGTTTGTGTGGTGGCGTTCTTTGTGGTGACTCCCAATCAATTTTATATAACTGCAGCTGTTGTTGGGCTAGTGATGGGAGGAATTCAAGCCTTATCGAGATCAACTTATTCCAAGTTTTTACCACAGACAAAGGATACAGCTTCATATTTTAGCTTTTATGACGTGGCTGAAAAAATAGGAATCGTCATTGGGATGTTTCTTTATGCATTTATTGCTCAAGTAACAGGAAGCATGAGAACTTCCATTGTACTTATTGCGCTAATCTTTTTTATCGGGATGTTTTTATTGCTTAGAGTCCCAAGGAAAAAAGAGATTGAATCTATTTAAATCTTTGGTTTATGGTGTCTATGATAACATTAAGACAGTCAGTAGTATAATTTTTATCACCTGTGGTTTGACTCATGAAAATAGCCCCTTGAATTAGACTAAAAAAGCGTTTTCCGTATTTGGCTCCAGGGATGGTTTTGCGAATCTCTCCGATTTGTTTACCGTACTCAATTTGTTGGGAGATATAGCCTTCAATGATCGCGATGGTTTCTTGTGCTTTTTGAAGTAGAGCAGGATGAGTGTTTTTGGAATCGACAGCGGTATTTATGATAGGACAACCCCCAAAATTATTAGTAAATTCGTAGTAGTTTTTATAGAACTCGACAAGATTGAGCAAGCGCTGCAAAGGCGTTTTTCCCTTATCCATGTACTGCTTAATTCGACTCAGAACAATAGTGGTATTGTATTCAAAGGCCATTAGAGCCAGTTCATCTTTGTTTTTAAAGTTTCCGTAAATAGCCCCTTTGGTAAGGCCTGCAGCCTTGGTAATATCGTTTAGGCTAGTCGCAGCATATCCCTTTTTATTAAATATTGGAGCTACGGTTCGAATGATATACTGTGTGGTATTCTCCGCCTTTGTTGTCATTATAGGTAGTGTTCTACCTCAAATATAAATAAAATACTGACAGGTATGATTTAGAACCTAAAGAAATAAGTCCTTAATTAAAAACACCCGTAACTCAATTGCTACGGGTGCCTTAACTAACCAACCAACTTAAAACTAAATAATCCTTACGAACTACCTAACTTTATCCTTTATAATTTCTGTTTTATATTCTTAATTTTCAATCACTTAATAAGTCGACAAATTTATATTTACTTACACGGACCTACTGTTAATTTTCTATTAAATCTGTCTGGTTTCTAAAAACTAATTCTCCATCAAAGGCATCTATTAAAATAATGCTCTCTGCGCTGATCTTTCCACTGAGTATTTCCTTAGAAAGTTTGTTGAGTACTTCCTTCTGAATTACTCGTTTTACCGGCCTTGCACCATATTGAGGATCGAAGCCTGTTTTTGAAAGATGGTCGATTGCCTCCTGTGTAGCATCCAAGGTAATGTTTTGCTTGGCAACCATTCTGGCAATTCCTTTAAATTGTAATTCTACGATTTCTTTAATGTCTGTCTTACTCAAGGGTGTAAACATGACGATATCATCAATACGATTTATGAATTCCGGTCGTACACTTTGCTTGAGCAGTCCGAGTACTTCAACTCTTGCCGCCTCAGTAGCACTAGTGATATCAGTTGTTGCTTCAAACTTCTCCTGAATAATTTGACTACCGATATTACTAGTCATAATTATAATAGTATTTTTAAAGTCTGCCAAACGTCCTTTTGAATCCGTAAGCCTTCCTTCGTCTAATACCTGTAATAGGATATTGAAGGTATCTGGATGAGCCTTTTCAATTTCATCCAACAAGACTACAGAGTATGGCTTTCTTCGAACAGCCTCTGTTAATTGCCCTCCTTCATCATAACCTACATACCCTGGAGGCGCACCTATCAATCGACTCACAGCGTGGCGTTCTTGATATTCACTCATATCAATACGAGTAAGCGCTGATTCATCATCGAAAAGGTATTCCGCCAAGGCTTTGGCTAATTCTGTTTTACCAACACCAGTGGTTCCTAAGAAAAGGAAAGAGCCGATAGGGCGATTAGCATCTTGAAGGCCAGATCGACTTCTTCTAATAGCATCAGAAACAGATTCTATAGCCTCGTGTTGACCAACAACTCTTTTGTGCAATTGATCCTCTAGTCTTAAGAGTTTCTCCCGTTCACTCTGAAGCATTTTTGTCACTGGAATTCCAGTCCATTTCGCAACCACCTCAGCAATATCTTCATTGGTCACCTCTTCTTTGATAAGATTCGTTCCTGAAGATTGCTCTTGAAGGAGCTGATCTTGAAGTTTATCTAAGCGTTCCTGCGCCTGCTGTGTTTTACCGTATCGTATTTCAGCCACCTTTCCGTAATCACCATCTCGTTCTGCTCTCTCAGCTTCCTTTTTAAGGTTTTCCAGTTCTTCCTTAGTGGTTTGAATAGCATCGACTACATCCTTCTCGCTTCTCCATTTGGCATAAACCTCTTTCCTATCATCCTTTAAGTTGGCCAGCTCCGCGTTAAGCGCTTTTAACTTCTGTTCGTCATTCTCTCTTTTAATGGCTTCAATTTCAATTTCCAATTGCATAATTTTACGATCTAAAACATCCAATTCTTCAGGTTTGGAATTGATTTCCATTCGAAGTTTAGAAGCGGCTTCATCCATTAGGTCAATCGCTTTATCCGGTAAAAATCGGTTTGTAATATAGCGCTCAGAAAGTTCGACCGCCGCAATGATGGCCTCATCTTTAATGCGTACCTTGTGGTGTGTCTCATACTTTTCCTTGATTCCTCTTAAAATAGAAATTGCACTCTCAGTATCCGGCTCATCCACAAAAACCTTCTGGAATCGTCGCTCGAGAGCCTTGTCTTGTTCAAAATACTTTTGATATTCATCCAAAGTTGTCGCTCCTATAGCTCTGAGTTCTCCACGTGCCAGAGCCGGTTTTAGGATATTGGCCGCATCCATAGCACCCTGACCGCCACCAGCACCAACTAAGGTGTGTATTTCATCTATAAACAGGACGATATCACCATCAGAGGTGGTAACTTCCTTAATTACAGATTTAAGACGTTCTTCAAACTCTCCCTTATATTTGGCACCCGCAATTAGAGCTCCCATGTCTAAAGAGAATATTTGCTTGTTCTGTAAGTTTTCAGGAACATCTCCCTGAATTATACGATGTGCAAGCCCTTCCGCTATGGCCGTTTTACCTACTCCTGGTTCGCCCACGAGCATAGGGTTATTCTTAGTTCTACGTGATAGTATTTGTAATACTCGCCTAATTTCCTCATCACGCCCAATGATAGGGTCTAATTTTCCATCATTGGCCAACTGATTAAGGTTGTTGGCGTATTTATTTAGTGCGTTATACGTTTCCTCAGCACTAGCCGAGGTTACTCTTTCGCCCTTTCTAAGGTCTGTGATGCTGGCCTCTAAATCCCTTTCAGTAACCCCTTGATCTTTTAAGATTTGAGAGATTTTACTTTTGGATTTAAAGATGGCAAGAATAAGATGTTCTACAGAAACAAATTCATCCTTCATCTTCTTAGCTATATTTCCCGCTTGGGTTAGGGTAGAGCCAGCTTCTCTAGAAAGTTGCAGGTCTCCACCTTCTACCTTTGGATAGCTCTTTAAGGTGCTCTCGAGAATTTGTTTTAGTAAATCCACATTTACATTCAGCTTTTTAAGTAGAAAAGGCAGTACATTTTCATCGACATCAAAAAGAGCCTTGAAAATATGTTCGTTTTCTATAATCTGGTGCCCATAAGCCTGCGCAATTTGTTGCGATTGCTGTATCGTTTCCTGTGATTTTATTGTAAAGTTGTTTAAGTTCATTATCTTGTATAATTTGTTTTCTAACAGAGTTAAGCAAAACGTGTACCGAACCACGTAAGCGACACATTGTCATCTAATTAATATAATTTTAATGACATTACGTCATGTTAATTATAATATTTTAAAGTAAAACACTCTTAAAGTTATGGCTTTTTTTAAAACTATCTTTGGTTCGAAGGATTCAATTTCAAAAGAAAATTTTCAATGGACACCACTAGATCAAGCGGAACAACTAGATCAATTGGTGGAGGAATCCAAATCGCAATATGTCCTTATTTTTAAACACAGTACGCGTTGTGGAATCAGCCGGTTCAGTTTACAGAATTTTGAATCTGAATTCAAACCCGATCCCTCAAAGGTGTCTTTATACTTTTTGGACATACTCAACAATAGAGCGCTTTCAAATGCAGTTGCATCGCGTTTTGATGTAGTTCATCAGAGCCCACAGGTGTTGTTAATCAGAAATACCAATATTATATGCGCTGAATCTCACGGCCAGATTAGTGCTGAAGATTTACAAAGCCTAATTGAGGGTAACTAAAAACCCTCAATTAAACTTTTGGAATTCGTTATTTTCTTTTCTTTGAACCGAAAGGTGGGAGTAACTTATTGGATGCTTCTCCAAAGCCTATTCGCACTTTATCATTCTTACAATATCCTTTAAGGGTGATGGTGTCACCATCCTCTATAAATTTACGTTCGGATCCGTCACTTAGAATGATTGGATTTTCGCCTCTCCAGGTGAGTTCCAGCATGGATCCGTATGAATCCTTGGTTGTACCGGAGATGGTTCCGCTACCCATCATATCTCCACTATTGACTTTACATCCGTTAATTGTATGATGTGCCAGTTGTTGGGACATATTCCAATACATATGCTTAAAATTACTTTTTGTAATGGTTTGTGGTGGAGTATTTTTAGTTTCTATATCGACTTCTAAATGAATGTCAAAACTTTTTCTGCCTTTGTATTGCAAATAGGGCAGTGGAACAGGGTCTTGTTTCGGACTTTCCACTCGAAAGGGCTCTAAGGCATCTAAGGTCACAATCCAAGGCGAAATGGAAGAGGCAAAGTTTTTTGACAGAAATGGACCTAAGGGCACATATTCCCATTTCTGAATATCGCGAGCACTCCAGTCGTTAAACAGCACCATTCCAAAGATATAGTTCTCCGCATCTTCCGTTGAAATCGGTTCTCCCAACTGATTGGCATCGGTGGTAATAAATGCCATTTCCAATTCAAAATCAACCAATTTAGAAGGGCCAAATACCGGAGTTTCTGCACCTTGAGGTAAGGTTTGCCCCATAGGTCTATGAATAGGTATTCCACTAGGTACTATACTGGAACTTCTACCATGATAACCAACAGGCATGTGCAACCAATTGGGAAGTAAAGCGTTATTGGGATCTCTAAACATGCTTCCAACATTGGTCGCATGTTCTTTACTACTATAAAAATCTGTGTAATCTCCAATCTGTACAGGGAGTTGCATCTCTATTTCATCTAAGTCAAATAAGACCACCTTCCTATGGTTCTTATTGTGTTGTAAGGTTTTATTATTTTGATCAAAAATATTGGCGATGCGATTACGCACCAATCTCCAGGTCTTTTGGCCATCGGAGATAAAATCATTCAATGTATCTTGCAAGAAAATATCATCGGTTAAGGGGATATCTCTGAAGTACCCTAATTGATGTAGAGCTCCAAGGTCAATAGCCGTGTTTCCAATCCGTGTACCAATGGTAATCACATCATCTCTGGTTAAAAAAACTCCAAAGGGTATGTTTTGTATCGGGAAATCAGAATCAGTCGGAACAGAGATCCATGATTTTCTATTCGGGTCATTAGCTGTTTGAGACATAACAAAATTATTAGATTTGAATTGTTAATTAGGATTTAAAGGTATTAATTTATATTAATTTACCGAATGTATTTTATATTTTTGAACTTTCTTTAACGCTAACAACTCGAAATGAAAAGAGACGATCAAATTTTTGAACTTATTGAAGCTGAAAAGCAGCGCCAATTGGAGGGGATAGAACTTATTGCATCCGAAAACTTTGTAAGTGAACAAGTCATGGAAGCTGCAGGCTCAGTGCTAACAAACAAGTATGCCGAGGGCTACCCTGGAAAACGATACTACGGAGGTTGTGAAGTAGTTGATGTTGTAGAGAGTATTGCCATTGATAGAGCAAAAGAATTATTTGGAGCTGCCTATGCAAATGTGCAGCCTCACAGTGGTTCTCAAGCGAACACTGCTGTATTTGCCGCTTGTTTAAAGCCAGGAGATAAGATTTTAGGTTTTGACCTTTCTCATGGAGGTCACCTTACTCATGGTTCACCAGTAAACTTTTCAGGGAAATTATACAACCCTGTATTTTACGGCGTAGAGAAGGAAACAGGAAGGCTAAATTATGACCGTATTTTGGAGATAGCCAAAAAGGAACAACCGAAATTGATTATAGCTGGTGCTTCTGCGTACTCTAGAGATATTGATTTTAAAAAATTCAGAGAAATTGCTGACCAGGTAAATGCGATTTTATTTGCAGATATTTCTCACCCTGCTGGACTTATCGCTAAAGGAGTATTGAGTGATCCAATTCCTCATTGTCATATTGTAACCACAACAACGCATAAAACCCTTAGAGGACCAAGAGGTGGTTTGATATTGATGGGAAAAGATTTTGAAAACCCATTTGGACTTAAGCTTAAAAACGGGAATTTAAGAATGATGTCCTCATTGTTGGATAGCGCTGTTTTCCCTGGAAACCAAGGAGGTCCGTTGGAACACATAATTGCTGCCAAAGCGATCGCATTTGGAGAAGCGCTTTCAGAGGATTTCTTACATTATATTGTTCGTGTAAAGAAAAATGCTGCTGCCATGGCAAAAGCCTTTGTTGACAAAGGCTACAATATCATATCTGATGGAACTGATAACCATATGATGTTGATCGATCTTAGAAACAAAGATCTTTCCGGAAAAGAAGCAGAGGAGGCATTAGGAAAAGCTAATATCACGGTGAATAAAAACATGGTTCCTTTTGACGATAAAAGTCCATTTGTAACTAGCGGTATTCGTATTGGAGTATCTGCAGTTACTACTCGAGGACTTAATGAATCTGAGGTGGTTGATATCGTTGATTTAATCGATCGTGTATTGACTGGTAGAGAAGATGAAGCAGCTTTAGAGGCGATAAAGAAAGAGGTTTATGATCTAATGGCAGATAGACCTTTGTTTTTTATTGGATAAGCATTGTTAAATAACTTTATAAAAACCTTTAAGGAGCATTTCTTAAAGGTTTTTTTGTTCTCTGTTGTTCTTCAAAACCTTTGTGCGGTTTTCACTCGCCCATCATACTAACTTTTAATGTGCGGCTTGGCGTCGGTTGAATAGCAACCTTTCACTGCCTGATCCACTATAGGCTTTTCAATATCAATACGCAGACTTTTTTGTGGTGTATAATTGTTAATTACAACAGTACAAAGGGTCCATTTGACGCGCTCCTATTTGCGATGCCGGCACCAGCGAGTAGCACAGCCTAACCTGTGTCGTTGATCCCCGAAATACTTATAATCATCAGAACAAGGCGAACAATCAAACAAATCGCAACCAAAGTAGTGAGGAAGGTTTACTCGGATAAATCTATGATCCGTTAGCTGACCACCTTCTATACATAAGCGTAACCCGTTTAAATAAGTATCCAATTACCAACAAAAAAGGCCGCCTAGTTATAGACAGCCCCTTTTGAAATATATTATAATACTTTAACCTAGGTGATAAATCGACCTAATTAGTTAATAGCAGGATCTTTCATTCCTTCTTCAATCATACTGTAGAACTGATCCAATTTAGGAAGAATAACGATTCTTGTTCTTCTGTTTTTAGCTCTTCCATCTTTAGTATCGTTAGATGATACTGGAATGTATTGACTTCTACCCGCAGCAGTCATTCTAGATGGAGATACTCCGAAATCATTTTGAAGAATTCTAACTACTGAAGTAGCTCTAAGTACACTCAAGTCCCAGTTATCACTCATTTTAGCAGTGTGAATCGGCACAGTATCAGTGTGACCTTCAACCATAAATTCGAAGTCAGGTTTGTTTTTAACAACAGTTGCAACTTTACCTAGCACTTCTTTAGCTCTTGCAGATACCGTAGTACTACCACTAGAGAATAATAATTTGTCAGAAATGTTTACATAAACCACTCCTTTTTCAACGCTGATGTTGATATCCTCGTCATCAAGGTTACCCAACACTCCTTTTAAGCTTTGTACAAGCGAAAGGTTTACAGAATCTCTACGAGTAACAGCATCTTGTAATTTGCGGATTGTCAAATCTTTTTCTCTAAGACTTTCTAATGATTTTTCTAAGTTATCGGCACCTTTCGCGGTAAGCGTTGTAAGGTTACCCATGTTGTTAATTAAATCCTGATTGTTCCTTCTAAGAACGTCCAACTGCGATTTATAATTATCTTTCTCTTCCAAACATGTATTAAGCTTTACAGTGGCAGAGTTTAATAAGTCTTCGGTTTGCTTCTGCTTGGTTTGTAACTCCGCGTACTTCTTAGAAGACACACAGGAAGAAAGAAAAATTGCAGCAGCTGCCCCAAATAATAAAATTTGTTTCATGATTATGATTTTACTTAATTAACGTTTTAACAATTTTACACAAAAATAGATAAAAAGCGCATGTTTGTTCTTCGTTTTTAGTTAATTTTCTCTTAAATCAGTAATAACGCGGGTTTAAGTAGATTTTTTCTTTGCGTATTGACTGAAATATTGTTTCCCTTTGACAAAATAACCTAAAACAACAGAATTGCCTTCATAATACTTTATATCCTTTTCAATTAGACCCCTCTTTTTAAAGGTTTTATTAAAATTATAGTAATAACTGAAGTGCGCTCTTATTATTGCCCATAAATGTAAGAATTTAAATTGAAAAAGAAAGCGGATTCCCGCGATTCCATCTAAAAATAATCGTGCAATAATTAAAGGTAGTACTTTGCGCTTTGGCAAATTTTTGGTGATCGAGTACAGGGAGTTTCTAAAGTTTAAAAACGTCTTTTTGGGATTCATATTTGCCAAGGTTGCACCACCGACATGATAGATTTGTGAATCAGCAATATAATACACTTTTAAACCGTGATTATGAGCTCGCCAACACAAATCAATCTCCTCCTGATGCGCAAAGTAATCTTCGTCAAAACCTCCAAGATTATGGAAAACCTCTTTACGTATGAACATACAGGCTCCAGTTGCCCAAAATATTTCTGTAGTATCGTTATACTGACCTTTGTCTTCTTCAAGAGTTTGGAATACCCGACCTCTACAAAATGGATATCCAAGGCGATCTAAAAATCCACCTGCTGCTCCAGCATATTCAAAATGAGACTTCATTTTATAGTCCTTTATCTTTGGCTGGGCAATGGCTATATTCTTATTTTGTTCAAAAAGAGTGGTAATAGGGGCAATCCAGTTGGGGGTAACTTCCACATCTGAATTTAACAAACAGTAAATGTCTTCCTTAACATTGACAAGGGCATCATTATATCCTTTGGCAAAACCTCCATTGGAGTCATTTTTAATGATAGTGATCTCCGGGTAGTGCTTTTTTACAAAGTCAACAGAATCATCACTCGAGGCATTATCTGCTACATATATAGCCGCATCATTGGAATGCTTTACGACAGAAGGTAAAAATTTTTCTAATAAGTCCTTTCCATTCCAATTTAGAATGACAACTGCTACTTTCATTGGTAACTTTTAATTACTACACATTTTAAACATGGCTGCAAATTAAAGCATATAAGGTGGAATTTCCTTTAGAAAGACATACATTTCTTTCTCGTAATCCATTTTACAATAATAATGCTGTAAGCCATTGGTCACCATGAGGAAATTTCCTTGCAAGGCGCTATTATAACGTGCTAATTGGTCAAAAGTATCCTGTGTGATGGGGATTTTTGGCGCTTTACACTCGACAACCAATTCAATACTACCATCTGGGTTATAGACAACAACATCGTATCGTTTTTTTAATCCGTTGACTGTTAGCTCCTTCTCTACATTAATTAATGAGATGGGGTAATTTTTTTGAATCCTAAGGAATTTGACCACATGTTGTCGCACCCATTCCTCTGGCTGGAGAAGGATAAACTTTTTCCTGACTTCATCAAAAATATGGATTTTATTTTTGCTATTTTTGAAACGAAACTCATATGTCGGAAATGATAATTGCTGCATAGTCACAAATATCAGATTAATTCATGGATTAATTAAATTTAGGTTCAAATCAAATGGATGAAGTTGCTAAAATAGTAAAGGAAATTAAGGCTGGACAAATTAAACCTATATATTTCCTGATGGGTGAAGAACCTTACTATATCGATAAGATAGCCGAGTACATGGAACAATCTATTTTAAGCCAGGAGGAGAAGGGGTTTAATCAGATGGTGATGTATGGAAAGGACGTTAGCATTGAGGCTATTACTTCGAGCGCCAAACGTTATCCGATGATGGCCGAACGGCAGGTAATTATTGTAAAAGAAGCCCAACATCTCTCCAGAACCATTGATCAAATAGAGTCTTATGCGCTGAACCCACAACCTACAACAGTCTTGATTTTTTGTTATAAATATAAGAAGTTGGATAAACGTAAAAAAGCCTATAAAGCTATTGCTAAAAAGGGCTACATCTTTGAGAGTAAAAAGCTCTATGAGAACCAGGTTGGGGAATGGATTCGGAGAATACTCAGTGGAAGGGACTACAAGATCTCACCAAAAGCTACCCAAATGTTGGTTGAATTCTTAGGTAACGATCTTAGTAGAATTAGCAAAGAATTAGAAAAACTACAGATCATTATTCCAAAAGGTACTGAGATTACGCCAAGCCACATCGAAGAAAACATAGGTATTAGTAAGGAATTCAATAATTTTGAATTGCGCAAAGCCATAGGCGAGCGCGATGTTTTAAAAGCTGCTAAAATTATTCAGTATTTCTCTCAAAATCCTAAAGACAATCCATTTGTAGTCACCATCTCTTTGTTGTATAGTTTTTTCGCACAATTGCTGCACTACCATGGACTTTCGGATCAATCCAAATCTGCTGTAGCATCAGCCCTTAAAATTAATCCATATTTTGTCTCAGAGTATCAAGTTGCAGCACGAAATTATCCTATGAAGCAATGTAGTCAAGTGGTTTCTAAGTTACGGCAACTCGACATGAAGGGTAAAGGGGTAGGCGCTACCAATATGCCTCAAGGCGACTTACTTAAAGAATTACAACTCGCAATTTTCTAATACTAAAAATTTTCTAACGAAGTTTTGGATATTTTAAAGGGTTGGATTCGTGCATAATCGCATATATTTTTTCAAATATATCCTCAGCATTGGGTTTAGAAAAATAATCCCCATCACTAGCATATGCAGGTCTGTGTGCTTTAGAAGCCAATGTTTGTGGAGCACTGTCTAAATATTTGTAGCCTCCTTGGTTCTCAACAATTTCCTGAAGTAAATATGCAGAACATCCGCCAGGGACATCCTCATCAACTATTAATAAACGATTGGTCTTTTTCAAACTCTCTACCGTGTGATGGTCAATATCAAATGGAAGTAAGCTCTGAGCATCGATAAGTTCAATATCAATATCAACTTCTAACAGCTCCTTTGCCACCTGCTCTACAATTCTAAGTGTAGAACCGTAGGAAACAACGGTGATATCACTACCTGTTTTTAAGGTTTCAACAACACCAATTGGTACTCTGAATTCTCCTAAATTCGTCGGTAGTGCCTCTTTTAAACGATACCCATTTAAACTTTCTATAATCAGTGCTGGCTCATCACTTTCCATTAAAGTGTTGTAGAAACCAGCTGCTTTGGTCATGTTTCTAGGAGTTAGGATGTACATCCCTCTCAACAGGTGTATCAATCCTCCCATAGGTGAACCGGCATGCCAAATTCCTTCTAAACGGTGACCACGTGTTCGAATAATCACTGGAGCCTTTTGTTTTCCAACAGTCCGGTATAATAAAGTCGACAAATCATCACTCAACACATAGAGGGCATATAATATATAGTCAAGATATTGTATTTCTGCAATAGGGCGAAGTCCTCTCATGGCGAGCCCAATTCCTTGTCCCACTATAGAAGCCTCACGTATCCCGGTGTCGGCCACACGAAGTTCTCCATATTTTTCTTGAAGTCCATCTAAACCTTGATTAACATCCCCGATTTTTCCACTGTCCTCACCAAAGACTAGAGCATTTTTATGGGTAGCAAATAGCTTATCAAAATTATCTCTAAGCACAATTCTTCCATCTACCTGTTCGGGATTGTCTGGATAGAGTGGTGCTACAGCAGCTATATTTACTGCATTGTTTTTAGTTTCACTGTAAAGGTGTGAACTGTATTCTGGTTGGGTCTTAGTATAGAAGTTCTCAATCCACCGAATTAAAGTGGCTTTTTCTTTAGAATCTTCGTTTACGACATATCGAAGTGCTTTCCTAGCTGAACCTAAAATCTGACGCTTTGCTGGATCATCTACCGCTATAAGGTCATTTTTAATTCTATCGATAAAGTTCTTATTAGTACTTGAGTTCGACAATTCTGCAAGCAATTTTACAACGGCTTTCTTTTGTTCTTTTATAGGAGTAATAAATTCAAGCCATGCTTCTTTCCTACCATCACGAACATCTTTTTTGACTTGTTTCTCAATGATCTCCAATTCTTCACTAGTCGCAAAATTATTGGCAATGATCCAGGATCTGAATTGGGCATTACAATCGTATTTCTTTTCCCAGTCTAAGCGCTGCTTGGATTTGTAACGCTCATGTGAACCTGAGGTAGAATGACCTTGCGGTTGGGTGAGTTCATTAACGTGAATAATCACAGGTACATGCTGTTCTCTAGCAATACTTTCAGCCTTGGAGTAGGCTTTGGTTAATTCTACGTAATCCCAGCCGTTTACAACAATAATCTCGAACCCTTTTTCAGTTTCTGTTCTTTGGAATCCTTTGAGAATTTCTCCAATATTTTCTTTGGTGGTCTGATGCTTGGCATGTACGGATATTCCATAATCATCATCCCAGATACTTATCACCATGGGAACCTGCATAACACCCGCAGCATTGACAGTTTCAAAGAAAATCCCTTCACTGGTACTCGCGTTTCCTATAGTACCCCAAGCAACTTCATTTCCGTTTACTGAAAATCCGCTGCTATCAATATCTTTGAGTTCTCTATAAATTTTAGAAGCTTGTGCCAGCCCAAGCAGTCTTGGCATTTGCCCACCGGTAGTTGATATATCGGCGGCGCTGTTTTTTTGTTGTGTCAAGTCCACCCAGCTACCATCAGGATTGTTGCTGGTGGTAAGAAAATGCCCTCCCATCTGCCTTCCGGCACTCATGGGTTCTTTTTCGATATCAGTATGCGCATATAATCCTGCAAAGAAATTTTTGATACTTAACGCTCCAATGGCCATCATAAAGGTTTGATCTCTGTAGTATCCACTTCTGAAATCACCCTTTTTAAAAGTCTTAGCCATGGCGAGTTGTGGCAACTCCTTTCCGTCACCAAAAATTCCAAATTTAGCTTTACCTGTTAAAACTTCTCTACGGCCAAATAAACTACATTCACGGCTAGTGACCGCCACCTTGTAGTCATTAAGTATTTGACTTTTAAAATCTTCGAATGAAATATCTTCTTTTGTAAAGGATTTAGCTTGCATAAAATATAAGATCTAACCCGACAAAAATAGGCAAAAAGAATGGGTTATGCAATTAAATAAAATGAGCATTTATTAACAATAATCCATTAATATCTTAATCGATTGCTGATTTTTTAAATTATATTTAGATAATAGCCAAAATTATGAATAATTTTCATTATTTTATCAAAACGGATGCATCAGAAGCTTATTAAAATCATGCTGTTATTTGCATGTTTTTTAGAACCACTTCCTTGTAAAGAGTCCAATTAGGGTTTTCGGGCTTAGGGTTACAATAAAACGAATTTTCTCATCGTATTGAGGTTGAGCTATTTCCCAGCCATTATTGGAGTACACAGGTAAGTACAGTTCAAAATAATCTGTCACTAGATTTAGTCGTATTCCGGAATCATATACAAAGTGTGCGTCTTGGTATTTGTTTTTAATCATTCCTAAATCTCCATATACCTCTATCCACTTCCAAATATTAATACTTGCATTAGTGGTTACTATCCAGTCATTGGCGTAAGGAGTAGATAATTTGGATTTAAATCCACCTTCTGAAATAATAAGTTGTTGGCTAAATATCCCCGAATCTTCTGATCGACCTAAGTAATCATAGTCAAACATATAGTCGGTTGGACGATCCAAGGCGAAACTGAAGAAGTCTGAGTTGGTCTGATTGTAGATGAATTTTCCCGCGAATACCCTTAAGTTCAATTGCCGATTATTGGGGAATAGCTTTCGCAGTTCCCAGTTAAATGAAAGTTTAGAGAACTCACTAGCCACCTCCAAGTCTACGAACCAGGATCTGTAATCAATAATACCATTATTACCATAGGCATATCTGGCATTTAACACACTATAATCAGGATCTGAATCAATCGTCGGTGATTTATCTCTTAAGACATTGACAAAACGCACGTTGAGCAGTTCACGTTCATTGGATCTCAGATCATCATTTCTAAAATGAAAAGTAATCGAAGGAGTAATAGTACTATAGCGCAGTCCGTCAGCATAATGAAAAGAAGAACCATAAAGGTAGTAGTCGATTTGATGCATATTGCCATGTTCTACATAATCCCTATACCGAAATGTCCCGGATCCAACTAGAGCACCTTCTCCGAAAGCATATGATGGTTTTAAATCGTATAGAAAAGGCTTGGCTAAAAACGTTTTGTTGTAAAACCGAAGCCCCGTCGTTACTCCATCGTAAATATTAAAGCTAAAAACGGGCACATATAAGATTTGATTGTAATAGGGGTCTTCAAAATCTTTGAAGAATTGGAATTTTAATTTACGATCCGTGGAAAGAAATCCATTTACTGATTTCCAATTATCACGCTCATTGATCTCTGGAATTATCCGGTCATAATTTAAAACCAAACGTTTCAGATCTTTTTTAGGAACACTTACTTTCTTAGTATCATCAATGCCTTGATACCATTGTTTAAATAATATGGAATCATTTTTATCCATGCCAAAGAGGGTGATTGGTGCCTCTGTCCCACGTTTGTTTTTAATATTGACAAATACTGAATCCTTCGTTTTGTGTAACTTGGTGATTTTAAAATCAATCTTGTCCTTAGTTTCTATAAAGGTATCAAAATACCAGTCAATATCCTTAGGTGTATCTGCTTTTAGAAAATCTTCAAAATTTTGCGCAGAACTGCTTTTTTGTGCGTACGCGTTATAGTACTCTTTAATCTTGCGATCGATATAATGATCTCCTAAATAACTATTGAGATAAGCCAACCCGACACCGGATTTGTAGCGATTAGCGATACGTTCGTTAAATTTAATCAAAGAATCTCTTGAAATGTTTAGCGGTTGATCTGTGTTGTTTCTAGCCGTTAGCATATAGAGTAGCGGATACTGATCATTAAAGTCCATTTGAGCAAGGTGATAATTGCGTATTCCCCATATTTTGGACAATTTTCCCAAGAGTTTCATGTCCTTATAGTAGGTGTTGATGTACGCCATCATCAGATAAATTTGGATTCCTTCCTTTACCCAATGTTCCTTGCGATCATCTAGAAATAAAGTGTTATCAAGATAGGCCTGTGTGGCAATTTTAAGCAATTTTAAATCATATTGAAAACTATCAGGAAAAGGCCTTAAAAAGGATGGTAGCTGATTGATGCCGTAATTTGGACTTCTTCCATATTCCTCCTCGCTGACCATGATCTTATTATGGGGATAAGAACCTAGTCTATTTTCTAAAAAGTCAAAGACACGTTCGGCGGATAATAACTTATTAACTTCCAAGGTGTCTCTACTTTGCAAATTGGTAATAAGTTCAATGTCATTGGTGCGAACTGTCTCAAAATTATTGGATTTGGTTATATCTAACTGAATCTCACCACGGTTTTGACCCTTTAGATACAGGGTTTTTTTATCCCCGTTTTCTTGAGCCTTTAACTGGTCAAGATCACTGATGAGGGTGTAGGTCTTAGGAACCGTTAATTCTAGGGATACCTCTTTTACTAATTGGTTTAAATCATTGAGATTTTTATTGCTATAAGCCATCCATTTTTCATCGTAAATCCCGGGTACGATATACCAGTAACGCAGTCGGTAATCATTGAAATTATTATATCCGTACCCTGTAAATTCAGCACTGGGTAACTTTACTTTATACGATAACTTCAAACGGTAAGATTTGCCTGGATAAATCGGGAAATTTAGCTGAACCCTTATAATGTCTTGGACCTTTAATCGTTCCCATTTCAAAAATCCGAAGTTTGGATCTGTCAGGCTTATAATTTCAGTATGACCTCTTTGTTCTGGCCGCGCTAAGTGAATACTTTTATTGAACTCCTCCGCAAAGCGTTTGGCTAGGGGAGTGGTTTTATCCACATAGGCATTATTCCAATCATATAACCAGATTTCATTTAGAGTATCCAAACTTTTATTGGTGTACACCAATTCTTGCTGAATGTTTAAGGTGTGGGTTTCGGTGTTAAGCTCAGCCTTGATATGATTAACCTCTTGGGCGTGCAATACCAAATTGGTGAGCGATAAAAAAAGAATAAAAATGTGTTGTATAGGCTTCAACTTTAAAGTTTGGTTCATGCGTAATCTTTAAATTAATAGGTCAAGGTTGAACCTTTTTTCTAACACTGTTATTTTTGGTTGAGATGTTTACAATATTAGCTAAAAAAAATTAGACTTCCGAATCAAAATCCTTAATTTGCGAACTCATAAAACCAAGCCATGAATTCAGCAGAATTACAACCAATTGACTGTCCAGAATATTTTAATAAGTATATAGATTTACTTGGGTCGGTAGACCTTCTTGAGTGCTTACAACAATCAAAAGACCATTTTATTACCTTTATGCAAAGTATTCCACAAGAGCAATATAATTTCTCGTATGAACAAGGAAAGTGGAGTATTGGGGAGGTTGTTCAGCATCTTATTGATGGAGAGCGGGTATTTCAATACCGTGCACTTTGTTTTGCCAGGAATCCAGGAACAATACTCGAAGGTTATGATCATGATGTGTTTGCAGAAAATGCAAAGCGGACGTTGGCTGAAAAGAAACAACTTCTCGAACATTACGATGTTGTTCGTTCAAGCACCATTAAGCTTTTTGAAAGCTTTTCTAAAGAAGAATTGTTAAATCGCGGAATTTTAATTGGGAACTCCGTTAGTGTAGCCGCGCTAGGATTTTTTAGCTGTGGTCATCAGAAACACCATTTGAATATTATAGAAGAGCGATATTTAAGGTAAAAAGCTATACTTACACCCAAACTTAAAGTTCAGGCGTAAGTATTTAATGCTTATTCCTCTTCTTGGTCTTGATCTTCTCCAGGAATATCTAGGTTCTCAGCCATTTCTTCTGAACCAAAGTCTTCCTCGTCTTCATCTTCGAATTTCTCCATGGTATTAGCCAAACGTGTACTCACTTTAACCAAGTAAATGGTGTCATCTGTTCGTACCTCTACGGCCTCAACTGACTCATTATTAGCGTTTTTAAATCTAATGATATCGTCATCCCCATAACCATCGGGATACTTTTCTACTAACATGGATAGGATCTCATTTGTCAGTTTTTTGAAATCAACAATTACACGTCTCATGGTTGATAAAGAATCTAAGTTTACAGCTGTAAATGTAAACGAAAGTTAATAATATTTTTAATTTTATTTCTAAAATTACATATCTAATAGATACGCGAAAATTAGAGGCGCAACAATGGTTGCGTCCGATTCTATAATGAATTTTGGAGTGTTAATATCCAATTTTCCCCAAGTAATCTTCTCATTTGGAACTGCTCCAGAATATGAACCATAACTCGTGGTAGAATCAGAAATTTGACAGAAGTAACTCCAAAACGGAGTATCTGTTCTTTCGAGGTCCTGATAAAGCATTGGCACTACACAAATTGGGAAGTCTCCTGAAATTCCCCCTCCAATTTGGAAGAAACCTACGCCTTTATCTGAGTTATTGGTATACCATTCTGCTAGAAAAGTCATGTATTCAATACCACTTTTCATCGTTTGTGCCTTGAGTTCACCTTTAACAACATAGGAAGCAAAAATATTTCCCATGGTACTATCTTCCCATCCAGGAACGATAATTGGAAGGTTCTTTTCAGCAGCAGCATACATCCATGAGTCTTTTAAGTCGATCTCATAATACTCTTCTAGAACTCCAGAAAGTAATAATTTATACATATACTCATGTGGCAAGTAGCGCTCTCCTTTATCATCAGCATCCTTCCAAATCTTAAAAATGTGCTTTTGAAGTCTTCTAAAAGCTTCTTCTTCTGGAATACAGGTATCTGTAACACGATTAAGTCCGCTCTCCATTAAATCCCATTCCTCCTTTGGTGTAAGATCCCTATAATTAGGAATTCTTTTGTAATGAGAATGCGCCACTAGGTTCATGATATCCTCCTCAAGGTTTGCTCCTGTACAGGAGATAATTTGAACCTTATCACGACGGATCATTTCAGCAAAAATTTTACCTAGTTCAGCAGTACTCATTGCGCCTGCCAAGGTTACCATCATTTTAGAACCTTTATCAAGCTGCTCTTCATATGATTTGGCTGCATCCACAACGGTAGCTGCATTAAAATGTAAATAGTACTTTTCAATAAAATTACTAATTTCTCCCTTTGTCCTACTCATCACTTATGGTTTTGAAATTCGAATATTTAAATTTATATGCTAACATCTTATAATACAACTTTGCCGCTAAAAAGTCGGATGACTTCTCAGTAGGATTTGGACATAATTCTACGATGTCAAATCCTACTACATTTTTCTTTTTAAATACCTTTTTCAAGTATTCTAAAGTCTCAAACCATAATAGTCCACCAGGTTCAGGAGTACCTGTTGATGGCAATATGGAAGGATCAAACGCATCGAGATCAATTGTAATAAAGACATTTTCAGTCATCTGATCTATCGAGTCTGACATCCAATCTTCATCTAGAATAATTTGCTCTGCAAAATAGGTTTGCTCTTCAACCATATTATCTAATTCGGAAATGTCCATGCTTCGGATTCCAACCTGAATTAACTTCGTCGTTAGACTAGCCTGGTAAACGGCGCAAGCGTGGTTACATTTGCTCCCGTTATATTCCTCCCTAAGATCCGCATGGGCATCTAATTGAAGTACGGTTAAATCTTCAAAAACATCCGCAAATGCTTTAATAGAGCCTATAGAAATAGAGTGCTCTCCACCAAAAAGGGTTACGAACTTTTGTTGATTTATGTAATTCTTGGTAGTCTTATAAACGGCCTCAACCATTTTTTCTGGACTGCTATTTTCCAGTACTGCTGGTGCGAGGTAAACCCCTTTTTTATATGGCTCACTTCGTGTTTCGATATCGAAGAGCTCCATGTTTTCCGAAGCTTGTAAAAATGCTTCAGGTCCTTTGTCTGCACCCTTTTGCCAAGTACTTGTTCCATCGTATGGTACAGGAATTAAGACGACTTTGGCATCTTCTAGACGAGCGTATTTATCTGGTATACCAGCATAATTAGTTTTGTTCATCGTAACCTAATATTTTTAAAAAGTCATTTGCTGTTTGTTGTTCTGAAAATAGCTTTGTAACCACATTACCATGGTCGTCTCTATCAATTAAGACCTGCTTTGGCGACGGGATTAAACAGTGTTGTAATCCACCAAAACCTCCGACACTTTCTTGATAGGCCCCAGTGTTGAAAAACCCTATATATAACGGATTGTTTTTAATGTACTTCGGCAGGTAAATGGCATTGAGGTTCTGTTCTGAGTTGTAATAATCATCACTATCACAAGTCAGTCCGCCAAGTAGAACACGTTCATATTCTTCGTTCCAGCGGTTGAGCGGTAGCATGATAAATCGTTTACTAATTGCCCAGCTATCTGGAAGGGTGGTGATAAATGATGAATCTATCATATTCCATTTCTCTCTGTCGTTCTGCTGTTTTTGGTACAAAACCTGATAAATAGCACCTCCACTCTCACCAACGGTAAAACTTCCGAATTCAGTAAAAATATGAGGAACATCAACATCTGCCTCTTCACAAGCTCTTTGAATTTGGTGAATGATTTCATCAACCATATACTGATAATCATACTCAAACGCCAGTGAATTCTTGATAGGAAAGCCTCCTCCAATATTTAAGGAATCAAGTGTAGGGCAGACTTTCTTTAGTTGGATGTATACTTTTAAACATTTTAAAAGTTCATTCCAATAATAGGAGGTGTCACGAATCCCAGTATTGATGAAAAAGTGAAGCATTTTTAGGTTCACATTTTTTTGATCCTTAATTTCTCTATTGTAAAATGGAACTATGTTTTTATACCCAATACCTAATCTGCTGGTGTAGAACTCAAACTTTGGTTCTTCCTCAGATGCGATACGGATCCCAACATTAAATGAACCATCAATGGCTTCTGTCAATAGGTTTAACTCCTCGTAATTATCAATTATAGGAATACATTTCTTGTGAGAACCGTTGATTAACTCTGCTATATTTTCAATATACTTATCCCTTTTAAAACCGTTGCATAGCACATAATTCTCTTTGCTTAATTTGCCTGATTTTATAAGGTTTTTTACAATATCAATATCAAAAGCTGAAGAGGTTTCAATATGGATGTCGTTTTTTAAAGCCTCGTTTAACACATGGCTAAAGTGAGAACTTTTAGTACAATAACAGTAGTGGTAATCTCCCTTGTAATCATGCCTTTTAATAGCATCTTGAAACCAGAATTTCGCACGATTTATATTGTTTGATATCTGTGGTAAATAGGTGAATTTTAAAGGTGCACCATAGGTTTTTACCAATTCCATCAAGTCAATACCATGAAATTGTAAATTGTTCTCCGCCAAGGTAAACTCTTCTTGAGGAAAATAAAATGACTGATCGATCAGATCGATGTATTTAGTTTTCATAATGAAATTTATGTAATATTAAATAAAAAGTAAAATCTTGTTAATTCAATTTTCAGATAATTATTACAAAATATTAAATACGCAAATAAGCAGGGGAATACATGACCCAATAGGGCATAGTATTATTTATTAGATCATTGGAAGTAACATTTAAGAACCGAGACCTCAAACTTTGAGATACATATAGTGAAAACTTCCTAGTCCCTATATACGCGGAATTCAAAAAAATATTCATTAATACGATAAGACAGTATTATTAACTACCGTCAGATTAAATATACATTTAAAAGTACAAAGCAAATTATACCTAGACAAAAATCATTATTTTTTTTAAACGCACAACAAAAAATATTATTTTTTATAGTATTCTAAGGACTTGTAGATCAACTCGTTATCTGCGTTTATATCCCAAACGGGTTTTGCGATGTCTTCCAATAGGGCAAAATTCACCTTACCACTGTTGTTTTTCTTATCAAAACGCATCAGTTCAATGATGCTTTCTAATTCTTGTGGTTCTATATTTTGAGCCTTGTAATAATTTGAAAAGACAGCCTTAATTTCATCTAGTCTTTCTTGTGGTAGACCTGTCAGATGTACTGACAAATAGGCTTCCATAATCATACCTATTGCAATGGCCTCGCCATGAAGAAGTGTTGTTTTATCAGGATGCTCTAAGAAATAGGATTCTATGGCATGTCCTAAGGTATGACCAAAGTTTAAAATTTTACGTAGACCGCCTTCTAATGGATCCTGGCTAATCACCTGGTTTTTGATCTCAACTGAACGGTGGATTAGATCCTGAAGGGCAGAGGGGTCAAGCTGGTCCATCTTGCTGAGTTGATTCCAATAGTTAAGATCACAAATAAGTCCGTGTTTCAACATTTCCGCTAAACCACTTCTGAGTTCATTCCCGGGTAGGCTATTGAGGTATTCAATATCTACTAACACCATTAAAGGTTCTGTAAAAACACCCACCTGATTTTTTAAAGGTCCGAGATCCACTCCGGTTTTCCCACCAACAGAAGCATCTACCATGGACAATAAGCTTGTAGGAATATTTACAAATTCGATCCCCCGCATATATGTTGCAGCGACAAATCCACCTAGATCAGTAACAACACCGCCACCTAGGTTGATCAATAAGGATTTTCGGTCGCCTCCCAACTCAGAAATTGCTTCCCATACTTGGGTGCAGGTCTCAATTTGTTTGTGAGCCTCTCCAGCTGGAATCTCTATAATTTCAAAATGATGTTCCTTTTCCAACTTCGCAAGAAATACGCTTAAGCAATATTGATGTGTATTTTGATCCACCAACAAAAATAATTTGGAATACGCTTTTGAAGCTAACAAATTGTTGAGTTCGACATATGCTTTTTCATTGAAGTGAACATGAGAATTATTGCTTGAAATGGTAGTTAACATAAGAACAGATTTATATTTTATCACGTGTGTAAAAATAACAAGATTTTTATAGATATAACTTTATTTTCTAATCCTATATTTGCAAAAATTTAAAGGGTTTGTTAAATGGAAAACTTTTTTGATAATACAGAAATTGCTTTTAAATTAAAAAGCGATTCTGAGCTCGAAAGAGCTTATTTTTTGTTTAAAATGATTGCTCATCAACCACTGGTAAGAATTGGAACTGCGGTAACCAATTTTGCGATTAAAGCACATCTTCCAGTTGAAGGATTGATTAGAGCTACTGTATTTGATCATTTTTGCGGTGGTGTAAGTGAACTAGACTGCATGAAGACCGTTGACTTAGTATACTCGGCAGGAGTGTGCTCGGTACTGGATTACTCAGTAGAAGGCAATGAGACAGATCAAGAGTTCGACGCGGTGGTAGCCCGAACACTAAAGATCTTAGATCTCGTGAAGGAGAAAACGGCCATTCCGTTTGCTGTTTTTAAACCTACAGCTGTTGGACGTTTTGATTTGTATGTCAAAGTAGGAGAGGGAACAAGCCTTACGAAAGAGGAACAATTGGAGTGGGATCGCGTCTGTTTGCGCTACGAGACCATTTGCAAAAAGGCATATGAACTGGATGTTGCCCTTTTAATAGACGCAGAAGAAAGCTATATGCAGGATGCTGCCGATGAACTTGTCGAAAGTATGATGAAAAAATACAATCGCGAAAAAGCTATTGTTTTTAATACCTTACAACTCTACCGTTGGGATCGTATGGATTACCTAAAAGGTCTTCATCAAAGAGCCAAAGAAGATGGGTTTGTCGTAGGAATGAAACTTGTCCGCGGCGCTTATATGGAGAAAGAGAATGACAGAGCAGAAGAAATGGGCTATCCAACACCAATTTGTGAGTCTAAAAAAGCTACGGATGACAATTACAACATAGCAATTCGCTATATGCTTGATCATTTGGGGGAATTAGAATTGTTTCTTGGTTCTCATAATGAAGAAAGCACAGTAATGGCTTTAAATCTTATGGAAGAGAAAAACCTGGAAATTAACGATTCTAGAATATGGTTTGGACAACTTTATGGAATGAGTGATCACATCAGCTACAATCTTGCGGATCGTGGTTATAATGTCGCAAAATATTTGCCATTCGGACCAGTTAGGGATGTGATGCCATACCTGATTAGAAGAGCTGAGGAGAATACCTCTGTAGCAGGCCAAACTACGAGAGAACTAAGCCTGCTTTCTCAAGAACGTAAGCGCAGAAAATTATAATAACAAGTTCTTAGTGCTGCTCAGTTTTATTCAATTCTTTGACTTCGGCTGAAAATTTACAATTATAAACGACGAGCTCAACGGGCTCGTTGTTTATATATCCATCTATATAATAGGTGTTGCAATGCTCATTAGGAGCAACCTCACTTCTGTCAATTTTACTTTTTGAAAAATTCACATCTCCATAGGTAAGTATAGAGTCGATATTGGCTTTAGCGATACTTTGTTTATCGATAAGGGCTTGTATTGAGGCACTATAACTCAAGGTGTCTTGAGTTCGGATGGTTTTTAGGGTTCTGCAATTCGGTAGGTAACAAAATTCAGCATTTTTTTCTTTAAAAAAATAAAACACGAAAATTAGACCTAAACAAACTCCAAATAGGTAGAAACCAAATCGTTTAAATAAAGACATACGTTTAAAAAATCAATAAATTAATATCGCGGTAAGAAAGATCGAACCATTGTGCAACGGATTTACTAGTTAAGATACCATGATAGAAATAGAGTCCGCTTCTCAGACCTCTATCAAATCGGATGGACTGTTCTAAACCTCCATCTTCTCCAATTTTTAAAAGATATGGTGTGAATATGTTACTCAATGAAACTGATGCAGTTCTGGCGTAACGCGCTGGAATGTTTGGTACGCAATAATGAATAACACCATTTTTTACAAAAGTAGGCTTGTCGTGTGAAGTGACCTCACTGGTTTCAATACAGCCTCCCATGTCAATACTGACATCGATAATAACTGCACCATTTTTCATATTCTCAACCATGGTTTGCGAAACGACGATAGGTGCTCTATCTACGCCTCTGACTGCGCCGATTAAGACATCGCATCGTTTTAAGGCTTTAAGAAGATACTTTGGTTGAAGCGTAGAGGTATAAAGTGCTCTACCTAAATTATTTTGAATGCACCGCAATCGGGTAATAGAATTGTCAAAAACCTTAATATTGGCGCCAAGTCCAATGGCAGATCTTGCTGCAAATTCTCCTACAGTACCCGCACCGATAATTACGACATCTACAGGCGGAACTCCCGTAATGTTTCCGAACATCAGACCATTTCCACTATTGGCATTTGTCATTAACTCAGCGGCGATAAGTACTGAAGCTGTTCCAGCAATTTCACTTAGCGCTCTAACAGCAGGATAATTACCATCGTCATCCTTTATATATTCAAATGCCAAGGCTGTAATTCTCTTTTGAGCCAAGGTTTCAAAATACTTTTTACTTCTAGTTTTAATCTGTAGGGCAGAAATAAGAATGGACTGTGGATTGATTAGCTCCAATTCCGAGAGTGAAGGTGGTTCTACTTTTAGTATGATAGGGCAGGAGAACACCTTTTTTCTGTCGCTGGTAATTTGAGCTCCAGCATCGCTATATTCTCTATCCGAATAATTTGCACTAACCCCGGCATTGGATTCAATAATTACTCTATGACCTTGTGAGACTAGGGCGCTAACGGCATCAGGAATCAAGCAGACTCGATTCTCTTGAAAAGAGACCTCCTTGGGAATCCCAATAAACAACTCACCCTTCTGCTTTAACAGCTCAAGTGTTTCTTCCTGGGGTATTAATTCCTGTTTCGTAAAAGGTGAATTCGGATATGACATCTAGTTCGCTTAATTGCTCAAAGTTAATTTAAACTTTTTAAGTCTAAAAGAAATAATGTGCTTTAGGGTCTTTTTTCTTTTTCTTTATAAGCCTTAAGCTCTTTGTTGATTTTATCCAGATCAATGCCATGGACATATTTGTCAATAAATTTTAAACGAACTATGTATACTACTGGAATTACTATCATCATCACTGGTATGGTGTAGTAAATCTCAAATTCATCAACATACTGTATTTCAGCATTAAGTGAGCTGAAGAGCTGAAAGACGTACATACTAATCGGTATAAGAATAACATGGTACCACCAATGTTTACAGGTAAAAAACCAAATAATTAGCAGCAACAATGGAACAATCTTATTCATTATAGTCCATGCTGCCACGTATAGGGAAGGATAATATTCGGTTCTAAAATCAAAAAACCGTGTATGCCAGACATTGTTATTAGGGAAGCTCTCATAGAGATAAAATAGGTATGGAGAAATCGCAATTAAAATAGCCATCAATGAACCGACGGATAGAATTCTAATTTTCTTATTACCTATATTGTTCACAATATCAGATTTGGATATAACTACAAATTAAACGAATCTGTAGATTATATCCAAATCTGATTGCATGTAAAAACACTGCTGCTTTTACATCTTTATAAATAGATTTTTGTTAATTACCCTCCTGGAGGAACAACGATATCTCCTTTATCGATACTTTGAGAATTGTTGTATAATGCGTCTGTGTCAGCAACGCTATCGTTTGTACAAGAAACGAAGGATACTCCTAACAATGCAACTGCTGCTAGAGCAAAGAAATATTTTTTGATAGTATACATAAGTAATAATTTAAATTGGTTATTAGTACTTCAAACCTACCAAAAAATTAGATGCGGAAAATAAAAACCTTTGCCGTATCTTGTTAAATTTTTCATACACAGCAGATTATGATATTCCGTAAAGTTCTCGAATGTAATTAATTATTGTAGCACCAGCTTTCTTTTTCCGCCCAACTGTTCTTTAATATCGATTAAGGAAACGTTGTCAGGTAATAGATTCTTGATCTTATCTGGCCATTCAATAAGACACCAACAATCACTGTAAAGGTAATTTTCCAGACCAATCTGATGGGCCTCATCACTGTGTTCTATTCTGTAGAAATCAAAATGATACACCGCAATGCCCTTGGCTTCATATTCATTGACCAATGAAAAAGTAGGACTAGTCACCCTGTCGGAGCTTCCCAACTGCTTTACAATTTGCTTTATAAGTGTCGTTTTTCCAACACCCATGTCGCCGTAAAAGCACAACACTTTACTTGTGGCATTTTTGATGATCTCTTTGGAGATATATTCCAAGTCTTCTAGGGTGTAAGTGTACTGATTCATTTGCTGCACTAATTTTTATGCAAAAATACTACTATTTTAAGTAGTTTTTATCTCATCTATGGGTATAAAAAAACACCCCAATGAGGTGTTTTGTTCTACTTTAAAAAAAATTAGCTATTCGCTGATCTTTCTTTTAGTGGTGTCAATTTCACTTTTGATCTGATCCATAAGGTTACTGAGTTCTCGTTCCTGATGGGCTTTGATCTTTTGTTCAATAATAGCTTCCACTTCTTTATAAGTGAGTCTCTTGTCGTGATTTACACTGCTATCTGCAGAGGTGGTATTTTCAGTACCAAACATGGTACCTTTACCGGTCACTACCCATGTAATATTTACAAAGGGATACTTCTCGACAATTCTCTCTAGAATATCACTTCCTACTGAAGCATTATTCTTTTTCATTCGAAGTGTGTAACCATTAGATGCGCCGATAGACATATCAAATTGTCTTGCGCTCATTCCTAAGGATTGGATGATAGAGAAAATTCTATCAATTGCTTTTGCCATTTTTATAATATTGAGGGTTCCCTCAAAAATAGAAAAAAAACTAAATATCAAAGAAGGAATGTTATTTTTTTAGAAAAGATTAACACCTTCATGTATTTTATCGAGTATTATTGCGTTTCACCGTAAGTTTATTGCGAAAAACAGCTTTCTCTAACAATTATAAATTTAAAATGCAACAATATACTACATTTAATTCCTAGGGTTAAGTACAATAAAAGGGATAATAATCTCCTCCAATGAAATACCTCCATGTTGATAAGTGTTTTTGTAATAGCTTACATAATGATTGTAACTATTAGGATATGCAAAAAACATGTCCTCCTTAGCAAATATGAATGAACTACTCATGTTGAGACAGGGTAGGTGAATGTCCTTTGGGTTTCTAACAGCATAGGCTTGCTTTTCATTATAGGTAAGGCTTTTTCCTGTTTTGTATCTCAAATTCAAACTAGTATCTCTATCTCCTATTACTTTAGAAGGGTTCTTCACATTAATGGTGCCGTGATCTGTGGTAATAATGAGCTTAAACCCTGACTGCTGTGCTTGTTGTATAATGTTTAATAGGGGAGAGTTTTTAAACCAACTTTGTGTTAGTGATCGATACGCCTTATCATCCGATGCCAATTCCTTAACGACTTCCATTTCTGTTTTGGAATGGGATAACATGTCTACAAAATTATAGACGATGACCGTTAGATCATTTTCTTTTTTGGATTTAAAGTTTTGCGCAAGTTGTTTTCCAGATCTTAAATTGGATATTTTATGGTATTCCCACTGAATATCCAAGCCGAGCCGTCGGATTTGTTTTTCCAAGAATTCAGCTTCATATAAATTCTTTCCCCCTTCATCGTGTTCATTCTTCCAAAGATCTGGGTGCAGGCGTTCCATTTCTGAGGGCATCATGCCTGAAAATATAGCGTTTCTAGCATATTGTGTTGCCGTTGGCAGTATACTGAAATAAGGAATTTCTTTTTCTTTTTTATAATGGAGGTTGACAATGCCTTCCAAAGATTTCCATTGATCGTATCTCAGGTTGTCGATAACAACTAATAGTGTTGGTGTTTTTTTGTTAATTTCTTTAGAAACTAAATCCTTAAAGATCGTATGAGACATAAGTGGGGCCTGAGAATTTCCATTAAACCAATTTTCATAGTTCTTCTCAATATACTTTCCAAAATGGGAATTTGCTTCGGATTTTTGAGATTCAAGTATATCAGTCATTCCACTGTCCTCTATATTTTCCAACTCAATTTCCCAGAAGATGAGCTTTCTGTATAGTTCTACCCATTGTTCGGGGGAGTTCACCATGGTGAGATCCATTGCGATTTTCCGAAACTCCTGTTGGTAATTGGAAGTTGTTTTTTCTGAGATCAGTCTTGAGTGGTCAAGATTCTTCTTTAAGCTCAATAGAATTTGATTCGGATTTACTGGTTTTATGAGGTAATCCGCAATCTTCGAGCCAATTGCCTGCTCCATTATATCCTCTTCCTCGCTCTTGGTGATCATAACCACCGGTACGGAGGGACGAATACTTTTAATTTCCGAAAGGGCTTCCAACCCAGACAATCCAGGCATATTTTCATCTAAAAAAACAATATCAAAGTTGGTGTTTTCAACAGCCTCCACAGCCTCACTGCCGCTAATACAGGTCTGTACAATATAATTTTTCTTTTCTAAAAAAATAATGTGAGGCTTAAGGAGTTCAATTTCATCATCTACCCAAAGTATCTTTATTTCATCCATATATGCTTATTGATGTATATTTGTATGTAACTTTTCAATTTACTCAGTTTGAATACAGAAAACAAACTTAAAATATTTAACGATCCAATTTACGGATTTATTACCATCCCAAACGAACTTATCTTTGATTTAATAGAACACCCTTATTTCCAACGTTTAAGACGAATCTCTCAGATGGGGCTTTCTTATTTGGTGTATCCTGGTGCACATCACACAAGATTCCACCACGCTTTAGGGTGTATGCATTTGATGAAAAATGCAATTAATGTATTGCGTTTTAAAAATGTAGAATTTTCCAAGCAAGAGGAAGAAGGCTTGTTAATCGCCATATTACTACACGATATAGGCCATGGTCCTTTTTCACATGCCATGGAGCACAGCATTGTAAATGGTATTTCCCATGAGTATATTTCTCTAAAGTTTATGGAGGCCTTAAATAAGGAGTTTGATGGGGCTCTTAGCTTGGCTATTGAGATTTTCAAGGGGGATTACCCACGTAAGTTTATGAATCAGCTGATCTCTGATCAATTGGACATGGACCGATTGGATTATTTAAAAAGGGACAGTTTTTACACTGGCGTATCTGAGGGAAACATTAACTCTCAGCGTATTATTACGATGTTAAATGTCGTAGATGATACCTTGGTGGTAGAGGAGAAAGGGATCTATTCGATTGAAAAATTCCTAGTAGCTAGAAGGTTAATGTATTGGCAGGTGTATTTACATAAAACATCTCTTGCAGCAGAGCAGTTGCTGATCCGCATATTAAAACGTGCCAAGGAACTTCATAAATCTTCTTACAAGCTTCACGCCAACAAGTCCTTATTATATTTCTTAGATCATCAGGTGGGAATTGACCAATTCGACAGCTCTGTGTTGGAAGTATTTTCAAAATTAGATGATATCGATATTATTTCTGCGATGAAAGTATGGAGTGAAGAGGAAGATTTTGTACTTTCTCATCTTTGTAAGATGCTTTTAAATCGAAATTTATTGAAAATTAGAGTTAAGAAAAAATTGGTAAAAAGCAGCCTAAAAGAAACTCAATTACAAAGTTTAATGAACAGGTACAATATAAGCAGAGAGGAGGCGGAGTACTTTGTGTTCACGGGAGTTATAGAGAATCAAGCCTACAATTTAAACAAAGATAACATCCATATTTTAATGAAAACTGGTAAGATCCGAGATGTTACAAAAGCATCCGATCAATTCAATTTAAAAGCGCTCTCTAAACCAGTCACGAAATATTACATGTGTTATCCTAAAAAATAAGGGCACTTTTTTATACTTTTGTCGGGAAATGAAATTTACAGCAAGTCAAATAGCCGGAATACTAGATGGAGAAATTATAGGGAATCCCGACGTGGAAGTTTCCAAACTCTCCAAGATCGAAGAAGGGACAGAGGGGTCGCTGACGTTTTTAGCAAACCCCAAGTATACGTCTTATATTTATTCAACAAAAGCCTCAATCACGATTGTCAACAAAACCTTTGATGCCGAACATAACGTAAGCACCACACTGATACTAGTGGAAGATGCTTATAAATCGTTTTCAAAATTATTGGAATACTACAATCAGGTAAAGCTTAATAAAACTGGAATTGAGCAACCTGTATATATAGCAGAATCTGCTACCTATGGTGACGACCACTATATTGGTGCCTTTGCCTACATCGGAGAAAAGGTTACCATCGGAGACAATGTCAAAATATATCCTAATGTTTATATAGGAGCCAATACTAAGATCGATGACAATGTAACGATTTTCCCTGGAACACAGATTCAGTCTGAGACCATAATAGGGAAAAATTGTATCATTCATAGCGGGTGTGTTATCGGTGCTGATGGATTTGGGTTCTCTCCTGATGAGAATGGACACTACCATAAAGTTCCTCAAACAGGAAATGTAATACTAGGTGATTCAGTCGAAATAGGTGCAGGAACAACAATCGATAGAGCCACCTTGGGTTCAACCCGCATAAATGATGGTGTAAAGCTGGACAATCAAATCCAGATAGCCCATAATGTAGAAATTGGAGAAGATACCGTGATAGCAGCCCAAACGGGAATTGCTGGCTCAACCAAAATAGGAAAGAACTGTATCATAGGAGGACAAGTGGGTATTGTAGGCCATATCACTATAGGAGATCGTGTTAAAATACAAGCACAATCTGGGATTGGCCGTAATGTCAAAGATGATGAAGTACTTCAAGGTTCGCCAGCATTAAGCTATGGCGATTTTAATAAATCATATGTGCATTTTAAGAATTTACCGAAATTGGTAGATAGAATCGATCAACTGGAAAAAAAATAATACAATGAGTAATCAAGCTGCAAAGCAAAGGACCATTGCAAACGAAGTTTCTTTGAAGGGTGTAGGATTACACACGGGTAAAGAGGTAACTATGACATTTAAACCAGCACCAGAGAATTTTGGTTATGCGTTTAAAAGAATAGATTTAGAAGGTCAACCCGTTATTGAAGCAGATGCGAATTACGTGGTCAATACCCAAAGAGGTACCAATCTGGAGAAAAATGGTGTGAAAATTCAAACTTCAGAACACGTGCTCGCTGCATTAGTTGGACTGGAAGTCGATAACGTACTTATCGAATTAAATGCCTCTGAACCTCCGATTATGGATGGTTCTTCAAAATTCTTTATCGAGGCAATTAAAGAAGCTGGTGTTTTAGAACAGAAAGCAGATCGGGAGGAGTTTATCGTCACTGACGTAATTTCTTACTCAGATGAAGAAACCGGTAGTGAAATCACAATTATACCTGCGGACGAATATCAAGTGACTACCATGGTTGATTTTGGCACCAAAGTATTGGGTACTCAGAATGCTACCCTTAAAAGGTTAGCTGATTTCGAATCTGAAATTTCAAATGCCAGAACCTTTAGTTTTTTACACGAAATAGAAACCTTGCTAGAACACGGTCTTATTAAAGGTGGAGACCTTAACAATGCCATTGTTTATGTAGATAAAGAATTGTCTCAAGAAACCATGGAAAAACTTAAGGTCGCTTTCAAAAAGGATTCTATATCCGTGAAGCCTAATGGAATTTTAGACAATTTAACCCTTCACCACCCGAACGAAGCTGCACGACATAAGTTGTTAGATGTCATTGGGGACCTAGCGCTAGTAGGCTGTAGAGTTAGAGGTAAAGTGATTGCAAACAAACCTGGACATTTTGTCAACACTCAATTTGCAAAGAAACTATCAAAAATTATCAAAATAGAACGAAGAAATAAGGTGCCTAAATTTGATTTGAACCAGCCTCCACTAATGGACATCAATCAAATCATGAAGATCCTACCACACCGATTCCCTTTTTTATTGGTCGATCGTATCATTGAATTATCAAGCAATCATGTGGTAGGTATGAAAAATGTTACCATGAATGAACCGTTTTTCCAGGGACATTTCCCAGGGGCACCAATTATGCCAGGTGTCCTTCAAGTTGAAGCTTTGGCACAAACGGGTGGTATATTAGCTTTGAGTACGGTACCGGATCCTGAAAATTACTTAACTTACTTCATGAAGATTGACAATGTGAAGTTTAAACAACAGGTGATTCCAGGGGACACCCTTATATTTAAAATGAATTTAATTTCCCCCATACGAAGAGGCATCTGTCATATGCAAGCCTACGCGTACGCTAATGGTAAATTAGCAACCGAAGCAGAATTGATGGCACAAATAGTTAAAGTTAAAGACGAAACCAAGGAATAATGAATCAACCACTTGCTTATGTGCATCCTGGCGCAAAAATCGCCAAAAATGTAGTTATAGAGCCTTTTACGACCATTCACAACAATGTGATCATCGGAGAAGGTACATGGATTGGAAGTAATGTCACCATTATGGAGGGGGCACGTATTGGTAAAAATTGTAGTATTTTTCCAGGTGCTGTAATTTCTGCCATTCCACAGGATTTAAAATATAATGATGAGGATACCACCGTTGTAATCGGGGATAACACAACCATTCGAGAATGTGTAACCATCAATAGAGGAACCACAGATCGAATGAAAACCGTAATTGGCAAAAATTGCTGGATTATGGCCTATAGTCACATCGCACATGATTGTGTGGTGGGCGATCACTGTGTTTTTTCAAATAACAGTACCTTGGCAGGTCATATTACAGTTGGCGACTATGTTGTACTAGCAGGAATGACTGCTGTCCATCAGTTTTGCTCCATCGGTAATCATGCCTTTGTAACTGGAGGATCCTTAGTAAGAAAGGATGTACCCCCTTACACTAAAGCAGCGAGAGAACCTTTATCTTATGTCGGAATCAATTCAGTAGGACTAAGAAGAAGAGGATACTCTACCGAAAAAATTAGAGAAATTCAGCACATCTATCGAATTCTATATCAGAGGAATTACAACAATTCTCAAGCAGTAGAGATCATAGAGGCTGAAATGGAAGCTACTCCTGAGAGGGATGAAATTCTTCAATTTATCAAGGATTCTCAACGCGGAATCATGAAAGGTTATTTTAGTTCAAATCATTAAACAATATTTATGGCATCCACATCAGATATTAGAAAAGGGTTATGTATTCGTTACAATCATGACATTTATAAAATCACTGAATTTCTTCATGTAAAACCAGGGAAGGGACCGGCTTTTGTTCGTACCAAACTTAAAAGTGTAACTACAGGAAAAGTACTTGAAAATACATTTTCTGCAGGTCACAAGATCGAGGATGTTCGTGTTGAAACTAGAGCTTATCAATATCTGTATCCGGAAGGGGACACTTTCCATTTTATGAATACAGATGATTACAATCAGATTTCTCTGCAAAGAGAAACTTTAGATTCACCTGACTTACTAAAAGAGGGTGAGGTTGTTACTATTTTATTTAACACTGAGGACAACATGCCATTATCTGTTGATTTACCTGCGCATGTGATTTTAGAAGTTACACATACCGAGCCTGGTATTAAAGGAAATACTGCTACCAATGCGACCAAACCTGCAACCGTAGAGACTGGGGCTAGAATAAATGTACCTCTTTTTATCAATGAAGGTGATCGCATTAAAATTGATACAGAAAAAGGCGCATATATGGAGCGCGCTAAGGAATAACACAGTTTAAATACCATAGGTCTCTATGAAATTTCCACAACAACATAGCTTAAAGCAAATTGCAGGCCTTTTGGACTGCTCCTATGTAGGGGAAGATGATTTTCCAATATTGGGGATGAACGAAATTCATGTTGTTACACCGGGTGATATCGTATTTGTAGATCATCCAAAGTATTACGATAAGGCATTAGAGTCGGCTGCCACAGTGGTGCTCATCAATAAACAAGTGGAGTGCCCACAAGGCAAAGCTCTTTTAATTTCAGAGGATCCTTTTCGTGACTTTAACAAGTTAACGGAATATTTTAAGCCTTTTGAAAAGGCGAGTCATCCTATAGCCGCCACCGCCACAATAGGCGAGGGGTCTGTAATTCAACCTGGTGCTTTTATCGGAAATCACGTTCGTATAGGAAAAAACTGTGTCATACATTCCAATGTTGTAATTTATGACCACTGCGAAGTTGGGGACAATGTCACCATTCATGCCGGTACTGTAATTGGAGCAGACGCATTTTATTATAAAAACCGACCAGAAGGTTTTGACAAGTTAAAATCCGGAGGTAAAGTCGTTATTGGGGATGACGTGGACCTTGGAGCACTTTGCACCATCGATAGAGGTGTAAGTGGCACAACACTGATCAAACGAGGAAGTAAAATTGACAATCAAGTTCATATTGGTCACGATTCTGTTATTGGAGAAAAATGTTTGATCGCTTCTCAGGTTGGTATTGCAGGTTGTGTTGTTATTGAAGATCAGGTGACTATTTGGGGTCAAGTTGGAGTTGCCAGTGCCATTCATATTGGTAAAAATGCAGTGTTATTAGCTCAATCTGGAATTAGTAAATCTCTAGAAGGAGGGAAGACATATTTTGGATATCCTGCTGAAGAAGCTAGAAAAAAATACAAGGAACTTGCGTCCATTCGTCAAATACCTTCAATCATTGAAAAACTGAGCTAAAATTAGAGCGTTTAAGCTTAATTTTAAGTGCAGAAGTCAAAAGCAGAATTGGTTTAAAATTATTCATTAATTTTCAATTCTTTATTTCTCTATTCCTATGCAAAAGGCTATTTTTGCATAGCTTTAATTAAATTCAACCCTAATGAGTGTATTAGTAAACAAAGATTCAAAAATAATAGTACAAGGATTTACAGGTAGCGAAGGAACATTTCACGCTGAACAAATGATCGAATACGGAACCCAAGTTGTTGGTGGAGTTACACCAGGAAAAGGGGGACAAGAACATTTAGGAAAACCTGTTTTTAATACTGTAAAGGATGCTGTTGAAAAAACCGCAGCAGATGTTTCTATTATTTTTGTTCCGCCAGCATTTGCTGCCGATGCAATTATGGAAGCTGCCGATGCAGGAATTAAAGTAATTATCACGATCACAGAAGGAATTCCTGTGGCAGATATGATCAAAGCCTCTAACTATATTAAAAATAGAGAGTGTCGCTTAATCGGTCCTAACTGTCCTGGAGTAATTACACCAGGTGAGGCTAAAGTTGGTATTATGCCAGGTTTTGTCTTCAAAAAAGGAAAAGTCGGGATTGTTTCAAAATCTGGAACCTTGACCTATGAGGCTGCTGATCAAGTTGTAAAACAAGGATTGGGAATTACCACTGCCATCGGTATTGGAGGTGATCCAATTATTGGAACCTCTACTAAAGAGGCTGTAGAATTGTTGATGAACGATCCAGAAACTGAATGTATCGTTATGATCGGTGAGATCGGAGGACAATTGGAAGCTGATGCGGCTAGATGGGTTAAAGAAAACGGAAATAAAAAACCAGTTGTTGGTTTTATTGCGGGTGAAACAGCGCCTAAAGGAAGAACTATGGGACACGCTGGTGCGATTGTTGGTGGAGCTGATGATACAGCTGAAGCTAAAAAACGCATCATGCAAGAGTGTGGAATCCACGTGGTAAATTCTCCTGCAGAAATTGGTGTCAAAGTCGCTGAAGTAGTGAACGCATAACACTATAGCATTACATTATTATAATCATATCCATCTTCTCTACAAAAGGAGATGGATTTTTTTTTGTGTGCAATTGTAGAATATATTTCCATTGAATTTTATAAGATGAAAATTCGAATTGCTATATTTGGATAATTAAAAACCAACTGTGTAAGGAGGATTATCAAAACTTACATGGAGTCATTGAAATGCAATATAGATAAAGACATGAAATTATTAGAAGGTAAAACAGCCATTGTAACTGGGGCCAGTAGAGGTATCGGTAGAGGCATCGCTCAAGAATTTGCAAATCAAGGTGCTAATGTCGCCTTTACGTATAGTTCTTCAGAAGGCCCTGCAATGGCGTTAGAAGAAGAATTGACTGCCCTAGGAGTAAAGGCAAAAGCGTATAAAAGTGATGCTGCAAATTTTGCCGCTGCTCAAGAATTAGCTGATCAAATTCTTACAGATTTTGGAAGTATCGATATTTTGGTAAACAATGCTGGAATTACCAAAGATAACTTGTTGATGAGAATGAGTGAACAGGATTTTGACAAGGTCATTGAAGTGAACTTGAAATCCATTTTCAACATGACCAAAGCGGTTCAAAGAACCATGCTAAAACAGCGCAAAGGATCTATTATAAACATGAGCTCTGTGGTGGGCGTTAAAGGAAACGCCGGACAAACCAACTATGCGGCATCAAAAGCTGGTATCATTGGTTTTTCTAAATCAGTAGCCTTAGAACTTGGATCCAGAAACATTAGAAGTAACGTCGTCGCCCCTGGTTTTATCGAAACCGAGATGACCGGAGCTTTGGATGAAAAAGTTGTTCAAGGATGGCGTGATGCCATTCCGCTAAAAAGAGGGGGGACTCCAGCAGATATTGCCAATGCATGTGTATTCCTTGCCTCTGATATGTCTTCTTATATAACTGGACAAGTATTGCAGGTTGATGGTGGAATGCTCACTTAAGAAGTCATTGATTTTAATCCTAAAGAATTGTATTAAAAGCCGGTAGTTAACTATATTAATTCCCGGCTTTTGTAAATCGAGTCTTTTGCCCTTTCAATTTAGAATACCCATGATGGTTGAATTCAGCCTTACTGTTTCCTTATTCATTGCTTTGGTGATTGCCTTAGCAATTACCCTTTTTCAATATGCACAATTTAAAATAAAAGAGGGTGTCTATTTATGGATGGCAGTATTTCGATTTTCAGCCCTTTTCTGCGTGGTACTGCTTTTGCTTAACCCAAAGATTCACAAGAATAAAGTCTATACTGAAAAGCCTAGATTAACCTTGTTGGTGGATAACTCTAGTTCCATTGCTGACTTAGGTTATGATTCCATAGCTTCTGATGTACTAAAACAACTCTCCCAGGACAAATCCCTGTTACAGCGTTTTGATATTGAAACCCTAGTATTTGACGATCAGCTTAAACCACTGGATAGTTTACAGTATAATGGAGTGCAAACCAATATTTTCAAAGCCTTAAAACTCGCCGCTGAACCAAAGACTGTAAATCAAAGGGCTATTGTTCTGCTGAGTGATGGTAATCAGACTATTGGCAAGGACTTTCCATATGCACTCGAAAGAGATACTACTACTGCAGTATATCCCGTGGTCATGGGGGATTCTACTATGGCATTGGATTTAAATATCTCACGATTAAATGTCAATAAATACGTCTATCTAAAAAATAAATTTCCGGTAGAAGTTTTTGTGAATTATCAAGGAGATCAGCCCCTTGAAACCAGTGTAAATATCTACAGAGGTGATCAGCTTTTGGGACGGAAATCTATCAAATTTGATAGTAACTCCTCCGTTGAACTACTCCATTTTGAAATAGATGCTAACAAGGTTGGACTTCAAAGCTTAAGTGCCACTATCCAAGCACATCCAGGGGAGAAAAATACGCTTAATAACTCCAAATTATTTGCTGTGGAAGTCATTGACCAAAAATCAAATATTGCCATTCTTAGCACAGTGGTACATCCTGATTTGGGAGCACTTAAAAAAAGTATTGAATCTAATCCGTATAGAAGTGTTCAAATTTTAGATCCTACTGTGGATCAACTGAACCTAGAGAAATTCGAATTAATTGTACTCTACCAACCCAATACAGACTTTAAAGCTGTAGTACAACAATTGGAACGAGAACAGAGAAACTACTGGCTGATAGGTGGAGCAGACACCCAGTGGGAGTTTTTAAACACCCTTGAGCTCGGCTTTATCAAAAGAACCCAATACCAGCTTGAAGATATTTTGCCACACCAAAACCCTTCTTTTGACGTCTTTGGCGTAGGGGAATTGAGTTTTGATACGATGCCTCCACTTATACAACAAATAGGAGCATTGGATTTTCTAGTAAGCCCAGAGGTATTATTGTATCAAAAGGTAGTTGGAGTAACAACAACAGAACCCTTACTCATGGTTTTTGAAGCGCATAATCACAAAAGAGCCGTTTTAGGGGCAGAGGGCATCTGGCGTTGGCGTGCCTCAATCTATATAGACACAGATAGTTATGCGCAGTTTGATAGTTATATCGGGGCTTTAGTTCAATACCTATCCAATACCAAGGCAAGAAAACGACTAGAAGTCTATCATGAGCCTTTCTATTATGAAAACGTCAAGAGTATTCTTAGAGCAGACTATTATGATAAAAATTATCGTCTACAGCCAAATAGCAAATTAAGTATTGTATTAAAGGATATAAATTCACATCAGAGTATAGAGTTGCCTCTGATCAACAAAGGAGGATCCCATGAAACCGATTTAGGTGGTTTGGCACCATCGATCTACGAGTATACAGTCAGCGTTGCGGATCAAGGGTTGAGCGAGACTGGAAGGGTTCAAATACTTCCATTTGAAGTTGAAAAACAGTTCATCAATCCAAATATCAAAAAGCTTAGGCAATTAGCGCAAAAGAACCATGGCAGCCTTTATTTTTCTGATCAGATCCAGAAATTAAAAACCGACTTATCTTCCTCCAAATCCTATTTACCCGTACAAAAAATCACACAAAATATTGTACCTTTGATCCATTGGAAATGGCTGTTAGCCTTAGCTATTTTCTTTTTAACTGGGGAATGGTTTCTTCGTAAATATAACGGGCTTATCTAATAAATATCAAGTACATTTTTATGGAAAAATTACCTAAATTCGGAATACCTATCGTAGTCATAGGGATTGCTGTTATCATTTTTATAGCAAAATCTACAGTAACCATTGCCTCTGGAGAAGCTGGAGTCTTATTCAAAACCTTAAGCGGGGGAGTAGTGACTGACGAACCACCTTTATCAGAAGGATTTCACTTGGTTGCACCATGGAATAAAATATTCATCTATGAGGTGCGTCAACAAGAGATGTCTGAAAAAATGCAAGTCTTATCTTCCAATGGATTGGAAATACGCTTGGACGCTTCAATCTGGTTCCAGCCAGAGCGTGAAAATCTCGGTTTTTTACACCAGGAAAAGGGGACGAATTATATCAGTAGAGTATTGCAGCCTGCAGTACGATCTGCAACCAGAAGTGTTGTTGGCAGATACACTCCTGAACAGTTGTATTCCTCTAAAAGAGATGTAATTCAAGAAGAGATCTTTGATGAGACCAAAGAAATTTTGGCTAACCAATTTGTCCAACTCAATGAAGTTCTTGTCAGAGACATCACTTTACCTCCGACTATTAAGGATGCCATAGAGCGAAAATTGAGACAAGAACAAGAATCCTTGGAATACAAGTTTAGAATTGAGAAAGCTGAAAAAGAAGCCGAGCGTCAAAGAATTGAGGCCAAAGGTAAGGCTGATGCTAACCAGATTCTAAGTGCTTCACTCACGGACAAAATATTACAAGACAAAGGTATTGAGGCCACTTTAAAATTATCCGAATCTCCGAACTCCAAAGTAATCGTCATTGGAAGTGGTGACGGAGGATTGCCTGTGATTTTAGGTAACCAATAATTCGAACTATTTGTCTAATCCTTTTTGGGTTTAGTGTTTTGGGAAAGCAGCTTTTCAGCCTTTTGTTTCCATTGATCACGTTTAATCCTTCCAGGAAAAAACTCAATTAACTCCGTGATGGTGATAATATCGCTATCACGGAGCTTACTTAGTTGTTCATAGGAATATATCCCAATACTGTTCAACTTCTTCTCAATAAAAGGGCCTATCCCTTCAATACGTTTTAAATCATCTTTTGATTGTTGATCTCCAAGTCCCAAATGCTTAAAATCAACTAGGGTGGAAGCAGAGACTTCTTCTATTTTTTCAGCCGCTTCATTTGTACTCTCACCCAAGGAAATACCACTTCTGCCACGGGTTTGAATCGCTTTAATGGTATTGTCTTCCTTAAATGAAATCGGGCTGTTGTTTAGATGACTAGATAATCGAAGCTTTTCGAGTTGGCAGCGATCGAGATCGGCTTTGTATTTGTTATTTTTCATGCTACGTCCTAAGGTAATGCCTAGGATAAAGCCCAACACAGTAAGTACAAAGATCAATAATAGGAGATCATTTTGATTTGAGGGTAAAATAGATTCTATCATTACAATGAATAAAAATTGGATTCAGGGGTTAATAGGTAAATTGTTTAGTTCTTACGAAGTTATAAAATTAAAAAACGAGTATCAATCTTTCTGAATTAAAAAATTAGAAAGTCTGCTCCTCCAGTGATCTATTTGTAGGCTTAATTTCTAAATAGCATGTCATTTTCACAGGGAACAGCATGAAATAAAAAAATCCCGATGCTTACAAAGTTGAAAAACATCGGGACTACTATTTCAAAGCCGTTAGGCAAGTAATGGTGTCAAACTATCAATTACTTTTAGTTTCCACTCTTTAAGTCGTCTTTCATATCGAGGTAAAAAGCGTTAAAATCTGGGTGTAATTGAACCCTTACAACGCTGCTAAACCCTGTATTTAAAATAGATCTTAGACGGTTAGGTGCTACCTTGAAATCATTTTCAAGAGCAGCAGTAACACCAGATATTCTTGGTCCATTAACTTCTGGCTCAAGTCCTGCATCGCCGACAACAGAGACCGCCAAGTTGTTGTATTTATTAGCGATAACAGCAATCTTGCTCAAAAAGTCTTTAGAAGGATCTAATAACTTGGTGTTTTTGTCTTTGTCACCGTACAAAAAGCTTTGTTCCAATTGAATGGTAATCGCTCCTTTGTCAACTCCAATTTGTGCGCTTTCTCCTAAGGTACGTTTAAGGTCAGTGATGACAAGGATTGCAATAGAATCCTGTGCACTGAACACATCTCGAATTCCTTTGATTTGCGCTTCACGTTGTTGCAAAGCTTCCAAGGTTTTACCTATGGTACTTGATTGTTGGTTCGAGGCTTCTAAGAATTTATTCATATTAGCCATTAAACCATCATTTGTCGTTTGAAGTTGTTCAAGTTGAGTCTCAAGGCTAGTCACTTTTCTTTGTGCCTGACCTAGATCTGCCTGCGTCTGCTCTAATACCTTTAGTTTATTATTCAAAGCACTGACCTGCTCTTTTAACTCCTTTTTGCTTTGAGCAAATGTTGTAGACACTGAAAATGCGAATACTAAAAGTAGGGATGTGGTTAAAGTTCTCATTTTAATAAATTCAATTCGTTTGTTTTAATTTAAAGGCACAAGATATTATTTTTTAAGTATATCGCATTCAAGATTTCAAAAGATTAGGTTAATTTTTTAATTTCGAATGCATTTCTTAACAAAGTCACCAGAAAGCCGGCTTATTATTATGATCTAAGGAGTAGAGAGTCACCGAATCCTAGGCAAGTAAGGGCCTAATCGTTGTCGGTACTTCCGTTGGAAATATAAAAAGTAGTTATAAAGCTTGTAATTTACTTGGTAACCGTAATCGATATTGGAATTGTAGTTGATTTGCATTTCATAAAGGTTGGGATCATAACGTAGTGGATTTTGCACCCGTTGATTCCAATTCATGACATAAATTCGATTTCGAGCCTCCATATGCTCTTGACTGTAGTAACCCTCCGGCATAGCTATGCTGTGTAGCCAGCTGTAATACCCAGGATCAATGATTATGATTTCGTACGCTGTTTTTTCATCTGTTATACTCACAGTATCACCTTTGGCATTTTGGCCGGAAAAAGCAGTTTCTTCTGCAGTTGAAATATGCAGTTCTTCTGTTGTAAAATCAGAATTTTCTTGGATGGTACTCATAGGAGTAGAGCAGGCCCAACCGAAAAGTAAAAGGATCCATATTCCTATAAAATACCGCATCGTTTTTGATTTTAGCTACTAAGTATTAAGAATGTTATCCCTTAAATTACAAAAAGTTGGATTATAATAACCCAACTTTTTGCTAAAACATAATATTTTTAAAGGGTAGCTTATTTAAATAAGCCACCAAGGAGTCCTCCAAGTCCTCCTTTTTTCTTATTCGATCCTAGAACCATGTCTGCAACATCGTCTAATACGCTTCCATCGCCATCAGAATCAATTAAAGACGTAATTAAACTTTGATTCTCCTGTGGTTGACCTCCTAACATGCTGCCAAGTAAGCTATTGAGTCCGCCTTGATCACTAATGTTGTTCTGTTTTGTTTCCTTTCCTAAATATCCTAATATAAGCGGAGCTGCAATTTTTAAAATTTGACTGACAGTACCTGCATCCACCCCAGATTTACTACTAAGTGCATTTTCAACTGTACTTTGTTTTCCACCCAAAAGATGACCTAGTATACCAGCGCCATCATTTATAGCACTTTGATCTACACCACCTCCAAAAAAACCTCCGAGATTGTCTAATATACTTCCATTGTGTTTACTATTAATAGCTCCAAGAAGGCCTTGTGCTCCTTGTGGAGTTGCGACGTTTTTTTTCATTGCACCTGCTAATAGTGGTAGAGCCATTCCTAAGACATTGGCTGTGTTACTTTCTGATGTTCCTGTTTGATTACTTATACCTCCGACAATTTGACGGCCTAAGTCACTACTCAATAATGATGCTAATCCTGACATGATTTTCTTGATTAATTAAAATTACTTCTTACAAGGTACAAAAAAAGTCCCTCGGTTAGGAAGGACTTTAAAAAAAGTGAATTTTTTATATTACTTTAATAAAGCTTCAATTTGATCAGCCAATTCAACTCCGATTCGATCTTGTGCCTCTCCGGTTGCTGCTCCAATGTGAGGAGTAAGTGAAACCTTAGAGTGCATTAAGACTTTAACCGCTGGAGTAGGTTCGTTTTCAAATACATCAATACCTGCAAAAGCAACTTTTCCGCTATCAAGAGCGTCTACCAAAGCTACTTCATCAATAACACCACCACGAGCTGCGTTGACAACACCAACTCCGGTTTTCATAAGTTCAAATTCCTTTTTGCCCAAAACATAATCTTTTTGAGCTGGAACGTGAAGTGTAATAAAGTCAGCTTGTTTAAGCACCTCTTCTTTAGAAATAGTCTCAATGTTGAAATCTACAGTTTGACCGTCAAAGAAAGAAAGTTGAAGTGCTACATTCTCTATAAACGGATCGTAAGCAACAACCTTCATTCCAACTGCAAGTCCAAGCTTTGCAGTTTCCTGACCGATTCTACCTATTCCGATGACACCTAATGTTTTTCCTCTTAACTCAATTCCTCCGGCATAAGCCTTCTTAAGTTTGGCAAAATTAGTTTCACCTTCTAAAGGCATGTTTCTGTTGGCATCATATAGATAACGAACACCACCATAAAGGTGAGCGAAAACCAATTCAGCAACTGATGCAGATGAAGAAGCGGGAGTATTGATTACATGTAAACCTTTTTCTTTTGCATAGGCAACATCAATATTGTCCATTCCAACACCACCACGTCCGATAAGTTTAAGTGAAGGACAGGCATCAATAAGATCTTTACGGACTTGCGTTGCACTTCTAACTAGTAGTCCGACGACTTGGTTTTCATTGATGTAGTTTTCTAATTGTTCCTGAGCAACTTTAGTGGTAATGACTTCAAATCCCTTACTTTCCAGTGCATCTACTCCGCTTTGAGATATACCGTCATTTGCTAATATTTTCATTTCTAACTTTATTTTGATTTGTATTCCAGTGTTTTAATAAACCATTAGGCTTTTCTTTCCAATTCTTGCATAACATCTACCAAAGCTTGTACGCTTTCAATTGGAAGTGCATTATACATAGAAGCTCGGTACCCACCAACACTTCGGTGTCCATTGATACCATTCAAACCTGCTTCTTTAGCAAGAGCATCGAAAGTATCTTTATACGACTCATCAACGAGGTTGAAGGTAGCGTTCATATTAGATCTATCTTCCTTAGCAGCAAAACCTTTAAAGAGTGGGTTTCTGTCAATCTCGTTGTAAAGCAATTCTGCTTTAGCCTCATTTTTCTTTTCGATCCCAGCAATACCTCCTAGATTTTTAAGCCAATCAAGGGTTAACATAGAGGTATAAACTGCAAATACTGGAGGCGTATTGAACATGCTTTCTTTTTCAGCATGAACGCGATAATCCAACATTGAAGGAATCACGCGGTCAACTTTTCCTAAAACAGACTCCTTAACTGCTACTAGAGTGGCACCAGCGGGTCCCATGTTCTTTTGAGCACCTGCATATATGATATCAAATTTTGAAAAATCCATTTGACGTGAAAATATATCAGAACTCATATCACAAACTACCGGACAATTTACCTCCGGAAAATCTTTTATCTGAGTTCCGAAAATTGTATTATTTGTTGTAAAATGGATGTAATCCAAATCTGTCGGAACATCATAACCTTTAGGGATGTAATTGAAATTCGCATCTTTGGAAGAGGCTAACTCTACCACTTCACCTAAAATTTTAGCTTCTTTCATGGCCTTAGAAGCCCAAGTTCCAGTATTTAAATATCCCGCTTTGGTATTCATTAAGTTAAATGGAACATTGATAAACTGCATACTTGCTCCACCTTGGAGAAACAAAATTTTATATCCTTTTCCTTCAAGTCCTAAGAGCTCCAAAGCCAATTGTTGGGCTTGTTCCATAACTGCAATAAAATCTTTACTGCGGTGGGAAATCTCTATTAGTGAAAGGTCTGAATTGTTAAAGTTTAAAATGGCCTCAGAAGCTTTTTGAAATACGTCTTGAGGCAGAATGCATGGTCCTGCGCTAAAATTATGCTTTTTCATAAAAATAGTTAGTTGTGATTTTTATGGGTACAAAGTTGCTAATTTATCACTTAAAAACTGTTATCAAAACCATAATAATTTTGTTAGAATGCTAACAGATATTAAGGAGTTGTTATAATGTGACAATTTCTTTTGAACAAATGCCAATTCGACCTATAATTCCAATAAAAATTTTAAAGTATCAACGTGATCAGCATAATCCCAAAGTTCAGGTTTTTGCGTTTTTCCAAACGGAATTTCATCAGTTGTCCATCCATTTGAAACTACACATTGCAATTGCTCTCGATCTGAAATCAATTTTTGCTTTAATGAGTCTTCATCCAAATAATGCTCGTAGAACAATGTTGCTATTGGTGAACCGTATTCATCATCTTCTTTTAGCATTAAAAACCCGTTGTCCAACATATCGTACAGGCTCATCAAATAAACGGCCTTATTGTAGTCGTAATTGTTGGCATATTTATTTTGATTGATAATATCATGATACGGATAAATCGCCTTAAAAAATGCTTCAAAATTATAATCTTGTGGTACAAATAATTTCGAAACACTTCTACAGCCTAATCCATAATAAGTAAAGATATCTTTTCCTAAAGCATAAAGTTGCTCTGGGGTTTCTTCGCCAGTTAAAATGGCAATAGAATTTCTATTTTTCCGAATGATGTTAGGCTTGCTTGAAAAATAATATTCAAAATAACGAGCTGTATTGGAACTTCCAGTAGCGATCACCGCATCATACTCTGGAAGTTTATCTTTATAAAACGATATCTTTCCTTTAAACCAGGGTTGAACCGCTTCGAGATATGTTGCAATAAAGGGGAGTAGATGCATGTCATTAGAGGATTGTTTTACGACAATCCGATGGCCACTAATTAAAACGCATAAAAAGTCATGGAATCCTACTAAGGGTATATTGCCCGCCATAATAACGGCGACAGTTTTAGGTTCTCTTTCCTCAAATTGGTAATTGGATAGCCATTTCTCAATATTTGGAAGGGTTAGTGCATCTGCCCAATTGGATAAGGCAAATTTGAGATTTTCCTTGGTAAACCAAGCATTATGTTGCTCTGCCAAATTGAGCTTCTGGGTTAAGACATCGATATATTCTTGGTCGCTCTCTTTAATTGGAGTGTCCTTTTGTCCTATTTGTCTAAATAAGTTGCCGAGTTTAACAAAAGCAGATATTCTATCATGAATCTCACCCATTATATTTGTTTAAGATATAGTTTGTCTTTATTTTTGACTTGCAAATTTACGCATAAGCTACTGATTGCATATTTATATTCAATATAATTTTGTTGTTGAGCCGAAAGTTTTCTGTGGTTCGCCTTAATATTTGAGCCAAGTATGTGTATTTTTGCATAAAAATATTAATTCTAGAAAAAGAAAAACATGGCTATTATCATTACAGATGAGTGTATAAATTGCGGGGCCTGTGAACCAGAATGCCCAAATAATGCAATTTACGAAGGCGCCGATGACTGGCGTTATAGTGATGGCACTTCACTTACAGGAGATGTAGTTTTGCCTAATGGAAAACAAGTTGGAGCCGACGAGACTATGGAACCGGTTAGTGATGAATATTACTTCATTGTTACCGATAAATGTACTGAGTGTATGGGCTTCCATGAGGAACCTCAATGTGCAGCAGTATGTCCAGTGGATTGTTGTGTCCCCGATGAAGATAATGTAGAAACAGAAGAAGAATTGTTGGCCAAACAACGCTTCATGCACCCAGATTAAATCTAAAATTAAATCATAGTGTCATATAATAAAAGGGAAGCAAACGCTTCCCTTTTATCAATTAAACTATATCTATTTTGCGAGTTTTACTTTGTTTTAGAGGTATATATTCTTTTGATTAACTCATTAGTGCTTTTGTCATAATACTCTAAAACGAAATTTCCGTCTTTGTCAAAATAGCCAACACCGTTACCCTTTTCAGTTTCTACAATAAAATTCTTATTGGAAGAAACATATGTTGTTGCATTTAGTTCGGCATCATCCAAAGAAGCGATTGTAAAACCATCATCTTGTGGGGTGAAATCACATTCAGAACCATTACATATAAAGGTCGCTTTCTTATCAAGCATTACTTTACTGTCTCCTTCAACAACAATTTGATGTGTGGTAACTTTCATTGAAGAATCAACTCTTGATTGATTAATTTTATTTTGATCTTCTTGGCTTAGCTCCACAGCCTGCTCTTGCCGTACAACCATACTTTTACTGACTTTCTCAGCACCTTGATTGTCAACGACAGTTTTCGTTTTTGTGACTGTTTCTTCCAAAACATCTTTATTTTGAGCAAACCCAAAGGTCATACTCAAAACCAATACGGATGATAAAACTAATTTTTTCATATACATTTCCATTTTTGGTTATCTACTATATTTACGAAAATAAATTAAACTTTGATGTTAATGGTCTCATAATTTATACTAACGTACTGTTAAAGCTATTAAGGCATATAGCTTTAAATCCCTATGTCTATATGTGATACCATTGAATGATTTGATTATATTTGCACTCGAAAAAAACAATCAGTATCGAATGAAAGCAGGAATTGTAGGATTACCAAATGTTGGAAAGTCAACATTGTTCAATTGTTTGTCGAATGCTAAAGCACAGAGCGCCAATTTTCCATTTTGTACCATTGAGCCTAACCTAGGAGTGGTTAATGTTCCAGATGAGCGTTTAGAAAAATTAGAATCACTTGTTGTGCCGGAACGCGTATTACCAGCGACAGTTGAAATCGTTGATATTGCCGGATTGGTTAAGGGGGCAAGTAAAGGTGAAGGTCTTGGAAATCAATTCTTAGGTAATATCAGAGAGTGTAATGCTATAATCCATGTTCTGAGATGTTTTAATAATGACAATATCGTTCATGTGGATGGTAGTGTAGATCCTATTAGGGATAAAGAAACCATTGATATTGAATTACAGTTAAAAGATCTTGATACGGTAGATAAACGTTTAGAAAAGGTCAATCGCGCTGCCAAAACAGGCGATAAGGATGCTCAAAAGGAACAAGCCTTATTAAATCGCTTTAAGACGGCCTTAGAGAGCGGGATTTCTGCTAGAGCTGTAGAAGTGGATGAAGATGAAGCGGAATTCATGCAAAGCTTTCAATTGTTGACTGCCAAACCTATTCTATACGTATGTAACGTAGATGAAGGGTCTGCTATGACTGGAAATGCTTATGTGGATAAAGTGATTGAACTTACCAAGGATGAAAATGCAGAAGTTATTGTACTTGCAGTAGGGACTGAGGCAGATATCGCAGAATTGGAGGACTATGAAGAACGACAGTTGTTCTTAGAAGATATTGGTCTTAAAGAACCAGGAGCATCTATCTTAATTCGAGCTGCTTATAAACTACTCAACCTTCAAACCTATTTTACCGCAGGTGTTAAGGAGGTTAGAGCATGGACCATTGAAGTCGGAAACACGGCTCCCCAAGCAGCAGGTGTAATTCACTCTGATTTTGAGAAAGGCTTTATTCGCGCCGAAGTAATTGCTTATGAAGACTTTGTAAACTACGGTAGTGAAGCCAAGGTAAAGGAAGCTGGAAAAATGAAAGTAGAAGGTAAAGAATACATTGTTAAAGATGGTGACATTATGCATTTTAGGTTTAATGTATAATCAAAAGATCAAATAAAATAATTTGTTATTCAATGGTGTCTTAAGTATATTTTAGGATGCCATTTTTTGAATTTCAGTCATAGGGATGCTATCACTGAAATTTCAAAATTTTAATGGGTTATAAAGATTAATCTACAAAATATCAGGTTCTTAACAATTTTAATTTTTAGTATGTTAATTACTTTAGTTTAAAGGGGTTTCATTTTAACTGTTGAAGCCTTATATTAGCATCAAATCCCATCTCTAAATAGATATGTCAGAAACTACTAAGTATACAGAAGACAATATTAGGTCCTTAGATTGGAAGGAGCACATCCGTATGCGCCCCGGAATGTATATTGGGAAATTAGGTGATGGATCCTCTGCCGATGATGGTATTTATATATTGATAAAAGAGGTGCTCGACAACTGTATTGATGAGTTTGTCATGGGCGCTGGAAAAACCATCGAAGTTTCGGTACAAGGAAACAAAGTGATCGTAAGGGATTACGGTCGTGGAATCCCATTGGGAAAAGTTGTGGACGTGGTTTCCAAAATGAACACCGGAGGTAAGTATGACACCCGAGCTTTTAAGAAGTCTGTCGGACTAAATGGAGTGGGTACAAAGGCAGTCAATGCATTGTCGTCATTTTTTAAAGTCGAGTCCAATCGAGATAATCAATCAAAATCTGCAGAGTTTGAACAAGGTAATCTTGTCAACGAAGAACAATTAGAGCAGAATAGTAGGAGAAGAGGTACCAAGGTAACCTTTATACCAGATGAAGTCATCTTTAAGAATTTCAAATTCCGTAACGAGTATATTGAAAAAATGATACGCAATTATGTGTATCTCAATCCAGGCCTTACCATTATTTTTAATGGTGAGAAATTTTATTCAGAAAATGGGTTGAAGGATTTATTGGAGGATACTACCAATAAAGAGGATATGCTTTATCCGATAATCCATCTCAAGGGCGAGGATATTGAAGTTGCAATTACACATAGTAAAACACAGTATAGTGAAGAATACCATTCCTTTGTGAATGGACAGAATACGACCCAGGGCGGTACGCACTTGGCTGCCTTTAGAGAAGCTATTGTAAAGACTGTTAGAGACTTTTATGGAAAAAACTTTGAAGCTTCCGATGTTAGAAAATCAATTATTGGCGCTATTTCAATAAAAGTTATGGAACCAGTCTTTGAGAGCCAGACTAAAACAAAGCTGGGTTCCACAGATATGGGAGGAAGATTACCGACAGTAAGGACCTATATCAATGATTTCTTAGGTACACAACTGGATAACTTCTTGCACAAGAATCCTGAAGTTGCCGAACTCATGCAGCGTAAAATTCTTCAAGCAGAACGGGAGCGAAAGGAGCTTTCAGGAATACGTAAGCTCGCTAAAGAAAGAGCTAAAAAGGCTAGTCTTCACAATAAAAAACTTCGTGATTGTCGAGTACATCTAGGCGATATGAAAAATGATAGAAGGCTAGAGAGTACGTTATTTATAACCGAGGGAGATTCTGCATCAGGATCAATAACAAAATCAAGGGATGTAAATACCCAGGCCGTGTTTAGTTTAAGAGGTAAGCCACTGAACTCTTACGGAATGTCGAAGAAAATTGTGTATGAAAATGAAGAATTCAATTTATTACAGTCTGCTCTCAATATAGAGGAATCCCTCGGTGATTTACGCTATAACAATATCGTAATCGCTACGGATGCCGATGTGGATGGTATGCATATTCGCTTATTACTCATTACGTTTTTTCTTCAATTCTTCCCTGAGCTCATTAAGGAAGGTCACCTGTATATTTTGCAAACACCGCTGTTTAGAGTTCGAAACAAAAAACAGACCTTTTATTGCTACAGTGAGGAGGAGAGAAGAGAGGCTATACAGAAATTAAGTGGTAAACCTGAAATCACACGATTCAAAGGATTAGGTGAGATTTCTCCTGATGAATTTGCCAATTTTATTGGGGAGGATATCCGATTGGAGCCAGTGATGCTGGATAAGGCAATTTCCATTGAAAGTCTGCTAGAGTTTTATATGGGAAAAAACACTCCTGATCGTCAAAAGTTCATCATAAACAACCTTAGAGTAGAACTTGATGTTGTAGAAGAAATGCAATTTTAATTCAATTGATTAACTTTTGCTTTTCTACACCTATTTTGTAGTTGAATCATATTGTATTTTTTATATTAATTTGTTAACCTGACATTGCCATTTATGGAAGAAATTACAGATTTAAATCCAGAAGATAACAGCCAACAAGACACCATTACTAGGGTCGGAGGCATGTATAAAGATTGGTTTTTGGATTATGCTTCTTATGTGATTTTAGAAAGAGCAGTACCTGCTATTGAAGATGGTTTTAAACCGGTACAACGTCGGATTATGCACTCCTTAAAGGAGCTCGATGACGGGCGTTATAACAAAGTAGCAAACATCGTTGGACACACGATGCAGTACCACCCTCACGGAGATGCTAGTATTGGAGATGCCATGGTACAAATTGGTCAAAAAGATTTATTAATCGACACTCAAGGAAACTGGGGAAATATCTTAACCGGCGATAGTGCGGCAGCATCTCGATATATTGAGGCACGTTTATCGAAATTTGCCTTAGATGTTGTTTTTAGTCCAAAAATTACGGAATGGCAACTTAGCTACGATGGGAGAAAAAAAGAACCCATCAACTTACCCGTTAAATTTCCATTATTATTAACACAGGGAGCGGAAGGAATTGCCGTAGGACTCTCTACAAAAATATTACCTCATAATTTCATAGAACTCATAGATGCCTCTATTAAACACCTAAAAGGCAAAGGTTTTACTATTTATCCAGATTTCCCAACCGCTGGAATCATGGATGTAAGCAACTATAATGATGGTATACGAGGTGGCAAAATACGTGTTCGTGCTAAAATTGCACAATATGATAAGAACACCTTAGTAATCAATGAAATTCCTTTTGGAACAAACACCTCAAGTTTAATTGACTCCATCCTAAAGGCCAATGAAAAAGGGAAAATTAAGGTCAAAAAGATTGAGGACAACACTGCAGCAAATGTAGAGATCTTAGTGCATTTGCCTCCAGGATTATCTCCCGATAAAACCATAGATGCCCTGTATGCCTTTACGGCATGCGAGTCTTCTATTTCACCACTAGCGTGTATAATAGAGGATAATAAGCCTCTATTTATAGGCGTAAGTGAAATGCTTAGACGCTCCACAGATAATACCGTAGAGCTGTTAAAACAGGAATTAGAAATCCAACTCAATGAGCTGGAAGAACAATGGCATTTCGCATCCTTGGAGCGTATCTTTATTGAAAATAGAATCTATCGCGATATAGAGGAAGAAGAAACTTGGGAGGGTGTTATTAACGCCATTGACCAAGGTTTACAACCACATGTAAAACATTTAAAGAGAGCCATAACCGTTGATGACATTAGCCGTCTTACTGAAATTAGGATTAAGAGAATTTCTAAATTTGACATCGATAAGGCTCAGGAAAAAATTGAAGCTCTAGAAGGTGAAATCGCGCAGGTAAAACACCACCTTGAACACCTAATTGATTACGCCATTAACTATTTCAACAATCTGAAGAAAAAGTATGGTGAAGGTAGAGAGCGAAAAACCGAAATAAGAATCTTTGACGACATCGAAGCCTCGAAGGTTGTTATTAGGAATACCAAATTATACGTCAACCGTAAGGAAGGTTTTATTGGTACCTCACTTAAGAAAGATAGCTATGTTTGTGATTGTAGTGATATCGATGATATTATAGTATTTACCGCTGCGGGCAAGATGATGGTGACTAAGGTAGACACCAAAACCTTTATTGGTAAAGACATAATCCACGTTGCTGTATTTAAAAAGAAAGACAAACGAACCATTTACAACTTGATATACAAAGACGGTACCGGAGGTTCAACTTATATCAAACGGTTCTATGTTTCAAGTGTTACCCGAGATAAAGAGTATGATCTTACCAATGGAAAGACAGGCTCCGTGGTTCATTATTTTTCAGCAAATCCAAATGGAGAGGCTGAAATCGTAACGGTGTTCTTAAGACAGGTGGGAAGCGTTAAAAAACTCAAATGGGATATAGATTTCGCTGACATACTGATTAAAGGTAGGAATTCAAAAGGTAATATTGTATCCAAGTATGCTGTTAAAAGAATTGAACTCAAAGAAAAAGGAGTTTCAACGCTTAAACCACGTAAGATCTGGTTTGACGAAACAGTTCGCAGATTAAACGTGGATGAAAGAGGAACCCTATTAGGTGCCTTTAAAGGAGAAGATAAGCTTCTTGTAATCACTCAAGACGGTATTGTCAAAACCATAACTCCAGAACTGACAACCCATTTTGAAGACAATATGATTGTTCTTGAAAAGTGGAATCCTAAAAAGCCAATCTCTGCCATTTATTACAATGGTGAGAAGGAGTTGTATTACGTCAAACGTTTTTTGATTGAACAGGTAGATAAAGAAGAGTCGTTTATTTCTGATCATGTAGATTCTACTCTCGAATTGGTAACCACGCATTGGCTGCCAAAAATCGAAATAGAATTTACAAAGGAAAGAGGAAAGGATCGCAAAGCGAACCAAGAGCTGGCATTAGGAGAATTTATTGCTATCAAAGGAATCAATGCGTTAGGGAATCAGCTTACTAAGGAAAAAGTGAAACAGGTTAACCTCCTAGAACCATTTCCTTACGAAGAACCGGAAGAAGTAGAACCTGAGGATATCGAAGTGAATGAAGAGGAAGAATTGAATAGCGGGTCGGAAAATGCTAATACAGATCCAACCCTATTTGATTAAATACCAATCTGATACATCGACTTTCATTTTAGAACCAACAATGGTGTATTGAGTGATATGAATGGCTGAAAGCTATTTGTTTGTCAGTCTGTTTGGAGAAGAACATCCTAAAAAGGAGGTGCATATTATGCAGGCTAGTTTTTTATCCCGCTAGTTTCTATCCAGCCAAATATAAGATTTACAGCCACGATAAGGAAGGTAGCTAAAGTAAGCTCTACATAAAAAGCATTAGCTGCTAAACAACCGGCTGCGGCGCTACACCATATTGTCGCTGCCGTAGTCAGTCCTTGAATTTTATTCTCTCGTTGAACAATAACTCCCGCACCTAAAAAGCCGACACCCACCACAACCTGACCTAAAACCCGTGTGATATCGACACCGAACTGATTTTCAAAATGTAAAGAGATCATAACAAAAATAGAGGCTCCCATAGCTACAATAGTGTTGGTTTTAAGTCCGGCGCTTTTACCTTTATACTCACGTTCTAATCCAATGAGTAACCCCGCGAGACAGGCAGCCAATATTTTATAAATAAAACCCGGAATTTGCAGTTCAAATAATGAATTTAATGCAATCATACTCTAAAGTTAGAAAATCTTGTTATACCAAAAAAGAAAACAAACTCATTATGCATGCTCTAAATTAATCCTTTTTTGGCTGTTTTTTCCATAATCGCATATTTAAAAACTCTAGTAACAGTGAAAATGCTATGGCAAAATACAAATAGCCTTTAGCAATGGCTCCAATGGATTGTCCGAAAAAGGAAGCATTTGATAAATGTAAAGCCTCGGTCACAAGCATAAATCCAATCAGAATTAAAAAGGATAAAGCTAATAATCGTATTGATGGATGTTTGTTTATAAAATCTCGAATGGCATTGGCGAAGACCATCATGACAACAATTGAAACTACTACTGCAATGATCATAAGTATTAGCGCATCATTTGGATTATCACTGATACCATTTGTCATCCCAATGGCTGTTAATATTGAATCAATAGAAAAAATAAAATCAATTAATAGGATCTGCACTAGTGCACTAGAAAGCGTTTTAATACTTTTACCCTTTAATTCATTAGCATTATGATTCGGTAATTCTAATTTTTAATGGATCTCCATTGTACTTTTATAAAAGTACAACCAATCCACCGACAAGTAGAATAATACTTTGCCAACTGAGCTGAGCAGAAAACCAGGAGGAATTAATTTCAAATAAAGCTTTTGATAATCCCACTAAAAATGAGATTAAAAATAGCAATATAATTCGTTGCTCCATTGCCATTACCAAGTCCCAATACAATTTCCTAAAATGTGAGCGTCAATAAAGCACACGAAAACAGCGACGGATAGCAGACCGGTTACTTTATCTTAGTTACGGTCCCTTTTTGCTTGTTGGAAGCGTCACCAACAAGGGAATATTCATAGGTATAAGAATTGTCTTTTGTGGTTAAAATCTTCATATGGACAGCCTTGGATTCATTTAGTGAAGTAGGATTGATTTTCTCGACTATAAACTCGCAATCATTAATCCAGCGTATACTACTAGAATCGGGTACATTTTCATAGTAGTCCACTTCCAGGGTGTCATTTCTAAAAAAAGTGCTAGTTTGTTCTACGCCATCAATGGTGTAAGTGTATTCAAAAGTCCCAGTTTTGAAATCCGTACAATTGCGCTGAACATTGTAGCAGGATGCCAAGATTAAACTAAATAAAAAAAGCAGTAATAATTTTTTTAGATGTATCATTCCCTTTCATTTTTATATTCCTCAAAGGTACCATCTTTATAAAAGATTACAATACGGGAAATGGGCTTTTTTTGAGTAGGTATCCCAGTGCTATAATCAGCTGAAGTCGAATACTGACCAGTCTCAGGCTGATTTTGCTCTCCAAGATCCATAACGACCTGTGAGGGGGTATCCGATTTAGCTGAAGTAGGAAAATTTCCCTTGCCATTTAATAGCCAGTACAATTCAACATCAGGATATTCATGAAGTATTTTTAAAACAAAATCCAAACTAGGATTGTTTCGTCCAGACAATAAGTGTGAAATAGAAGAGCGTTGCACACCAATAGAATCTGCAAAAGCAGAGGCAGAAAGGCCGTAATATTCTAATACTTTCTCGAGTCGTTTAATAAATTCATCTTTGTTTACCATTGTAAACTATAATTAAAAATAGTATTAAGTTACAAATGTAAATAGTAATACCGACAAATCAAAATTAATAATTTAAGGCTTATTTTGTATAAAGTAAAGCTTTATTTGTACTCTATAAAACACTAATAACGTGCATTATATGTGTAAATTATAGATTTATGCTATAGTGTACTTACTTTTGTAAAACATACTGTTTACAATTGACACATCTATCAAGTTTCACCTATTTACAAATGTTATAATTTCGGGTTTACACTTGTAAATTAAATTCCTTTTACATTTGTGAATTCAAAATTGCATATGAATTACCTAAACACTTTTTACAACGCTTATTTGGATTATAAAGACGCTTCTCTTAGTGGTCGATATATCCATTTAGAACAAATCGAACCCTTATTGGTTACATATAAAAATCTCTTCCAAATCAAGATACTTGGAGAATCTGTTGAAAAAAGACCTATATATAGTATAAGTTTAGGAAGCGGATCTAAGCGGATTTTAATGTGGTCACAGATGCATGGAAATGAATCCACCACTACAAAGGCTGTTTTTGATGTCTTGAAATATATTAAGAACAATAGGAGTTTTAGGGATTATATATTGGAAAATTTTACGATTTGCATTTTACCTATGGTAAATCCAGATGGTGCTCTTGCATATACCAGAGCTAATAGTAAGATGGTGGATCTGAATCGCGATGCTCAAGACCGTTCACAGCCAGAAAGTGTGGTGCTAAAAGAAGCCTTTGATTCTTTTAAACCAGAATATTGCTTTAATCTCCATGATCAGCGGACCATTTTCAGTGCCGGTATAGCGGCTTTACCTGCGACGGTATCCTTTTTAACTCCAGCAGAAGATAAAGAACGTTCAATCACACAACAACGCAAGCGCAGCATGGAAATTATCAGTGTAATGAATCAGTTTCTTCAGAAACATATTCCTGGGCAAGTAGGACGTTATGACGATGGCTATAATATAAACTGTGTGGGTGATACATTTCAATCTGCACAAATTCCAACCATATTATTTGAATCCGGCCATTTTCAGAACGACTATCAACGCGAACAAACGCGAATGTATATAGCAAGTTCCATTGTTTGTGCCATTAACTATATAGGAGAACACAATATTGATGGTACGCAATACAAGGCTTATTTTGAAATCCCTGAGAATGATAAATTGTTTTATGATGTGCTGCTGAGGAACTTTCCTGTAGTGGAAGACTCTACAGTTCAGCACGTAGACATCGCTGTACTTTTCAAGGAATCATTAAGAAATGGTAAACTTGAGTTTATCCCAAATGTAGAGCGGATTGAGAAGGATTTAAAATTTTATGGACATAAGGAATTCGATATGAATCAACTAGGTACCCCAGCTGTTGAGAAACATGAAATTAATGAATCCTTTTTAACTAAATTATTAAGAAAAATTTAATAATAAATTTATTTGATTCGCTAATTTATTACTCTTAGATGGTGATAAATTCAGTTTTTTTTATTTTTTTTGCATATCCTTTAAAGATAATTAAAAAAAACTATGGCAAAATTTAAATTAGACGAAGTTGATCACCAGATTCTGGATATGTTGATTGAAAATACCCGAACTCCTTTTACGGATATCGCGAAAAAATTATTAATTTCTGCTGGTACCGTACATGTTAGAGTGAAAAAGATGGAAGACGCGGGTATTATCAAAGGTTCTTCATTAACGCTAGACTATGTGAAATTAGGGTATTCCTTTATTGCTTACGTAGGGATATTTTTAGAAAAGACTCATCAAACTAAATTTGTTCTTGAGCGCTTAAACCAAATTCCATATATCACTGTAGCTCATATTACTACAGGAAAGTTCAATATTTTCTGTAAAATACGAGCTAAAGACACAAAACATGCAAAAGATATTATCTTTAAGATAGATGATATCGACGGGGTCTCTCGTACAGAAACTATGATATCATTGGAGGAGAGTATCAATGACAAACGCAGATTAATGCATACTATATTTAACGATTTGTAAGATTTATGTTTAAATCGTCTTAAAACCCTCTCAATCCTTTCTATTGAGAGGGTTTTTTGTATTTTTACCTAAAACAGAAATAAATTTATGCTAAGAAAACCAAAAATTGACCGCTTTAATGAAAATGTGCTGTCGCGATATCAAATATACAACAGCATATTTATCACACTACCATTTGACGAAATCAGTAATACTGGGGTGCTACTTCCTTTATTTTCAGAACTATGTGAAAAAGGATATGACCAGAATCGGAATCCAAGTGAGATTGTAGAGCGTTTTTTTAAAAAATATTATGATAAACCATCTGAGACGGAAAGAATAGATCTCCTTTTCAGATTCATTCAATATATAGAAAGACAGGTCGTATTGTTTGATGCTATCGAAGATGCTACCTTCCCTGTAGTTCATAATATGGATGGTATCGGGACGCTTCGCAATATGAGAGAGGAAGCCGAGGCTAAGAATAAAGTGGCTGAACTCAAAACCTGTTTAGAGCAATTTAATATCCGCCCGGTGCTCACTGCCCATCCGACTCAATTCTACCCAGGCTCAGTTCTGGTAATTATTACGGATCTGGCAGATGCCATTCGTAAAAACGATTTAAACCTGATCAAAAAATTATTGGCACAATTGGGTAAAACTCCTTTCTTTAAAAAGGAAAAACCGTCGCCATTTGATGAGGCTATGAGTTTGATTTGGTATCTAGAGCATGTGTTTTATCATTCTGCGAGTCAGATTTACAATTACATACAAGACAACATATACATCGATTCAGACTTGGACAACCAAGTTATAAACCTAGGGTTTTGGCCTGGAGGTGACCGGGATGGAAATCCATTTGTTACCACAGATATCACTTTAAAGGTTGCGGATCGATTGAGAACTACCGTTCTTAGAAATTACTACAGAGACGTAAGAAGGCTTCGCCGTCGTATTAGTTTCAAATACGTAGATAAGCTCATCCTTGATTTGGAGAATAATCTTTATGAAAATATCTTCTTAGAAAGTTCTCAATCTACAGCCTCCGTGGATTATACCATGGACACATTGCTTAAGATCCGAGAAATCTTAATCGAGAAACACCAATCACTTTTCGTAGAAGAAGTCAACAGTTTGATCAATAAGGTAAAATTATTTGGCTTCCATTTTGCTACCCTGGATATCAGACAAGATTCCAGAGTGCATCACAATGTCCTATCCAATATCGTTGAAGAATCTTTAGCTATGGGATTGGATATTTTCCCTAAGGATTATTTGAAATTATCCGATGCACAACAAATAGAAGCACTCAGTAGAGTAGTAGGGAAGGTGAATCCAAGTCTTATTAAAGATGAGATGAGCCGAATCACATTAGAGTCCATCTATGCCATGAAAACCATTCAACAACACAATGGTGAGCTTGGCTGTAACCGTTATATCATCAGTAATAATGGAAGTGTTCTTAATGTAATGCAAGCCTTTGCGATGATCAGAATGTGTGATTGGGAAGCGCCAACTGTTGATGTTATTCCGCTTTTTGAAACAGTGGATGATTTAGAGATTGCACACAAAGTAATGGAAACATTATACAGCAATAAGGCCTATAAGGAACACCTTAAGCGAAGAGGAAATAAACAGACCATAATGCTAGGCTTCTCTGATGGAACCAAGGATGGTGGATATCTTATGGCTAACTGGAGTATTTACAAAGCTAAAGAAACTCTTACTGCTATTTCAAGACAATTCGGTATCAAAGTGATATTCTTCGATGGACGTGGAGGACCACCAGCTCGAGGAGGAGGGAAAACACACCAGTTCTACGCCTCACTAGGACCGACAATTGAAAATGAAGAAGTTCAACTAACAATTCAAGGACAAACTATTAGTTCTAATTTTGGTACGCTGGATTCATGTCAGTACAATATGGAACAACTCATTAGTTCCGGTGTGGTAAACAATGTGTTTAACGATGAGCACGATCGTTTAAATGATGAAGATCGCGATACAATGAATCGTTTGGCGGCCATTAGCTATCAATCCTATATTGATTTTAAAAATCATCCTAAATTCTTACCGTATTTGGAAAACATGAGTACTTTGAAATACTATGCTAAAACAAATATTGGTAGCCGTCCTTCCAAAAGAGGAGGTTCTGATAAATTAGAATTTTCAGCACTAAGAGCGATTCCGTTTGTTGGAAGCTGGAGTCAGTTAAAACAGAACGTTCCTGGATTTTACGGTGTCGGTATAGCCATTGAAGAATTTGTAAAAAACAATGAGTTCGAAAAGGTTGTTTCTTTGTATAAAAACTCTACCTTCTTTAGAACTTTGTTAGAGAACAGTATGATGAGTCTTTCTAAGTCTTATTTTAAGCTCACAGCTTATATGCAAAATGACCAAGAATACGGCGAGTTCTGGAAAATTATCCATAATGAATACGAACGCAGTAAAGCCATGATCCTTAAAGTTACAGGTTATAGCGAACTTATGGAAGACACTCGTTCTATGAAAGCTTCTATTGAAGTACGGGAAAACATTGTTCTTCCTTTATTGACCATTCAACAATATGCTCTTAAAGAAATTCAATTATTGAAAAAAGAAGGCAAGGAAGTTGATGCCAAGCGATTAGAAATTTTTGAACGCATGGTGACACGTTCCTTATTCGGTAATATCAACGCGAGTCGAAACTCGGCATAATTACAGAGACTAGAGCCTTAACTTAGTCTGGAACATATAAATTATTAAAGCCGTTAATACTATCCTAACCGATGGTTTAACGGCTTTATAGTTTAATCGTCTTTAATTTATTGATCAGCTTCAAAATGAGGTGTCGCTAAATATGATTACCTCCAGGTGAGTTAAATGATTTTTAATCAACCCTAGATCAATTAAAATTGAGGTATATTCTACTAGTGAAATCCAAGCAACCAATAAAACACCAAACCATGAAATACTACCTATATCTATTGGTTTTAATACTTGTAAGTTGTACTGACGATGACCAAGAGCGTGAGTTAATATCTTTTGATGAATTGTACGGATATACCTCTTCCGGTGCAACCTCTGAAATTTGTAACGGTACTTTTCTTTTACACATCAAGAATCAGCAGGGAGAAATGAAATATTCTGATGAGTTTGGATATTATGTGAGTTTTTCTACAGAAAATACCTTTGATTGTGCCATTGTAGGAATCGTTTGTCAGGGAGACTATAATGATTTTGTTGGATCAATCGTTAGCGTAACAGCTGACATCCACCAATACACTCTAAAGCACCAATCTGGTATTGGAGGTCAAAAACTATAAGCTTTAACTGCGTTAGAAATTAATTGACACCAGCTTTGGTATAACCCGATGCCAATTAATGGTATGAAGTATATCAACTTTGAATAGCATTCTAATTAAAAATTGGGACTTAGATTGTACTTTTTGTAGAAAGAGTCAAGGATTTCTACAACCTCCTCCTCGTGATCTACAACTTGTAACAAATCAAGATCGTTTGGTCCAATATTATGGTTGGCCTCGAGTAGGGTAGCTCTAATCCAGTCGATTAAGCCTCCCCAGAATTCACTTCCAACTAAAATTATTGGGAATTTTGCTATTTTTTTGGTTTGGATTAGTGTTACAGCTTCAAAAAGCTCATCAAGAGTACCAAACCCACCTGGCATAACTACAAACCCTTGTGAGTACTTTACAAACATTACCTTTCTTACGAAGAAGTAATCAAAGTCAAGGTTTTTATCACTATCAATATAGGGATTATCGTGTTGTTCGAAGGGAAGATCTATATTGAGGCCAACTGAGGTACCCCCGCCTAAGTGAGCGCCCTTATTTCCAGCTTCCATTATACCCGGACCACCTCCAGTAATAATACCATATCCGGATTCAACAATCTTACGGGAAATACGTTCAGTGAGTTCATAATATTTGGTATTAGGTTTAGTCCTCGCGGATCCGAATACAGAAACACATGGTCCGATGCGACTAAGACGTTCGTAACCACTAACAAATTCACTCATTATTTTAAAGATAGCCCAGGAATCATTTGTTTTTATTTCATTCCAGCCTTTGGTGTGTTGTTCCTCTCTCATTCTATAATCTTTAGTTGTATATTTTACTTAGTTACAATTACTTGAGTTGTTTGTTTAAATCATTACTTCAAGCTCTGCTTTGAGGTATTTAGCTGTATAACTCTCTTTATTTTTGATGATTTCTTCAGGTGTTCCACTTACCATAAGTTCCCCACCTGATTTACCCCCTTCAGGTCCAATATCAATAATATGATCCACAATTTTTATGACATCTAAATTGTGTTCAATAATCAACACCGTATTGCCCTTGTCGGTAAGTTTATTCAAAACTCCCATAAGTACGCGTATGTCTTCAAAGTGTAGACCAGTAGTTGGCTCATCTAAAATATAAAACGTATTTCCGGTATCTCTTTTGGATAATTCCGTGGCTAGTTTTACACGTTGTGCTTCACCACCCGAGAGGGTAGTGGACTGTTGTCCAAGGGTAATGTATCCGAGACCTACATCCTGTAAGGTAGCAAGTTTTCGGTGAATTTTAGGAATGTTTTCAAAAAAATCTACTGATTCATTAATGGTCATTTCCAAAACATCGGATATAGATTTTCCTTTGTATCTGATTTCCAGCGTTTCTCGATTAAATCGTTTTCCTTGACAAGTTTCACAAGCCACGGTGACATCGGGTAAAAAATTCATCTCTATAACCCTCATACCGGCACCTTGACAGGTTTCGCAGCGACCGCCCTTGACATTAAAGCTAAACCTTCCTGGTTTATACCCTCGAATCATCGCCTCAGGAGTTTGTGTAAAAAGGCTTCGAATCTCACTAAATACTCCAGTGTAAGTTGCTGGATTGGATCGAGGAGTCCGACCGATTGGAGATTGATTAATGTCTATAACCTTATCCACATTCTTTAAGCCTTTTATTTGCTTATAAGGCATCGGTACCTTAACTGCGTTAAAGAAATATGCGTTTAAAATAGGGTATAGGGTCTCATTGATAAGGGTTGATTTACCGCTTCCGGAAACACCGGTGACACCAATCATTTTCCCTAGTGGAAATTTCACGGTAATATTCTTAAGATTGTTTCCCGTGCAGCCCGATAGGGTAATGGATTTTCCATTGCCTTGACGTCGCACCTTAGGAACTTCTATTTCTTTTACCCCTGAGATATAATCCGCAGTAAGTGTATTGAAGTTTTTAAGACCTTCCGGAGGTCCTTGAGAAATGATCTCGCCACCGTGCCTTCCAGCTTTTGGCCCAATATCAATCACGTGATCTGCTCTTAGGATCATGTCCTTATCATGTTCTACGACAATCACCGAATTCCCGATATCCCTTAAGGATTCTAATGATTTTATCAAACGGTTATTGTCCCGTTGATGTAATCCAATACTTGGCTCATCAAGGATATATAGTACGCCTACGAGCTGCGAGCCGATTTGAGTTGCCAGGCGTATGCGTTGTGCTTCACCACCAGATAAGGTTTTTGAGCTACGGTTTAGCGCTAGATAGGTCAAGCCGACATCTAGTAAAAATTGTATTCTCGTGCTAATTTCCTTTAAAATTTCCTGGGCAATTTTGAATTGTTTTTCGGTAAGGGAATCTTTAAGATGATCGAAAAAATGAGCCAGATCAATTAAATCCATCGCAGCAAGTTCTGCAATGTTCTTTTGATCGATTTTAAAATGAAGCGATGACTCTTTTAATCGGCTTCCACCACACTCTTGGCAGGATACCTTATCCATGAATTCTTTTGCCCACCTTTTAATACTGGTTGAATTACTCTGATTGTATTGATTGGTGATAAAATGAACAATACCCTCAAATTCGATCTTGTAATCCCGCGTAATACCAAGGGTTTTGGAGGTAACTTGGAATTTCTCATTTCCCCCATTTAGGATGATATCCATTGCTTGGGCAGGGATGTCCTTAATAGGGTCTGTCAGTTTAAAATCGAAGCGCTGAGCAATGGTTTCAAGTTGTTTAAAAATCCAGGTGCTCTTATAAGGCCCAATGGGTAAGATTCCACCAGACTTAATACTTTTGGCATCATCTGCAATCACCTTCTTTAAATTCACTTCATACAGGCTCCCTAAACCAGAACAGTGAGGACACATGCCCTTAGGCGAGTTAAAAGAGAAGGTGTTGGGTTCAGGATTGGGATACGAAATTCCAGTGGTAGGACACATAAGGTTACGACTAAAAAAACGCAATTCTCCACTGTCTTGGTCTAAAACTATCAGCACGTCATCTCCATGATACATTGCCGTTTGAATAGACTCAGTTAAACGTTTTGTAGTCTGCTCAGTACGTTCTACAACTAGACGGTCGATGACAATTTCTATATCGTGGGTCTTATAACGATCGACCTTCATTCCTTTCTCTAAATCAAAGAGTTCCCCATCAACTCTAACTTTAGCGAAACCCTGTTTTGAAATATGCTCGAAGAGCTCTCGGTAGTGGCCTTTTCTACTTCGAATTACCGGTGAGAGTATATTAATTCGGCGAGCTTCAAAATCCGTGAGAATCAACTCTTGAATTTGTTCATCACTGTAACTCACCATTTTTTCTCCGGTATTATAACTATACGCATCGGCAGCTCTTGCATAAAGCAGCCTTAGAAAATCATAAATTTCTGTGATGGTTCCAACGGTAGAGCGCGGAGATTTTGAAGTTGTCTTTTGTTCGATGGCAATCACCGGGGACAAACCATCGATCTTATCTACATCAGGTCTTTCAAGGCCACCTAAAAACTGTCGTGCATAGGCTGAAAAAGTTTCAATATATCTTCGTTGGCCTTCCGCATAAATGGTGTCAAATGCAAGTGATGATTTACCACTTCCTGAAAGTCCCGTAATCACGACTAATTTTTCTCGGGGTATGCTAACATCTATATTTTTAAGGTTATGAACTCTAGCGCCCTTTACCTCAATATTATTCTCATGGTTTGTCATATGATACGCAAAACAGCAAAATTACAATATTCAACTGTAAATAAGAAGTAGCAATGGTCTTGATCGTTACTAAATTACCAAAGCCTTGGGATTTCTCTAGCAGATAGGGTATAACACAAGGTGACCTATTAAAAACTTTAACATAACCTAAACAAAAATTGAGTTGATTTTATTTGAAAATAAGGATCTATGAAATACATTTGCATAACCAGTTATACAATTAACAATTCATTTAGTAATGGCAGAATTTTTTGAACGAGCAGGTAAGATGGCTATAGGCAGCAGATTGCGTTTATTGAGTCAACAACTAACAGATGATGCAAGTAGACTTTATGAGTTATACGGCATAGAAGGGTTTTCACCCAAGTGGTTTCCGGTGTTTTTTATGCTCTTTGAGGATGGAGAAATGACCATCACGCAAATTGCCGAAAACATAGGCCATTCACAGCCATCGGTTACTAAAATCATAAAGGAGATGGCCAAGGCCGGCCTTGTGAAAGACAACCTTAGATCAAAGGATAAACGAAAAAATGTTGCCGGACTTACAGAAAAGGGCATGGACATCTCAGATCAGATTTTAAACGATCTCTCATCAGATGCCAACACCGCTGTTGACGGTATAATCGCTGAAGCCGGTAACAACCTTTGGGAAGCCATTGCTGAATGGGAATATTTGATCGAGCAAAAATCCTTACTCAAAAGGATACAGGAACAAAAAAAGCTAAGAGAAAGCAAGCATGTTCGCATTGTTGAATATCAAGAGAACCATAAATCCATCTTTAAAAGTCTAAACGAAGAATGGGTTTCCACGTATTTTGAGATGGAAGCTACAGATTACAAGTTACTGGATTATCCTAAAGAAAATATTATTGATAAAGGAGGGAAAATATTAGTAGCTCTATATAAGGATGAGCCTCTGGGTGTCTGTGCTTTAGCGAAGATGGATGATTCACAATACGATTATGAAATGATCAAAATGGCAGTTTCTCCAAAAGCTCAAGGCAAAAACATAGGTTATCTACTAGGCCTTGAAGCGATAAGGGTTGCCAAGGAATTAGGTGCCTCGAAACTATACCTTGAAAGTAACCGTGTTTTGAAACCGGCTGTAAATCTTTACCATAAACTAGGATTTGCAGACATCTCCGGACGTCCCAGTCCTTATAAAAGGGCAGATATTCAAATGGAATTAACGCTATAATCTTTACTTCAACCACTTGCCCTTAAGTTGGTTAAATTGCGGGCTTTACAGGTATCTTTGGATAAATTTAAGCCATTTCGCCTTATCTTTATAAGGAGGGTAGCGCAAGGGAATGTCCAGCCAACGGCTCCTTTTTACAATGGATTTTTGATGGGAAAATGTTTTAAAGCTACTAGCCCCGTGGTAAGCCCCCATACCGCTATGCCCCACACCTCCAAAGGGTAGATTTCTTTCAGCGTAATGCACCATAGTATCGTTGACGACTCCACCGCCGAAAGAGAAGTTTTCCAGTACTTTTTTAACAAAGGATTTTTCATTGCTAAACACATAAAGAGCAAGGGGTTTCTCATACCGATCAATAATTTGCTTCACCTGTTCGAAAGATTGAAATCCAATGATTGGTAGAATAGGTCCAAAAATCTCCTGTTGCATCAGTGGACTGTCGATATTAGGTTCATCAACTAAAGTGGGGGCGAAAAAATTACCCTCAGCCGTACCTCCATATAGAATATCTTGACCCTCGAGAATCCTCAGAAGCCTATCCCTATGTGCGGCGTTTATGATCTGGGTGTAGTCGGTACTGCTTTCAATACGCTCTGAATACGCCTTAGTTATAGCCTCCTTAAGTGCTGCAATTAATTGATCTTTCACCTGATAACTCACTAAAAGATAGTCCGGGGCAATACAACTTTGTCCGGCATTTAAAAATTTACCCCATATAATTCGTTTTGCCAGGTGCTTAACCGAGGCGCTCGAATCGACTATACAAGGACTCTTACCCCCGAGTTCTAGCGTAACGGGTGTTAAATGTTCTGCTGCTTTTTGGTATACATATTTTCCAACACGAGTACTCCCGGTAAAAAAGATGTAATCCCAACGAAATTCTAAAAGCTGTTGAGCGATTTGTTGGTCACCTACAACCACTGCTATATGTTCTTTTGGAAAAATATCCTGAAGAATCTCCGCTATTAAACTTGTGGTATTTGAACTTAATTCAGAAGGTTTGAGCACTATAGTGTTCCCAGCAGCTAAGGCGCCAATTAATGGCATCAATGCCAAAGCAAAAGGATAATTCCATGGGGAGATGATCAACACGCGTCCGTAGGGTTCCGAGTGGATTTCAGCCGTTGATGGAAAGTTTAACAGATTTGAACTAACCCTTCTTGCACGGACCCATTTATCAATATGTTTCAGGGTATAATTAATCTCACTTATCACCATATTAAGCTCGGTTGCCAAGGCCTCAAAGACCGGTTTATTTAAATCCTCATAAATTGCTTTGAGGATAACTTCCTCTCGGTTAATTATCGTATCCCTGAGCGCTTTTAACAATTGCTTTCTCGTAGAAATAGGTAGACTTTGCCCACTTTTAAAATACGCATCCTGACCTTTGATCAATTCTAATAAATCTGTTTCCATTGTTAAATTCGACAAAAAGTTTTTTCAATTTAGAAAATATATCTAATATTGTTCTTATGAAAAAACAAATAATTCTCATACGTCCAATTCATAACTTGGTGATTATTCATTGAGCGGGGAGGGGTATTAATAAAACTTAATTATTGTAGCCTTCCAAAACATGGAAGGTTTTTTTATTTCATATGGTGAACAATAGTAACATAATAGTCATTCGAATTATGAACTCCAATTGAGTTGATACAGTTTCGAGTGCTCGAAAATATAGGGTCTGTATCAATTTTGGTACAGACCTTTTTTTTTAACGGCATCTGGGCGATAATACGCCAAAAGAAGGATGTTTTAAAAATTATTCAAGAATTAATAAGGCTTGAGTGTCCTAATTTAATCTATTTAAAACGCTGTAAAATAGTCATTTAGCTATTTTATAATGCAATTGGATTTAAAGTCTGACTAAGAACATGGTATTTATTATAAATACAATGCTATAATTTTGAATATAATTAAATAATACTCGAAAATTTAACAATTAAAGTGAATTTAAAAAAGTTTAGTCAACAGGTAACACAGGATCCAACCCTACCAGCTGCACAAGCAATGCTACACGCCTTGGGTCTAACAGATGAGGATTTACAAAAACCCTTTATTGGTATTGCTAGTACCGGTTACGAAGGGAATCCATGTAATATGCACTTAAATGATTTGGCAATCCATATAAAAAAGGGAACGTCAAATGCAGACATGGTCGGTTTGGTCTTCAACACTATTGGAGTCAGCGATGGTATTTCTAATGGAACACCTGGAATGCGATATTCTCTTCCTTCGAGGGATATTATTGCGGATTCTGTAGAAACAGTAGTGGAAGCCATGTCGTATGATGGTCTGATCACTGTCGTAGGTTGTGATAAAAATATGCCTGGTGCACTTATGGCTATGCTAAGGCTTAATCGCCCTTCTATTTTGGTCTATGGCGGTACTATCGCCTCAGGATGCCATAATGGTAAAAAATTAGATATTATATCTGCCTTTGAGGCCTATGGTCAAAAAGTCGCAGGAACTATAGATGACGGAGAATTTAATGAAGTTATTCACAAGGCTTGTCCGGGTGCCGGTGCTTGCGGTGGAATGTATACTGCCAACACTATGGCTTCAGCAATTGAAGCACTCGGAATGTCTTTACCATTTAACTCTTCAACTCCAGCAGTAAGTAGCGGAAATTTAAAAGAGCAGGAATGTGTAAAAGCAGGTGAGTCCTTAAGATTATTACTAGAAAAAGATATTAAACCATCTGACATTGTCAGTAGAAAATCACTAGAGAATGCCTTTAGGTTAGTGACCGTTTTAGGAGGATCTACCAATGCGGTACTTCACTTCTTGGCCATTGCTAAAGCTGCTCAAGTAGAATTTACTTTAGAAGACTTTAAACGCATCAGTGACAACACACCATTATTGGCTGACTTAAAACCTAGTGGTAAATATTCCATGGAAGATTTGCACGGTGTTGGAGGTATCCCCGGTGTTTTAAAATATATGCTAGACAATGATATGCTGCACGGTGACTGTTTAACTGTGACCGGTAAAACTTTGGCTGAAAACCTTAAGGATGTACCAAACTTATTGAAAGACCAAGATATCGTTCACACGCTAGACAAACCTATCAAAGAAACTGGACATATCAGAATCTTATTTGGAAACCTTGCCACCGAAGGAGCTGTAGCTAAGATAACGGGGAAAGAAGGATTGGAATTCAAAGGACCCGCAAATGTATTTGACAGTGAGGTTGCAGTAAATGAAGGTATTAAAAATGGAGATGTCAAAAAAGGTGATGTGGTCATCATCCGTTACGAGGGCCCTAAAGGAGCACCTGGAATGCCAGAGATGCTTAAACCAACTTCCTCTATAATGGGAGCAGGTCTTGGAAAAGAAGTCGCCCTTATTACAGATGGTCGTTTTTCTGGAGGATCTCACGGTTTTGTTGTAGGACACGTTTCTCCTGAGGCACAAGTAGGTGGGAATATTGCACTGGTAGAGAATGGAGACATCATTGCTATCGATGCGGTGAACAATACTATTGATATTGAAATTTCTGATGAAGAATTGGAAAAAAGGCGTGCTTTGTGGAAGGCTCCGGAATTAAAAATTAAGAGAGGATCTCTATACAAATATGCCATGTCAGTTTCCTCTGCATCCAAAGGATGCGTTACTGATGAATTTTAACTTAACATCAATTTGCTAATTGCGGGAGATACCGTAACTAAAAGTTTATTACTTATGGAAGTAAAAACATTGAAAAAAGAAGATAGCAAAACCGGAAAGAAAATTAGAATTTCGGGTGCTGAAGCAGTAATCCACTGCTTATTGGCTGAAGGCATTGATACCGTTTATGGTTACCCAGGTGGTGCCATTATGCCCATTTACGATGAACTATACAAGTTTAGAAATAAGCTTCATCATGTATTAACCAGACATGAGCAAGGGGCAACTCATGCTGCTCAAGGCTATGCCAGGGTTTCAGGAAAAGTCGGTGTAGCTATGGCTACTTCTGGACCTGGAGCTACCAATTTAATTACCGGTATCGCAGATGCTCAAATTGATTCTACACCTATGGTATGTATCACCGGGCAGGTTGCACGTCATTTATTGGGGTCTGATGCGTTTCAAGAAACAGATATTGTAGGGATCTCTACTCCAGTGACTAAATGGAACCACCAAATCACTCAGGCATCTGAAATTCCTGAAATTATCGCTAAAGCATTTTATATTGCACGTTCTGGAAGACCAGGACCAGTATTGATCGATATTACAAAAAATGCGCAATTCGAGGAATTTGATTTTGATTATCAAAAATGTACTGCAATTCGCAGTTACAATCCATATCCAAAAATTGACAAAGCAAAAATTAGTGAAGCAGCTGAGCTGATCAATGGTGCTAAGAAACCAATGATTGTTTGGGGTCAAGGAATCATCCTTGGAAAGGCAGAAGAAGAATTAAAAGCATTCATTGAGAAATCAGGGATACCTGCTGCTTGGACCATATTGGGTGCATCAGCAATATCTTCAAGCCATCCTCTTAATGTAGGAATGGTGGGTATGCACGGTAATTATGCACCTAACATCCTTACCAATGAATGTGATGTGCTAATTGCCCTAGGAATGCGATTTGATGATAGAGTTACGGGAGATTTGAACACCTATGCCAAACAAGCCAAGGTTATTCATTTCGAAATAGACCCTTCAGAAATTAACAAAAACGTACATGCGGATGTTGCGGTTTTGGGTGATGTTAAAGAATCACTTGCAGCAATTTTACCACAAATCAACCAAAATAGCCACCAGAGCTGGCATGATATATTTAAAGAAAAATATACCATTGAGTTTGAGCAGGTAATTAAAAATGACATTCATCCAAAAAAACCAGGTCTAACCATGGGAGAGGTCATTGAACAAATCAATATCGCTTCCAATCATCAGGCTGTGATTGTATCTGACGTAGGACAACACCAAATGTTTACCTGTCGTTATGCAAAGTTTGAATCGACCAAAAGCAACATTACCTCAGGCGGTTTAGGAACTATGGGATTTGCATTGCCGGCAGCAATTGGTGCGAAAATGGGTGCACCTGAAAGACAGGTTGTTGCAGTAATTGGAGATGGTGGTTATCAAATGACTATCCAAGAATTGGGTACCATCTTCCAAACTAATGTTCCTGTTAAAATTGTCGTTCTAAACAATGATTTCCTTGGAATGGTACGTCAGTGGCAACAGTTGTTCTTTGACAAGCGTTACGCTTCCACGGAAATGACCAACCCAGACTTTGTAACCATAGCTCAAGGGTATCACATTGAAGCTAAAAAGGTAACTAAACGAGAAGATCTTAAGGATGCAGTTCAGGCGATGATAGCCTCGGAGAAGGCTTTCTTCTTAGAAGTAAGGGTTGAGAAGGAAGACAATGTATTCCCTATGATACCTTCAGGTGCTTCAGTTTCAGATATTCGTTTAAGCTAATAAATTGCACTAAAAATGGAAGAAAAAAAGAATTTTACCATTTCAGTTTATTCTGAAAACAACATAGGATTGTTGAATAGAATCTCAGGAATATTCCTAAAGAGACACATCAACATAGAGAGCTTAAACGTTTCTAAATCAGAGATTGAAGAGGTCTCTAAATTCACAATCGTAGTCCATACCACTGAAGACTGGGCGCGTAAAATTGTAGGGCAGATTGAGAAGCAAATCGAGGTCATAAAAGCGTATTATCACACCGATGAAGAAACGATCTTTTTAGAAACAGCCTTGTTTAAAATCGCATCTAACCTTTTGTTTGACGAACGTCAGATTCAAAACATCATAAGGGACAATCACTCCGTTATTGTTACAGTTTCACCAGAGTTCTTCGTGATTTCAAAATCGGGTAGAAGAGAGGAAATTGAAACAATGTACGAGGAATTGAAACCTTATGGAATTATGCAGTTTGTCCGCTCTGGTCGTGTGTCAGTATCGAAAACAACGATGCAGATTTCATCAATTTTAAAAGAATTTCAAGTTTAAATACAATTAATAAACCTAAAAATTTAATACAAAAAAAATGGCAAATTATTTTAATACACTATCACTTAGACAACAATTGGAACAATTGGGGGTTTGTGAATTTATGGATATCTCGGAATTTGCTGATGGTGTAGAAAAGCTAAAAGGAAAAAAAGTAGTTATCGTAGGATGTGGAGCTCAAGGACTTAACCAAGGGTTAAATATGAGAGATTCAGGTCTTGATATTTCTTATGCCCTTAGAGAAAGTGCTATAAAAGAGAAGCGTCAATCCTTCATAAATGCAAGCGAGAATGGCTTTAAGGTAGGTACCTACCAAGAGTTGATTCCAACTGCTGACTTAGTGAGCAACTTAACTCCGGATAAACAACACACCGATGTTGTTAATACGATCATGCCACTAATGAAAAAAGGGGCTACCCTTTCTTATTCTCACGGTTTTAATATCGTTGAGGAAGGTATGGAAGTTAGAAAAGATATCACTGTAATTATGGTAGCACCTAAATGTCCTGGTTCTGAGGTGCGTGAAGAATATAAAAGAGGATTTGGTGTACCAACTCTAATTGCTGTTCACCCTGAGAATGATCCTGAAGGAAAAGGATTGGATCAAGCTAAAGCATACGCAGCGGCTACAGGAGGTCATCGTGCAGGTGTATTGCGCTCTTCATTTGTTGCAGAGGTGAAATCGGATCTTATGGGAGAACAAACCATCCTTTGTGGTTTGTTACAAACAGGATCTATTGTTTCATTTGATAAAATGGTAGAAAAAGGTATTGAGCCTGGTTACGCATCTAAATTGATACAGTACGGTTGGGAAACCATAACTGAGGCTTTAAAATACGGTGGTATCACCAACATGATGGACCGCCTTTCTAATCCTGCTAAGATTGAAGCTTTTAAACTTTCAGAAGAATTAAAAGGCATCATGAGACCATTGTTCCAAAAACATATGGACGACATTATGAGTGGTCATTTTTCTAAAACAATGATGGAAGATTGGGCCAATGATGATAAAAATCTTCTTACATGGCGTGCAGAAACAGGAAACACTGCGTTTGAAAAGACAGCTCCAGGAACTGATGCCATTTCTGAACAAGAATATTTTGATAATGCGGTGTTAATGGTTGCTTTTGTTAAGTCAGGTGTTGAATTGGCGTTTGAAACTATGGTTGAAGCCGGTATTATCGAAGAATCTGCATATTACGAATCATTACACGAGACCCCACTTATTGCAAATACCATTGCAAGAAAGAAACTCTTTGAAATGAATAGAGTGATTTCTGATACTGCAGAATACGGTTGTTATTTATTCGATCACGCATGTAAACCTCTTCTTAAGGACTTTATGAAGAAAATTGATACCAACGTTATCGGAAAACCTTTTTCTCAGAACAATGGGGTTGACAATAAAGAGTTGATCGAGATCAATGACCAAATACGAAATCATCCGGTAGAAGAAGTAGGAGCGTGGTTACGTTCTTCCATGACTGCAATGAAAAAAATCGTATAAGAAGTCATTTGTTCTGACTTTTCGTTTGCGGATGATCCGCAAACAAAAATTGCTAAATAGAGATTTTATGCAAACACAAACGGTATACATACCTAAATTAGAACATATAAAAGAAGCTGCTGCAACTCTTAAAGGAGTTGCGGCAGTTACTCCTTTAAATCTAAGCCATCGCTACTCAAAACAGTATGAGGCGAACATTATGCTCAAACGAGAGGATTTACAGGTAGTGCGCTCCTATAAGATTAGAGGTGCCTATAATAAAATGAATTCTCTAACTCAAGAGCAACGAGATAAAGGTATTGTATGTGCCTCAGCCGGGAATCACTCACAGGGAGTAGCCTACAGCTGTAAAGAACTCAAGATTAAAGGAACTATTTTTATGCCTGCTCCAACGCCTAAACAGAAGATTGAACAGGTAGCAATGTTTGGGGAAGACTATATTGAAATTGTCTTACACGGTGATACCTTTGATGATGCTAATAAAGCTGCAATGGCCCAATGCGAACAGTTGGGAAAAACCTTTGTGCACCCTTTTGATGATCAAAAAGTTATTGAAGGACAAGGAACTGTAGGACTTGAAATTCTAGAAAAGTATAAAGATCCGATTGATTACCTTTTTGTGCCCGTAGGCGGTGGAGGTTTAGCCTCTGGTGTCATTGGCGTTTTCAGTCAACTCTCTCCACAAACAAAAATTATTGGTGTGGAGCCCAATGGAGCGCCATCCATGTCTACTTCATTAGCAAATAAGCAAAACACGGAAATAAGTAATATTGACAAATTCGTCGATGGTGCGGCGGTACAAAGAGTAGGAGATATGACCTTTGCAATCTGTCAACAGTACATACATCAAATGGTACGCGTTGCAGAGGGTAGAGTTTGTCAAGAAATCTTGGACCTATACAACAAGGACGCCATTGTCGTTGAACCAGCCGGGGCATTAACACTTTCAGCTCTGGATCAATTTAAGGATGAGATTAAGGGCAAAAATGTTGTCTGTGTTATTAGTGGCAGTAACAATGATATTACACGAACTGCTGAAATTAAGGAGCGTGCATTATTGTATGCTAATTTAAAGCATTACTTCATTATCCGATTCCCACAAAGAGCTGGTGCTCTAAAAGAATTTGTTGCAGAGATCTTAGGACCTAACGATGATATCGCTCATTTCCAGTACACCAAAAAGAATGCTAAGGAAAATGCCCCGGCTGTGGTTGGCATTGAACTTAAATCGGAACAGGATTTAGAACCTCTTATTGCTCGAATGAAAAGCAGGAACTTTTTTGGCGAATATTTAAACAACAAACCAGATTTGTTTCAGTACCTTGTATAAATTGCAAATTTGTGATTTAAAGTGCTTTTTATTATTAATAATTGAATCTTAATGTCGTATTTACGAACTTTAGGGTCAAATTGTCTGTTTCATTTAACATAAAAGAAAAAATTATCAAAAAACAAACTATGGAAACCAAAACCAAAACATTTAACAAAATCCCGGACCAATATTTGGTCAAAGAACCCATAGAGCATAGAACCTACTTATCCAACGGAGTCCTCAAACCATGGACTGGAAAGACTACCCCGGTTTATTCTACGATTTCATCCACTGAAGAATACCAACCAACGCTATTGGGAAGTATTCCATTTATGGGAGAGAAAGAAGCCCAAGAGGTTCTGGAATCTGCTGGAAATGCGTACGGAAAAGGTAAAGGCATATGGCCGACAATGAAAGTATCACAACGTGTCGCTTGCATGGAAAAATTTGCCAAGCAAATGCTTACAAAACGCGATGAAGTTGTAAAATTGTTAATGTGGGAGATCGGTAAAAATTTGGCAGATTCACAAAAAGAATTTGATAGAACCGTTGAATATATCTATGATACCATAGAGGACTACAAACAATTAGACCGTGATTCTGCAAACTTCAAAAAACGCGATGGCATTTACGCACATATTCGTAGAGGACCACTTGGAATCGTCCTATGTTTAGGACCATATAACTACCCGCTAAACGAAACTTTCGCTTTATTAATTCCCGCAATAATGATGGGAAATACAGTGATCTTTAAACCAGCTAAACACGGTGTTTTACTACTCACTCCATTATTAGAAGCTTTTAGATCTAGTTTCCCTAAAGGAGTTGTAAATATCGTATTTGGAAGAGGTAGAGAAGTAGCTGCTCCAATTATGAGGTCAGGTCGAATAGATGTATTGGCCTTAATTGGGAATAGTAAATCTGCTGTTGCCCTTCAAGATCAGCACCCTCACAAAAACAGATTGAGACTCGTATTGGGACTGGAGGCAAAGAATCCAGGAATTGTACTTCCTGATGCTGATTTGGATCTAGCGATTAACGAATGTATCGCAGGAACTTTATCATTTAACGGTCAGCGTTGTACAGCCTTAAAAGTACTCTATGTACATCAGGATGTCTTAGAAGAATTTAATGCGCGTTTTTCAAAAAGGGTCGATGAATTAAAATTCGGTAACCCTTGGGAACAAGGTGCTACATTAACGCCGCTTCCAGAACCAGATAAACCTGCATATATTCAAGGTCTTATCGATGATGCCAAAGCTAAAGGCGCTAAAATTATAAATGATAAAGGTGGAGAAACTACTGATAATTTTATATTCCCTGCAGTTTTGTATCCAGTGACCAAGGAAATGCGCGTTTTTCAAGAGGAGCAATTTGGTCCGGTAATCCCAGTGGTGCCATTTCATAATATTGATGAGCCTATTAACGATATGGCAGATTCTAATTATGGTCAACAGGTAAGTTTGTTTGGTACTGACATCAGCACCCTTGCGCCGCTTATTGACAACCTTGTCAACTTAGTTTGCCGTGTGAATCTCAACAGTTCTTGTCAACGAGGTCCAGATATGTATCCATTTACAGGAAGAAAAGATTCAGCAGTAGGAACACTGAGTGTTCACGATGCGTTAAGATCATTCTCTATCAGAACTTTTGTTGCTTCAAAAGATAATGAGCACAATAATAGAATTCTAAATGATCTTCTTGGAAGCAAAGCTTCTAATTTTGTAAGCACGGATTATATCTTGTAATACTATACATAAAAATTGTTTGGTTAATTCACCTGAAGACCAAATAACTAAAAATAAAAAGGCTTTTAAATGTAAATCAGAGATCCCATGGATTGAAGAACATTTAAAAGCCTTTTGTATTCGTCTTATTTATGTCTTAATACCGTAATCAGGCATAAGAGTTTAACAGATTTAAAAGATCTTTTTTACTGAGTAAGCCTGATTGGCGCCATAGATGGGCTCCATTTTTAAAAATCATAAAGGTAGGTACACCGCGAATCTGAAAACGAGCCGCCAGTTCTTTGTTTTGGTCAACGTTGATTTTAATGATGCGTATGCGATCTCCCATCTGATCTTTAACTTCTTTTAAAATAGGAGCCATCGTTTGGCAAGGCCCGCACCAGTCAGCAAAAAAATCAATCAGAACAGGTTTATCGACCTTGATTATATCTTTAAAATTACTTTGCATGAATTTTAATTTTGAAATTTGGTATAATAAGCAACAGATCCATCACCCAATAAATAAATACAGTGGATCTTATACTTTAAATTTTAGCACATATTTAAAAAAGAATTTTGGCTTAGGCCGAACGCAAATACTTTCTTTCCATCCAGAAGGTTCCAAAGGGAAGTATCGAGCAAAATAACATAATCCCAAGGGTCATATATGACCACCCGTGTTTTCTTTGAAGGACAACGGCCATAAGTACATATATAACAAATAAAACACCGTGTATCATTCCGATTACTTGATTCGGCTCTGGCATTTCCGCCATATATTTTAAAGGCATCGTTACGCCAAAAAGTAGCAGATACGAAATTCCCTCAAGGATACTGATTATTCTAAAATTCTTGATATTCATCTTTTCAATTTTAATGCAAAAATAATGTTCTATAAGGATTATGCTCGCTTAAAATTGTTAAAGCTGTGTTAGTTTAATTAAAAAACGCCTGATCGTTAAACCAGACGTTTTTTATTAAAGTGTGTGCTAATCAAATCTACTCATTCGATGCCATTAGAGCAAAGAATTTGTTTATGTTTGGAAGAAGTACAATTCTTGTTCTTCTGTTTTTACTTCTGTCCTCTGCTGTATCATTCCCAACTAGTGGTTGAAACTCACCTCGACCAGAAGCAATCATTTTCTCAGGTGCTACGTTGAAATCGTTCTGAAGTTTTCTAACTACTGAAGTTGCTCTAAGTACGCTTAGATCCCAGTTATCCTGAACTCTAGCATTGCTAATACTTCTAGAGTCGGTGTGACCTTCAACCATAACTTCAATGCTTGGTTCTGAATTGATCACATCAGCTAATTTCTGTAAGATATCATCTGCTTTGCTACTAACTCTATAACTAGCAGTGTTGAATAACATCTTGTCAGATATTGAGATCATCACTACAGTTTCATCAATGTCAATTGCAATATCTTCATCCTCGTTCAAATCAGTGTTACTCATTGATTTTTGAAGGTTGTACGTTATAGCTAAGTTCATCGAGTCCTTTAGTGTGGTTGCTTGACTAACTAGTGATTGGTCTACCTTTTCAAGGGTTTTTCTCATCTCTACTTTCGTATCTTCGGAGATAACAGCAGCATCACCTACAGCGACCATTTTACTATTACTCTCGTCAGTTAGGCTGCTTATTTTACTATTGTATTCATCAACTCTTTCTTGAATAGCAGCAAATTTACCTTCCAACTCCTCATTCACCACTTGAGTTTTCTGAAGCTGACTCTTTAGTTCTCCGTTTTGATTTTCAAGGGCAACATATTTTTTCTTAGAAACACACGAAGCCAATAACGCAACGGTTAATAAAGTTAAAGCTGTTTTTTTCATAATTGTCTATTATAAGTTTTCTGCTATACGTACGCTTATTTTCTTTAAATAGATTTTTCTCATGTGTTAAAAAAGTAATTTTTATCAGCAAATAGTGACTGATAATCGATGATTCCCAAACCTAATTTGTTGATTTTCAATTAGTATTTCAAAATTAGATTCACAATAATTTCTGTAGCATTTTTTTTTAATTCTATAAGATTTTGATGGAATTTCAAGTCTTATGTTTCGGTAACCTTAGATTAATCGATCATAAAACACCTGTATCATTATGCAATTCCATTGCACTCCTATTATCGATACTTTTGTTATAAAGTAAGATTCAAAAGGTATACGTCATGGAAAAACATTCCCAATATAGTGTTGATTGCAGCTGCTGTGAAACCTCAACACCGTCGCAAAATCACCAAATTAGTGACACTAGTTATACAAGTCCCATTAAAATATACATTCCCGCCATCTTTAGTTTTATTCTTCTAGCCATTGGATTAGGACTGGATTATGTTGATATCGATTTTTTCAAAGGCTGGGTTCGGATCCTTTGGTATGTAATAGCCTACCTTCCTGTTGGGTTTCCTGTTATTAAACAAGGATACCTCCTTTTAGTAAAAGGAAACTTCTTTTCAGAATTCACCCTGATGGCTGTGGCTACCATTGGTGCTTTTGCCATAGGAGAGTATCCGGAAGGTGTTGCCGTTATGTTATTTTATTCCATAGGGGAGTTATTTCAAGGTGCAGCGGTTAGAAAGGCCAAAGGAAATATAAGAGACCTCTTAGATCAACGTTCATCAATGGCAATGGTATATAGAGATTCTAAATTCATTGCCATGAAACCTGAAGAGGTGACCGTTGGATCTAAAATTCAAGTCAAAGTCGGGGAGAAGCTGTCATTAGATGGTATTCTTAACTCTGAACATGCTACTATGGATACTTCTGCCATCACAGGGGAAAGCGTACCGAAAATCATAAGAAGAGGAGAAAAGGTATATGCAGGTTATATCAATACCGATCAAGTGATCGAAATGGAATCTACCAAAAAGTATCAGGATAGCTCTATCGCAAGGATATTAGAAATGGTTGAAAAAGCCAGTGCCAGAAAATCTAAAACAGAGTTATTCATACGCAAATTTGCGAAAATCTATACCCCAATAGTATTTTTTGCAGCACTTGCGATTACGCTTTTACCATATCTTTTTGTAAGTGATTACATCTTTGAAGATTGGCTGTATAGAGGTCTTATCTTCTTAGTGCTTTCTTGTCCATGTGCACTGGTAGTGTCTATACCGCTAGGCTATTTTGGTGGGCTAGGCGCAGCTTCTAGAAATGGTTTACTATTTAAAGGAGCTTCTTTCCTAGACGCCATTACAAAGGTTAATGCTATAGCCATGGATAAAACAGGAACCTTGACTAAAGGTAATTTTAAAATTCAAACTGTGGACTGTGTAACCATGGATGAAACAAGCTTTTTGAGCTATATTAAAAGTATAGAGAGCCAATCTTCACACCCTATTGCCAAGGCCATACTGAATTACAAACCTAATATCGAATATACTAACCAAGCCACGGGGGTAAAAGAAATTCCAGGGCAAGGTTTGAGTGGTGTTGTAAATAAGCATAAAATTCTAGTAGGTAATTTAGAGCTTATGCAAGCGCAGCAAGTGATCGTACCAGAAAAGAGTAAGGGAATTGTTGAAACAGTAGTTTTCATGGCCTTAAACGGCATCTATGCCGGCCATATCGTAATCGCTGATCAGCTCAAGGATGATGCAATTAAAGCCATTAATAATATCAAGGAAACAGGAATTTCAAACCTAATGATTCTCTCCGGGGATAAACAAAGTATCACCATGGAAATTGGTAGGACCTTAGGTATTACAAATGTTAAAGGAGATTTATTCCCCGAGGACAAGCTTAAAGAAGTAGAAAAGCTTAAAGAGGATCCCAAAAATATGGTCGCTTTTGTAGGAGACGGTATCAATGATGCTCCAGTATTAGCCATTAGCGATGTTGGTATTGCCATGGGAGGTTTGGGTAGTGATGTAGCTATTGAAACTGCGGATATTGTAATTCAAACTGACCAACTTTCCAAAATTGCTACGGCCATAAAGATTGGTAAATCAACTCGAAGTATTGTTTGGCAAAATATAGCCTTAGCATTTGGAGTTAAGTTAATTGTACTTCTAATGGGAGCTTGGGGGGTAGCTACGATGTGGGAGGCAGTTTTTGCGGATGTCGGCGTGGCCTTTTTAGCTATTTTGAATGCAATTCGATTGCAGCGAATGCAGTGGAAGTAAGCGCATGTACCTCACCAGGCTGCATGTTGTCCAGGTGGATCTCACCGATACGCACTCTTAGCAATCGCAATGTGGGGTATCCAACGGCAGCAGTCATTTTTCGAACCTGCCGAAATTTACCTTCCTTAATTGTGATACTAATCCAGGAAGTAGAACCATGCCTCTGATCTCGTATTTTCTTTTCTCGTTGTGGTAGATTAGGAATCGCTATCCTTTGGACGTCACATGGCAGCGTTTGATACTTTTCGCCTTTAAGACCAATCGGGACTCCTGTGATGAGATCCGTAATGGCTTGATCTGTAATCTGACCATCCAGCAAGGCGTAGTATTGTTTTTCAACTCCGCTTCGATTGATTTGGTCACTTAACTTTCCATCGGTAGTCAATAATAAAAGCCCTTCAGACTTTTCATCCAAGCGCCCCACAGGCATTATTCCCTGGTCAAAATCATACAATTCATTTAAGAACCGTTTTTTTCGCAATTGCCGTGGATCATTACTTGACAATTGGCTAATATAGCCGTAAGGCTTAAAAAGCTTATAGTGATTGTGTGAATAGCTCATGGCGGCAAAAGTATTAAATTTAGAAGTGGCCATTGCAAAGTCGAACTACATTCCTCTAGCAGATTCATAAACTTACCGCGGAAACCCATTGATCTTTAGTGGATGGGAACAAAGCAGTACTCCCTTTTTGTTAATAACTATTTTTTCTTGACTGGTAATCATGTAGCAACTTTTATGAACTTTGTACTATGAAATTG